>NZ_JACBXG010000001.1:0-764738 GCF_020295325.1 Pseudomonas sp. Y24-6 | reverse complement strand
GGCCCAGACTTCTACGACCAGACCTGGCGCTCTGATACGAGCGACGACCTATGAGAGCCGTCAACTCGCTGACCACCAAGGCAGCCGGGGCGATCCGCACGGGCAACATTCCGGCCATTGCGGAACCGCTGGGCACCGTTGACGACGCGACAGCCGAAGTTGTTGAGCGGCTGTTCCGCCAGCTTCAAGCCATATTCCCGGCCCACAAGCAGGCTTGGCCCGATGACAAGGCGTTGGCCGCTGCTCGCCGCAGCTGGACCAAGGGTTTCATGNGCCATATTCCCGGCCCACAAGCAGGCTTGGCCCGATGACAAGGCGTTGGCCGCTGCTCGCCGCAGCTGGACCAAGGGTTTCATGGTGGCGGGTATCTGCACCCTGGAGCACATCCGCTTCGGAATCGAGCAGTGCCGCAAGAGCGGATCACCGTTCGCGCCAAGCATCGGCCAGTTCATAGGCTGGTGCACGCCCGGGCCTGAGGCTTACGGCATGCCCTCGGCAGCTGACGCATGGATGGAGGCCCTGATGGGCACAGCCAGCCATGAAGCGGTGCGAATCGCTGCCAATGCGACGGGGAAGTTCGATCTGGCGAAGGCCAAGCAAGACGACAAGGCGATGCGCGCTCGTTTCGACCGCAACTACCAGATCGTGCTGCGACGCGCCCAGGCCGGGGAACCGCTCGACGGCAAGATCCTCACCGGCATCGGGCACGACAGCCAGAAATCTGCGCTGCAACTGGCTGAAGAGTTGGCCGACCAACAGGCTCAGGCGCGAATCATCCAGCAAGGAATCCCGGTGGACGGCGCCTCGGCGCGTCAGTTGCTGATGGCGAAATTTGGCAAGAGGGCTGCGCAATGACCGACAAGATGCGTGAAGAGTTTGAAGTGTGGATGAGCTGTGCCGAACAAGGCCCGAAGACCCATCCGGTTTGGCTGATGTATGACGCGAACACCAACACGTACCAGCTGGACAAGATACAGGGCCGCTGGGTGGTTTGGCAGGCATCCCGCGAGGCTCTGGTGATTGAGTGGCCCGACCAGCACACATACACCACTCCCGATGTGGCAGGCGCGGCGATTCTTGATTGTATGACCGCCTTCAGCAAGGCCAAAGGCTTGAAGGTGACGCCATGAACATCGCGATCACAACAGCCTGCACCCTGGCTGGTTTCTCCATCGGCGTGTTCTGCGTCCTGATCACAATGGCGGTGACGGCATGAGCGACCACAGCGAACTGAAGAAACTGGCGGTTTATTGCACCGGCCTAAATGGTGCCGCCTGGTATGCCGAGGGCTCGAAAGCACTTGAGTCAATTCCCTGCTTTTCCGCAGAGGCGTTCATTGCGGCCGCAACCCCAGCAGCAGTCCTGGCCCTGATCGCCGAGAACGAGGCGCTGCGCAAGCTGGCCCCGAGCAAAGAAATCATCTGGTGCGCCTGCGGTGACGGTCATGCAGCGAACAGCTACGGAGCTGGGTTCATGGACGCAAACAATGGCGTTTGCGCGAATTGCGACGCCGCCATGGGCAAGGGAGAGCAGTCATGAGCACCGAGTTCGCAATTCTCAGCATCGCCGCCGGCCTGTTGTTCATGGTGGCGCTGGGCGCCTGCATATTCGTCGCGCTACGGGAGCCAACCCAAGAAGAGGTCGATGCGTTCCCGCTAGGGCTTATGGAATCGTTTTATTGCGACCAACTGAAAGTGCGGGCAGCCGAGGCGCGGAAGAAGGCCACCCGGAAGTTCCGCCGTCCGCTTCGCTGGAAGGTTCGCGCAAAGGGAGGTAGGGCATGAGCACCGAGTTTGCTATCCGCGACCAACGAGACGTCAATCGACTGATGGGCTTCTTCCACGGCTCCGACTTCACCAAGCCGAAAATGGTGGTGATCAAAGACGTGGATCGGTCCGCCGAACAGAACGCCAAGCTGCACGCCATGTTGACCGACATATCCAAACAGGTGCGCCACGCTGAGAAAGAGTGGTCCGTACTGATCTGGAAACGCCTGCTGACTGCTGCGTGGCTGCGTGAGGCTGGCGATCAGCCGCAATTGATACCAGCGCTCGATGGGCACGGCTTCGATGTCGTGTACGAGCGCACAAGCAAACTGAGCGTGAAGCAGTGCGCGGACCTCATCACCTGGATCGAATGCTTCGGCGCCGAGCACCAGGTGCGCTGGACGCAAAAAGATCATTGGCAGGGGAGGTACTGATGCTCGCCATCAAACAACCCAAAGCCAAGAGCTGCAAGAACCCCGCGTGCAGGGCCTCATTCGTCCCGCAGCGCCTCGGGCAAGCTGTGTGCAACTACACCTGCGGACTGGCGATCAAGGAAGTGAATCAGGAGAAGGCGCGCAAGTCGCTGGCCCAGGTCGAACGCCGCGAGATCAAGGTTCGCAAGGAGAAGCTGAAGAGCCGGGCCGAGCACCTAAAAGATACGCAGATCGCCTTCAACGCCTGGGTGCGCGAGCGTGACGCCGAGCTTCCATGCATCAGCTGCGGCCGACACCACCAAGGCAAGTACGACGCCGGGCATTACCGCACCGTAGGAAGCAATCCCGCACTCAGGTTCGAGCCGCTCAATTGCCACAAGCAGTGCGTGCCATGCAACCAGCACAAGTCGGGCGACATCGTGAATTACCGCATAGCACTGGTGAAGCGGATCGGCGCCGAAGCCGTGGACTGGCTGGAAGGCCCTCATGAGGCCAAGAAGTACACCGTCGAAGAGTTGAAGGCGATGACCGCCGACTACCGGGCGAAGACCAGAGATTTGAAAAAGGGAGCAGCAGCATGAAACTGATCAACGCAAGGCAGGTATGGACCGAAGCTCAGCACGAATCGAACGCGTCGATCAGCGCTGTGGCAATCGAGCAGGGCGCCGCGGCTCCGGTGAAGAGTGCGCGCATTCGTCGGCATGAGGCTGTGTTCGCCGCTCTGGGCGAGGACAAGGAGGAACGTATCCAGATAGTGCGGCAGAAGATCAGCATCAGCGAGACTCGCCGCACGCCAATTGGTCGGTCCACCGCTCGCGCCGCGCACCTGGCCACGATCGGGAAGGTGCTGCGGGCAATCGACACACTTCCGTTCCAGGTGCAGCAGTTCGGTCACTACCTGTACCACCCGGCGATGAACATGCGGCACCTGCTGAATGCGGTGCTGCTTGTAACTGCGAAGGCTCAACTGCCAGACCTGACATCAGCCAAGCGGGTGAAGGCTCAGTATTTGGTGACGCTGGCCCTGCAGTCGTACAAAGGCGAAGTGCATGGAGCAGCGGAGTGGGGGCCGGCCCGGGTGGCGTCAGAGATGCACGCCTTCTTCGGGGTCACGATCGATCCGAAGAACTGGACCCGCGACTGGCTCGACCTCTGGGAATCCCTGAAAGAAGTCGTGAAGGAAGTGGATATACAGGCTCAGCAACCTGTATGGCAGGTGATCCACGCGGAGAAAGACCAAGAGGCGGCATAATCATATTGACATGACGGCGTTTTCAAGGTACTTTTCCCATAGTGCACAAGTAACGCGAAACGCACACCAAACCCTGAACCCGGCCATTGCGCCGGGTTTTTTCGTTTTCGGCACAGCCACACCCATTGCTCCGAGCTGGGAGTGCTGCTGTCGCCGACTCCATCACCGCAGGCGAAAGACTGGAAAGACCCTCCTGCCATATCGACGCCAGAGGATCTACCCATGTCTCACATCACCCGCTGCAAAATGACTCTTCGCTCCAAAGGGCCTGTTCAGGGCTCATCGGAATCACTGACCCGTTTGCACTTCGGTGCGGTGTGGTCGGCCAATCCTGCTGAAGAGGATGCGATCTACGGCAAGTACACCCCATACGGCGAATACGTCGTGAACGTGGCTGCCGATCGAGCTGAGCATTTCGAGGAAGGGAAGGACTACTACTTCGACATCTCGCCAGCTTTCTGATTCACCGCAGCCAGGGCGGCCTCACGGAAGGCCTGGACACTGATAAGCCGGCAAGTGCAGTGCTACGACAAAACACCGGCAGCCCGCGTACCTCGTCCTCACCATGCTTACGGGGTAGCGCGAGACCGAATCTGCGAGATCGATGCATTAGGGCGTCGACGTAGAGAGGGTCTTTGGCTGACAGCGTGGAAAGACATGCGCACCTATTGAGGGCCTCAGCATCTGCTGGGGCTTTTTCGTTTTGGGCTCTGCCCAGGCCACGCAGGCCATTTTTATTCCGGTACCGCCCATGACTGAAGTCTCGCGCATTGCAGACAGCACCACATTCAAGGTCGCTGTCCCGATACTGCAAACGATCCTGTCGGCCGGTGCCATTGGTGCGTTTGTGTATGTGGTCGGATCACTCGGCTCGCTCCAAGTCCAGCTCGCCGCCTACCAAACCAATCAGGCCCTGATCGGCCAGAGGGTTGACTCTTTGGAGCGCTCAAGGGAGTCGACAGACAAGTTCGTCGATTCCCTTCGCACATCAGTCCAGCGCCAAGAGTTCCAGATCAATCAACTCGGGGAGGGCCTAAAAGGGCTCGCCCAGATGGGTAGGCCAAAATGAAGATTCTCCTGATCGTCCTCATGCTGCTCACCGGCTGCGCGCAGAAAGAAACGATCAAGGAGCCTGCCCAGGTTCACCGCACCACCATCCACCGATACGTCAGCACCCAGTGTGCGCCTGACGACGACCATGCCACTGCACTGCGACAGGCCCTGAACAGCCGCGATCGCTGGAAGCGGTATGCCGAAAGCCTCGAAAAACTACCTGGAGCAAAGATTAATGACCCTGATCGATAACTGGAAACAAGCACTGAGCCTGACCAGTGTTCAGGCCGGCGGCGCAATCGCAATCCTCGGCATGGCCGAACAAGTGATGCCATCGCTCCAGGCCGTGCTGCCGCCGATTGCCTATGGCGTGCTGGGTGTCCTGGTGATGATTGCCCGGGTGATCCTGCAGCCCAAGCTGACGAAGTAACCGAATCCGCGACACGTTTCGCGAGCAAGCAAATTGTGTCGCGGCATTGGAGTATCGCATGACGAACGTAACCCGCCTGCGCCATGCGCTGCCCCTTGGCGCAGACATCAACAAGGCTGTGGTCGAGCTGGATGCTGCAGTCGCCAAGGCAATCGATGCGGCCAAGACTGCAGGTTTGCCTCAAGGCCTTGTGGTGGCAATCCTCCACGGACAGGCTCACGCCCAGACACACGAAATGGTGAAGGCATGACCGCTGACATCCACGACATAGCCGACCAGAGGCCGCACCTGACAGTGGTAGCTGATGACGGTGTCCACGTGCTGCCCTGTGCCCTTGTGCGCTCAGTAATCGCCGGCGATAAACCATCAGCCATTCTGAGCGAGCCAGTAGTGCGCCGGGTCATTGAAGAATGGCTGCAGCAGGTGAGCGCATGACGACTATTGCCTACAAAGACGGCGTTATCGCCTATGACTCTCGCGTCACTCGTGGATCACTCATCGACCACGACGACTACGAGAAGCTTATCCATAGGAATGGGCATCAGTTCCTGTTTACGGGTTGCGGTGCGGACTTTGCCGCCTTGATGGATGAGTTCTTCGGCGTGAAGGCCGGTGATAAGCCGCTCGACGCGAACGGGCTGGTCGTCACTAATGGCAGGCTTTGCCAGATTGGTCGCGACGCCGAGAGTGGATTCTGGTTGGACGAGGTGTGGATGGAGCGTTCGTTTGCCATCGGAAGCGGACGCGACTTCGCGCTCGCTGCGATGGATATGGGCGCAACAGCCAAGGAAGCTGTCGAGGCTGCCGCGAAGCGTGATGTCTACACAGGCGGCACGATCCGCACGCTGATCATTGACGAGAGGAGGGCTGATGCAAAGACCACTCCCGCCGGCAGCGCTACTTGAGCTGTCAGACCTGTCCAGCTTCGGGATTCGCCTGACTCCCGCCCCTGAAGTGTGGGAATGGCTCCAGACCGAGATCCTTTCCGACACCGGCAGCATCCACAACGAAGACCACGCCCATCTTATCGACGCTGACATCCGTGTGATGTGGGCATCGTCTGCATTCAGCAAGAAGGGTCGCACTGTAGTAGGCCAGGCCGAAGAGGTGGCGTTCCGTGCGGGTGGCTGGCAGAAGGCGCGGATGGAGCAACAGATGATGGATTGGTTCGGCGATGTGCCGGCCTACATCATCACGCTCGCCGCTGACTACTGCGCTCAGTGCTCTGACGCTGACTTCTGCGCACTGGTCGAGCATGAGCTTTATCACATCGCCCAGGCGACGGATAGGTACGGCGCCCCAAGGTTCACACAGGAAGGATTGCCCAAGCTGGAGATGCGCGGCCATGACGTCGAAGAGTTCGTCGGTGTGGTCCGTCGCTATGGGGCAAGCCCTGATGTGCAGGAGCTGGTGGACGCTGCAAACAAACCTGCTGAGGTAGGGAAATTGAACATATCGAGGGCCTGCGGAACCTGTCTGCTCAAGTCGGCCTGAGTTCCTGACGGGTTTTGACGGATGACAACCATATGGCAGTGCTACGAAGCGAGGTCAAAGCCTTCATTGTTCAGGCGCTTGCCTGCTTTGATACGCCATCTCAAGTTGTTGAGTCGGTCAAGAAAGAATTTGGCCTTGAGCTGAGCCGGCAGCAGTGCGAATCCCACGACCCGACAAAGTTCGCTGGTCGAGGCCTGGGTGCGAAGTGGACTGAGCTTTTCCATGGCGCCCGCAAGAAGTTTCGCGAAGAGACGGAAGACATCCCGATCGCCAACCGTGCGTATCGACTGCGCGCTCTTGGCCGCATGGCTGAGAAGGCCGAGAACATGAAGAACATGGCGCTGACTGCCCAGTTGCTGGAGCAAGCCGCCAAAGAAGTGGGTGACATCTATGTCAACCGGAACCGCAAGGACGATCCGGATGATGAGCCGGCAATCCCGACCCGCATTCAGGTGGATGTAGTGGACGCGAGGAAGCCGAATGCCGAGCCTTAATGTCCCGCAGTCAAAATTCTTACAGCTTCCCCACAAGTTCAAAGCCTTCGTTGCCGGCTTCGGTTCTGGCAAGACGTGGGTTGGCTGCTCCGCGCTGAGCAAGCACTTCATGGAGTGGCCAGGCGTCAACGCTGGTTACTTCGCACCGACTTACCCGCAGATCCGGGACATCTTCTATCCGACCATGGATGAGGTGGCCTTTGACTGGGGGCTGAAGACCAAGATCAATCAGGCGAACCATGAGGTTCACATCTACAGCGGCCGGCAGTACCGCGGCACTGTGATCTGTCGGTCGATGGAGAAGCCGCAGACGATTGTCGGTTTCAAGATCGGTCACGCACTGGTCGACGAGCTGGACGTCCTGACCGCGATCAAGGCTCAGCAGGCCTGGCGCAAGATCATTGCCCGGATGCGCTACAACCTGCCCGGGCTGCGCAACGGCGTGGACGTAACGACGACCCCGGAAGGGTTCAAGTTCGTCTACCAGCAGTTCCTCAAGCAGGTGCGGGACAAGCCGTCCCTGGGCGCCATGTACGGTCTGGTGCAGGCGAGCACGTTCGACAACGAACTGAACCTGCCGCCTGACTATATCGAATCGCTGATGGAGTCGTACCCGCCGCAGCTGATCCTGGCCTATCTCAATGGCCAGTTCGTCAACTTGGCGTCTGGAACGATCTACACGGCGTACGACCGCAAGCTGAACAGTTGTTTCGACACCGTGCAGCCAGGCGAGCCCCTGTTTATCGGCATGGACTTCAACGTCGGCAAGATGGCGGCAATCACGCACGTCAAGCGCCATACCGGCCTTCCGCGTGCTGCTGATGAGCTGGTGGATGGCTACGACACGCCCGACATGATCAGGCGCATCAAGGAGCGCTACTGGCGTCACAACGGCAAGGATTACGAGAAGACCTGCGAAATCAGGATCTACCCGGATGCCTCGGGCGGTTCTCGAAAGTCGGTCAACGCGAGCGAGACGGACATTGCCATCCTTCGGCAGGCGGGCTTCTCGGTCATCGCGCCGGCGGCCAACCCGCCTGTGAAGGACCGGATCAACGCCATGAACGCGATGTTCTGCAATGCGCAGGGCGAGCGGCGTTACCTGGTGAATCCGTTCACCTGTCCGACCTACGCGGACGGCCTGGAGCAGCAGGTGTGGTCGCCCAATGGCGAGCCAGACAAGAAATCAGGCGTCGACCACGCGAACGACGCCGGCGGCTACTTCATCCATCACGACTACCCGATCATCAAGCCGGTAGTGGTCACCACCCAATCCCTGAGAATCTAAATATGAGCAACGACCCAAACGCCACGCTGGATGCGGTGGAGCGCATGCGTGCCTATTGGGCCGTAGTTGCGCCGCTGATGGATGGAACGCAGGGGATGCGCAGGGCAGGGAAGGCATTGCTGCCGCAATTCCCCGCAGAACTGGACGACACTTACAAAGAGCGCCTGGCGCTGTCCACGCTGCTGCCGGTCTACGCCGAGACGGTCAACAACATGACGTCGCGGGTATTCGCCGAGCCGCTACAGCTGGGCGAGGATATCCCTGACGACATCAAGGCGCTGTGCAGCGACATCGACCTGGCCGGCAACGACCTCAACTCTTGGTCGGTTGAGTTGTTTCGCAACGGGCTGAGCCATGGCTTGTGCCACGCACTCGTCGACTATCAGTCAACCCGAGACGCCGGAGGCAATCCGCTCTATAAGACTCGGGCAGAAGAGATCGCGGCCGGGGTTCGCCCTTATGCCGTCATCGTGAGACCGGATCAGGTGCTGGGCTGGCGGTTCAGTGCAGGCGTACTGATGCAAATTCGCTACAAAGAAGTGGTCGAGATTCCCGACGGCGATTTCGGAACGAAATGCATCGATCAAATTCGGGTGCTTGAGCCTGGGATCTGGAAGACCTATCGCGTTGCCGCTGATGGCGGGGCCTGGGCGATCCATGAGGAGGGAACGACCAGCCTTTCGTACATTCCCTGGGTCACCTTCTACGCGGGCCGCACCGGGGCACTGACGGCCAAGCCGCCACTACTGGAGCTGGCCTATCTCAACGTCAAGCATTGGCAGTCCCAGAGCGATCAGGACAACCTTCTGCACGTCGCCCGGGTGCCGCTGCTGTTCGTGTTCACCAGCGACGAGCAATTCAAGCTGGTCATCAGCTCCGGCAGCGCTACCCGCATGCCAAAAGATGGCGACGCCAAGTATGTCGAACACACCGGTGCCGCCATCGAGGCCGGGCGGCAATCGCTGCAGGATCTGATCGATGAGATGCGCATGGCCGGGGCGAAACTGCTCCAGCGTGACAAGCAGCAGGTGAAAACGGCGGCCCAGGCCAACGAAGAGGCAGCGCAGGAGCTGTCCCCTCTGGCGCGCCTGGCTGGCCAGTTCTCCGACTGCATCGCCCAGGTACTTCAGATATTCGCCGACTACCGCGGCGTGACTGAGGGCGGTCATGTCGAGATGCGCGGAAACTTCGACAGCGACTTCGCTCCAGAGGTCAGCTTGCCGTCACTGATCAGCATGGCAACGGCCGGAAAGATCAGCGACGAAACTCTCTACTCCGAAATGCAGCGCCGCGGCGTCATCAGCGACGAACTGGATTGGACGAAGGAGCTTGCTCGGATACTTACCCAACCCAGCAAAGGCGTGAGCCTGGACGATTAACCCATGGGCAGCGACCAGATCAGCGAGACAATCCGCAACGCAGTCTTGCTGGAAAGCCTCAAGTCCAGCGAGGTCGAGAAGTTCGCGCCATTCCTCAAACGGATCGATCAGTCGCTACGGGAGCAGCTTGGGAAGGGCGAGCTAACCGACTTCAAGCGCGCCCGACTGGACGAAATGCTCAAGCAGGTTGACGAGGCTCTGGCCGGCATCCTGGTCGAGTACACCGATCAGATGCAGCTGGATCTAATGGACGTTGCGGCATGGCAGGCTGGCGCAGAGGCCGCCGTGATCGCTGTCGCTGTGCCGAGCTATACCGCGAGCATCCCAGCGCTCTCAACCCTCAAGACGGCCGCCTTCAGGTCGCCGCTAGGGGTTAAGGGTGCAGATGGCGGAAAGCTACTGACTCCATTCATTGAAGACTGGAGCAAGTCCGAGCGATCCCGGGTCACTGGCGCAATACGGCAAGGGTGGTTCGAGGGCAAGACTAACTCCGAGATCATCCGCACGCTGCGCGGCACCAAGGATATGAAGTATGCGGACGGCCTGCTGGCCATCACCAGCCGCAACGCCGATGCCGTAACACGCACTGCAATTCAGCACGTTGCAGGCCAGGCGCGCAATCAGTTCGCCAAGCAGAACAGCGACATCGTGCGGGGCGTGCAGATCATTGCCACGCTGGATGGTCGCACTACCGCTTACTGCCGATCAGCAGACGGCACCGAGTACGCGATTGACGAAGGTCCACGACCTCCGTTCCATGTCCGCTGCCGGACTAGCTTCATCCTGCTGCTCAAGGATGCGCCGTCACTGGGCGCCTTGGCTGACCGGTCGAGCATGAACGGCCAGGTCAAGGCGGATACCACCTATTACGAGTGGATCAAGACGCAGCCTGCCGCCTTTCAGGATGCAGTCATCGGCAAGTCCAGGGCGAAGCTGTTCCGCGATGGCGGTATGACGCCTGAGCAGTTCTCTGACCTGCAGATCGGCAACAACTTCAAGCCGCGCACGCTTGATCAGCTCAGGCAGATGGTGCCAGAGGCATTCGACCGAGCCGGCCTGTAACCACAAACCAAATCATTCAGGTCCGGCCAGTGTCGGGCTTTAGCTTATGGAGATCGATGTGAGCGACCAAGCAATCGAGAAAGAGATCCAGGACAAAGGCCTGACCGCGCCGCGCATCACGCCGGCAGACCTGCAGGGCAACATCGTGGATTGCTACTACTTCACCGCCGAGGATGGCGCGAAGGGTGCGCTGGAGCAATACACCCAGCTGTGCGGCTATCACGACTGCCTGCGCCTGCTGACCTTCTGCGTCCTGGTGCTGAAGAACGGCTTCACGGTGACCGGCGAGAGCGCCTGCGCATCGCCTGAGAACTTCGACCCTGAGATCGGCCGCAAGATCGCACGGCAGAACGCCGAGCAGAAAATCTGGCCGCTGATGGGCTACGAGCTGAAGCAGCGCCTACACGACGCCAAGTAGTCAGCAATCGAATCAAATACGCCTCGCACTTGCGGGGCTTTTTATTGCCTGTCTGTTCGGATGAGCGGGGCGCACTGGGCCGGATGGCTCGCAAGGAGACAAGATGAAACTCAAGCTCGACGAAAACGGCCATGTAGTTGTCCAGGAAGGCAAACCGGTTTATGTGCACGACGATGGGAAGGAAGTGGTTTTCGATGCCCCTGGCACCGTGTCCACCATTACCCGCCTGAATGCCGAGGCCAAGAGTCACCGCGAGCGCGCAGAGACTGCCGAGAAGACCCTGAAAGGGTTTGACGGTATCGCTGACCCTGCCGCAGCCCGCAATGCGCTGGACGTTGTGTCCAAGTTGGATCAGAAAAAACTGGTGGATGCCGGCGAAATCGACACGGTACGCAACGAAATCAGCAAGGCCTTCCAAACCCAGCTGGATGAAGCCAACGGAAAGGCGCAGACCTACGAGCAGCAGCTGTATGCCGAGAAGATCGGCGGCAGTTTTGCCCGCTCGAAGTATATCGCCGACAAGCTGGCCGTTCCGGTCGACATGGTGCAAGCCACTTTCGGCCAGAACCTGAAGATCGAGGAAGGCAAGGTCGTCGCTTACGACGCCCAAGGCCAGAAGATTTTCAGCCGCGCTCGCCCAGGTGAACTGGCCGACTTCGACGAAGCCATCGAGACGCTTGTTTCGCAGTACCCCCACCGCGACCACATCCTGAAGAGCTCCGATGCCAATGGCGGCGGCGCACAGGGCAGTGGCGGCGGTAATTCCGGCGTCAAGGGCAACTTTGGCGGCAGCAAAGCAGATCGTGTAGCAGCCATTAAGGCCATGACCGCAAGTTAAGGAGCAACTATGTCCCTGTCGAACATGAAGGTATTCAACGAGTACCTGAAGAAAACCACCATCGAAACCCTGGCGCAGGACGTTGAGAAATTCAACGCCGCCTCCGCTGGCTCCATCCGCCTGACCACTCAAGGCATCGACGGCGACTTCCTGCAAGAGTCGTTCTGGGCTGGCCTGCACAGCGCCCAGCGCCGTGTTGACCGTTACGCAGCCAACGGCGCGCAGGCTGCCACCCCGCTGACCCAGAAGCAGTACGACTCGGTGAAGATCGCAGGCGGCTTCGGCCCGATCCTGTGGGAGCCTTCGCAGCTGTCGTGGGTTCAGAAGAACCCTGAAGAAGCCCTGGAAGTGATCAGCCGCAACCTGTCCGAAGCCATCATGTCGGATCAGCTGAACACCGCCATCGCCGCCCTGGTCGCCGCTATCGGCAACCAGCCATCCGCCACCAACGACGTTTCCGCCACTGCCGGCGTGGACTACGTTGCCATCAACAACGCGCACGCGCTGTTCGGTGATGCCTCGCAGCGTCTCATTGCCCAGGTAATGACTGGCGCCATGTACCACAAGCTGATCGGCAAAAACCTGGTCAACGCCGAAAAGCTGTTCACCTTCAGCGGTGTGCAGGTTGTCGACATCCTGGGCAAGGCCGTGATCATCACCGACGCCGCCGCGCTGTACGAGGCTGGCACCCCGAACAAGCAGAAGGTGCTGAGCTTGGCTGACGGCGCTGCGATGGTGATGGATGGTTCCGACCTGATCACCAACATCCAGACCTCCAACGGCAAGGAGCGCATCGAGACCACCATGCAGGCCGACTACACCTTCGGCATGGGTCTCAAGGGCTACACCTGGGATACGGCAAACGGTGGCAAGTCTCCGACCAGCGCCGAGCTGGCCACCGGCACCAACTGGGATCTGGTTGCGAACAGCATCAAGGCCTCGGCTGGCGTTATCACCGTCGGTGACGCTACCAAGTAATCGAGACGGCGGCCTTCGGGTCGCCTAATCCACCTGCCAGGAGTCCAACATGGACGAGAAAGTCGTTTACGAGAAACACCCGGTCACCGCTGAGCGCAAGGCTGAACTGCGCCAGAAGGGCTACAAGATCATCGACGCCAAGTTCGCGCCGGATGACTACAAGCACCCCGAGCCGATCAAGGCCGCGAAGTCCGGCGGCGCAAGCCAGAAGGCCGAACAGGAATAACCCATGACCGACTTCATCACTGTTGCAGACGTTGACGCATTGCTGGGGTCGGACTGGGCGGGTGCCGGTGATCCGGTTCTGTCTGTGATGCAGGCCAACGCCTGGCTGACCAGCAAGATTAAGCGTCCTGTTCCCGCCGAAGTACCGGCCGAGATCAAGCAGGCCGGCGCCCAAGTTGCAAAAGTCGCCTCGACGGGCGATCTGTACAAGGCAACGCAAAAGGAAGTTCTGAGCAAGACCGTTTCGGCAACTTCCGGGACATCCGTCAGCAAGACCTATGCCGAAGGCTCTACTGACTTGTCGCAGGGTGAGAATCTCGCCATTGCCCTGATCTATCCATGGACCACCGGAACCAACTCGATTCCGATGGTAAGGGGCTGACCATGGGCTTGCGCGACGAGATTCAGGCCGAACTGGCAGAGGCGTTCGACGATGATCTGGCGGATGCGGTATCGGCTTTCACAGGGAATTACATCGCGCCAGGCGAGTGGGACCCGGTCGAGGAAGTGTCTACCGGTGGGCCGATGACCTACACCGGGCGCGGCGTGCTGGCCAAGTACGAAACCAAGCGCATCGACAATATCAACATCCTTTCGGGCGACCTGCAGCTGATCGCGCTGACCAATGAGGTCACCGACCGGCCTGCCGAGGGTCACGCGATAACGGCGCCCGACCTGGCCGACCGGACCAAGAGCATCAGCTACCTGGTCAAGGGCGTGCAGGTTGATCCTGCATCGGCCACCTACCAGATTCAGCTGAGGAAGTGACCTATGGCCAGAGGGTGGAGTGTGCCGCCGAGCCTGTTCATGGGCGCGGTAGAGAAGGACTTATCGAAGAAGATCAGGACCATCGCGATTCAGCTTCTCAACGAGGTGACTATGCGCATGCCGGTGCTGTCCGGTCGCGCTCGAGGTAACACCATCGTTAGCATTGGATCGCCGGTTTATCAGGTTCTTGATCGCTATGACAAGGATGGCGGACCTACGATCATGGAGGGCGCAACCCGTCTAACCGGTCTTGAGCCGTATTCGATTGTATTTTTGCAAAATAATCTGCCGTACATAGAAAAGCTCGAATCGGGCAGCTCGAAAAAGGCCCCGACCGGTATGTTCGGCGCAGCATTCAATAGCGTGGCGAGGGCCAACCAATGACCTTCGAACAGATCCGCAGCATCATCACCACGCGCATGACGCAGTGGACCGGCATCCCGGCGGCGAGCGTTGATTATCCAAACCCGCCAAAGCCGTTCGATCCGGCAGGGAAAGCGATATGGGCCAGGCTGGCCGATGTACCCGGCCTGTCTAGTGCGCCCGAGATTGGCCTGACGCCATGCGTGCGCAGAACTGGCGTCATCATCATTCAGCTGTTCGTCAAGACCTACTCGGGCACGCTCGCCATCACCAAGGCGGCTGACACTCTGGTCCAGCACTTCCAGTTCTTCAGCCAGGACGGTTTCGACTGTTTCGCCGTGTCGACCAATACCGTCGGCGACGATGGTCTTGGCTGGTATCAGGTAAACATTCAGGTTCCCTATCGAGCGAGCTGATCGCTATCGGTCAAACCAGCAAGCCTAATCGATCCAGCTAATCCCGCCATGAGCGGGTTTTTTTATGCCCGCAGAAAGGAGACATACCCATGTCGTCAGGAGCAAAGGTCGCTACGGCCTATGTTGAAGAAGTAACCCAGGGCGTCACGCCCGCAACTGGCTGGAAAGAGCTGATCCGTACCTCGTTCGGTATCGGCCCAACCCAGAACACCGCTGAGAACAACGAGATCTCGCAGAACCGCATGTCGCAAGGCACGTCGGCGACCACCGTTGATGTCGCTGGCGAGATCGGCCAGAAGTGGCGCTACGGCGGCGCGATCGATGACTTCCTCGAGTCCTGCTTCGGCAGTCGCTGGAACAACAACGTCCTGACCATGGGCGATGAGCGCATCAGCTACTCCTTGGCATCGTTCGCCAGTGACGTGTTGGTGTCATCGATCGCCCGCGGTGCCCAGGTCGCCAGCATGGCCTTCACCTTCGGTACCGACGACGACATCACCATCGCCACCAACCTGACGGCAATCGGCTGGGAAGGCAAGGTAGACGCCACACCGTATTTCGCCAGTGCTGCGCCCGAGGCAAACGCCGACCGGTTCAACTTCAAGAACTTCACCAGCCTGACCCTGGACGGTGTCGAGGCCACGCCGGAAAGCGGAACCTGCATCAGTGCCATGGACCTGACGTTCGACAACAACGTTCAGACCCAGCGATGCATCAACAACGGCGCATTCGTTGGCAACGTCATCCCGACGATCTTCGGCGCTACCGGCTCGATCACCATTGCGTGGTCCGCCGCCTCTTACGCCCTGTGGATCAAGCAGCAGTCGGGTGGATCGGTAGCCCTGAGCTTCACGCTTGAAAACGATGATGGACGCTACACCTTCAGCTTGCCGGAAATGGAAGTGAACGGCGATTGGCCTGATGGCGGCGCCACCGATGTGATCGAGGTACAGCTGAATGTTGCTGCACGCCGCACGCCGCCAACCATTACCCGGGCGCCGTATGTGGCACCTACCAGCGTGTCGGTTGCCCCGGCCTCCGTGTCGATTGCCGTAGCAGCTACCCAGCAGCTGACCGCGACCGTCAGCCCGGCCGGAGCTAGCCAGGCGGTCACCTGGTCGATCAGCGATCCGACCAAGGCAACCATTTCGCCGTCCGGACTGGTCACTGGCATCGCCGCCGGCTCGGCCGTAGCGACTGCCACCAGCGTGTCTGATCCGACCAAGACGGTAACCCGCAACATCACCGTCACCGTTTAAACCTCACGACCGCCGCCCTGTAGCAGGGGCGGCAACAAGGATTCCGCATGACCTTCATCCTGAAGAAGAAAGACCCGCTGGACACGCTGTCTACCCGCTGGATTGAGCCGGTTCCAGGGCTGCGCCTGCAGGTAGGTTCCTCGGCGCGATCGGGCTACACCAGTGACTTCCGCCAGATTCAGCGGCACTTGGAATTCGCATCGCGCCAGATGGGCGTTGGTACCGAAGACTTCGACATCCTCAAAAAATCCGCGCTGGAGATTCCGGACCCGGACATCCTTTTCGTCGAGCTCGCGTGCAAACACCTGGTCGTTGACTGGGAAGGCGTGGCTGAGGCGGAAGATCCAGAAACCCCGGCGCCGTACACACCTGCGCGCGGCGTCGTTCTGATTGAGCAGATGCCCGAGGTTTACTTCCTCGTTCTGAAGACCGCCAACGACATCGCCCTGCGCCAAAAGGAGCAAGTCGCCGAGACAGTGGAAAAGCCCTTGCCGCCTACCGCTGGGCAGCCGAGTGGGCGGGCCCCGAAAACGACCGCAAAAGAAAAGTCCGCGAAAAGCTGAGGATCGATATCCCTGAGCCGCCAGAGGCGGACGGGGTAACGGCTGACATTCTTCAGGCCTACTACGTCGTCAGCCGAGGGCGCCAGTATGTCGGCATGAACGGCGCTCCGGCTCCACTCTCTGTCGGAGCACTGAATGAATACTTGGCAGCCTACGGCGAGCAATACCCACGCGAGGAGTTCGACGCTGTGATCTTCGCTCTCGACGACGATTTTCGCAGCATGTGGGCGGAGAGCAACAAGCCTAAAGAGAAGTAGTGGCGCCAATACGGTGCTTGGGCTCCTGCTCTGGGTGGTGGTAGATTGCCGCTATCTAATAGGGAGATTCAAAATGCTTAGGTTCATTGCTATTTGTCTGACGGCGCTGATGCTGGGGGGCTGCGCCAGTAGCGGTCAGAAAATTACGCCGGATCGTATTTCGCAAATCGAGGTAGGCAAGACAACGGTAGAGCAGATGAGCGATCTGTTTGGCTCTCCAACAAGCCAGTCCTACGGAACCGAAGGAAAGCTAGCAATGAACTGGGTCTATGTCTTTGTCGGACCATTCGGGATGGGCATGAAGCAACAGTCGCTCGCCGTCCTCTTCAATGAAGACAACAAGGTCGAAAAGTACAATGTTCTTGATGCCGCTCCGGGCGGTGTCCGCTTCGGCCCTTGATAGCAGGGAGGCGTCATGCAAATTCTCATTGTCATTTTGCTCGCCATTATTGCCATATCTGTGGCACCGTGGATTGTTGGACTGCTCGCTCTCGGGCTTGGCGCATATGGAGTGGTGATCGCTATAGGGGCCGGACTCGCCGCCGCCCTTCTGCTTGCTGTTGGTCTATGGCATCTAATCGCCATGCTTCGATCGGATCTCAAAAAAAGAAAGATCGCTGAGCAGCAGCGCACAGATCTTGAAAAAACTCTGCGCGACCAGGCCATTAATGCCTTGGAATCAAAGAGGAGAGCCGAAGCCAGGGAAGCAGAAATCGCCTTGGAGGCTGATCGAAAAGAGCAGGCAAGAGTCAAGCGTCTGGTGCCGTGTCCGCATTGCGCAAGCCAAATAGCCAAGGGAAGCATGTTTTGTCCTGTGTGCGGCAAGCAGCCTATTAGCACGAGACCAGCTTAGGACTATGCAAGGCATGCAATAAAAGTTGATACGCCCCGCACTACGCAGGGCTTCATTTTAAAACCCGCCAAGAGCGGGTTTTTTTACGCCCGGAGAAAAGCCATGACCCAGCAGTCCAGCCGCCTGGATATCATCATCGATTCGCGGCAGGCTCAGCGTAATGGTGAGCAACTGCGGATTACGCTCAACAACCTGGTAGTGGTTGGCGACCAGACGGCGCGCTCGATGGATGGCGCTGGAGCCGCGGCCAAGGCGGCAGGCGCTGCATTCGCCGCCCTTGGCGCTGGTCGAGTGGTGAGCGAGATTATCCGCCTGACCGACGCCTTCAAGTCGATGCAAGGTTCGCTTGGCCTGGTCAGTAGCTCGACCTCAGTCGCCGCCGAAACCTTCGGCAAACTGCTGACTATGGCGAACAAAACTGGCAGCTCGCTTGAGTCGACCGTTTCGCTGTACACCCGGCTGGCGAACGCCACCCGTGGCGCTGGGTACACCACCCAGCAGTTGCTTGGCGTGACCGATGCCATCAACAAGGCATTCGTCATCTCCGGCGCCACCATGCAGGAAGCGTCGAACGCCGCAATTCAGTTGTCCCAGGGGCTAGCGTCCGGCACGCTGCGCGGGGAAGAACTGAACTCCGTGATGGAGCAGGGCCCCCGCATCACTCGGGCACTGGCTGAATACCTCGGTGTCACCAACGGCCAGATTCGCCAGATGGCGGCTGACGGAAAAATCACTGCCGAAGTGGTCACCAATGCACTGCTCAAGTCGCTGTCGTCGCTGAATGGCGAGCTTGAGCGTATGCCTCGCCGGTTCGAGCAGGCATCGACGGCGCTGAAGAACAATTTTCTGGCCGCAGTCGGTCAGATCAACATTGATCCGCTGATAAGTTCGGTAGATGAGTTGGCCAGTTCGCTGGCAAAGCCTGAGGTCATCAGCGGTATCCAATCTATCGCTACAGGCCTTGGCAACGTTGTCGCAGTTGGCGGCGACGGCCTGAAAACCGTAGTAGCGAACACTGACGCTTTGATGGCTATTACGGGCGCCTACGCTACAAAGGTCGGTGTCGGCCTAGTCAGTTCGTTAGCGTTGTCGGCAAAGGCACGGTTGGCCGACACCATTGCAGCCAATCAGCAGATCATTGCATCCCGCCAGGCGGAAGTGGCCGCCGCCGCGGAGACCGTCGCCATTCAGAGCGTGGTGGTGGCTTCGACGGAGGCAAGCTTAGCGCGGGCCATCTACGCCCGTAGCGAAGCGATGGCCACGTCTCAAGCTGAACTATCAAGCATCCGCCAGATGAAGGCTGTATCAGCCCAGCTTGCCGCCGATCGCAACCTTGAGATTCAACGGCAGAAGGCACAGATAAGCAACGCTGGCCTGACAGCTTCACACACCCGACTCGCAGAGATCCGCACCGCCGAGGCGGCCATTACCTCGCAACTCACGGCTGCCGAGGCTCGTCTTGCTGCGGCTCGACAGGCCGAACTGGCGACCGGCGCAGTCGTCGGCCAGCAAACCGTTGCGCTCAATGCCGCCCGAACTGAAGGTGCGGCGATCCTGGGCGCACAAACTGCGGCACAGAACGCACTCAATGCCGCAGAATCGCGGGGCGCAGCAGTTCGCGGCGCGACCATGGCGGCTATTGGTGGGCCGCTGGGCCTGATCACGCTGGGCCTGTCAGCCGCAGCAGCCGCCTACATCTATTTCAGCGGTTCAGCAGACACTGGCACCCAGTCGCTGATTGATCAAAACCTGACGATTGACGAGACGGTCAAGAAGTTCGACAGCCTGACAGCTGCCCAGCAGCGAAATCAGGCTTCCAAGTGGGCGGAGGCGCAACAGGCGGCACTAGACCAAGCATCGGCTGCAGCCAGCAAGTACGGGGTCATCGCCGAGAATGCGATCACCTCCGTGGGAGCGGCCCGCGTATCCGATCTGGCAACTCTGTCGAGCATGATTGCGCAAGTGAAGTCCGGACAGAAAACCCTGGACGAGGTCACTGTTTGGCTGCAATCGACGCAAGGCCTGTCGGGCGGATTCGCATCTTCTCTGGAAGGGATTGCGGCTGGCTACGACACCAACATTCAATCGGCTGACGGCTATGCCGAGCGCCTGCAAACTGTTAACAAGCACACGCAGGACCTGTCGGCCAATAACGGCAAGCTGGCAGCATCGCAAGACGCTACCAGCAAGGCCAATGGCGCAGGCGCTCAGGCGTGGGATAAATACATTGAGCAACTGACCAAGGCTCGCGATCTCGTAGGTGCCAACGCTGCAGCTGAAGCGGCGTACACCGCCGTCAAGATGGGCGCCAACGCCGCGCAGCAAGCGCAGGCTAAGGCCATCGCAGTCCAAACCGATCTGCTCAACAAGTACCAGGACGCGGTCAAGGAGAACAACAAAGCCGAGCAGGAGCGCCTGAAGGTTCTTCTGGTGGCGAGCTACGCCGCAATGCAGGCCGCAGAGGATTCGGCAGCAGCGCAGAAGAAGGCGCTGAACGAAACTGCGAAAGCTGCCGAAGAGAGCGCGACCCGGCAAGTCAACGCAATGCAGCGGATCATCGACAAGTCGATCAATCTGACCGCAGGCCGAAATCTTCTGCTGGTTGATCAGCAGAAGCAGGGGCTCAGCGGATACGGGTTGCTGACCAATGGCGGCACCGCACCAGCCGCACCTGCAGCCCCACGCAAAACGCCTCAGCAAATGGCGGATGAGGCGGCAGCACAGGTCGTCGCCGGAACCACGCCAAACAAGCCCACCAAAACCCCAAAGGGGCCAAGCGAAAAAGGCGTGCTGAGCGCTGCCATGAGCGCCTTCGATGCTCTTTATAAAAAGGCAGACCCGGCAGCGCAGGCTGTTCGAGACCTGACCGAAGCGCAGGAAAAGCTGCAGATCGCGCTTTCAAAAGGGAAGATCACCCAGGAGCAATACGGTGTTGCGCTGGGCCAGGCATCGAGGGATTACGCCGCGGTCATAGCCAAGACAGGCGAGCTCTCCCAGGCTGAGCAATATCGGGCGCAGATCCTCAAGCAGCTGCAAAACCAACAAGACGCGGCCAATGCAGCGGCGGCAGAGGTGGGCATGGGCTCCGAGCGAGCAGGGCGCGAGCAAGAGCGCCTGAAACTGGAGAAGGAGACCAACGACAAGCTGCTCGGACTCCGAACCGAGCTGGCCAACGCCCAGGGCGAAAAGCAGCGCCAAGCCCTGCAAGCGCAGATCGATATCACCAACGAGATGTACCCGCAGCAAGTCGCCATCATGGAGAACGGCTGGGCTCAGGTCGATGCCGCTCAAGCCAACTGGATGAATGGCATCACGGCCGGATGGGACAACTATCAGGCCAAGGTCGCGGACGTGGCCTATCAAACCGAAACGATCATGGCCGGATCGCTCGACACGGTCACAGCAGGATATGGGAGCGCTTTCAGCAAGATGGCGCTGGACGGACAGAGCTTCGGTGAGGTTACTCGCGGCGTCTTCGATAACCTTGCCCGCACAGTTCTCGACGGTCTCGGCCAGATGGGAGCGCAATGGCTTGTACTGCAGGGCATTAGGCTCGCTTTCGGAAATACCGAGAAGGCGCTTCAGGTCGCCAGGATGGCCGGGATCTCAGCAGAGATGACAGCTGAGGTTACGAAGGAAGCCGTTGTTACCGAGGCTAAGGTCGTCGGCACCGCAACCGCCGAGGGCATATCTCTTGCCTCCCTGGCAAAGACAACCATCGCAAACATAGCAGCCGCTGGAGAGACGCTTGCTGCGTGGCTCCCTGCATCGCTGGTCGCGTCTATCGGTACGTTCGGTGCAGCAGCAGTCGTCGGCGGTGGCGCCTTGCTCGCAGCCTTCGCGCTGATCAAGGGCTTCTCCGATGGCGGCTACACCGGTCCCGGCGGCGTCAATCAGCCGGCCGGCATCGTCCACAAGGGCGAGGTGGTCTGGTCGCAGGCAGACATCAATCGATCTGGCGGCGTTGCAGCAGTCGAGGCTATGCGCCGGGGCGATGCAATGCCGGCAGGTATCAGCGCAAGCGGCTCCAAGTCGTCGTCCGGTGCTACCGGCACCAGTGGCGCCCAGGTCCAGCCGGCAGCAGCACCCATGACCGTTCAACTGGTCGAGGACGCCAGCAAGGCCGGGCAAGTCAACCGAACGCAGCTCACCGAAGGCGACGTCATTCGGATCTACGTCGCAAACATCTTCTCGGAAGGTGATGCGCATGAAGCCAACCGGGCCAAGTACGGGCTCAGCTCGCAGGGAACATAGTCCCGAGATCAACAAACTACCGACATCAGGGGAATGGCATGAACGAGAAACAAGTTATCGATGTGGTTGTGAGTAATATTTTTGCCGAAGGCGGGAGGACAGACGAGCTTCAGTCGCCTGGCGCTTTACTTTCCTATGAATGGTCGGACATCACTGCGGTGGGCGGTGCTGAGGTTGACGACATTGGCTTGGTGTTCGGTTTTCCAAGGGGGCTGGCGGCGATTAGTCGGGATGGCCGGCTCCTTCAAGCGAGTGCGGAAGTCGAGGTTCAGGTTCGCTCGGTCGACGGCGAAGGTCTTGATATCGGGGAGTGGAGGCAGCTGCTGACAAAGCACTGGGTCATGGCCAGCCTCGGATCATACGAGGAGCGCATTACTTTCGCACAGACAGGCTTGCATCGAATCAGAGCTCGCAGATCTATCGTCGGCGGGAGCAGCGTGATCTGCGATATCACCGTCAAAAAGACCCGACGCCAGCAAGCAGCTATGCGTCGGGCCGGCGCTTAGCCTTTATTCAGGCTTTTTGTTGGCCGGGCTCTCCTCGTTGAGGTTTTGAATATCCATCAAAATTATCTGCACGGTTGAGCCGAGCTTAAGCAGCGCGTCATGAAGCAGCATCTTGCTGCGATCGTCTGACACTGGGGTGTTTCCGAACTCATTCAGTAGGGTTTTGAATTTCTTCAATTCATCCTTGGCGTGCTCATGTCTTCCAATCATTTCGATCTCCTAATGTCAGTTTTGGATTCCACTCCCGTCGGCTCCTACACCAGAGAGGGGAATCGAGGATAGGCCAGGAGGTATCACATTGCTATCAAGGCTGCGGGCTGTGCTCGCGGGCCCGCTGATCTCCGGAGCAACGCATGAGCAACCCAATCGCGATCTGCTATGCCTCTGCGGGTAGCGACATGATCATCAACTCGATCGAGGCGATGTGCAGCATCTGGCCGGACTCCATCAGGTTCTGTGCTGGATACGACGACTACATCCTTGGCACCGAGGATGGGCGGACACCACTGTTCACTGCCATGGGGTTTGAAGAGGCGCTGCCGTCGCGTGACAACAGCGCATTCCAAAACCTGCTGATCGGCCTCGACAACACCAATGGCCTTGTCCAGCAGAAGCTGGAGGAGGCCAGGCAGGCCGAGGCGCGAGTCACGATCGCCTATCGCCGGTATTTGGAAAGCGACCTGAGCTATCCGCAAGAGCGGATGCACCTGTCGCTGCTCAATCGGCAGTACGAAGGCGACACCGCCACGCTCACCTGCGGGCTGTTTGACCTGCTGGGCACCGAGTACCCGCGCCGCAAACTGACCGCCGCCATCGCGCCGGGGATCATCTTCATATGACCGATCTTGCCAAGTACATGCGCGCGCCCTATGTGGACGGCGCACGCGGGCCGCTGGCCTTCGATTGCTGGGGGCTGTGCGTGGCAATCAGGAATGGGGTGTTCGGGCTGCCGCTGCTTCCAAGCCTAGGCAGCGTTGGGCGCAACCGCCTGCGGGATAACACCGTGGCCTACCGCGAGCTGAAACAAGGCATGGAAGAGTGCCTGCCAGAGCCTGGGGCGATTGCCGCAGTGTTTCGCGGGCAGCTGATGGCCCACGTCGGCGTGGTGGTTGAGGTCGAAGACCGGCTAAAGGTAATCGACACCAACCCGGGCGGCGTGCGGGTTCGCACCGTGCGCGACTTCGAATCCGATTATCCGAGAGTGGTGTATTACAAATGATCGAATTTTTCCCCAACAAGATCGCCGACTCGGCGCCGATCGCGACCTTCAAGACCAATCGCCGCATGTCGTTGGAAGAGTGGCTGATATCGCAGGCGCCAGGGTACGAACGCCGCGAGAGCGCGCCGATCAGCATTGAGCTCAATGGCGAAATCATCGAGCCGCACCTGTGGCACAAGGTGAAGTTCAAGCCTGCTGATCATGTGCAGATCTGGCGCGAGCCGAAAGGCACTGACCCATTCTCGATGGCGATCGCGCTGTTCAAGGGCGTGCAAGCCGTCGGCAAATGGCTCATGCCCAAGATGCCCGGCATGCCATCGACGGCTGGCACCCAGCAAGGCGACCCTCTCCGGGAAGCCAGCGCCCGAGGCAACAAGGTCAAGCTGGGCGAGACCATTCGGCACGTTGTCGGCAAGCAGAAGGTGTTCCCTTCCTACCTGAGTGAGCCGCGCACCTGGTTCGCAGCTCCTCGCGAACAGTGGGTGGAAATGCTGCTCTACATTTCCGAGGGCGATGTGGACGTGCCGATCAACACCATCAAGGTGGGCGACACGCCGCTGATCTCGCTGGGCGCCGACGCACAAGTGACTGTCTACGCGCCAGGTGCAAGCGTGCTTGGCGATACAGCCTCGATGCTTTGGTACAACGTCGGTGAAGTCGGGGCCAGTTCCAGCGGCTCGGCAGGTCTAGAAATGACCGAGTCGAAAAGCATTGCGCCATCGTCCACGGCGTCTGCCTACCAGTTCAACGGCGACTCGATATCGATCCCCGCCGGCGCCGGGACATTTCCGGATGACTGGGAAAGCGGTTTGGTGATTCGCGTCCAGGCACCCTACAACTACACCGTCGTGGATGGCGGGGCAGGGCGGGACATCGTGCAAGGCCCGCTGGAGATGCTCAACCCAACCCCAGGCATGCTGATCGAGGTGGCCGGGGCGAATGCTGGCAACTACGTCGTCAACAGCTACACGCCATACGCGCCGGCGGTGCCACCTACATCGGGTACCGCGTCGACCATCCTCGGATCGAGCATCCCGGCGCGCTACGACTTCAACGTCACGCCGCTGTCGGTCACCGTGACGCTGGGCGGCACGCCGTACGCGGTCAACCTGACCACGGCAACCACGAACCTTGCCGGCCTGGTGTCGGCATTCAACACCGCCAAGGGCTCTGCACCGTTCATTGCCAGTGCTTCATCTGGCCGCCTGCTCATCACGCAGTTCGGCACCTTCGGCGGCGAAACGATGGTGGCCACCGGCGGCGCCGACATCCTCGGCAGCAGCCCGACCAACACCACCGGCACATCGGCCAGCGCTGGGGCAGCTGAAGTCCCGGCGCAAATGACCCTGGACTACGACGGCGGGACGCCGGTTGTCGGCCTGGCCTTGGGCTCTGGCTTGGCAACCATCGGCCCGCGGGGCCTGCGCTACCGGATCACGGCTTTCAGTTCCACGTTGATGGTGGTTGATCGCCTGACTTCGGCAGGGCCGGTTGATGCTGGGTGGCCTGGGTTCAACCTGATGGAGACGGTTAACGGCACCATCACACTTGACCCGTCGAACCTTGAGGGCGGCTATCGAGGGCCTTTCAAATCCAGTCCGGACGGAGAGCTGGTCACTCGCCTTGAATGGACTGTGTTTCACCCGAACGGGCTTTGCGGTATCGGTCGGGAAGGCCAGATCTATGAGGTGCGCTCGTTCCACACCTTTGAATTCCGCGACGGTGATTTGGCTGGCCCCTGGACTGCAATCGAGAAGGAGCACGCAGGGAGCAGCCGTGACGCCCAGGGTTTTACCTACTGGACAGACCTGCCGTACCCGATGAGAAACCCTGAGTCTCGGATCAAGAAGCGCTTCGTCAGCCAGCCCGGTCGAATCGATAGCGAGAAGCAGGACGACATCAACTGGTACAACCTCCGTGCGCTGCGCCAGGTGCGGCCTGCGAGCTATCCGGGCATGACGGTTATGTCGGCCAAGATTCGCGGGGGTGATCGCCTGTCTTCGCAATCTGAGAGCCAGATAAGTGCTGAGCCTACCCGCAAGCTTCCATTGCGTTACGCCGGCACTTGGCTGCCACCAGAGCCCACACGCGAGATCGTTCCGTGGTGCCTGAACATCCTGAAGTCCCTGGGCTACGAGGATTCGGACATCGACCTGGCTGAATGGGACCGCATGCACGGCGTCTTCTACGGCGCAGGCCAGACCTATGACCGAACGATCGACGCCGGGAGCACGGCCAAGGATCAGTTGAACGACGCCCTGGCCTGCGGCTGGGCTGAGCTGACCATCAACAACGGGCTGGTCAGCCTGGTGCGAGATGAGCCGAGAGCAGCGTTCGATCGCGAGTACGGCCCGAAAACTCAGACCTACTCGCCGCAGAACATGACCGAGAAGCCGCTGACCATCAACGGACCTCACTCCTCGGTCAATGATTTCGACGGTGTGGATGTCGAGTTCTACTCGAGCACAACCTGGGCATGGGAAACCGTGCAATGCCGGTGGCCTGGCGATGCAGGGCAGAAGGTCGAAAAGCTCAAGCTCCCAGGAGTCGGCGAGACGAACCAGGCCTACCGCTTTGGCATGCGCCGTCGCGGTCACCAGAAATTCCGGCAGGACGTTTACAGCTGGGAAACGACGATGGCCGGCATGAACTCGGGCTACCTGAGCTTCTGCGCAGTGGCCGGCAACACCCCGTACACATGCCAGAGCGCGCAGATCGAGGATGTCCAGGCGGTCGCCGGCGGATTCGTCATCGCCTCAACCGAGCCGCTCGACTGGTCTGCAGGTGGCGCGCACAAGATCGGCTTCAGCCGGCCAGACGGCACGCTTTCGGGGCCCTATCCAGCCACTCAGGTGGATGAGTACCAGGTGTTCATCGCTGATCTGGATTTCGATCCGGACACCAGCCATGACATCAACCTGCCGCAGATCCTGTTCGGTCCCGACGGCAAGTGGGCCTACCCGGTGCTGGTCACCAAATCTGATCCATCAAACGGAAACGTGGCCATGAAGGGGATGCCCTATGACGCCCGCGTCTACACGTACGACAACGCCACTGCACCCGCATAAGGAATGGCCATGATCGACTACCCGGAAGGCCTGCCGTATCCGCTGCGGGAGAACTACGGGCTTGAGCCTGTCAGCCCCATGACGCGCTCGAAGCTCGGCAACGGCAGGAGCGAAGCCCGGCGGAAGTTCAAGAACGTACCGGTGCTCGTCAATGTGATCTGGGAGCTGAACGCAGAGCAGGCGCAGATATTCGAAGCTTTCTTCGAATACACGCTTGTCTCTGGCGTGAAGAAGTTCGAATGCCCGCTGCTCACTCCCCTAGGGCTTGATAAGTACACCGCTGAGTTCGACGACATCTATAAAGGCGGCTACCTCACCAAGCTCAACCACTGGCGCTACACGGCGCAGCTCTGGCTGCTCAAGCGGCCATTGATCGACAAGGATTGGCTGTATGCGCCTGAATTCGTGCTGTATTCGGACATTTTCGACAGGGCTATGACCCAGAAGTGGCCGAAGCACCCGGGCTAATCAAACTACACCGCGCCTCACGAAATTTCACCGGCAGCTCGCCGGAAACTTAAATCCCAGCGCTCACGACTCCGCGATCACGCGGTGGACATGGCGTGCCTGCGAGAAAATGCCCATGGCTTTCAACACCGGAAACGCACCCGGCTCCAAATCTCCGAAGGACTTGAGCGATAACGCCGAGGACTTCGACCTCCTTATGACCACCGAGGCGGTATCTGTACTAAACCGCCTTGGCGCGCCGCTCAGGTCGTGGAAGGGGATGGTGGCCGAGTTTGTGGCTGATCAGGTATCCCGAGCCAACACCTTTATTGCGACCCAGAACGCGAAGCAGGCAGCATTTGATGCGGCGCAGGTGGCGAGGGAAAACGCGTACGCAACAAGGATTTCTTCCGGGATCTACGCCACTACAGCACTTGGTTTGGCATCGACCGTTTTTGAGCAATATTTCAGCGTGCCTAGCCCCGAGTCTCGAGAGTATTTGATTCTCTACAAGAACAGTGCGGGGACTGCAGTTGTAATTAAACGCTACCCGAGTGCAGGCGCAGTAACGGAGCTATCCGACAACTTGACCAATATTAATGTCATCGGACTTAACGGCGTGCCTGTGACCGGTACGTATTTCAGCCCGAACACTCGAGTTTTTGCAAAGCCGGTAGTAGATACGGGGGCTATAAAAAAGATCCGAGTATTTAGTTCAACAGGCGCACATTCACTCAAAGTGCGACGGTTCACCAGTAACGTTCCTGGAGTTCCTCTGGCGGTGGGTCATGTACTTACCGCTGTAGGGGCGGACGTCGTCGTTTCCTACACAGGCGCAGGCATGCAGGAGCTTATCGTTGACATACCTGTTAACGCAGGTGAATTCATTGGATTCTATGGCGACTCTTTCAGCTACTCCTACGTAACCGCAGAAACGCAAGCAGCGTTCGCTACTGCAGCATCTGCTGGAGACTATACATCGCTGACGGTCAGCTCGATGCCAGGTGGCACAGCGTTGCAAATAGGTTTTGATGTGGTTTCTTATTACGTAAATACGCCGCGCATCAAGACGATGGAGGCGGGCATTGGTCAAGTTCAAGCCGTATCTAGCATTGCCGTCGCGGATATTGACGACCTGCCGCCGAGCGCTGACGGCCGCCCGGGCGTCGTCATGGGAAGCCCAGGAAGGCCAAAGGGAGCCGTGTACTCGGCCGGAGGCATCTGGCACTGGACTCGCGACGATGAACCAGTTCCGGTGCCATGGATGCGCATTCTGGACTTGGCCAAGCGTGATGGCTGGCTTTCCGTGTACGACTTCACCAACGATGCGACGTTGTCACTGGTCGAGTCTGCCGGCGTTCAATACATCAGCGGTGTTACTGATGCGCTGGGGCACTCCCCAGCAGGCCTTCAGGTCACACAGGCCATGCGCCCGGTGCTGGTCAGTGACGGTATTGGCGGGCTAAAGGCCGCGCGCTTTGCCGGCACACAAAAGCTGCTGATTTCGGATAGCGTGATCTACAACCAGGCGTATTCCGTTCTGACTGTGTCGAAATTCTCAGGCCCGCTTAACGTCGTAGGCTCCACGGGGAGGTTTGCCTTCTCCGGGCGAGGGGCTGACCGGCCTGGAATCATCGGCTACGACAACGCAGGATCGCTGACGGCGTGGCACGGCAATGGGGTTGCAGGCAAAACGCTGACCAACGAGGCGTTCGTCTTTGGCGCGATCTTCGATGGGGTCAATACGACAGCCTATCAAGACGGCTGGTACATGGGGACAGGCACCGTCACGAGCACCAACAAGCTTCAGATGGGCTACATCGGGGCCGATTATCAAGGCCAGCGCGGCTGGATCGGAGATATCGCCGCGCTGCTTATCTATAACGGCAATCCGGGCACCGATAAAATCAAACGAATGCAAGATCTACTGGCGGATGTCTTTTCGATACCTGTTCCTGAATTGGAAATTAGCGCGCTGGGTGCGAGCGTGACGCGGCTTTCCGATATGAAGGTGCTGTATGGGAAGAATGTCGATGCGACGGGTCATGTCGCGTCGGTCACCAAGGTGATGACCGCACTGGTTCTGGATCGGGCGGTGTCAGATCTGTCGCAGACGCTCACGGTAGTCGCTGGCGATATTGTCGATAGCACGAGCACCGTGTTTGTGAAAGCGGGGGATGCGGTCAGTTACCTGGACTTGATGCATGCGGCGCTACTGCCGTCTGACAACAACGCCGCGACCGCTATCGCACGCGGGGTTGGGTACTTGATCGATCCTTCGGCCGCCAATGATGCCGCCGCGAAGGCAGCGTTTTACGCACAAATGAACGTCGTTGCCGCGCTGCTGGGCATGACCGCCACAACCTACAACAACTCGTATGAGGGAACCACTTCAAACGCCACCGACCTGACGAAGCTGCTCGCGCACATCAATGCCAATGCTCCGCGCATGCTCACTGTCGGCAGCAAAGGGACTTACGTCATGACGGTGACCGGGACCAATCCGCGCTCCTACACCATCACGAGCACCGTTAACCCTTATGCGTTCCCGGTGTACGTCTTCGGCAAGACCGGTACCGGTGACAGCTACGGCTCCTTGGTATTCATGTGGGATCGGGACGGCGAGCGGTATGCCTCGGTTATGGTCCGCTCTTTCCCGTCGACCTTGCGCTACCGCGAAGCGCGCTGGTTGATGGATGAAGCCCTTAACAATCCTTTGCCCTAACCGGCTTTCACTTAATTCAAGCCCGCCCTGTGCGGGCTTCTTTTGTTCTGGAGAAAAACGTAATGACACCGACCGATAGAGATCGCGACATCCTCGCCCGTACGCTATGGGGCGAAGCCCGCGGCGAAAGTCTGGCCGGTCAGATCGCCGTAGCCTGGACAATCCGCAACCGTGTGTTCGACGGCAAGGCCAAGTCATGGTGGGGTGAGGGCTACGCTGGCGTGTGCCTGAAGCCATGGCAGTTCAGCTGCTGGAACAAGAACGATCCGAACTACGCCTACCTGAGCGGTGCGAAGCCTATCCCGGCCGCACAGTATGCCCAGGCGCTGAAGGCTGCTGATCAGGTTATGGCAGGCACCACACCTGATCCTACTGGCGGCGCGACCCACTACTACGCGACGACCATGCCGAAGCCGCCTACCTGGGCGAAGGGCGCCAAGCAAACACTGCAACTTGGGCATCACATATTTTTTAACAACGTTCCATAGATGCCGGCTAGGTCCCACGGATTGAAATCACCGCGCACGGATAACAGAGTGCTATATTCAGGAGCAGAAAAAATAATTACGGAGCGGTGATGAAATTTATTGATATTGGGGAAGGCGCAAAAATCGGCGAACTGATCATGACTAAAAATATCATGGTCGTTGATGATATTTCTAAAATCGAAACGTTTGTGAGTGTTGGTAAAAACGGCGAAATTACAACTGTAAATGCCGACGGTAATGAGGTCCATACACCTGAGTCGTATGCGAAAAAGCTCAAAAAAGAAAGGGGAGAGTTATTCGTTCAGCTTAGGGAAATGCGAGCCGTTATCGACACGATAGCGGACGACTTCGCTAAACAGAAAATTAAGAACGCACTGCGAGACGCCGAAGCCCAGCCATTAAATCAAGAGGGCGAGTGGCATGTTAAAAAAATTCTAGGGGAAGTATTGAAGATTTCTAAAGATGTCGGTGCGGCTGTACTGTCAGGCGTAATTACTTCTTATATCGGATACGTCCCGAGCTACTAAGTAGTGACTGAATGCTGTCCATATCGAAGGGTAGTAGAAAGTTGCGAGCGAGGAGGGAGCGGCTATGCTACTGACGATCGTAGTCAAGGTGCAGCCGTATGGAAGGTATAGTGCTCAGCCCGAAGATCGAGCGCGAAGCCGACAAGCTCCTCGCTCAAATCGCTAGGGCAGATTCGATGATCATCGCAGTGAAGGCGGGCGCCCGGGCTGAAGGTTTCGTCCTGGGCCTGGAGTCGGCGCGCGCACTGAATGAGGCGACCATCGAAAAGCTCTACGTCATATTCGACGCGGCAACCGAGGAACGGCTCCGCACACTCGTGACATCTTGAGGCTACTGCTTCGGTATTTGAGTGAAAGGCTCTACGCCTGTCAACGCAACGACTTTCGCGTAGAGCTCGCTAATGACCCGGTCCTTCGACATCAGCTCGCTACTGCTTTTCGTCTGGATACCGACTGCCTCCCTCTGAGCTTCTAATGCATCAGTCCGTGCTCGATTGAAATCTGCTCGCAGTTGGTCGCGCTCCTTCGATACCTCCGCATGCATCTGCACCAGGCCGAAGACGTCCTGCCGCGCCTTGCGAAGCTGGGAGGTCAGCTCCTGGACCTCATTCTCGAGCATGAGCAGAAATTGTCGGCATGTCTCAAGCTCGGTTGGAGTTCCAAGCCAGTCGCTGGTGTCTTCAATGTCGTACGGGTCCACGGTAATGCCTTTTCGAATACTGTTTGGATATACAGTAATCGAGGAGGGCGGATTGGGCGAGCGTGATGCGATGAGCAGCAGGGTTCGAGATTGTGTTCGGTCGGCAGGACGCCGAAGAGGGGTGCGTGACTTTTGCGTGACTTTCTCACGCACTTGTAAGCACTTGTGGGCATTCGATTGCAGCGAGCGCCAGTAAAAACGGCTATTTCACAAGGACCTACAGCGGTACTGCGTGCATGGGGTGCTAGGGGTCGAGTGTTCGAATCACTCCGTCCCGACCATATTATTCAATGACTTAGCCCGGTTCGTAAACGATCGGGCTTTTTCATGTCTGTGATTTAGATATTTTGGTAGTGAATTGGTAGTGAATTGAGATTGCCTTTTATGCTGGTGCGCGCCTGTGTGAGTTCACGCCGCTTTTGGCCCTTTTCACGCTGCCTCTAGCACCAATCCTGTCTGACTGCGCATTCTATGCCATCCGCCACTTATCCCACCAAAATCCGGCCACCTGTTCCACGGTCATCCGGACGGGCAGTCGGAGCGCAGCGACGCAGGTTTGCATTGTTAGTCTGAAGTCCCTGTTGCCGTCAATTTCGTTGCACGCCTGCGCATCGATTCGCCCTTCGGTTCGGTTCGATGCGGTAAGTGTTGTGCGCGAGCTCGTTGAGGATTGTATTCTCGGAGTTGGATCGCCTAATCAGCGGATGCTGCTTGCCCGCCAGCATTTGACTGCTCGCCATTTTAGAGCGATGGGCGTTGTGGTGGTCCAGCAATTTGGGTGGTAAGTAGTTCTAGGCGCTGGCCGTCCAGGATTGGCAAGTTGATCTTGGCGTCACCCACCATTGGTTTGGTGGGGCGGGTAACGCCACGGGCCACCAGACCTTCCATCAAGCATGGTGGGCGCGAATAGCGTGCTGCAGTAGTCCTCCTGGCAGGCCTTATAGGCTAATGCGTTCATGGTGTGTCTCCTGCGAGTGGGGCATCATTATCTTGGGAGTTTCGAGGCGCTCGTATCTGTCTAGCATTCTGGGCGATTACATCTCACAGCCGAGTAAAAAGATGGTTGGCCATCTGTCTAACCATGACATTGGCATCCGTTTGCTGATTCATGTGTTCGGAACCGGCGTGATCATCGCTAGTCTGCGGGGTATAGAAATGCGCGGACTTAGTAATGCTGATGCTGTCGTGGTCTCGACGCATCTATGTGGGCTGTGCCCAGGTATTACGATGCGGGTAGTGTGTCTGACTATGGAAGAAGTCAGCGGGCAAGGCGTGCGCTCCCCCGATGGTAATTGCCAATGTCGCTGAATGCTCAGGGGATGTCCATAGGCCATTAGCTACTAAGTTGTGACTAGACTATTAGGGCAACCCAAGTGCAGGCCCCAGTGTTGATGTCGCTATCAACCCCTGGCCGTGACATTTAGGCGAAATTTTCCTTTAGCGTCCTGGTTCACAAATTGAAGTCAGGGACGGACGGTCATTCACTCAAGTGCCTTATGAAACCGCCATGGGCAGCCATGGCTGAGTATTCCCCGCCCCTCTTTTGAGGCTGCGGAATGAAGTGATACTTCGTGTTAGTCAACAGTCAGCGGTCCGTCGCCTGCTGGCTCGTTGCTTCCATCGTTTGTCTGAACTTACAACAGCAGTCCACCGGGCAGTACCACGCGGATGGCGTTGACCTCCCTAGTACCTTGCAGGTAACGATCAAATTCAAGGCCAAAACGCGTAGAGCCGACAGCCAATGTGTGCATTTGGCCGTTTTCAGCCTGTGGTGACAGGCTGAAAACGGCCAATAGCAGCGCATCGCGATGAACCGCAGCTAGCCCAAAACTGTCGCTGGCCAATGGCACAATCAGCCAATTTATGCCTGTCGCGAAGCGCTACAATCGATTCATCTAGCGATATGCGCTGAAATTTTTCTCACCCCATATATAAACAGTGGCTGTCTTCATCAAGGTAGGGCATAGAGCTTGAACAACATCCGGGATGTCTCACTGACACCCCCTAAATGTTTGTTGTATGCGTGCTCAATCTCACCCGAGCGGTACAGCTCGCTGAGCGCAGTATCGACGAGCAAGCGGAAGTTTTCATCGTCTCGATCAACCGTCATCGAGGTCGTTGAATACTCAAAAACTCGATCGAGCAATACAATATTTCCGGTGGAATATTTATCGGCAAGGTCATGCTTGAGCATCGTGCGTTCGGCAAAAAAAACGTCCGCCTTGCCCTCGGCAACACATTTGAGACCCGCGGCAGTGTCTTCTACCGTAATGAGTGTGGCGACCACGCCCGAGGAGCGCATTTGTTGATTAATCCACTGCTCGGTGGCCCCGCCAGCTATCGTGGCATAGGTCATGTTGGCCAATGCACGATTGATATCCGTGCGCCAGATCGGGCCGGTTTTAGCGACTTCAGCATTGAGCACCCTGAGCAGTGAGTTAGGTGCATTTTTGCTGACAGCAGCCGATAGGCCGGCAGTGTATACAGGTATCGAGTAACTGACTGTTTTACGACGCTCCAGTGTCGTCGGTGTAGGTGTGCAGAGAATGTCGATTTTTCCCGTACTGACGGCGCCGACTTCTTCGCCTAATTGAACGGGCTGAAAGCGCACTTGCAATGAGGGCAGGTTCAACTCGGACTTTATTGTGTTGACGATGTTCAAGCACAGATCAATCGCATAACCGCTAGCTTTGTCACCCTGCTGAGTACTGAAAGGGGCAAAGTCGGGCAGATACCCCAGTACCACTGACTGACTGTTTTGTATCCGTTCAAGAGTGTTGGCTCCTGCAACTGCTGGCACCAATGCCATCAGGCACGCAACAATCAAATTGGTAGCTTTGGTCAGTTGAGTGTTCATTTCTAATTCTCCCATCAACTGTTTTTTTGATGGAGCTTTATCCATCGTTCAGATTTTTTCTGGGGAAACCACCCACACGCTGCAGGGCAACTTGTACAGCAGATGTTCCACCGTAGTGCCAACTAACCGCTCCATGCCGCGGTGTCCAACACGTCCCATGACAATCACATCAGTGTCATAGGCCCCGGCGTAGCTGGATAGCACCTTGGCCGGATTGCCCATGATCATATGCTGGCGCTCCGGCGGGATACCGTTACGCTCTGAAAGGTTTCGAAACGCATCCGCCTGCGCATCGAACAATGTCTTGGCTTTTCCTGAGGAGAAAAACGCTGAGCCATTACTGAAGCCGAATTCGTCCGCACTGATGCTGGAAACGTCATGGGCGTAGATCACGTCCAGTTCTGCGTTACAGGTGTCCGCCAGCTTGGAGGCCTCACGTAGAATTCTGTCATTGAAGCCTTTGTATTGGTCATCAGAATGAAAGGGGTCAACGGCGGCAACGATCTTGCGCGGCAAAACATTGTGCAAATGACTGACAAAATGCAGTGGTATTGGACATTCGCGCAGCAGCTGGATATCCAATGGCGTAAACATCACGCGTGAGAGCAGTGACTCGCGTTCCAAGGCTTTGATCAATACGGCCATCGGCTGTTCTTTGAGGTGAATGAGGATTTCCTGCAAGGGCCTCTCTACCCAGACGACTTCAGTGGTTACGTGCACACCAATCTTGCGCAAGGGCCGGGCCTGGTCTTCGAGCCATTGGCGATGGCGCTCGACATAACCCTGCCGCATCTGTTCCAGCGCCTGTTCGTTGACCATTCCGGCAGTCGCCAGCCCTTCAAGATAATCGAACGCCACAATGTGCAGGGCTGCGCCCGATGCTTTGGCCAAGGCGGCGGCGCGGTCAAAGGCGGGGCTGTTTTCCATTAACGGCGAGACGACCAGCATGAAACGTGATTGATCAGACATGACAGATCTCCGGTAGGTTATCGCTTGCCTCAATGGCTGCGTCGTTATTGGGCAGTGAAGCCTTGTACCTAGCCTGCCGCTGTTGAGGGCGCCAGGGTTGATCTTTGTCAAATCGAGGGGAAAGGATGGTATTGCCCGACGTTCGGTAATCAGGGCTTCGTCCCGCGACGAAATTGTTGACCATTGTCAATCTTTCGTCCGGCTCCCCGGCGCAGTCTTTGGGCTCGTGTTGAACTTTGACTCTCGAACGGTAAAGGAGGGATCACCATGGCAACTATGAGAGCGGCTGTTTTCGTTGAAAAGAACCGGATCGTGCTGGAACACAAACCCGTCCCTGAAGTTGGGCCGCTGGATGCATTGATCCGTATCACCACTACCACGATTTGCGGAACTGATGTGCACATCCTGCGCGGTGAATATCCGGTGGCCAAAGGGTTAACCGTGGGCCACGAGCCGGTTGGCGTTATTGAGCGGCTGGGATCGCAGGTGCGCGGGTTTTTCGAAGGGCAGCGGGTCATCGCCGGCGCCATCACCCCCAGCGGACATAGTTACGCTTGCCTGTGCGGCTGCGGTTCCCAGGATGGTCCAGGTACCCGCCACGGCTTTCGCGCCACCGGTGGCTGGAAGTTCGGCAACATCATCGACGGTTGCCAGGCCGAGTACGTGCTGGTACCGGACGCACTTGCCAATTTATGCCCGATTCCCGATGGGCTCAGTGACGAGCAGGTATTGATGTGCCCGGACATCATGTCCACCGGATTTTCCGGGGCTGAGCGGGGTGAAGTAACTATTGGTGATACCGTTGCGGTGTTTGCCCTGGGGCCCATCGGCCTGTGTGCGGTCGCGGGTGCGCGGCTCAAAGGCGCGACGACGATCATTGGTGTGGATGCTGTGGCCGAGCGCATGAGCGTCGCACAAAGTTTGGGTGCAACCCATGTCGTCAATTTCAAGGACGGCAACGTGGTCGAGCAAATCATGGTGCTGACCGATGGCCGTGGTGTCGATGTTTCCATTGAGGCACTGGGTACCCAAGGCACGTTCGAATCCGCCCTGCGCGTACTGCGTCCGGGTGGTCGACTATCGAGCCTCGGCGTTTACTCCAGCGACCTGCGCATTCCCCTGAACGCCTTTGCCGCAGGGTTGGGCGACTACAGCATTGTCACTACCCTGTGCCCGGGTGGGAAGGAGCGCATGCGTCGCTTGATGGCCGTGGTGCAGAGTGGTGGTGTGGACCTGTCGCCGCTGGTAACCCACCGTTTCAAACTCGATGATATTGAAGCGGCCTATGAATTGTTTGCCCATCAACGGGACGGTGTCATGAAGGTCGCGATTACGCCGTGAGGCTGTGCGCGCTGATTCTCGAAGCAATACGGAGGTCTCTATGATCATTGATATCGCGGAGAAACCGGCAAGCCATTGCTGGGTCGTGTGCATGGATGCCTTTAAGGTGAACTTCAGCAGCCTGGGAGAAGCGCAGGCATTTGTGAGCCTGCTCAAGGCACGAATCGCGGCACCCCATGTCTGGCCAAGTGGCGCAGGCCTGGCAAATGACGCAAGACAGATGCTCGGCCATCAAACGGCTTACGCCATTGGCAAGCGCGTTTGCGCCGACCCCGTGGAGTAACGATGTGGGCCTTGCAGGGTGCAGTTCAAGCAGATGACAACTCAATGAACGCAGCCATTGGGCTGACAGGTGCAGCTGCAGCGCTGGGGATAGGCATGCTCATCGGTCTTGAACGCGAACGGCACAAGGGGCAGGGCGAGACCCGCGCTTGTGCTGGTTTACGGACGTTCGCGATTACGGCGTTGCTGGGTTATGTGGCGATGCAGGTCGGTGGTGGTTTGCTGGTGGGCATCGTGGCCATCGCTCTGGGATTTCTCGTCACCGTGGCTTATTGGCGAAGCCAGAGCGACGACCCGGGGGTGACCAGCGAAGTCGCGTTGTTGACGGTGTTGGTGCTGGGTGCGTTATGCGGCACGAGCCGCGAGCTGGCGATTGCTGTCGGCGTGGTGCTGGCGGGACTGCTGACTTATCGAGAGAAGCTTCATCACTTTGCCCGCAGCCAATTGACTGATGCGGAGCTGGGCGACGGCCTCATCCTCTTGACGGCTGCACTGGTCGTGCTGCCTTTGGTGCCTGACCGTTTTATCGGCCCCTATGCTGCGATCAATCTGCGCACTATTTGCAGCCTGACCGTATTGCTTATGGCGGTGGGAGCGGTTGGGCATATCGCCGTTCGAACCTTGGGAACCCGTTGTGGATATGCGATCAGCGCCATCGCCTCCGGGTTCGCTTCCAGCACCGTGACGATCGCCGCCATGGGCCATCTCGTCAGCCGGCAGCCGGACAATATCAAAATCCTGAGCGCGGCCGCGATCCTGTCCAATTTGGCTACCGTTACGCAGGTTGGCCTGATCCTGGGGGCGGTCGACCCCGGTTTGCTGCGCCATATGTGGGGGCCATTGATGTCCGGAGCCGCCGCCACGGCGTTATATGGAATAAGCTTGATGTTTCCCAAACCAGCGGCCGTGACCAACCAACCGATCGAAGTCGGTGGGGCGTTCAACCTCAAGCTGGCGCTGATCGTCACATTGACCATGACCGGCATCACCTTTGTTTCGTCTGTGATGCTCAGCCATTTCGGCCAGGTGGGCGTGATGTTGACGGCCACGTTCAGCGGTTTTGCCGATGCGCACGCCTCCACGGCGTCGATTGCTACGCTGGCCAAGTCCGGTCAGTTGCCCTTCGATGCCATTGTCGGGCCTGTGCTAATTGCAATCAGCAGCAACTCCATCAGCAAATGCGTAGTGGCGTGGGTCAGCGGCGGGCGACACTTCGCCGCGTACGTGATCCCGGGCCAAGTGATGCTGACACTGGCGTTGTGGGCGGGGATGGTTTTGCTCTGACGCAGATCGTGCGTCTAACTGATAAAGATCAAGTGGTCGGAACAAGGAGCAATCAATCTGAGGTTCTTCTCCTTAGTTGAAATGGCCGAGTGCCAAGGTGCCCCATGCCGCAATCTCAGCGTTTACTCTTGATCGCTCCTTCAGCCATGACTCGGACACCGGCATTCGACCGGGCAGCTGCGCTTGCGCTGGCGATGCAATTGCCGTTGCACATCGTGGCGTTCGACTATTCACAGGCCTTGGCAGTGGCCGGGTTGTTCGCCCAGGAACAATTCGCGCTAGCCCGGGACGGCTATCTGCAAACACATCGCCAATGGCTAGCCGATCAGGCCGGATTGATGAGCAATCATGGCGTCGAGGTCAGCAGCGAAGTGGTGTGGGTACAACATCCGTACGGGGAGATCCTGAACTTCATCAATGAGATGCCGCTGACGCTGATCATCAAGGACGCAGAGGAAGAGTCGTCGTTCAAGCGTGTGTTTTTCACGCCGCTGGATTGGCAGCTGCTGCGTGATTGTCCTGTGCCGGTGCATCTGGTGACGACTCCGTTGAATGCCCGGCCGCGCAACGTACTGGCCATCATTGATGTGTTGCGCAATGAGGATCAGGACCATGTGTTCAACGATCAGATTATCGACGCGGCGACGAAACTGGCCGCAGTCTGTGATGCCAGTCTTGAACTGCTGCATGTGTATGACTGGACGGCTATATACGCCCAGGACATGGGCTTTGCCGCGCTGCCACTGGCCTCTGGTATCTATGAAATGTTGGGATCGGCTCAGCATGAAGCATTTGCGGCCATTGCCGAACGCCATGGCGTGCCACCGGAGCGTCGTCATTTCATAGAGGGCGCCCCCGTGCCGAGTATTTGTGAATTTGTCTCCGAGTACCGCACGGATGTCATTGTCATGGGTACGGTGCATCACAAGGGCTTGAGCAAACTACTGGGCACTACGGCCGAACAACTTTTGCATCGGGCGCCGTGCAGTGTACTGGCGATCAAACCGGGAAAAATGCTGCAATCGTGAGGTCTTGATCGCCCCGCGATGAGCCGTTGACCGGAACATTGCGGGGCGGCTTTCTACAGGTAAAGTCGATGGATCACCTGACGGCTGTCGTCTGGATCGTTGTGCGTTTCGAATCCGAGCACTTTGGCCAGGTCGCGCATGGGGGCATTGCCGGACGAGTCCACTGAATACATTTGGCGAAAGCCGTTTTTGCGGGCTGTCTTGATCAAATGCTCCATCAGTAATGTGCCCAACCCCAAGTGCTTCCATTCATCGGCGACTGTGACGGCACATTCACATTCATGCTCGCGGGTAGCGGCGAAACGGCTGACGCCGATTTCGACCAGTTGCCCGTTGTCATGGACCAGGGCGATATAGGCCACACGCTGTCTATTGTCAGTGTCCATCAACTGATTGAGCATCGCAGCGCCGGGTTCATTGATCTGCGTGAGAAAACGCATGTGCCGAGATTCGGGAGACAGTCGTTTGATGAAGGCATATTCACGGTCACGATCCTTTTCCGCCAGCGGTCGAATCAGCACATGGCGACCGTCCCTGAGTGCTTCGATCCAGTATTGGCCGTGGACCGCAGCGTAGGCGGCTGCAGCCCGATCATTGTGGTCTTTGACGGTAAGCATGGGATGTTTCCTCCAGTGCGGTTTGAAAGATTGGCTCGCGGCAGAGAGCCACGCTTGAATCCTTTGTACACCGCGGTCGATGCTTGAATCTGATCTGGATCAGACACCGGTGTTGGTGGCATTGATTTGCTTGTGCTTGATGTAAATCAAACCGCACGAAGGGATGACGCGCAGTCTTCAACCATGCTGGCAATGTATGACCGGTGTCGAGCGGAGGTGTGTGATGGGGCAATATCAACGTTTTCTGCTGATCGCTGACCCAACTCTGCATCAGTCTCCTGCCCAGTTGCGCGCCGTCGCATTGGCCAAGGCGGCCGGGGCGGTGCTGGATGTGCGGGCCTTTGTTGACCCGGCGCCGGTGGTGCATTTATGGCAAGAAAAAGTCGACGACGCAGAGCATCAGCGCTACTTGCGGCGCTACCGCCGCTGGGAGGTCGAAGAGTTGGATCGGCTCAGCGCGCTAGGGCTTGAGGTAACGGTCAAAGCCGTCTTTACCACTCATCCGCTGCAGGACATTCTGAGGACAGTCGAAGATCTCAAACCCGAGCTGTTGATCAAAGATGTCACCCTTGAACCCTTGCTAAAGCGGGTGTTCATTACCCCACTTGATTGCCACTTGTTGCGTGAGTGCCCGATCCCCGTGCATCTGGTCAACCAAGTCCGCTACAGCCTCCCTCACAGGGTTGTCGTGGCAGTCGACCCGTTCGCCCCTTCGACACATATCAGCGGATTGAACGACACTATCATCCAGACGGCGAACGCCTTGGCCCTGCAATGCGATGCGCCGTTACACCTGCTGTATGCCTACGATTTATCGCCCGCTTTCAATAGCGACGCACCACTGGCCGGTGGCGGTTGGGACGTGGACTTGATCGAGGAACTGCGCCAATCCTTGCACCAGGCGTTTATTGCATTGGCGGATCGCTATGGCGTGCCACCCGAGCGTCGGCATTTCGTCATGGGGTTGCCGGTGCCGGTGATCAGTGAGTTTGTCGAGCAATACCTGGCCGACGTCGTGGTGATGGGCACCGTGCATCGCACGGGTGTCGACCGGCTAATCGGCAGCAACACGGAGCGAGCGCTGTACTCTGTGCCTGGCAGCATTCTGGCGGTCAGGGCCAATCGCTGACGCCTGACCATTAGCGGTTTGCGTCGTATTTCCCGTCATTTGGAGATTGATCATGGGCCAGTATCAACGTCTGTTACTGATCATCAATCCGGCGCTGCGTCATTCCCCAGCCGTGAATCATGCAGCATCACTTGCCAAGGCCAGCGGCGCGAGTTTGCATATCGCCGCGCTGATTCCCTCGATTAAATGGTTATCGCTGCTTGAAGAGGGGGACCGAACGTTGGCCCGCGAGCAATACCTGCAGGACCATCGCGGCTGGCTTGAGGCTCAGGCGCAGAACCTGCGTGGCCGGGGGATTGAGGTGACCTCGGAGGTGACGTGGGCTGAGGACATGAAGCAAGACGTCATCGATCTCGTCACGGACATGCAACCGGACTTGTTGATCAAGGAAATTGACCATGCGTCGGTGCTCAAGCGGGCCTTCTTTACGCCTTTGGACTGGCATTTGTTACGTCACTGTTCGGTGCCGGTTTATCTTGTGGGCGGCAGTGGCATGGCCTTGCCGCATAAGGTTGTAGCGGCAGTCGAAGTATCGGACCTCGAGTCAGCTGACGACGAACTTAATGACCGAATCATCAAGAAGGCTTGCAGTCTTGCCATGCAGTGCAATGCCGAGCTGCATTTGCTTTTTGCATGCGAGATCTCGGCTGTTTTTCTGGCGGACATGGACGGCCTCACGCTCGCTGACCTGACTAAAGCGCTTCGCGGGGATCTGGAAAAGTCTTTCCTTCGGTTGGCAGGACGGTTCGGTGTGCCCCCGGATCGTCGACATTTCATAGACGGACACCCGGTCAAGGTGTTGAGTGAGTTTGCTGAGGAACACAACGTGGATGTGATCGTGATGGGCAGGGTCCAGTACCATGGTTTGGACAAACTCCTGGGCAGCACGACCGAGCATATTTTGTATCAGGCGCCATGCTGCGTTTTGGCGGTTTAGCTCGAATGTGTACAGCGTTATGGCACAACTCAGCTCGACAGCTTGTCGATGCACTCGGAGGGCAGACGACCGTTGAGGCTGATTCGACCGGGATAACGACTATTTGCGTTGCCAGTATTTCTGCATTTCCAGAAACAGAAAGGAGGCGGTCCAAGTGATAAGCACCAACCCAGTCAGGGCTTGCAGCCCGGTCAAATACTTGATGTCGCCCACCGGTGAAATATCGCCAAAGCCGATCGTCGTGTAGGTCGTGAAGGAAAAGTAAACGCAGTCCATCAGTGAACCGTCGAAGTTGCCTGTCAAGCTACCCCATTTGCCGGTGTGCACCATGAGGTAGTAGACCAATGCGAAGCACCAAACCTCTGTTGCGTGGGCCAGCAGAGCGCCGAATACGCCAACGACAATTCTGAAGCGGCTCCACAACTTGAGCCGGGGCAGCCAATCGTTAAGCCGTAGCAGGCATTCGTAGTGGATCACGACCGCGATGATAACCACCAGCATATTGATCAGCGTGACTGCCAACATGGCAAAGCTCCAGCGAGAAGGCGCGGGTAGTCGGGGCACGCTGCATGGCGTATGAGCAGCGAAATGGCATCGATTCCTCCATTTCTTTTCAAGTAGCAGCTGCGCACGGGCCCCGTGGTCAATCCAGTTCTACACCTGAACGCCGGAAAAAAGTTGAGCTGAATCAACCCTGGATTGACTAACCGAGAGCGAGTCGTTCCATTGCCGACAGCGGCTGATTAGTTGATAAAAGTCAGGTTTCCCCTCGGCATGACATCCAATAATTAACTGGCAGGCAGGACCCAGGGCGAGGTATGTGATGCTCAAGCTTAAACGCATTCTATTGATAGCCCCCAGCGAAATGGCCCATACGCCGGCGTTTGAGCGTGCACATGCCCTGGCGTGCGCAACCAGTTCGTTGTTGCACATTGTCGCGTTCGATTATGTTCAAGCGTTGGTGATAGCCGGGCTACTGGACCACGACGCGATGGCCCAGGCACGAGAAGGCTATTTGCAAGTGCACCGTCATTGGCTGGAGCAGCAGGCCCGTTTTTACCGATGCGACGGCCTGCAGGTGAGCACCGAAGTGGTCTGGGCCAAGTCGAGCCTGACCAACCTGCTGGAATACGTGACTGACTTCCATCCGGACCTTGTGATCAAGGACACCTATTATGTGCCAGCACTCGACCGAGCCTTTCACCGCCCCTTGGACTGGCGCCTGCTGCGCGAGTGTCCGACCCACCTGCACCTGGTGACCAGTGCCAGAAATCCCAAACCATTGAAAATCCTGGCCGCGATCGATCTGTCCCATTTGGAGGAGCTGACTCAGGGTTTAAATGACCGAATACTCAATCTGGCGTCGATCCTGGCAGCCAGCTGCGGTGCCTCGCTGCACTTACTTAACGTCTGTCGTTGGTCAGAGATAAGCGAGGCGCCGATGAGTGTTCCGACAGGCACCCTTGATGGGAGTTTGAGGGACGCGATTGAGGATGCCCAGCAGGAGGCTTTCGATGTGTTGGCTGAGCGCTATTGCATCAAGAGTACGCGGCGACACTCACTGACTGGCGTTCCCCACAAGGTCATCGGGCTTTTCGCCCAACAAAATGCCTTCGACATCGTGGTACTGGGCACGGTTTATCACCATGGGCCTGACCGGTTTATCGGCGATACTGCTGAGAGCGTGTTAAACCGGGCACCGTGCAGTTTGATGATCGTCAAGCCCTTACGCTCATCCGGTTGAACAAGGTGCCATCGAGCCTGCAGTTGGTAAAAGTCAACTGACCTTGGACGAAAAGAGTGATCAATAGCGCTCCTCTCAATGTTCAAGGACGACGGCCATGAGAATCACATTTCTAGGTGCCGCGGGTACGGTCACGGGTAGCAAGTATCTGCTGGAGCATTGCAACCAATATGGCTGTGGTTGATCGCTCGATCACCGCTGAGCACGGACACATCGTGATTGCGGCGGTGAACTGCGAGCTCGTATGCAAACGACTGTGCAAGCGTGGCCCCAACATCATCTTGATTTCCGAGAACGTAGGTTACCCGCCGCGATACATCCTCGAAGGCGATGAGCTAATCATCTGGGGCGTGGTGACGTTCAGTGTGCGCGCTCTTGATCCGAAAGCCTGATCCTGTCCTCGCGTTGATCGACTGCAACAGTTCCGGGGCGTTACTAACAGTTAGATTCGATTTTATTTAGAGAATACAGGCGGTTAGGTTAGGTAACTTTTTTTTCATATTTTTTGTTTTCAGGTAGTTGTCGACCACGTTAATCGGGCTCTGCATGCCCTCTTTCCATCCACTATCCATGTAGCTCCAACATCAGGTATGGAGGGACATGGCAGGACTCCACGCGGCAATCGAGTTTCTGACTGGGTAGTTGCACAGACTTGCCCGCCCGTTTGCATTCGACCTGACCAGTCCTTTGGGCCGGATTCGACCAGCACGCTTCTTGATCATGACCGGCAGAAGACGACCCAAAGTTGACTGTCGACAAGAGGCTGAATCAGCTCAAGCAAACAGCAATTTTTGATCCATGCATTCCTTGCAGGAATACGCCACATAAAATTAATGAATTTTTATTATTGCTGTGTCTGGCGTAGCTTGATTTCAGGACAATGGAGAACCGCCTTGAAATCATCCCCTCTCAACTCAGCTGAAAAATTTGATACCTCACGAGCCAAGGAGTACGGACGACAGAGCCGTATTGCACTAGCTGGATATGACGCCTGCCAAGACTTGGCTGCGTGCATGCTGGCGGCAAGCCTGGGCAATACAAGTTCGGCAAAAATACTTGTAGTTGGCGCTGGCGGTACGGCGCAGGAAATTGTTGCTATGGCCAAGCTTGAGCCGGGTTGGCGCTTCACGGCGGTTGATCCATCCGAGCCGATGTTGGAGGCTGCGAAGCAGCAATTAGAGGCAAACAAACTGCTTGAAAGAACAACCATGCATCTTGGGCAAGTTGAAGACCTGGCAGCAGACGAGTCATACGACGCAGCGACCTTGATCGGTGTACTCCATCATCTCGATGGAGATGAAACCAAGCGACAAATTTTACGATCCATTCGGGCTCATCTAAAACCGGGTGCGCCGCTGATTGTCGCGGGGAATCAATACGCATATGCCAGCCAGCCGTTACTGCTTGCGGCTTGGGGGCAGCGGTGGCGGCAGCATGGAGCCAGCGCGGATGAAGTGAAGGTCAAGCTTGGGAAAATCCTTCAAGGTGCTGATCCTCCACATTCCGAGGCGGCGGTTCAAAAACTCTTGCATGACGCCGGATTTGGAGACGCTACCCGTTTCTTCAGCAGCCTTTTCTGGGGGGCGGCGAGCATGCGCTCGTCCATGGAGAACACGGGCACCACCATCGGGATGGTTTTACCCAGGCCCGAGCTGCCGTATTGCTTGGCAAAGTTGATGCCGGCACCGCCAGGATGGAATTCGAAAATCGCATCCGGTGCCAGGGAACGTACCCGGGCCAGTTCGACCGAGAAATCCAGTTGGTTGAGCTTGGTGTAGATCTCGGTGACTTCACCCTTGTAAGTGCGCTTGAAGCCCTCCAGTGCATCGCGCCCACCCTGGTAGTTGGGGGCGAGGATCACCATCTTCTTGTAGCCCAGGTCATTGGCCGCCACCCCGGCCATTTCATGGATGGTGTCGTTCTGGTACGAGGCGACGAAGTAGTTGGGTTTGCACTGTTTGCCCGCCAGGCTCGACGGGCCGGTGTTGTTGCTGATGTAGAAGCCGTCCTTGGTCGCGGTGTTGACCACCGCCGCCAGCACATTGGAAAAGATTACCCCGGTGTACAGCGAAACGCCGTCCAGGCTCATACGGTCGATGATCTGCTTGGCGCGAGCCGGTTGCAGTCCGTCGTCCTCGACCAGCAAGCTCACAGGCACACCGCCCAGCTTGCCGTTTTCCTGATCGATTGCCAGCTGGAAACCGTCGCGGGAGTCTTCGCCCAGATAACCGGCGGGGGTCGAGAGGGTGGTGATAAAACCGATGCGCACCGGGTCCTGGGCCTGGGCCAGCAGACTGGCTACGCAGCTGGCTGCCAGCAATGTACCCACGAGTAGTTTTTTCATAATGCCGCCTTTAGTGAAGTCCGCGTCGCGCGAGACGTAGTTGTTAGTGGAGGGCAGTAAAAATGTGCGAGTGCCTGGAGATTTGTTGTGGCTGCGGCTTCCAGTGTCAGGTTTTGCTCTCGGTAAACTTCTCGTAGTACAGGCGGGTCTGGTCCAGGCCCTGGCCGGCCAGCCATTGCTTGATGGATTCGACCATCGGCGGTGGTCCGCAGAGGTACATGTCCAGGTCCTGGTCGCGAAATTCGGCCAGGTCGAAATGCTCGGTGATGTACCCGCGCTTGCCGCTCCAGTCCGGGGCCGGATCGCTGATGACCGGGGTGAAGCGAAAGCCCGGGATGCGTTCGGCATAGGCCGCGATGCGCGTGGTTTCGCAAAGGTCCGCCGCATTGCGCACGCCGTAGTACAGGTGCACCGGATGCCCGCACCCGCCACGCTCGGCGATCTCGTCGAGCATGCCCAGGAACGCCGAGAGCCCGGTGCCACCGGCCACCAGCACCAGAGGCTTGTCGACATGGCGCAGGTAGAAAGCGCCAAGGGGCGCTTCGAGCATGATCTCGTCGCCGATCAGGCTGCGCTCGCGAATGTAATTGCTCATCAGCCCGTCAGGCAGCAGCCGGATCAGGAACTGCAACTGGTTGCTGCTATTGGGGCGGTTGGCGAACGAATAGGAGCGCTTGCCGTCGGTGCCCGGCACCTGCAGCCGGGCGTACTGGCCGGGCAGGAAGTCCAGTTGTTGACCATCGGCGCCGGCATCCAGATGCAGGATCGCGGTGTTCGGCGAGACCTGCTCGACAGCCCGTACGATGCCCTTGAGCCGATCCGGCCCCGCTGCATTGCACAGACTCGATGCAAAGTCGAAATAGAACGCTGCATCGGACTGGACCCGCGTCTGGCAGGTGAGCATCTTGCGTTGGTCCAGGTCTTGCGCCGACAGTGCTTCATCGTCGACATAGTCCTGGCTGTACAGGCCCGACTCGCAGCGCCCCTGGCACGTGCCGCACACACCTTCCCGGCAGTCCAGCGGAATGTTGATGCCGTTGCGCAGCGCCGCATCGAGCAGGATTTCGTTGTTCTGAACCGGGAAGAACAGGGTTTTCCCGTCGGCAAAACTGAATGCGACCTTGTGACTCATGATCCAGACTTCCGCCAGTCAGAGGTGATAGAAATCGAGCACCGAATTGATGGTGTCGTTGAGCAGCAGCGCATGCTTGCGGGTGATCTTCCAGCTGTCGCCGTCGGGCCGCAGGTGGTAGGTCGCGCGTCCGAAAAACTGCTCGGCGGTTTGCAGCCGGTAGTAGAGGGTGTGCCAGTTGACCCGCACCTCCAGCTGGTCGTTGTCCAGCGGCGCGATGCGCACGTTGCTGATCAGGTGCAGGGTTCGCGGCATCGGGATGGTCGATGCCGCCTTGCCGGTGCGAATGCGGAACACCCGGTCTTCCAGTCCGCCCCGGTTGGGGTAGTAGATCAGCGACATGCTTCTTTTCGGGTCGGTGGTGTAGACGTGCTCCGAGTCCCACTGCGGCAGGTGAAACTCGCTGTCGTCGCTGAACATCGACAGGTAGGTATCCCAATCCTGGGCGTCGCAGGCTTCGGCGTTGCGATAGAAAAATTGCTCGATGCGGTATTGCAGTTGCGAATTCATGTTCACACCTCACGCAGTTTCAACGGTTGCTCTTCAGCGGCCAGGCGCGCCAGGCCTTCGAGCATGAAACGCTGCCAGTTGCCGTGCTGATTTACGTACAGGCCCTCGTGGGTGAACTCGGTGCCGGTCAGCGCCGGTGAAATGCCGATGGTTTCGCTGTTGGGCGTCGCGCCCTCGACCCATTTGCCAGTGCCGCGGGAGATATCGCTCCAGCGCTCAAGGCGAGCCTGGAAGCCGCGCTGCGCTTCGCGAAATTCCACCAGGTCATCGGGGGTGCCCATGCCGGAGACGTTGAAGAAGTCTTCGAACTGACGGATGCGGTTTTCCCGATCCGCATCCGATTCGCCCACTACACCGAGGCAGAAGCTGTTGATCTCGGTCTTGTTCCAGGCGTTCGGGCGGATAATGCGCAGCTGCGAACTGATCTGGTCGAGGAAGAACATGCTTGGGTAGATGTTCAGGTTGCGCAGCCGGTGCATCATCCATTCGGCCTTGCCCTGGCCGTGCTCCTGGAGCAGGCGCGGCATGATCGTCGCGTAACCGGGGCGCACCGCCGGGTTTGGCATGTCGCTGAACAGCAGGCTGTGACCGTTGTGGAAAGCAAACCAGCCGTCGTCGGTTTCCTTGTCGCCCGCGCCAAGCTTGCTGTAGTCCAGGGTGTCGGCGCCGGCCAGGCCTTTCTCGCTGTTGACCTGCTGGCGGTGTTGCACGGTGGCCACGTAGTTGTAGTGCACGGTGCTGACGTGATAACCGTCCAGCCCGTTTTCATTCTGCAGTTTCCAGTTGCCGTCGTAGGTGTAGGCCGACTTGCCTGGCAGCACTTCGAGCTCACCGGTGGGCGACTGCGCGACCATCATGTCGAAGAACACCTTGGCGTCGCCGAGGAAGTCCTCAAGGCTGTCGCTGCCATCGACGTCGAGACTGATGAACACGAACCCCTTGTAGCTTTCGATACGGGCTTTTTTCAGGCCACGGGTGGCCTTGTCGAAACCTTCCGGGTATTCACCGGGCGCCTTGACCTTGACCAGGCGACCATCGCTTTTGTAGCACCAGGCGTGGAACGGGCAGGTGAAGGTCGACTGGTTGCCCTTGCCGACCCGCGTCAGGGTGGTGCCGCGGTGTTGGCAGGCGTTGATCAGTGCATTGAGCTGGCCGTCGCCGTCGCGGGTGATGATCATCGGCTGGCGCCCGGCGCGCATCGTCATGAAATCGTGTTTGTTGGCGATTTCACTTTCATGGCAGGCGTAGATCCAGTTCTTTTCGAAGATCAGCTGCATTTCCAGATCAAATAAATCCGGCTCGGTAAACATATCCCGGGCAATACGGAAAATACCCTCTGCCGGACGGAAGTCCAGGCAGCCCTCGATAAAGCTTTTCCATTGTTCCAGGCTTTTTGCACTGCTCATTAATCGATACCTCGTTGCATCGGGCTAATTCGCGCATTTAATAAGTGGTGTGTGCCTTCATTAAATAAGTTGCCTGGGCCTGGGTCTATCCGCTTTGTCGGCAAACGCAGGCCATAAAATTGGCCCGCCTGCCTGCGACCTGCCAGGGCGCACAGTGGCGGAGGGCCTAGGATTGATGCTGGATTGCCAAATCGAAGTAAACGGATATGACTCGTGGATTAACAGGATAGAGAGTCAATCGTTAATACGGCCTAATCATGGCCGATGCGTGTCGGGTCTTGCGCCGGGTGAGCATCTTTAATAATTCGACTCATGCTGACTATTTTAATAAAGAAACGACTGCCGACGATTGGGGTGATCACTTTGGTCGCGCCGCTACTTGATGTGTTCGCACATTAAAAGAGAGGGGAGAAGTTATGTTTCAAGCGAGTTGGTTTACCCGTTGCGTGCAGACCGCCAGCCTGGCCGGAATGATGACGCCGATGATGGCCGTGGCGGACTTTGTCGAAGACAGCCACTTGGGCCTGGGCCTGCGAAATTTTTATATCGACCGTGACTACAAGGGCGAAAACCCGAAGAACTCGCGCATTGGCAGTTGGACCCAGGGCTTCGATTTGCGCTTCATTTCGGGCTACACCGAGGGCCCGGTGCAGTTTGGCCTGGACGCCTCCATGCAGTACGCCTACCGACTCGACGGCGGTGGCGGCAGGGGGCCTGACAGCATTATTCCGTACAGTGTCAGCAAGCAGGAGCAGGCCACCGAATACGGGCGCGGCGGCTACACGGCCAAGGTGCGCTACTCGAAAACCGAGTTGAAATTCGGCGAGCATCGGCCAACGCTGCCGGTGGCCTACATGGACGATTCGCGGCAACTGGTCACCACTTACCACGGCACCCTGATCGAGTCCAGGGAGGTGGATAAACTGACACTGACTGGTGGCCGCTTCACCGAAATCAGCGGCCGGGAATCCTCCAACAGCGAGAAAATGTACCTGTTCAACGGCCCGGACATCCAGCGCCGCAGCGACGGCTTGAACTTCGGCGGTGCCAGCTATGCGTTCACTCCCGCGCTGACCGGGACCTACTTCTACGGGCAGCTGGAAGATATCTACCGCCAGCACTACCTGGGCGGAACCTATCTGGCCGACCTGGGCAGTGGTTACGGGCTGAAAACCGATGTGCGCTACTTCAACAACAAGCAAGATGGTGACGCGCTGTACGGGCGCATCGACAATCGCTCCTACGGGGCCATGACCACCTTGCGCAAAGGTGCCCACGCGTTCGGCCTGGGTTACCAGCGCATGCTCGGCGACAGCCCGTTCCCGACCCTCAACGGTTATGCACCCCAGCCGTATCTGGTGAACTGGTCGGCCATTGCTTTCATAAAACCCAACGAAAAATCCTGGCAGGCGCGCTACGACTTCGATTTCGCTGGCGTGGGTGTGCCCGGTTTGAAGTTGATGACGCGTTATATGCGCGGCACCGACATTGATCGTGGTGCCCTGAGTGACAGCAGCGAGTCGGAACGCAATATTTACCTGTCCTATGTGATTCAGGACGGACCGTTGAAGAATCTGGGCGTGGAGCTGCGCAATATCAACGTCAAGTTCCGCCACGCCAATGACTTCGACGAAAACCGCCTGATCACCACCTACACCTGGAAATTCTGGTAAGCGATCGCGCCTACAAGGGGTAACACCTGCCTGCTCATCTGGGCAGGTAATACCCAATCACGCCTGCCCTTGGTGCCTGACTATCGTGCAGTCGGTGGTCAAGTGCGCTTTTTTGCTGCGTCTTTCCAGTGTTTAGGGGGCGGGAAGGGTGGACAGCCGGGTGGATGTTTGCGGTCTTGAGCGGTCCCTATCCGATTATTCGGCGAATGTTATCCGCATATTTCGGGCCGGCCACGCAGGCGGTCTGGCGGCATGAAGATTGCTCCTTCCCGCAGAGGCGTGCCGCTAGAGCGCGTTCAAAAAAACAGCCGTGGGTGCCCCGTGATGAGTACAAGTCCTGATGTACATGTTCGTGACATTCGTATCGAGCGCTATGACCTCAATGGCGCGCGGCAGTGGATGGCCGGAATCTGCGGGCCACACCTGCTCAAGACCAGCCATCCCAACCGCATTCAGTTTCATCACAGCGGCAATGTGCTCAAGTCGATGTCGACCACCCTGGGCGTGATCGAGTACGGCACCGACGTGACGGTGGGCATCGAAGACGCCGAGCACCTCAACAGCTACAGCCTCAGCCTGCCCCTGGTGGGCGAACAGCATCTACTCAAGAACGGCTGTGAGATGACCTCCGATCGCGACTGCGCAATCATCGTTTCGCCCCACGAAAACCAGGAGTTGGCGATCAACGGCGATTGCCGCAAGATTCAGGTGGTGATCACCCGCGCGGCCATGCGCAAATCCCTTGAGGACATGTTGCAGCGGCCTCTGGAAACCCCTTTGCGTTTCGAGCCGGTGATGGACGCCGTCAACGGCTCCTCCGCCTCATGGTGGCGCATGGCGCGCTATTTTATCGGCGAACTGGAGCGCAGTCGCGAGCTGTACGACCAGACGTTTTTCACTCGCGACATCGAGAGTTCGCTGATCAAGGGCCTGATCCTCGCCCAACCGAACAACTACTCCGAAGAATTGCGCGATGCGCTGGGTGTGAAGCTGCCGCACTACTTGATTCGGGCCAAGCAGTACATCCATGAGAACGCCCGCGAAGCGCTGCACCTGGAGGACATCGAGGCGATTTCCGGGGTGTCGAGGTTCAAGCTGTTCGAAGGGTTCAGGAAGTACTTCGGCATGTCACCCATGGCGTATCTGAAGAAGCATCGGCTGGGTGCCGTGCGCCAGGAAATCCTCGAGGATAATTCGTCGCGCAACATCTCGGTCATCGCCATGGGTTGGGGGTTTACCCACCTCGGGCGGTTCTCCACCGAGTACCGCAAGCTGTTCGATGAGACGCCGAGCACCACCTTGCAACGTAACGAAGCTCGCCGTAGCCGGTCGCTGTGAGCATGGCTGCGCTTTCAAGTCCTGGTGCCGGGCTCGATCTGTCGAAGTTGTGTCGCACGCCGGTGTTTACCAGTCGCTCGCGCCACGAAAGTCATCGGCTGCTCGCTCGTGAGCTGGTCGAACACGACTTGAGCTGGCGCACCGGGAATGTCGACACGGCTTTTTTTCGCGCTGAAGTAGGGCGTTGCCAATTGTTTGTCCTGCGTTATGGCGCCGAGGTTGAGGTGCGGCCACGGCCCTTTACCGATTTTGTATTGATGCAGATGCCGTTGCGCGGGCGCGCCAGTATTGAGTGCGACGGGTTGGCGCTGGACCTGGAGGCCGGCCAGGTGGCAGTCCTCTCGCCCAATCACCAGGCGCGTCTGGTCTGGCACACCGGCTGTGAGCAGCTGCTGCTCAAGGTGCCGCGTTCGTTGCTGCGATTGATGCAGGAGCGGCTGGTGGACGAAGGCGGGCTGGCGCCTGATTTTGTCTTGCCTGCAGCTTATCGACTCGACACTGGCCAGGCTCGCGGGTGGTTGCGCCTGGTCGATGACCTGCTGGAACAGTTAGGGGCAAGCGAGGGCGCGCAGGTGCATGCGCACTGGTTGCGCCACCTGGAAGAAAGCCTGCCGCTGTTCCTGCTGACCCACCCACCGCAAGTGGACGCCTTGCAGCCGGCGGTGATCGAGTCGCCGGCGCAGCGTCAGGCACTGCGCCAGCTGCACAAGATCGAAGGCTTGATGCGCAGTCATCTAGGTGAAGCGCTGTCTCTGGGCGAACTGGCGGCGGCAGCGGGCATGAGCGTGCGCAGCCTCAATACCCTGTGCCAGCGCTGTTATGGACAGACGCCGATGGAGCGGCTGCGTAATTTACGCCTTGAATCGGTGCGCGAGCGTCTGCTGGGTGGTCGCGATCTGAGCATTACGGCTGTTGCCCTGGAGCATGGTTTTGCACATCTGGGGCGCTTTGCCCGGTATTACAGGGAGCGCTTTGGTGAGCTGCCGCATCAGACTGGCTGCGGCAAATAATCAGCCGCAGCGAACACAAATCTCGTGACCTTTTCGCCGATCCCTGCAGGAGCGAGCTTGCTCGCGATGGATTTGAAGCCGCCGCGTTTATCCAGGATGAACGCGTTATCGTTGTCGTCCATCGTCGAAACGTCGCCCGGCAGGCTTTGCTCCTACAGGGAGCTCAACCTGCCCATTTGCCCATCAGCGTATTGGACGGCAACTGCTCATCCAGCAATTTCCTCGCCGTCTCAACCCCCGCCACCGGCAAACCTGCTGGGTCAAGCAGCCCGATCTGCACCAGTACACTGGCCTGGTCCCAGTAAATATGCTCGTGACACAGCTTGTCGCCGCGGAACTTGATGACCCCCAGCATGGGAATCTCAACGTATTTACCTGTCGGCGCGACATTGGGGAGCATCCAGTCGATTTCACTGGTGTGGGTAAAACACATCACAAACTCGTCGACAATCTGCGAAGCGCCTACCGTGCGCGAGATCGGTATCAGCTTCATATCTGGCGGGTTGGCATGCACAAAATGGTTTTGATAGAACCGGCTCAGTTCGCGATAACCCACGCCACCGGTCATGGTCGGAATGTGATTGACGTAGGGCTCGGCAACCATAGTTGCCATGGTCGCCGGAACGTCGCGGACCGCAAACTCGAACTCGATGTGTTTGTCCCATAGCTGCGACAAATTGTAATTCGGACCGATGGCTTGCTTCAGTGCGGCGATGCTGCGTTGATGGGCCATCAGCGCCGCTGGCTTGTTGTAGTGCATGCCACCGTTGCGGGCGAAGGCATGGTCGACGTCGGGGTAGGTGTAGATCTCGACGTTGTTGTGGCCGCCCAGGCGCTGGTTGATCAGCGTGCGGGCATCGGCGTCGCAGTAGCTGTCCTGTTCGGCGAAGTGCAGCACCAGGCGACCTTTGATGTTGTCGGCTTCGTCGAGCATCTGCTCAATGCCCATGCCGTAGTAACCCACGCAGCAAGCGGCAGCGGTGCGCGTCGCGGTCAGATACGCCAGTTTGCCTCCCATGCAGAAACCTACATAGCCCAAACCGCTGGCCTCGACTTCGGGCATGGCGCGCAAGGCGTTGAAGGTGGCGTCGATGTCGGCCACGGCCTTGTCTACATCCAGACCCTGGAATAGCTCGATCGCCCGGGCGAAATCGGCTTCGGTGTAGCCCAGTTCAACGCCCGGTTCCAGGCGCCAGAACAGGTCCGGGACCAAGGCGACGTAACCTTCCTCGGCGTAAAAATCGGCGACTTCGCGCATGTTGGCGTTGATACCGAAAATCTCCTGGCCGATCACTACCCCAGGGCCTTTGCCACTGGAAGGTAGTGCCAGGTAAGCGGCGAAACTGCCGCTGCCGTCGCCGGCGTTCACACTGATCATCTTGCCCATTTTGTTGCCTCGCTCATCATCAGGTTTTTTATGGATGCTGTTCAGGCGGGATCACGCAAGCGCTCAAACCACGCGCGCGGCGAGAGACCCTGGTCAGGACCGAGAATGGAGAAGCCGCCATCGACCGGAATGTCTGCGCCGGTAATCCACGACGCTCCCTGGCTGCACAAAAACGCCACCACCTGGCCGATCTCCTCGCCGCGCCCCACGCGGCCCAGCGGGTGAAAGTGGGCGCCGACCCGGTCGGCCACCGCGAGGTCGCCACCACTCATGTTTGCCACCGAGGGCGACCAGGTCCATGCCGGGGAGACGCTGATCACCCGAATCGACGCCGGTGCCAGACTCACGGCCAGGTTGCGGGTCAGTTGCAGCAGCCCGGCCTTGGACGCCGGGTACAGCGCTCGCCCGGCTACTCCGAACTTGCCGCCGGTGCTGCCGATGTTGATGACGGTGCCGCCTTCCGCCATGTGCGGCGCGGCTTTCTGCACAAAGATCGCTGCGGACACCAGGTTGATGTTGAGGGTGTGCAGCCATTGCGCCCGATCAGACAACAAGCCCTGGTCGTCGTAGACGCAGGCGTTGTTGACGAGGATGTCGAGGCGTCCGAAAGCGGCCAGGGTCTGGTCGAGACAGGCATCGATGTCCTCATCCAGCTCGACGTTGCACGCGACGAAACGACAGCGCGCACCCAGTTCGCTGGCGAGTGCCGTGCCCACTTCGTGGTTGCGCCCAACCAGCATGACGCTGGCGCCGGCCTGCAAAAGTTGCCGGGCAATGTCGGTGCCCAGGCCCTGGGTACTGCCGGTGACAATCGCCACCTGACCTTGCAGGTTGGCGGCAGGAGCGGTTTTCATGGCATTGACTCCAGGGTGCTTGCGACGTCGGTGACGGTGGCGATCAGGCGCATGCTGTCCAGTGCTGCCAGATGGGTAGCGGGGTGCGCGGCGGCGCAGGCGTCGGATAAAACCGTGACCTCGAAACCACAATCGACCGCGTGCCGCACCGTGCTCTCGACCACCGAGTGGGTGGCGACGCCCGCGATCAGCAACTGCCGCGCGTCGAGTTGGCGCAGCAGCGTATCCAGCGGCGTGCCATAAAACGCGTTGATGCGGGTATGGGTGACGATAAATTCGTCCGGGCCTGGCAGTGGTTGCAAGGCGTCATGGAACTGCGCGCCCCAGCTGCCGTCCTGCACGGCACCACTGGCCGCCACCGCGCGCAGGATCGGCGCGTTCTGCACCAGGTCGGCATAGTCGGGGCGATACGCCACGCGTACGTGGATGATCGGCCAGCCGCGTGCACGAGCGCCTTGCTGCAGCCTGATGGCGGCATCCAGCAGCGCATCGCGTGCCGGATCGTGCGCCGCAAGCCCCACGCGGATAAGTCCGTCGGGGTGCAGGACGTCGTTCTGGTAGTGCAGGGCAATGACGGTTGGGCGCGCCATCAGACAAACACCTCCAGGTTGGCGAACACGTCGTTGCAGTTGATCAGGTCAACGCGCTTGAGCTGGATCTTCCAGTCGCCGTTGTCCTGGCTCGCCAGTTTGTAGGTATAGCGTCCTGCCAACTGGCGCTGGTCGAGGCGCCACTCGCTGACCTGGAACGTCGCGCCCACCACCAGCAGGCCCTGACTGTCGAGCCCATCGATCATCACGTTGCCCACCAGGTGCGCGGTGCGGGTCGGCGGCTGCTGCGACCAGTTACGCACGTTCTCCACACGGCGGATGCGTACCTCGCGGAGCATGCGGTTTTCCCAGAACAGCGAAATGTGCTCGAAGGGATCGACCTGCCCGTTTTTTTGCGGCACCCAATACATGCCCGAATCGGTGAACAACTGGTCCCATTCCCAGAAACGGCGCTCATCCAGCAGGCGTGCTTCGCGGTACAGAAATTGCTCGATGTCGCGCAGGGTTTCGCTGGGTACCTGCGCCGGAATCAGGCTGTGAGTCGAGACATCGAAAGTGCGATCAAGCAGCATGGGTGCTCTCCTTGGCAATCAGGGTGGCGGTCATGTAGTGCTTCCAGGCCGCAAATTGGTTACGCATGGGCAATTCGCTGGTGCCATTGGTCGAAACCGCGCCGTCGGGCAATAATCGATCGGTGCCGACATAGCGATGCATGCTGATCCACTCTCCGCCGCGGGTCATGTTGCCTTCCTGGCAGCGCGCATAGACCTCCACGTCGTCGGGCATGACGTTGGAGGAGGGCGAGTTGATGACATTGGCGTAGGTCAACGCCCGGTCAAATACCGCGTCCGGTGCGCCTTTGCAGCGGAACGTCTGGATCTCCACCAGCGTGCGATCGACGGCCATCGGCCGGATCACCCGAAACTGCATGAACACCGTGTGGGGCGAGCCGCTGCCGTAGATCACGGTGTTGTGCCGGTTCATCCCCAGAATGCCCCGGGCGCGCTCCTCACCGTAAGCCGCGCTCAGGCACTCGAAGTGGGCCTTGGACACCTCGTCGCGCTCGGCTGCGGCCGGATCGAAGATCGCTTCCATGTAGCCGTGGCCATTGTGATAGGCGCGCAGCTCAAGTTTTTCCCAGAAATCGTAAGGTTCGCCGTTGCCGTCCATGATCAGCAGTTCGAAAGGCATTTCGCCCAGGGTTTCGGCTTCGCTGCGGGCCGCATCCACGGAAGATTCATGGGTGACGCGAGCGTGCATGGTGTCGTGCAGATTTTCGTAGAACACCTTCCAGTTGGAACGCTGCATGACCCGAAAAATACCGCCGGCCACTTCGACTTCACCCACTGGGGAGCGGTCGCACAGGTTGTCGATGGAGGTAATCACGCCACCGAGGAAACCCTTCAAGTCCGGGCCATGATCGATCTGGTTGGCAAAAACGAAACCGCGATAACTGTCGACCCGTGCCAGGCTGACCATGGAAAAATCCGCGTGCTGCGGATTGAAACAGGTACCTTCGAAGGCATTTTTCAGCGGTGCCGACAGGTGTTGCCCGTCGAGTTTGAAGGTCCAGGCGTGGTAAGGGCAGCGGAAGAACTTGCCTACGTTACCGTCGCCCTCGGCGACCAGTTTGGCGCCTTTGTGCGGGCAGCGGTTGTACAGCACGTTGACGGTTTTGTCGGCGCCGCGTACCAGGATCACGTCCTGATCGCCCACCCGGGTGGTGTGATAGTCGCCGACGTTTTTCACCTGGCTCTCATGGCCAACGTAGATCCACGCCTGGCCGTAAATGCGCTGCATCTCCAGGTCAAACAGCTGAGGGTCGGTGTAGACGCTCTTGTGCACGCTGTCGTCGCGTACCAGGGCCGCGATTTGTTCATTGGAGGGAATCATGGTGTCTCCTTTCTAGCCGTCATGAAGGGGTGGGCGCCTTGGCGCAACGCTCTTACAAATCGAGAACCAATCGAGCGCTGGACGCTCGCGATACACAGGTACAGAAGCTGCCCCCGGCCCGTTCGCGCTCTGACAGGCAGATGTCGCGATGGTCGGCGACGCCGTCGATAACCTGGGCCACGCACACTCCGCAGTCACCGCGACGGCAATCGAACATCGGGTCCAGGTCGGCGGCGATCATGGCCTCCAGCACGCTTTGTCCTGCGGGGACTTGCAGCGTCACACCACTGCTGCGCAGCTCCACTTCAAAAGCGCCTGGGCTCTGGGTGTCGAGGCTGCCGATGAACAATTCGCTGTGCAGTTGATGCTCGTCCCAACCCAGCTCGCGAGCCGTTTGCAGCACGGCGGTGATCAGCGACTTGGGACCACAGACGTACAGGTGGCGCCCAGGGGCGTGGGATTTCAGGAGGTGGGGCAGGGGCAGGCGTCGGGCCGGGTCACCGCCGCTGATCCAGCAATGGGCGGACTCGAGTGCCTGGACTTCCTGCAGGTACGCCATGCGGCTGGCGTCCCGGCCGGCATAGTGCAAGATGAAAGGCTGTTGACTGGCAGCGAGTGCGCGGGCCATGCCGAGCATCGGCGTGATGCCGATGCCACCCGCGATCAGCAGGTAATCACTGGCGTCGGTGGCCAACGGAAAATGATTGTTTGGCGCCCGTACTTGCAACTGCTGCCCGACCTGCACCCCGTGCATCCAGCGCGAGCCGCCGCTGCTTTGGTCTTCCAGCTGCACAGCGATTTCGTAGTGCGGGTTACCCGGCAAGCTGACCAGCGAATAAGCGCGCCACATGGCCTTGCTGCCCGGTATCTGCACTTCGATATGCGCGCCGGGGGTGAATTCGGGCAGAGGTTGGTTGGCATCGGCGACCAGGATCAGGCGCCGGATATGGGGCGTGAGCGGGTCGATCCGTTCGATACGCAAAGGCAGGCTGGACATGCACGATTCCTGAACGGGGCGAGGGTGGGTCGCCGTTGAAGTCGTACTTACTGTAGGGATGCAGGTGGGGGCAAAAAAGCCGATAACGGCAAGTTGATAGCCGCATTTTGCGAGGTTGCGGGAGCAGGCTTGTATCACCTGTGGGAGCAAAGCTTGCTCGCGATGGCGGCTTCAGGTGTACGTATTCATTTCTAAGGTCACGGCTTCTATCGGTTCCGCTCTTACAGCGGGTTACCTCGAAAAGGCTGCGCGCCCCGTTCGTCCACAACCGGGCACTTGCAACGATGTGCTCTCTCTCATGTACAAGCGCGGAATTCCCGCGCATTGCGAACGGAGAGCCAACATGGAAATTGACGAGAATGCCCCAGGCAATATTTCCCAGAAGGGCGTGTCGGGCGGCACTGACAACGAGACAGGCCATGATCCTAAAAGAAGTGGAACCGAGGTCCCCCTTCCAACTGACGATGAGGCGCCTGTCGACGAAGAAATGGCCGACGTGGATGCCGCCAATTCGGTATCCAGCGAGTACCCCAACCCTTGATGGGCAGTCCGCCCAAAACGCCCGACCCAGTGTCGTAATACTGATGTAGGAGCGAGCTTGCTCGCGAAAAACGTCAACGATAACGCGTGAAGCCTCGATAACCGCGGTATCTAGGGTGATTCGCAAGCAAACTCGCTCTTGCAAAAAACGTTTTATGAACGCATTTCACACACTTTTGCGCCATGGTAAGTCCGGTTGGAACATCAGTTATCTGTAGATTGAGCTTCCGAGATACTTGCTGTGCGGCACTACAGCCCTTATGGTCTGGAACCATTCAGAACGGGACGGCCAGGGAGAGTTTGCCGTGTGGATAGGACGTAACAAACGTCGACTTCAGATGCAACGCGGGATATCCATTTCCATACTTTTGATTGCGCTGCTGTTCCTGATCTGCGCGATATACCAGTACGTTGCATGTCAAGGCTCCGGCTACACGGTATTCAAGGGCGGCGTCGCTACAGCCCTTGGATGCGTCATGACTTATTTCTCGAAAAAATGGTGAAAGAAGACCTTTCATGGATCGGTCACTCTACCGACCGCTCTCTACTCCAGCACTTGAAGGAGCGCACGTGCCGTTAATTTCGCAACGCGTAGAGTTGGCCCGCAACGGTACTAACGACAAGGTCATCTGCCGAATGCCATCAGGCTGGGCAGTCATGGGGGATGTGCAATTTCTGCCGGGTTACTGCCTCCTGCTACCCGACCCTGTAGTACCAAGCCTCAACGATCTGGACGTCGAAGCCAGGTCCATCTACCTGCTCGACATGGCCCGAATCGGTGACGCGGTTCTACAGGCAACTGGCGCCTTGCGGATGAACTACGAGATCCTCGGAAATTCCGAACCAGAACTGCACTGCCACATTTTCCCTCGCTACTCTTCAGAGCCGGAAGAGAAGCGCAAGATGCCCGCCTGGTTTTACGACTGGAAAACAGGCATCCCTTACGCTGAGGACATACATGGTGATCTGCGTAGCAGAATTGCCGAGTTGCTACAAATGTCCGATCCAGGTGCGTTGTAGTGCGAGTTGGAAATGCACTGATCTACCGGGTCGCAACGCTGGCGCAAGCGTCACGATAGTCCTGAAATCACGCTATCAGGCCCGATTACTCAACAGTACACGTCCACAAATGATTCATCCGGTAAGGCGCCCGGGTAAACCTCACATCCGATACCAGAACGATCCCGCGCTGCTGCAGCGCGGCGGTCAGTTGTACGAGTGTCTCTGCTTCGATAGTCATCGCTGGCTCCTGGTCAGAAATTACTGCGTTACGTAATTCTTGACCGAACGGACAACTAGACAATTCCATTTTTTTTATCCCTCAATCCACTCCCTAAACACTCAATCAACAACCACAAGTAAAAATCGTAGCGCTGCGATTATTTCTGGAATATGCTTTCAGTTCTAATTTGCAGCGCTGCGATTTTGCTTTCAAGCACCGCGAGTAGCGCCGCAACCCCATCTGAAACCGGAGGCACGCCATGTCCGACGCACACTCAACCCAGACCTTTGCCAGCCGCTTGAACGACCCCAGCGCTCCCATTGGCACCTGGCTGATGTCCGGGTCTGCAAGCACCGCCGAAGCCCTGGGTTACGCCGGTTTTGACTGGCTATTGGTCGACATGGAACACGTGCCCATCGAATTTCGCGATCTGTGGCAAATCCTCCAGGCCATTCACTGCGGGGGCGCCCAGCCGATTGTGCGGGTTGCCGCCAATGACCCGGTGTTGCTCAAGCGAGCACTGGACCTGGGTTCGTTCAACGTCATGGTGCCGTTCGTGGAGAACGCCGAGCAGGCGCAGGCGGCCGTCAACGCGGTGAAGTATCCACCGTTGGGCACCCGCGGTTTTGCCGCTGTGCACCGTGCCAGCCGCTATGGCACCTGGGCCAACTACGGCAAGGAAGCCAACGACGCAGTGACTTGCATCCTGCAGATCGAAACGCCAACCGCGCTGGCGAACCTTGAAGAAATTGCCGCGATTGCCGGGGTCGATGCGCTGTTCCTTGGTCCGGGCGATCTGTCCGCAGCGTGCGGTCACATCGGTAATCCGGGGCATCCAGAGGTTCAGGCGATGATCAGCGATGCGATCGTGCGCGCCAGGCGCGTCGGCATGCCGATGGGGATAGTCGGCGGCACGCCTGAACTGGTTCAAAGTTATCTGGAGCAGGGGTATGCCTTCGCCGCAGTGGCGTCCGACCTGGCGATGATGATGAAGAAGGCCAACGAGTTCCTCACGGTCCTGAAGGCTCATCAGGCGCCCGTTGCGGTCACCACGCCGTATTGATTGACCTCAAGCCGGGCGGCTTCAGGAACCGGTGAAAATCACCCGCAGTCTGGCCCTCAGGAGTACTCATGGCAGTTGCAAATTCCCCGACCTGTCGGGCCCCTGGCCTGTTCGAGACAGCCTGTAAATGATGAGCGTCTGGTCCCATGTGGGTTTTGTGCTCTGTGTGGCACTGGCCACGTTTGCGCAGAACACCACGGGTTTTGCCTTCGGCCTGTTGCTGTTGGGGCTCACCGGATTGTTGCAGCTGGCGCCGGTGGAGACCGTCGCCAATGTCAGCTCGATCCTGACGTTGATCAACGCCTTTGTTTTGCTGCGCCGTCGCCCGGCCCTGGCGCCGAAGCTGCTGGCGCTAATCCTCGGGTGCAGCCTGCTCGGCGTGTTTGCAGGGGTTGAATTGCTGGGCCTGTTGGGGGCGCATGAGCGGGATCTGCTGCAGTTGGTGCTGGGGTTGACCATCGTGCTGTGCAGCTTCCTGCTGGTGGTTCGGTCGCGCCACCTCGAGCGACTTTCCGGATGGCTCAGTTTCAGCGGGTTTGCCGGGTTGTCCGGGGTCATGGGCGGGTTGTTCTCCAGCGCCGGTCCGCCCCTGGTCTATCAGCTGTATCGCCAGCCACTGGCGGCGCAGGTGGTGCGCGACACCCTGATCGTGGTGTTTGCGCTGAACGCCTTGTTGCGATTGGGCCTGCAGTCTTACGCCGGGCGTCTTGACGTGAGTGCGGGTTACCTGGCTCTGGAAGCGGCGCCCGTGGTGTTCGCCCTGACCTGGTACATGCGTCGCCGGCCACCCGCGATCAAGGCACGAACGTTGCGCATCGGCGTCTTCGTCCTGTTGCTGCTGGCAGGGGTGAGCCTGGTCATGCGGCCGTTGCTGTCCATCCACTTTTAAACAATCACCGACACCGTCGAGACCCATCTGGGAGACGGCCTTTTAGAGTCAAGCGGAAGCCATTTCATGTCAGATAAACACAAAAAACTGGAAGAGCTACGCAGCCAGCGCTGGTTCGCTCCGGACACCATCCGCGCCTTTGCCCATCGCCAGCGCATGCAGCAGATCGGGTTGCGACGCGAGGAGTTCATGGGCAAGCCGGTGGTCGCCATCCTCAACACCTGGAGCGAGTTGTCACCCTGTCATTCGCACCTGCGCGAACGTGCCGAAGCGGTCAAGCGCGGTGTTTGGGCAGCAGGCGGATTTCCGGTGGAGCTGCCGGTGCAGTCGGTGGGCGAGGTGATGGTCAAGCCGACCACCATGTTGTATCGCAACCTGTTGGCCATGGAAACCGAAGAGCTGCTGCGCTCCCTGCCCATCGATGGTGCGGTGCTGCTCGGCGGCTGTGACAAGTCCACGCCCGGCTTGTTGATGGGGGCCCTGAGCATGGACCTGCCGATTCTCTATTGCCCTGCCGGGCCAATGTCAAATGGCCAATGGCGTGGGGTGAAGACCGGCGCGGGTACCCATACGAAGAAGTTCTGGGACGAGCGGCGCCTGGGGCTGATCGATACGGTGGCCTGGGAAGAACTGGAAGGCGCGATGACCCGCTCGATCGGCACCTGCAACACCGTGGGCACTGCGTCGACCATGACCAGCATCGCCGATGCCATCGGCTTCACCCTGCCGGGCGCGTCGAGCATTCCGGCGGCTGATGCGGGGCATCCGCGCATGGCTTCGCAGTGTGGCGAGACCATTGTCGATTTGATCTGGCGCGACCGCCGGCCATCCACCTGGCTGACCCCTGCGCACTTCGCCAATGGCGTGGCGGTTTACATGGCCATGGGTGGCTCGACCAATGCGGCCATTCACCTGATTGCCATCGCCCGTCGTGCCGGCATCGACCTGACGCTGGAGCAACTGGCCGAGACGGCGGCCAAAATCCCCGTGCTGCTGAATCTGTTCCCGTCCGGCAATGCACTGATGGAGGACTACCACTTCGCCGGCGGCCTGCGGGCACTGATGCGCGAGATCACGCCGTTCCTGGCGCTCGATTGCGCCGGGGCCACCGGGCAAACGTGGGACGCGTTGCTGGCCGATGCCAAGTGCTACGACAACGATATTATCCGCAGCCTCGATAACCCTGTGGTGGGCCTCGACCAGGGCGCTACGCTGGCACTGCTGCGCGGCAACCTGTGCCCCGATGGCGCGGTGATGAAGTCTTCTGCCGCCAGCCCTGCATTGCGCAAGCATTCCGGGCCGGCGCTGGTGTTCGACGACCACGAAACCCTGAGCCGAATGATCGACGACCCGGCGCTGCAAATCACCGCGGACACCGTGCTGGTGCTGCGCAATGCCGGGCCTGTCGGCGCGCCAGGCATGCCCGAGTGGGGCAATCTGCCAATCCCTAAAAAGCTGCTGGAAGCCGGGGTGCGCGACATGCTGCGCATTTCCGACTCACGCATGAGCGGCACCCACTACGGCAGCTGTGTGCTGCACGTCGCGCCGGAAGCGGCGGTGGGTGGGCCGCTGTGCCTGGTGCGCAGCGGCGACATCATCGACCTGGATATCGACGCCGGCACCCTGAATATGCGCGTCAGCGACGAAGAACTGGCTCGCCGGCGTGCTGCGCACGTGCCGGTTCATCGCCAGTACGGCCGCTCTTTCGCGGCGCTGTATCAGCAGCACGTGACCCAGGCCAACGAAGGCTGCGACTTCGATTTCCTGCAAGCCGGGGAAGTCGTGCCCGAGCCACCGATTCATTGATCCGGTTTTTTCCGATCTGCACAGGAGTTCGAACCTCATGCTCAACCTCAAGGATTCTTCGCTGTTCAAACAGTTGGCTTATATCGACGGGCAATGGGTCGGTGCCGACAGCGGTGTTACTTTCGATGTCACCAACCCGGCCACCGGCGAGTTGATCGCCAGGGTGCCGCAAATGGGTGAGGCCGAAGCCGAGCGGGCCGTGATTGCCGCACACAAGGCATTCAAGCAGTGGAAGCGCAAGACCGCCAAGGAGCGCTCCGAGTTACTGCAGGCCTGGTACAGCCTGATGCAGGACAACCTCGATGACCTCGCGCTGATCCTCACTGCCGAGCAGGGTAAGCCATTGGCCGAAGCCCGCGGCGAACTGGCCAACGGCACCTCGTTCGTGCAGTGGTTCGCCGAGGAAGCCAAGCGGGTCTACGGCGACACCGTCCCGCAGCCGTCGGCGGACAAGCGCATTCTGGTCACCAAGGAACCTATCGGCGTGACGGCGGCCATCACGCCGTGGAATTTCCCCCACGCGATGATCACCCGCAAGGTCGCGCCGGCGCTGGCCGCCGGTTGTGCCATGGTTCTGCGCCCGGCCAGCCAGACGCCGTTGTCGGCCCTGGCGCTCGCGGCACTGGCGGAGCGTGCGGGTATCCCGGCCGGGGTATTCAGCGTCGTGACCGGTAGCGCGACTCAGATTGGCGGCGTGCTGACGCGGCATCCACTGGTGCGCAAATTCAGCTTTACCGGTTCGACTCCGGTGGGCCGGCTGTTGATCGGGCAATGCGCCGACACGGTGAAGAAAGTCTCCATGGAGTTGGGCGGCAATGCGCCGTTCATTGTGTTCGATGATGCCGACCTGGACGAGGCCGTCGAGGGCGCAATGCTGTCCAAGTTCCGTAATGCCGGGCAGACCTGCGTGTGCGCCAACCGAATCTACGTGCAGGACAGCGTCTACGATCAATTCGCCGAAAAGCTCGCCGCTGCCGCGCGAAAACTGGTATTGGGCAATGGCCTGGAGCAGGGCGTCACCCAGGGACCGATGATCGACGAGGCGGCCGTGCGCAAGGTCGAAGAGCACATCGGCGATGCCTTGGAAAAAGGCGCCCGGTTGGTCACCGGCGGGCAGCGTGCGGCGTTGGGTGGCAGCTTCTTCGAACCCACCGTACTGACCGGTGTAACCGCTGCCATGAAGGTCGCCCAGGAAGAGACATTTGGCCCGTTGGCGCCGTTGTTCCGCTTCAGCACCGAAGAAGAGGTCATCGAGCGGGCCAACGACACCGAGTTTGGCTTGGCCAGCTACTTCTACACCCGCGACATCGGGCGGGTGATGCGCGTCAGTGAAGAGCTGGAGTACGGCATGGTCGGCGTCAATACGGCGGCCATCGCCAATGAGATGGCGCCTTTCGGTGGGGTCAAGCAGTCAGGCCTGGGCCGCGAAGGATCGCGCTACGGCATCGAGGACTACCTGGAAATCAAGTACGTGTGCCTGGGTGGCGTCAATCGCTGACAGCGCAGGCTGCAAGCGATGCGGGCGGCTGTGTGCCGCCTGCATCAATCTGGCACTGCGCAGGTGCTCTCGCGCACGATCAGTTCGAACCCCAGGTCCACGGTTTCCGGCTCGGCGGGCAGGGTGCCGGTTTCGATCCACTGCAGCAGGCGAGTGGCGACCGTCCGACCGATCTCCAGCGGGTACGGGCGCACGGTGGTCAGGCGCGGCGCGCTGAGCTTACTCAGGGGCAGGTCGCCGAAACCGGCAATCGACAGCTGGCCGGGCACATCGATGCCGCGACGACGGGCTTCGAACAGCGCGCCGATCGCCAGCACATCGTTGGAGCAGCACAAGCCCTGAGGCTGATCTGCAGTCTTGGCCAACTGGTCGAACACCTGGGTCAACACCACCTCGGAAGTACTCTCTTCCAGGGCGATAATCGTCGCCGTGCAACCCTTTTTTTCCAGCCAGGCACGGAAGCCCTCGGCACGTTTTTGCGCGCGATGGTCAAGGTGCATGCGTGAGCCGACATAGGTGAAGCGGCGCACACCGCATTGGTACAGGTGCTCGGCGAGCGCCGCGCCGACATCTTCGTGGAAGAACCCGACCTGCAGATGAAACGGCTCATCACCCAGCTCCCACATTTGCGCCACCGGGATGCCGGTGGCTTCGAGCAGCGAACGAGCGGCTTGATGCTGGTTACCGGTGAGCACCAGTGCCGCAGGGGACCAGGATAAATGGGCCCGCAGCAGTTCCAGTTCACGGTCGGGGTCGTAGTTGCTGTTGCTGATCAGCAGCTGATAGCCCCGCGCTTCGAACACGTCCTGCATGGCTTGCAGGGTCTCCGAGAAAAACGCGTTGATCATCGAAGGCACGATGACCGCTACAGTGCGGCTGTGGGACGCGGCCAGGGCGCCCGCCAGGCGATTGATGGTGTAGCCGGTCTCGGCGATGGCTTCGCGGATGCGCTCGGCACGCTTGCTGGAGACAGCGTCAGGATCGCGCAGGAACAGTGAAACGGTGCTGGGCGAGACGTTAGCCCGCTCGGCGACTTCGTCCATGGTCACGCGATTGCCTTTGCGACGGCCCGGATTGCCGTTGGCGATGGTTGCCGGTAAGTCGCTCATCTGTTTCCTCGGGTGCAAAAGTCCAAGAGAATGAAAGCAGGGCGCTTTCAAGTCAATCACGAGCATGCCAGCTCGGCAAAATTCGAATGCGAACAAAAATGCGCGTAAAACGAAGGAAAAATCGTAGCGCTACGATTTTCCTTGGTTTATGCTCGGCGCGTACCATTTAGCAGCGCTGCGATTTTATCCGAGCGTCTACCCAACCCGTGTTGGAGAACAACTATAAAAAATGAATACGTCCCTGTTCACCTTCCTTAGCATGCTGTTCTTTACCGGCCTGGTGGCCGCCATTTCCTGGTCCTTCACGCGCAAGGCCAAGGATGTCGGTGCCCACGGCTACTTCATGGCCAGCGGTGGGCTCAACGGTTGGTTTATCGCCGGCTCGATGATGCTCACCAATCTGTCCATCGACCAGTTGATCGGCCTCAACGGTGATTCCTATGCCCACAACCTGAGCTCGATGGCGTGGGAGGCCACTGCGGCCGTCTCGACCATCGCCCTGGCGTTGTTCTTTTTGCCGCGCTACATGCGTGGAGGTTTTTCGACGCTGCCGGAGTTCATTGAAAAGCGCTACGACGTCACCACCCGTCGCGTGGTCAGCGCGCTGATGGTTGCCACCTACACGCTGGTCTTGAACCCGGCGTCGCTGTACCTGGGGGCAATCACCTTCAACCAGATTTTCGACCTGCAAGGCATTCTCGGCTGGTCCTACCCGGCCACCATCTCGCTGCTGATCGTCAGCACCGGGGTGATTGGCGCGGCGTACGCGGTACTGGGCGGCCTGCGCGCGGTAGCGGTGTCGGACACCATCAACGGCATCGGCCTGCTGGTCGTGGTCATCCTGATCCCGATCATTGGCCTGTGGACCCTCGGCCAGGGCGATGTACTGTCCGGCGCGCAGACGATCATGCAGGACTCGCCCGAGAAGCTGAATGCCATCGGCGGCCCGCAGGACAAGGTGCCGTTTGGCGCGATTTTCACCGGGATGATTGTTGCCAACCTGTTTTACTGGTGCACCAACCAGGCGATCGTGCAGAAGAGCATGGCGGCGAAAAACCTCGCTGAAGGGCAGAAGGGCGTGCTGTTGTCCGGCTGCCTGAAACTGCTCGTGCCGCTGGCCATGCTGATGCCGGGTGTCATCGCCTGGCACCTGTTCCGCGATCAGCCGCTGTCAAACTCCGACATGGCTTATCCGGCGCTGGTGTCGGTGTTGATGCCCTGGTGGATGAAGGGGTTCTTCGTGGCCGTGATCTTCGGCACTGTGATGAGTCACTTCAACGCGATCATCAACGGCACGGCGACCTTGCTCACCTACGATTTCTACAAGCCGCTGCGGCCCCTGGCCGATGATCAGGCGCTGGTGCGCTTCGGCAAGCGCGTGAGCATCCTCGCCGCCCTGGTGTCGCTGGTCGTGGCGCCGATGCTGATGTATGCGCCGGAAGGCATCTACGCGGTGCTGCGCCGCTTCACCGGGTTTTTCAACATGCCGATCATTGCCATCATGCTGTTCGGGTTCTTCAATGCCCGCGGCGGTGCATTCCCGGCCAAGCTGGTGCTGGGCCTGCACGCCTTGTGCTACGCGGTATTCGTGCTGGGCCTGAAAATCGACGTGCGCCTGGGCATCAGTTTTATCCATGTGATGGGGATCATGTTCGCCATCGAGATGCTGATCCTGATCGCCTTGCGCAACCGCTACGCCCGGGCCGAACCTTACGTGGTGCAGACCTCGAGCCGGATCATGGACCTGACGCCATGGCGCCATGCGGGCAGCTTCAGCATCGTGCTGCTGGCCGCACTGGTCTCGATCTACCTGACTTTTTCTCCGCTGGGAGTGGCCAGTGCGGCCGGGCCGAGCAGTTGGTTCGTGCCGTTGTTGGCGGCGGTGTGGGTCGCGGCGCTGGCGGCCATCAGCGTGGTCCGCCGTCGCTGGCGCCAGCGCGAACCTGATGCCAAATCCTCCCTGCCAACCTGCGAGGTGCAATCCTGATGACGTCTTCAACTTCACTCGCCACTGCCGCTTTCGTCCAGACCGAGGGTGACATCCGCCTGGTGGTCGATGGCCGCGTGTTGTTCTGTCACAGCGAGCGCAACCCGGCGATCTTCGTCGGCCAGGGCGAGGCGGACATCAGCATGCAGCGCGGCAACTTCTCCATCCGTGACTATGTCCAGGAACGGCTGGCCTTGCGTCACGCCTGGTTAGACCAGGCCGCAGCGCGCCTGGATTTGCGCGCCTGGGTCGACGGCCCGGTGCTGCTCAGCCTGAGCCTGCAAGTGCAGGACAACGTGTTGCGCCTGGTGCCACTGAACATTGATGCGGGCATCAACCGCCTGTGGTTGCGCGTACCGGCAGCAGCGGATGAGCATGTCTGGGGTTGCGGCGAGCAGATGTCGTATTTCGACCTGCGCGGGCGCAATTTTCCGCTCTGGACCTCGGAGCCCGGAGTCGGCCGGGACAAGTCGACCTGGCTCACCCTGCAAGCGGACAACGAAGCCAATGCCGGCGGCGACTACTACCACACCAACTATCCGCAGCCGACCTACATTTCCTCCCAGCGCTACTGCCTGCATGCGGTGACCACGGCCTACGCCGATTTTGATTTCCGCCATCAACAATTTCATGAACTGCAGTTCTGGGCGGTGCCCGAGGCGTTCGAATTCCTCCTGGCCGATGACTTCGTGCAACTGGTCAGCCAGGTATCGAGCCATTTCGGTCGCCAGCCGCGCCTGCCGGCATGGGTGATGAAAGGGGCGATTCTGGGCTTGAAGAACGGCCGCGAACACGCCCAGGCGCGTCTCGACGATGCGCTCGACCAGCGCGTCGCGGTCAGCGCCTTGTGGTGCGAGGACTGGGAAGGCCTGCGCATCACCTCCTTTGGCAAACGCCTGTTCTGGGACTGGCAGTGGAACAGCACGCGCTACCCCGATCACGCCGCCTGGGTGGCCAGCCTTGAAGCACAGGACATCCGGTTCATGGGCTACGTGAACCCGTACCTGTGCAACGACGGTCCGTTGTTTCAGGAAGCGCAGGAAGCCGGTTACCTGGCCACGCGAGTCGAAGGCGGCACCTATCTGGTGGACTTCGGCGAGTTCCTGTGTGGCGTGGTCGACTTCACCTTGCCGGCAGCGGCGCAGTGGTTTGAAGAGCGAATCCTGCGGCGCGAGATGCTCGACAAGGGCTTGTCCGGCTGGATGGCCGACTTCGGCGAGTACCTGCCCATCGACCTGAAACTGGCCGGCGATGCCGACCCGATGCTCGAGCACAACGCCTGGCCAGTGCGCTGGGCCGAGGTCAACGCACGGGCCATTGCCAACGCGGGCAAGACCGGCAATGCACTGTTCTTCATGCGGGCCGGCTACAGCGGCGTGCAACGTCATTGCCCATTGCTGTGGGCGGGGGACCAGTCAGTAGACTTCAGCCGCCATGACGGATTGCAGACGGTCATCTGTGGTGCGCTGTCCTCGGGTTTGCTCGGCAATGCCTATCACCACAGTGATATCGGCGGCTACACCAGCCTCTACGACAATTGCCGCACCGGCGAACTGTTCCAGCGCTGGGCCGAGATGGCGGCGTTCACTCCGGTGATGCGTACCCATGAAGGCAATCGCCCGGACCAGAACCTGCAGTTCTGGCAGGACGCCGACACTTACGCGCACTTCGCCCGCATGACCCGACTGTATGTCGGCCTGCGTCCGTACCTGCAAAGCCTGGTGGATGAAGCCGAGGCCAGCGGGTTGCCGCTGCAGCGTCCGCTGTTCCTGCACTACGAGCAGGATCCCGAGACCTATTCGATCCAGGATCAATACCTGTACGGCAAAGACCTGCTTGTGGCGCCCGTGCACGCCGAAGGTCAGCGCGAGTGGACGGCCTATCTGCCTCGTGGCGATCAATGGCAGCACCTGTGGAGTGGCGAGCGATATGCCGGCGGCCAGCGCGTGACGGTTGCAGCGCCGCTGGGTCAGCCTCCGGTGTTCATCCGCGTCGGCAGTCGCTGGCAGGCGACCTTCGAAACCCTGGCGGACCTCGCTCTGTGAGTTGAATCCTTTCCCGGTACACGGCGCCCTGTGCGCCTCCTTCTCGGGAGGCGTCGGGCCTCCCTGCGCCTTGAGATCGCCAATACCTGTACCCGAGTAAGCGAACTTGAATAATAAAAATTATGTTTTTGCTGCTTTTGCCATGACCTGCACCCTCCTGGGAAACCCTGCCGATGCGGCCTCACCGTTGGTGTTCAAGGCTGGAAACCTGAGCATCAACCCTTACGGGATTCTTGATCTGTCGCTGCAGGGCGGCAAGTTCACCGACGATCACCCGGGTCATACCATGGTCTCGGACGGCAACCTGCAGGCGTCGCGAATTGGCCTCAAGATCGACTACGCACTGGGGAACAGCGGCTATGGCGTGCGGGCGTTCGGTGAGCGCGGCCTGGTGCTGCGCAACATCTGGCGCACCGGCTACAACGAGGGCAGGATCTCCACCAACCGTGGTTATGGTGCAGGGGTGACCGGGCCATTCGGTTCGGTCGACATGGGCAGCCTGTACATGCCGATCTACTGGGTGTTCCTTGATTCGGACGTGGCGATGTATGGCCTGTCCAACATGGCCTCGATCATGAGCCTGGAACACACCACGACCCTGGGCAAAAGTGGCACCGGTGGCTTCTATGACACCACCGTGCGCTACCGCACTCCGGAGGTCCATGGGTTCTCCAGCGAACTGGGGTATTCCTACGGTAACTCCAGTATTGAAAACGGTCCGGATCAGAACCGCACCAGCGGCTTCAACCTGCGCTATCGCGATGGTGATACAAGGCTGGGCTACGGCTTCAACCAGCACGATTCGGCTCCCTCGCTGACGACCGGTGAGTTGTATCGGCAAAACACCCACGTGCTCTCCGGCACCGTGCGGCTCGGTGGAGTGCTGTGGGGCGCGAACTACGTCTACTCCGAACGCGATACCGACGTACGCTGGTTCGCCTCTGCGCAGATGGTCAACGCACGCATCACTTTCGGCCCCGGTGACATCACGCTTGGCGTCTCGCACCGTATCGAAGCCGAGGGCGCGCGAGCCTGGGCCACTCACGCGGGCTACCTGTATTCGCTTAATACCAATACCCAGCTCTACACCTACGTGTCTCACATCGAGAATAATGCCGACTCCGGACAGGGGTTTGCGCTGTTGAGTGAAAGCTACCCAAGCGTACCCAAGGGGTACGACCCGTGGGCCATGACAGCAGGTATCCGTTGGGGATTCTGAGCATTGATGAACAGTTGGAAAAAGGCGCCACCCATGAACATGCTTCGTCTGCACAGCGGCGACCTGCAGCTCGACGTACTGCCACAACTGGGCGGTTCCCTGGCCGGTCTGTGGCACCGGGATTTTGCGCTGTTGCGGCCGTGGGATTGCACCCCCAACGTTCGCCGCTCAGCGTGCTATCCGCTGGTGCCCTATTCGAACCGCATCGCAGGAGGGCGCTTCCAGTGCGGCGGGCACGAATATCAATTGCCACGCAATTTCGGCGAGCATGCTCATCCGCTGCATGGCGTGGGATGGCAGCGAGAGTGGCAGGTGGTTGATTGCACCAGCCGTGAATGCCACCTGCGTCTGTCCCATGATCCTGCCAGCGAGGGCGGCGAGGATTGGCCATTTGCGTTTGAGGTCGATCAATATGTCAGCCTTGATGAACAGGGGGTTTCCCTGTCGATGACGTTGCGTAATGCCAGTCGCAAGCCAATGCCGGCCGGTTTGGGTTGGCATCCGTATTTCCCCCGACACCAGGGGGTCGAGCTGTCATTTGCCGCATCGGCGGTATGGCTCAACGGTAGCGACTCGTTGCCCCATGAACGCCTGCCGGTGCCGCCACAGTGGGACTTTGCCCGGCGTCGGGCGCTGGGTCACGTCGGCCTGGACAACTGTTTCGAAGGCTGGCATCGCCAGGCTTCAGTGCATTGGCCGCAAGCCGGGGTCGGCGTCGAGATGACCGCGCAGGAAGGGCTGGATCACCTGGTGGTTTTTACGCCACCGGCACCCCAGGATTTCATTGCGGTCGAACCGGTCAGTCACTTGAACAACGCCATCAACCTGCCTGTGCCCCAGGCCCACGGCATCGTTGTATTGGGCCCCGGGCAGAACATGACGCGCACCTTGCGCATGAGCATCAGGCTGGATGGATCAGGAGCAATAGTATGAGTTACACCGTCAAATGCGTGGTCGATCAAGTCAGTGAACTGGGCGAATGCCCGGTGTGGTCGGTCCGGGAGCAGGTGCTGTATTGGGCCGATATTCTCGCCGGCCAATTGCATCGGCTGGACCCGCAAACCGGAGGAGTGACCAGCCTGACGCTGGGCGAGCACCTGGGCTGTTTCGGCCTGCGTCGGCAAGGCGGCTTCATCGTTGCCCTGCGCACTGGCATCTACTTGCTGGGCGAGGACGGAACACTGGGCCGCAAGCTTGCGGACAACCCCTGCGGGCCCGCAGACAGTCGTTTCAACGATGGTCGAGTCGATCCCTGGGGGCGTTTCTGGGCCGGGACTATCTGGCAACCCCGGGACCGCAATGGCGCCGTCCTGATGCGCATCGATGAGCACATGAATGCGCAAGTCATGGCGCACGACGTCATGGTGTCCAACGGCCTGGCCTTCAGTCCTGATCGGGCCTGGATGTACCACAGCGACACACCCAATCATGTGCTGTATCGCTACCCCCTGGATGGCCAGGGCCAGCCGGGGCCCCGGCAGACTGTTCGCACCTTCGAACGCGGCCCGGGCGGGCGTCCGGACGGCGCCGCATTCGACAGTGAAGGGTGCTACTGGAGTGCGCAGTTCGACGGCGGCCGCATCCTGCGATTGGCACCGGATGGCACCCAACTCGATGAAATTCGTGTCCCCACCCGATGGCCGACCATGGTTGCTTTTGGCGGCCCGGACCTGCGCACGCTGTACATCACCAGTTCTCGGGAAAACCGCAGTGCAGAGGAGTTGGCGACCTGGCCGCTGTCAGGTTGCCTGTTCTCGGTAGAGGTCGATGTGGCCGGTTGCCCCGAGCCTTTGTTTGCCGGTTGAGTTTCCCTATTTTTGCAAGGATTGAATCATGAGCCAGCATACCCAAACGCGTTACCCGTCCCTGACCGGCAAAGTCATCCTGATCAGCGGCGGTGCCTCAGGCATTGGCGCGGCATTTGTCGAAGCGTTTCACCAGCAGGGCGCCCGCGTCGCCTTCCTGGATCTGGACCAGGCCGGTGGGCAGACACTTGCTGCTGCGCTTGGCCAGGACCGGGTGAAATTCCTGCCCTGCAACGTGCGCGATATCCCGGCGTTGCAGGCCGCCATCGCGGCAGTTGAAGCGCAATGGGGGGCGGTGGATGTGTTGATCAATAACGCCGCCCGCGACGATCGCCATCCCATGCAGGACGTCGACGTCGACTATTGGGATGAACGTATGCAAACCAACCTGCGCCACGCTTTTTTCGCCGCCCAGGCGGTCGCCCCGGGAATGACCCGGCGCGGAAGCGGGGTGATCATCAACATGGGCTCGATTTCGTGGATGAGAGGCCGTCCCGGCATGGTCTGCTATACCACTGCCAAGGCTGCAATCAATGGCATGACCCGCACCCTGGCCCGGGAACTGGGCGACAGTGGCATTCGTGTCAACAGTCTGGTGCCGGGTGCGATTCGCACTGCCCGCCAGGATGCCATGTGGGCCAGCGATCCGGCGGGACTGGAATTGGCCAGTCAGAATTTCATCGACCAGCAAATGCTCAAGTTCCGCCTCGACGCCAGCGATTGCGCACGCATGGCGCTGTTTCTGGCGTCTGATGACAGCCGCGGCTGCACGGGGCAAAACTTCGTGGTGGACGCGGGGTTGTCGATTCAGTAGAAACGGCGGATATCCGTCACATTCCGTAACCGGCAGCTTGAGCGGCCTGGTTATCCTGCGCTCCCGCAATCAGGTGCAGCGGCATGTGCTGCACTTCAAGGGTGGTGACTTCAAACCCGCCCACCACCTGCGCCTCTCGCTCCCCCAGGGCGATGATCTCCGCTTCCTTTGCCTTAGCCATTCTCGCGTGGTTCGCTGCGATTTCATTGAGAGTTGACACGATACGTCTCCCGGTGACTGACCAAGCGTAGTGCTGGCGTCCTTGTTCGTTGATAAATTGCCGTCGCGTCAGAAATCCGTTGTTCTGGGGCAGCTATCGGCGTCCATTGCAATCCTTGAGCCAGTCGGGGCCGGGAAATCAGCAGAGGATCATCGACCGGATGATCGGTACTCGCACTCGCGTCTCCGAGACAATTTTGAGCTTAGGCCAGATTGTGAAATCACCCTGCGAATTTTGTAAAACCGCGTCATAGAAAAAACCATGGAAGTGATTTTTATATGTCGTTATTTAGGCGCCAATAATAAGTCTTAGTGTATGTAACCAAAAGCAATTGGACTTAGCACAATTCATTTACTCACGTTTAAAGAACATCGGCCATAAATAACAAAGTACCGGTGCAGCGCCTTCGGCAAGGATAACTACAACTAAAAAATAAAAATTGACGACAAAAAACAGTCTCGTCCTCCCTATTAAGTCGGTGACTCATCATGATCAAGATCATGGCCTGCTTTTTAATAGGAGCTGTACTCGCAGGATGCAACGGCATGGTGAAACCCGATTTTTCGGGGCCCGCCAACGACTCATACTTCACCGTTTTTTCAGGCTTTCCTCTTCCCTATATGTATATGGCTTCGGCTGTGCAATGGAACGAGGAATACGCCGTGACGACGCGTCACACTCCGCTGATCCCTAATGTGCAATACAGCTGCAGTACCGGCTGCGACCTGGTGTTCATCCGTCACAAAGCCAACGGCCGCTATCCCGCCTGGCGTGCGCCACGGGTAGGCGAGGCCATCACCGCCGTGGGCTCCAGCCCGTATATGGCCACCGCGACCGGCAAGGGCAAGGTGTATCAGGCGCCATTTATCAATACCGATGAGAACAGCGGCGATCTGTATGCCATCCACGATGCACCGTTGGTCAAGGGCATGTCCGGTGGGCCGGTCATCGGCAACGATGGCAATATTGTCGGGATCAACATGGGCTTTTATTCCACGACGTTACACGATGTCAGTGCCCATCCCGGAGTGAAAGGCGCCGAGCGCATCAGTGTGTTTATTCCGTATTCGATCATTCAGCGCGAATGGCTGTTATTACAGGCTAAACTTGAAACGTCGCGCGGTACCCGGTTGGCCGCCAAGTAACCAACTGCAGGCCCGGTCAATAGGGCGGGCCTGCACTTCTGCAGTCTAAAGATCTTTCTTGAATTCCTTGTTCAGGTGTTTGTCACCCTTGTGCCGCTCTTTGTCGAGGTGGGTAGCTTCGTTATCTATTTCTTCGTCAGCGTGTTTATCGGCTTTATCCATTTCGTCGGCATCATGATCAATGCCTTTGTCTATCTCACGATGGTCATGGCGGACGTCCTTGGCGATATCGCCCTCGGCGTTGACCGTGGCAACGTGGCCCAGCAGGCCAGATGCCATTAGTGAGGTGATCAGCAGTGCCTTGAAGAGGTGCATGTCAGTCTCCACTTGCCAATGGTCCAATCCCGCTGGATTGGCGTGGTTACAACATAGCCGCCTGCCTCAAACCCATCAAATTCCCGGTTAGCCCATGCCGGAACCGAACAACTGACGAATCAACTTAGGCGTGCTACCGGTCCAGCGCTTGAAAGAGCGCCGGAAATTTGCCGCATCGTTGAAACTCAGGTACTCGGCCACTTCTTCGTTGCTGAAGCCTTTGATTTGATACAGGTACAGCGCCACGTGCTTGCGCACCAGATCCACCTGTTGCTGGAACCCGGTGTGGTGTTTTTGCAGTTTGCGTTTGAGTGTCGCGGGGCTCACGGCAAAGGCGTGCGCGGCCTGTTCGAGGCTTGGGGCCTCGCGCACGTGGGCCTGCAAGTAGCGGTAGACACAGTCGACAAAACTTGCAGTGAAACCCAACTGATCGATTTGCCCCTGGGCTTCCTGCCGGGCGACCTGACCGACCGTTGCCGAGCAGTTGGGCCAGGGCCGTACCAGGTACTCGCGAGGGATGCGCATCAGGTCCAGGGGACGTTTGAACTGCGTGTCTTCGCCCAGGTGCACCCAATACTGCTCGACGTAACGCGGCTCGGCGTGGCTGAAACTGCACTCCCACGGCAGGCGCTGACCACTCTGGGAGCGGCTCATGGCGACGATCGACGTCATGCTCGCCTCCAGCAGGAAGCGCCACTGCTCGCCGGCGCCGCAGCTGTCCAGCCAGTAGAAATAGGCGTGCTTGTCGTCCATTACCAGGCGTGGTGCGGCCAGCGGGCTGAGCAACGTCTGTTGTTGCACCAGGGTATCGAGTGCCTGGTGCAGGTTTTGTGCATGACGCAGGGCGTGGCTGGCAGGGCCGTAATGCCCGGGCAGCAGGCGCTGGCCGAACAGAAAGCTGCTGTCGTCGGCATCGAGCAGGCGCCGGCTGTTGTCGATCAGGGCCAGGAATTGCTGCGGGCTCAGGCGCGTCTGTCCGGCCAGGATGTCGTCGTGGAACAGCCCGGTGCCGCGCAGCAGGCGATGGCTGTCGATGTCCCGCGACAGCGCCAGGTCGATCAGGGTTGCCGGCTGGTAATGCCCGGGGATGAAACGGCTGTCGCTTTCGTACCAGGTATTTTTAAGGGTCATCGCCGCGCCTCAGGCCGTTTTTGCCAGGGGCTGCTTGGCGCGCGCCAGTGCCAGGTTCAGGCGTTTGAGCAAAACGTCAGGTGCCTCATCCATGGCCATCACCACGGCGGTGCTGGCGGACAGTTGCAAGCGCTCGCCATGCTGACGGGTTTTGTGGGCCAGGCCATGCACCGCCTGTTGCAGTTCCAGGGCCAACAGCCGCGCCTGGCTTTCCCCGGTGTTGGGCAACACCACCACGAAACGGTCGCCAGCCAACCGGCACAGCAGGTCCTGGCGGCGCAGGTTGAGCAGCAGTAAATGGCTGATGGCTTGCAACACCGCATCGCCTTCGGCATGCCCGAACGCCTGATTGATCGCGGTGAAGTTGTCCAGGTCCACGGCCATCAGTGAAAGCGGCTGCTCCTGGGCAAGACTCTGCGCCAGGCTGGCAGTCAATTGGCGCTTTAGATAATCGGCGCCCCCCAGTGGCGTCAGCTTGTCGAACAGGCGGTGTTCGCGGAACAGCTTCTCGCGCTTCTCCATTTGCGCGCTGATCGCCAATTGCTCGCGATGCCAATGATAGATGCCGATGGTCAGCAGAATCATCCCGACCGGCATCGGCCCGGATTCCAGCCAGTGATCCCAGGTAATGCTGTCGGGCAGGCGAATGAACTCGTCGAGGCTGTCGATCCACCAGGAGAAAAAGATGCAGCTCAGGCCCAGGGCCAGGTAGTTGGTCACCCGGCCAGCGGGGCGACTCTTGAGCACCAGCCCCAGCCAGACCAGCGCCAGTAGCGCCGAGCCGCCTTCGCCGATGATGTCCAGCCACACCCACTCGCTGACGCTTTTCAGTTCGCCGCAGGCCAGGTGCAGGAGCAATCCGAGGTTGGCCGCCACCAGGAGCAGGGCAAGTTTCCAGCGATGGGGTTTGAGCACAGAGAACATGGCCGCGATCCTTTGGCGAGTGACAGTGCGCGTCAGCACAGCAGATGTTTGTGACAGGCGGGTGACGGGGGCGGGGGGTCGAATCAGCTCAGTGATGTCGCCACATTTTTATCTGACCAAGCGTCCCTGTGGCGAGGGAGTTTGTCTCGCCACAGAAGTTGCGTCCGGCGAGGCAGGTCATTTCAGCTCATTTGCCCCCGCCGATTCGCGCAAAAGCGCGTTTTGAAGCCTTCCCTGCCACCCCCTGTCACAGAACCGTCATCGCGCAACCCTAGCTTGCCCTCCCAGTTGCCGGGCCACTTGCCCGGCGTCAACGGACTCTTGGGGGAGGACATTCATGTACAAGCGCAGCAGCACAGCCGGGTTTGTCGGTTTCACGCTTACCGCTCTGGCCATGGCGATCGCCAGCGAACGGCTGAGTGCCGCCGAATCGGCGACCACCACCGAGCACGTGCAGGTCGTGGGGCAGGCCGCGAGCATCGACCAGGCACTCAAGGAACAGCGCAGCGCCGACAGCATCAAGAGCGTGGTGCACGCCGACGGCATGGCTCAGCTGCCCGACGAAAACGTCGCCGAAGCGGTGCAGCGCCTGCCCGGGATCAGTGTCGAGCGCGACCAGGGCGAAGGCCGCTTTGTCAGCGTGCGCGGCCTGGGCCCCGACCTCAACAGCGTCACCATCAACGGCACGCTGGTGCCCTCGCCGGAAAGTGAGCGTCGCGCCGTGGCCCTTGACGTACTGCCTTCCGAACTGGTGCAGTCGTTGTCGGTGATCAAGACCCTGACCCCGGACATGGACGCCAACTCCCTGGGTGGTACGGTCGATGTGCAAAGCCTCTCGGCCTTCGATCACAAGGGGCTGTTCTATACCGGCAGCACTGAAGCGAGCTACGACAAGAACACCCACCAGACCAGCCCGAAATTTTCCGGCGCGGCCAGTAACCGGTTCAGCCTCGGTGACGGCATCGACAACTTTGGTGTCGCCGCGGCATTGAGCTGGCAGAAGCGCGATTTCGGTTCGGACAACGTCGAAACCGGCGGCGCCTGGGACTTCGAGCAAGGCGCCCGGCTGCAGGAGTTCGAGCAGCGGGACTACGACATCAGTCGCGAACGGGCTGGCGGTGGACTCAACTTCGATTACAAGCCCGACGACCTCAGCAGCTATTACCTGCGCACGCTCTACAGCCGCTACAAGGACAGCGAAACGCGCAACTCCACGGCATTCGAATTTGCCGATCCACTGGCCGCCGCAGAGACCGGCGATGCCGAGGGCTCACGCAAGCTCAAGCAGCGCGAAGAGACCCAGGAAATCCAGTCCTACGTGCTCGGCGGCGAGCGCCTGTTCGGCCTCTGGACCCTGAGCGGGCAGGCCGGCTACAGCCGTTCCAGCGAAGACAGCCCGGGGCACATTGCCAACGCTGCCTTCGCGGGCACTGATGACTTTGCCGACAGTGGGTTCTACGACAACGACAAGCCACGGCCGATCATCGGCCAGGGCTTCTACGACCCGGGCAATTTCAGCCTCGACAAGGTTGATTGGGAGAAGCAGCGCACCACCGATACCGAAAAGAATCTGCGCCTGGACCTGGCACGGGATTATGACTTCAGGGGCTACGCCTCGCAGGTCAAGTTCGGCGGCAAGGTCAGTCGCCGCAACAAGGACAATGATCTCGACGCCTGGGTCTATGAAGACTTCGATGAGCTGGGTTTCAACGACCAGCAGCTCAACCTGGCGCAGTTCCAGAAAGGCACCGTGGATTACCGCCTGGGCCGTTTCGGGCCGGGCATCAGCGCCAGTGCGATCAAGAACCTGATCGGCGGCCTCGATCGCGACGATTTCTACGACGAGACCGAGTCGCGGGTCAACGACTTCAAGATCAGCGAAGACATCAACGCCGGCTACCTGATGAATACCATCGACATCGACGACTGGCGTTTCATTGCCGGCATGCGCTACGAAGGCACCGAGTTCGAAGCCAAGGGCACCGGCGCCACCGATGGTGAGTTTCAGGCGACCGACACCAGGCGTCGTTATCACCACTGGCTGCCGGGGCTGCATGCGCGTTATCAGCTGGACAAGAACACTCAGGTTCGCGCGGCCTGGACCAAGTCTGTTGTACGCCCGACCTTCGGCCAGTTGGCCCCGGGGTTTGTCATCGACGATGACGAGGCTACCTTCGGCAACCCGGACCTCAAGCCATTGGAGTCGAGCAACCTCGACCTGGGCATCGAGCACTTCATGGGCCGCGCCGGTACCGTCTCGGCGTTCGTGTTCTACAAGGACATTCAGAACTTCGTCTACAACACCGACCTTGCCGGTACCGGTGCGTGGGTCGATTTCGCCGAGGCGCACACGTTCGCCAATGGCGACAGCGCCAAACTCTATGGCCTGGAACTGGCCTACTCGCAGAAATTCGATTGGCTGCCTGCGCCATGGAACGGCCTGCTGATCGGTGCCAACACCACCTTCAGCCGCTCCGATGCCGAGATCAAGGGCTTTGATGCCGCCACCGGCACTGACAGCAAGCGCAGCATCGACCTGCCCAGCCAGTCGGACACCGTCGGCAACCTGATGGTTGGCTGGGAGGACGACAAGCTGAGCTTGCGCCTGTCTGCCAACTACAAGTCCGATTACCTCTACGAACTGGCGTCCATCAACGACAAGGCCCACGACCTGCACGTCGACGCCCAGACCTTCGTCGATTTCAGCGCGCGCTATTCGCTGACCAAGGACCTGCAAGTGAGCTTCGAGGCGCAGAACCTCACGGACGAGTCGTACTTCGTCTACACCGGGCAGCGCGCCTACAACGGCCAGTACGAAGAGTACGGCCCGACCTTCAAGCTCGGCCTGACCTTCACCCACTTCTAAGCCCGGGATGGCCGCCGCTGCCATCAGGTTGTACGCACCACAAGGAACTTGCCTGTTCATGAGCATTTTTTTATCACCCTCCCGTTGCCTGCTGGCCGCCCTGATCAGCCTGAGCGTCACCCAGGCCATGGCTGGCCCGGCGAACCTGACAATCACGCCCTGGGCGCCGGACCTCAAGGTCGACGCCGTGGCGTTCCTGCCGACCGGCGCTGACCGCCTGGCCGTCAGTCAGCGAGATGGCTTGCTGTTACTCGACCCCAAAGGCGCGGAACTGGCGCGCCTGCAGGGATCATTCGCCAGCCTGGACAGCCGCGCCCTGGGCTCCCGCGTGCTGGTGGCGAGCCTCGACAATGCGCGGCAGCAAGCGATGCTGGTCAGCCTTGATGCTGAGCAGCGCAGCTGGGGTCAGCCGGTTTATCTGCCGACACGTGACTACCCGGTGAATGGCCTGTGCCTGTACCGCGACGAGGCCAGTAACCTGTTCCTGTTCCTGGTGGGCGAGGAGGGCAAGGGTGAACAGTGGCTGGTTGGCAACGGTGCCCGTCTTGATGCGCAGCCGCAAAGGGTACGCGGTCTGCCGTTGCCGCCTTCGGCAACGGACTGTCGGGTCGACGATGGCGCCCATCAGTTGGTCGTCAACGAGGAGAACGTCGGCTGGTGGGCTTATCCGGCACATCCCGAGGCCGAAGTGACGCGCAGCCCCGTTGCCCTGCGCGAGCCTTTCGGCGAGATCAAACACAGCGCTGGCGCCATGGCCCTGACCCCCGCTGGTGTGGTTGCACTTGACCCGAAGGCCGCGCAATTGCACCTGTATCAGCAGCAGGGCGAGCGCTGGGTGGCCCAGGCCAGCCTTGCATTGCCCGGGATGAAGGAGCCGGAAAACCTCGACGTGCGCGCGACGGCCAAGGGGCTTGAAGTGTTGTTGCGCGACGATGACGATGGCCGTCTGTATCAGGGGCAGCTCGATTGGCAAGCCACACCGGTCGCACGGCCCGCGGAGCTGCCGGTTGTGCCGGCGCAGGCGCAGACCGAACCGGTAGGACGGCAGGGGGACGCCGCCGATGATCCGGCGATCTGGATTCATCCCCAGCAGGCAGGCTTGAGTCGGGTGCTGGGCACCAACAAAAAGCAGGGTTTGCTGGCGTACGACCTGCAGGGCAAGTTGCTTCAGGAACTGCCGGTCGGGCGTCTGAACAATGTCGATGTGCGGCCCAACTTCAAGCTGGGTCAGCAAACGGTCGATCTGGCCGTGGCGAGCAATCGCGATCACAACAGCCTCAGCCTGTTCAGTATCGATCGCCAGAGCGGCGAGCTGCGCGAGGCCGGCGAGATCGCCACGCCCCTCAAGGAAATCTACGGCATCTGCCTGTTCCAGCCAGCCAGCGGGGAACTCTTTGCATTCGCCAACGGCAAGGACGGGACCTTCCTGCAGTACCGCTTGAGTGCGCCGAACGGCACGGTCCAGGGTGAGCTGGTGCGCCAGTTCAAGGTCGCCAGTCAGCCCGAGGGCTGCGTTGCCGATGATCAGCGTCAACGGCTGTTTCTCGGCGAGGAGGATGTGGGCGTGTGGTCGGTGGATGCCAGGGCGGATCAACCGGCAACGCTCGGCAGCGTGATCAAGGTTGGCCCGCAATTGCACGCCGATGTGGAAGGCCTGGCGCTGTATCAAAGCGCCGACAATGACTATCTGGTGATCTCCAGCCAAGGCAACGACAGCTACCTGGTGCTTGATGCCCAACCGCCATTCGCTGCCCGTGGCGCATTTCGTGTCGGTCTGAATACTGCCCTCGGTATCGACGGCGCCTCGGAAACCGATGGCCTGGAGGTCACTTCCGTCAACCTCGGCGGAGCCTGGAGCGAGGGCATGCTGGTGGTGCAGGACGGGCGCAAACGCATGCCCGAGCAAACCCAGAACTTTAAATTCGTGCCCTGGGCCGAGGTCACCAGGACGCTCAAGCTGCCCTGATACGTCATCACCCTGTCATCTGACTTTCATCGAATAGCTCAACGGCCGTCGCGCATCGACGGCCCGCGAGCCCCGCACAAGGAGTTTCACCATGCAGGCCACACTCGAACACATGACGATCTGGGGGCTGATCAGCGACGCGAGTCTGTTGGTCAAGGCGGTCATGCTTATCCTGCTGCTGGCATCGCTGCTCAGTTGGTACCTGATCATCCTGCGCAGCAGCGTGCTCAAGCGCCGCGAGCGACAACTCAACGATTTCGTGCAGCGCTTTCGCGGCACGCCGGACCTGTTGGCGTTGTATCGCGAAACGGCGAAAAACACTGACGGCGAAGCCGGCGTCGAACCCATTTTCCAGGCCGGCTTGCAGGAGTTCAACCACCTCAACCAACACTCGGGCAATGCTGCAGACGTGGTGCTCGAGGGCGTGGAGCGGGCGCTTTATGTCGCCATCAGCGAGCAGGAAGTGCGCCTGGAAAAAGGCCTGCAGTTCCTCGCCACGGTCGGTTCGGTCAGCCCCTACATCGGCCTGTTCGGCACCGTGTGGGGCATCATGAATTCCTTCCTCGGGTTGTCGCAGGTGCAGCAGGCGACGTTGTCCACCGTGGCCCCGGGCATTGCCGAAGCGCTGATTGCCACGGCCATCGGCCTGTTTGCGGCGATACCTGCGGTGATTGCCTACAACCGCTTTTCCTCGCGTAGCCAGACGTTACTGACGCGCTACTACGCGTTCGGCAACGAGCTGCAAGTGCGCCTGCACCGCAAGCTGCATGGCGCGCCGATCAACCTGGCCGCCGCCGCCTGAAAGGAGAGTGACGATGTTGGTCAGACCGCAACGCAAACACGGACCCAAGGCCGAGATGAACGTGGTGCCGTATATCGATGTGATGCTGGTGCTGCTGGTGATTTTCATGGTCACCGCGCCCATGCTCACCCAAGGGGTGAAAATCGAACTGCCCAAGGTCGCCAGCGAAGCACTGGCCAATGACAGCCGGCAGCAGATCCTCACCCTGTCGGTGAAAGCCGAGGGCGGTTACTACTGGAATCTTGGCGGCGAACTCGACACCCGCAACCAGACCGACAGTGCGGTGAGCCTTGCAGACATGCAGGCCAAGGTAGCGCAGGTGGTCGCTGAGCGGCGAGACACCCAGGTCTACATTCGCGCCGACAAGGACGCCGGCTACGGCAGCGTGGTCGCGGCGATGGCGGCGTTGCAACAGGGTGGGGTCAGTAACCTGGGACTGGTAACCGAGGCCCCGCAATGACGGCGATGACCTTGCACAGGCCTTACCTGGCGGCTGCGCCGGTCGATCGCAGCGGGCTGTGGCGCAATGGCCTGGCTGCGAGCCTTGCGGTCGGGTTGCACGTGATCGTGCTGGGGTTGCTGGTGCGGGGTTGGGTGGCCGAGATGGCTCCGGCCGAGCAGCCGGCGGTCTTGCGTACCCAACTGGTGATCCTGGCGCCGACGCCCGAGGCACCTGCGCTTCAGGCACCGATACCGTCACCCATACCGGTGCCTGCCGTGGTGCAACCGCTTGAGCCTGTGGCCGCGACGCCGGCGCCGAGCAAGCCGGCTGTCGACCCGCAGGTCCAGGTGCAGAAGTTGCAGCAGGCGGCCTTGGCTCGCAAGCGGGTCGAAGAGAAAAAGCGTGAGCTCCAAGTCGAGCAAAACCGTGAGCGCCTGGAGTCGCAAAACCGCGCTCGCGAAGTCGAACAGCAGCGCCTGGCGCAACAGCAATCACAGCAGGCCGAACAGGCGCGCCTGAGTGCCGAGCGAGGCCGTCAACAGGCGGCTGCCCAGGCCGCTGCCGACACTCGTCAGTACCTGCCATTGAGCAAGGAAGCGCCCGACTATCCACAACGCGCGCTGGATAAGAACCTGGAGGGCGATTGCACGGTGGAGTACACAGTCAATCCGCAGGGCAAGGTCGAGAATCCGAAGGTGCTTGAGGGTTGTCACCCGATGTTCATGCGACCGTCTCTGGCCGCTGCCGATACATTTCGTTATCAGCCGCGGATGATTGATGGCAAGGCGGTGTCGGTGCCGGCAGTGCGCAATACCTTTCACTATCGAATCAAGTAACTCTTTTTATTCCAAAAAGGCATAGATAGATAATTATATATTCCTTTTAATGTTGTTCCGCTCGGTGCACTTTGGGGGCCTGCACATGTGTGCCAGCCAACAAGACTCAGACAGGAAGCCTTAACATGACCATCAAAGCGATCAACGTGCGGAACCAGTTCAAGGGTGTCATCAAGGAAATCGTCCAGGGCGAAGTGGTCTCCGAGATTGATGTGCAGACGGCGTCCGGGATTGTCACCTCGGTGATTACCACCCGCTCGGTGCGGGACCTGGAGTTGCGGGTGGGGAGTGAGGTAATTGCCTTTGTTAAATCGACTGAGGTTTCGATCGCGAAGCTTTGATGAGCGCTTCCCGAGGATCTGCCCCACCTGTTTTGACGGTGAAACTATCCCGCTGTTAGAGGTGAAATTGTGGGAGCAAGCCTTGCTCCCACAAGGTGCAGCCAATCAGCCAATCAGCCAATCGGCCAATCGGCCAATCACTGATCCTTCTCGCAGTTCACCATCCACGCCACTCCAAACCGATCCTGCAACATGCCAAACCGTGCCGCCCAGAACGTCGGTTCCAGCGGCATTTGCACGCTGCCATCTTCGGCCAATGCACTGAACACCCGCTCGGCCTCTGCAATGCTGTCGACGTTCAGCGATATCGAACAGCCGGCCATGTCATCCGTGGGTCGATCCGGGGTGGTGTCCGAGCCCATGATGGCCTGGTCACCTATCGACAGGCGGGTGTGGATGATCAGGTTGTGCAGGTCGGCGGGGACGTTTTCGCGGGCGGGGCTTTCACCGAAAGTCATCATGACGTCGATGCTGCCGTTTAACGCCTGGGCGTAGAACGTGAAGGCGGCTTTGCAGTCGCCGTTGAAGATGAGATAGGGATTGATTTTCATGATTCAGCTCCCGGTCATTGAAGATGATTGACCCGGGTAGCAAAGCGCTAAATCGCGGCGATTGCCGAGGTTTTTTTAGATGTTTTTTCTATGGATGTAGCCAGGCTTATCGCCTCACTCGAGCGACGCGGTGCCAGCAGCCTTTCGATGGCGCCGCTGACCATGTTCTCCAGCAGCTCGTCGCGCTCGGTTTCGTCCAGCGGGTGATGAGTCAACCAGGTGGGGGCGCTGTTGAGCAGCGAGGCGATGGCATGCCCGGCGGCGAGCAGGCCCTGCTCGCTAAAGCGCGAGCGCACCCCAAGCATTTTCAGCAGTTTGCGCTCGTACTGCTCGCGCAGCTGCTGCACTCGCACTTGCTGCTCATCGTTAAGGCAACCGCTGTCGCGCTCTACCAGGCGAAAATGCCAAGGCATGTCCTCATGCAGATTCAGGTGGGCGCGGATCAGGCTGTTGAGGCGCTCGCGCTTGGCCGGAGCCTTCTGTTCGACGCGGCCCAGGGTAGCCAGCAGCTCTTCATAGAATTCCTCGATCAGATCGAGGAGCAAGTGCTGCTTGCTCGGATAATGGTGATACAGCGAGCCCGGGGCGAGCCCCAGGCAGGTGGCGAGTTCACGCATGCCGACCTGGCCGAAACCCTTGCTGGCAAACAGCTCCAGCACCTTGTCCCGGTATTCGGCAAAACGTGAACAGCGCTCAGGCATAGGCATGGAAGCCACGCCCCGTTTTACGTCCCAGGTAGCCGGCGGCGACCATTTCCTTTAGCAGTGGAGCAGGGCGGTATTTGCTGTCGTTAAATCCATCGTAGAAGGCTTCGAGAATTGCCAGCACGGTGTCCAGGCCGATCAGGTCTGCCAATGCCAGAGGGCCGATCGGTTGGTTGCAGCCCAGGCGCATGCCGGCGTCGATGTCCTCGACGCTGGCCAGGCCCTCCTGGAACACCAGGATCGCTTCGTTGATCATGGGCACCAGGATCCGGTTCACCACAAAACCCGGGCGGTTGCCGGCAGTGATCGCGGTCTTGCCCAGGGTAGTCGCCATCTCCAGCGCGAGAGCGTGGGTCGCGTCGCTGGTTTGCAGGCCGCGGATCACCTCGATCAAGCCCATCACTGGCACCGGGTTGAAGAAGTGCAGGCCGATGAAACGCTCGGGCTGACTGACACTGGCGGCCAGTTGAGTGATGGACAGCGACGACGTGTTGGAAGCGATCACGCATTCGCTGCCCACTTGTGCGGCGATCTGTTGCAGCACCCGCAGTTTCAGTTCGAGATTTTCGGTCGCCGCCTCGATCACCAGCTGCACGGCCTGCAGGCTGCTGTAGTCAGTGCTGGTGCGGATCCGGGCAAGGGTCGCGAGCTTTTGTGCTTCGCTCAGCATTTCCTTGGCCACCTGCCGATCGAGGTTCTTGCCCACCGTCGCCAGCGCTTTTTGCAGCGCGCTCTCGCTGATGTCGAGCAAGATCACATCGAAACCGGCCTGAGCACACACCTGGGCGATGCCATTGCCCATGGTGCCCGCGCCGATTACGCCAATATTTTGCAGATCCATGTTCCAGTCCTTGCGCTCAAAACCTTGCGATACCTTGGCCGTCGAGGCGGCCAAAAGCGTACTATTGGCCCCGAGTCTAGAGCGGGCAGGGCAGTTGTCCTATGCCGCAACTGTTCAACGCAACTGGTGTTTTTTGCCATTCGAATACTGGGGAGTGAAGCGTTCACATGCGGGAAAAGGATTCGGTCGCCGCCTACTTTGTGCAAGCCATGGTCCAGGAGCTGGGCGCCGATCCGTTGCGTCGCGAAGCGCTGCTGCTACAGGCCGGCATCGACCCGTTGCTGGTGCGGCAGCCCACAGCGCGAGTGCCTGCCAGCGCGTTTGCCGCGCTATGGCTGATCCTGATCCGCGAGCTCGATGATGAATTTTTCCTGCTCGACTCCCATGGCATGCCGCCGGGTGCGTTCGCCCTGATCTGTCGGGCATTGATCCAGGAACCCGACCTGCACAAGGCGATGCGCCAGTGCCTGGCCAACTTCGGCCTGTTCCTGCGCGATTTTCGCGGCACGCTGACCGTACGTGGCAAGCGTGCGGTCATTAGCCTGGAATCCCGGGCGAAGAACCCTGAAGTCAGTCGATTTGGCGAGGAGACCTTCCTGGTGCTGATGATCAGTCTGTTGTGCTGGCTCGGTGGCCGGCGCATTCCGATCGACCGTGCCGACTTTCGCCATGCCCGGGTAGCCCTCAGCGATGACCGACTGCTCTGGGGGCCCAACCTGACACTGGGGGCCGAGCGCACCGAGATCGAGTTCGCCAGCCATTACCTGCGCCTGCCTGTGGTCCAGGACCTGGCCTCGCTGAAGGTGTTCCTGCGCACGGCGCCGCAGTGGCTGGTGATCCGCTTCCGCAATCAGCATGGCCTGGCCTCGCAAGTGCACCAGCGCCTGCGCAACAGCCCATACAGCGACTGGCCGACCCTGCAGGCTTTTGCCCTTGAACAGCACCTGAGCCCCAGCACCTTTCGCCGCAAGCTGGAGCGCGAAGGCTGCTCGTACCAGGAAATCAAGGACGAAGTACGGCGTGGCGTGGCGTTCGAGCAGTTGCGCGAAAGCCGTGCAAGCATCGGCGACATCGCCGAGCGCCTGGGTTTCCAGGAGCCGAGCGCGTTTCATCGGGCGTTCAAGAAGTGGACCGGGGAGAGCCCGGGCAAGTACCGGTCGCGTTTCCAGGGGGCATTGGCGAAAGATCTGACGGACGCTTCTGATTAAGCTCGGCCCCGATGTTTTCCTGCGTTTGGGCCTGTACAGTCGTTGTACCTGCCCCCATGGAACTGGAGCCTGTCGACGTGACCGATATCGAAAACATTCCCCCGCGTACTGCCACCCCCGATCGTTTCAAACAGTTGAGCCAGTGCCTGCTGTGGCTCAACGAGCGCGCCTGGCCGCTGACCGTGGGCATTCTGCTGATGGCCGGGGTGTACCTGTACCAATACATCCAGGAAGAAAAAATCCCGCTGAGCATCACCTCGTCGGCGGTCATCACGGCGTTGCCGGTGATGTCGGCGATTCTGATCTTCATCATTTCGATTCTGCTGGCGTTTGTATTGCTGCCGATCTTTGTACTGTTTCATCGATTCAATGATTCGCAGCGGCGCCTGAGTGACGAGCTCACCCTCGGCCCGGCCACCGCGCAACAGCGCAAGCGCCACAAGCGCATGCTGGGACGTTGGGCGGCCAGCCTGGTGGTACTCGGGACGTTCTGCGCGTTGCTGAGCGTGATCGGTTCCCAGGTGTCTGCCACCTGGTACTGGACCCTGCTGGCGGTCGTGGGCACGGTGCTGACCATTGCCGCCTACTACTGGTTGATGACATTGGGTATCGACGGCCCCATGTCGATGGACTTCCGATTTGCCTGCCTGATGTCGGCCTTCGTGCAGATGGGCGTGATTCTTAATGTCACCATCGTGGCGATCGACATCGCCGGCCGCTATGTGAGCAATCTGTGGTGGATGGTGCCGTTGATGCTGGTGGAGTTGCTGGTGCTGTGGATCATCCAGCTGCTGGGCGCCCTGTTCGTAGTGAAGATGCGCAGCCACGACAACCCCCTTGCCATGGTGGCGTGCGCGGTGATGGTGCTGGTCATGGTGCTGGGATTTTACCCTGCCTCGGGCGCCAGGCTCGGCGGCTTCGCCTTCCAGGTGTCCGCCTCCGGCGCACGCAATTGCACGGTGCTGAATTTCGGCGCCGAGAGCAAAGGCTTCGAGTCGATCACCGATCCCGACAGGCCCGGTTTCAGTCGCCCGCTGCGGGTCATTGCCGAAGCGGATGGCACTTACTTCGTGCGGTTGTGGAAGTCCGATACCAAGGCGGTGCAGTTTGTCCCACGGGCGGGTCTGGTGGGCGTGGACGTCTGTCCGCGTGAAAAGGTAAAAACTGCGGCTGTTGCAGTGACCGCCCCGACCCCTGGCTGAAGTAACATGGCGCACTCACGCCATCACTACGCCGGGTCCAGCACCGCATGCCAGTTGCCCTGAATCGCGTCACCTCCTTGCTCGACCAGGCCCGACGCGCCTTGCTTCTGGTCTGGGGTACCTCCCGCGCACTGTTTATCGGCCTGGTGATCGCCACCCTGATCGCCGGCATACTGCCGGCGCTTGCCGCCTGGCTGGGCCAGCGCATTGTCGATGCGGTGGTCTTCGCCATGCAGTTGCATGCCCAGCAGGGCAGTGCACCCTTGTGGCCAGTGGTGCGTTACGTGTTGTTCGAGGCGGGTGTGCTCGCCCTGTTGTCCGCGACCCAGCGGGCGCTGTCGGTCCAGCAGTCGCTGTTGCGGGTGCAGTTGGGGCAGAAGGTCAACACGATGATCCTGGAGAAAGCCCAGACCCTGTCCCTGGTGCAATTCGAAAACTCCGAGTTCTACGACAAGCTGGTGCGCGTGCGACGCGAGGCGTCCACCCGGCCGCTCGCGCTGGTGATGAAGTCGCTGGGGCTGATCCAGAATCTGATCATGCTGATCAGCTTCGGCGTGCTGCTGGTGCATTTCTCGCCGTGGGCCCTGGCGCTGCTGGTGGTGGGGGCGTTGCCGGTGTTTTTTGCCGAGGCGCATTTTTCCGGGGATGCTTTCCGGTTATTCACCCGTCGCGCGCCGGAAAGTCGCCAGCAGAATTACATCGAGACCCTGCTGTCCCACGAGGCCTACATCAAGGAGGTCAAGCTGTTCGGCTTCGCACCCCTGCTGTTGCAGCGCTATCGCGACACGTTCGCCCGTCTTTACGCCGAGGACCGGCGCCTGACTCTGCGCCGGGATGGCTGGGGTTTTGTCCTTGGATTGTTGGGTACCGCGGCGTTTTACCTGGCCTACGCCTGGGTGGTGGTCGACACCGTTCACGGCAGCATCACCCTGGGCCAGATGACCATGTACCTGGTGTTGTTCAAGCAGGGGCAGTCGGCGGTGAGCAGCAGCCTCAGCGCCATCAGTGGCCTTTACGAGGACGGCCTGTACCTGTCGAGCCTTTACGAATACCTGGGCGAACCGGTGGTGGCCGATAGTGGTCATTTGACCGAGGGCGTGGCGCCGGGCGATGGCTTGCGCTTCGAGAATGTCGGTTTTCGCTATCCCGGGGCGAGTCGCGCGGCCCTGGAAGGCATCGACCTGCACCTGGTGCCGGGCCACAGCGTCGCGCTGGTAGGGGAAAACGGTTCAGGCAAGACCACGCTGATCAAGCTGCTGACCCGTCTGTATCGCCCGGACCAGGGGCGCATCCTGCTCGACGGCAGCGATCTGCAAGCGTGGGAAGAACAGGCACTGCGACGGCGCATCGGGGTCATTTTCCAGGACTACATCCGCTACCAGTTCACCGTGGGAGAAAACATCGGGGTGGGCGATACCCGGGCCTTCAACGATGAACCGCGTTGGCAGGCAGCCGCCACTGAAGGCATGGCCGCGCCGTTCATCGAACAGCTGGACCGCGGTTATGCGACGCAACTGGGGCGCTGGTTTGCCGGGGGGCAGGAACTGTCCGGCGGGCAGTGGCAGAAAATCGCCTTGTCCCGCGCCTACATGCGCCGCGACGCCGATATCCTGATCCTCGACGAGCCGACCTCGGCACTCGACCCTGCAGCGGAAGCAGCGGTGTTCCAGCACTTCAGCGAACACACCGAAGGGCGCATGACCCTGCTGATTTCCCACCGGTTTTCCAGCGTGCGCAATGCCGACCACATCATCGTGCTCGAACAGGGGCGGATACTCGAACGCGGCGATCACACCAGCCTGGTGGCGGCCGAAGGATGCTATGCGCAGCTCTTCCAGCTGCAGGCCCAGGGTTACCGCTGAGCCTCAGGAATCGTGTGCAGCCCGGCCGGCGGCAGGGCCGGCTACCTGCGCTGGAGTGGTTTTCATCAGGCTTTCCAGCGCCTGGCGGTACTGCGCACGGCCCAGGCTCATGCTGTTGTTATGCGTGCCACCGGGGATCAGCAGCAGGCGCTTGGGTTCATTGGCGGCGTTGAACAGCTGCTGGCTGAAGCGCGACGGCATGAGCGGGTCGGCCAGGCCGTGAACCACCAGCAACGGCATGTCGATGTCGACGATCTTGTCGATTGAATCGAATTTCTGCGACAGCAGCCAGCGCACGGGCAACCACTTCACCGGCAAGTTGTTATCGGCCACCTGGGCCACCGCATCCCCCAGTGACGTGAAGGTGGACTCGATCACCAGGCCACGCACAGGCACCGGGTCGCGGTTCTTTTTTGCCTGGGCAGCCAGGTCGGCAGCCAGGTCAACGGCCACCGCACCACCCAGGGAATGCCCGTAGATCAGGCGCTTGCTGGCGTCGGGCTGCATCGCCGTGAAACGCTCCCATGCCGCACGTGCATCTTCGTAGACACTGGCTTCAGAAGGCAGGTCGCCCTTGCTCTGGCCAAAGCCGCGGTAGTCGATGGCCAGCACCGAATAGCCCATGGCGCGCAGTTGCTCGATGCGAAATGCCTGGCCGGTCAGGTTCCAGCGCACACCGTGCAGGTACAGGATTGACGGCGCATCGCGGCGCGCCGCCGGCCACCACCAGGCATGCAGGGATTGCCCGGCCTTGAAACCGGAGGGCTTGATGTCAAACTCCTGAACGTCCTTGGGCAGGCCCCGGTACCAACCGGCGGTCCCCGGTTCGATGCGAAACAGCAACTCGCGCTCCTTGTGCTGGAGCACCCCGCAACCCACCGGCAAGCCGACAATCAGCGCAGCCATGCACATCAGCGAGAGCCAACGGCGGCGCAGCAGGGGGAGGAGGGAAGAGCGCATAACGGTCGTTCACCATCAAAAAAACTGAAGTTCGGGTTTTAACAGATGCGTGGCGCAGGCGGGAAAAATATCGACAGCCGTCAACTGCCCATACATGCCTGCAGGAGCGAGCTTGCTCCTGCAGAGTGAACCTGTGTTGATGCGCGGTTGGAGTATCAATCCACCTGCAACACGATCTTGCCAATGTGATCACCAGCCTCCATCCGTGCATGCGCCTGGGATGCGTCGGCCAGTGCGAAGACCTTGTCGATCATCGGCACGCACCGACCGGCGGACAATACCGGCCAGACGTATTCGCGCAACTGTTCGGCAATCGAGGCCTTTTCCTCGCGGGTGCGCGAACGCATCAGCGAGCCGGTGATGGTTGCGCGCTTGCCGAGGATCGCCATCAGGTCGACTTCATTGGCTTTGGCGCCTCCCAGGAAACCCAGCATCACCAGGCGACCGTCCATGCCCAGTGCCGCGATGTTCTGGTTCAGGTATGAGCCGCCCATGATATCGAGAATCACATTCACGCCTTTGCCGGCAGTCTTGTCCTGAATCACCTGGACGAAGTCCTGGTCACGATAGTTGATCGCCTCGGCGCCCAGCTGGCGTATCGCCGCGCATTTGTCCTCGCTCCCCGCCGTGGCGAACGCCTTGACCCCGAACTCGCGACACAGCATGAGGGCGGTGGTGCCGATCCCGCTGGTGCCGCCATGAATCAGCGCCCGCTGGCCCTTGCTGGCGCCACCGATGTCGAACAGGTTGGCCCACACCGTGAAAAACGTTTCCGGGACGGCGGCCGCGTGAATCCAGTCCATGCCGTCGGGAATTGGCAGGGTCTGGCTGGCCGGCGCCACACAATATTGGGCATAGCCGCCGCCATTGGTCAGGGCGCAGACCCTGTCACCGACGATGAACTCGTTGACCCCTGCGCCGATCGCGACCACTTCTCCCGCCACTTCCAGGCCAGGAATGGGGCTCATTCCAGGCTTCATCGGGTACTTGCCTGTGCGTTGAATGACATCGGGACGGTTGACCCCGGCGGCGTGAACGCGGATCAGCACTTCGCCGGCGGCCGCCACAGGCAGCGCTTCCTGACGCGGCTGCAAGACCTCGGGGCCGCCGGGCTGGGTGATTTCAATGAGGGTCATGGTCTGTGGCAGGGGCATGGCAGTGGCCTGTTTTTAAGGATGTAATGGATAAGACCATTTTTTTCGCAGTTTTACTGTAGGGGCTGTCGTGAGAAACGAGGCTGCGATCTTTTGACCCTATTGCCATTACGGCATCTGCGGCAATTCCTGCGCCCGCAAATCAAACACCAGCACCTCAGCATCCACACCATTGCTCAACATCAACACCTGCTCATTACGCACCCGCACCCCATCGCCCTCCTGCAACCGCAGGCCATTAAGCTCGACACTGCCGCTCGCCACATGCACGTAGGCATAGCGGTTGGCTGCAAGCTCCAGGGTGGCGCTTTCCTCGCCGTCGATCAGTGCCGCGTACACCCGCGCATCCTGGCGCACCTTCAGCGAGCCGTTGCTACCGTCCGGCGAAATGATCAGTTGCAGGCGCCCGCGTTTTTTCTGCGTACTGAAGTGCTCCTGTTGGTAGCGTGGTTTGGCCCCGGCGACATCGGGCACGATCCAGATTTGCAGAAAGTGCACCGGGCGGGTGCTTGAGTGGTTGTACTCACTGTGTGCAACACCACTGCCCGCGCTCATCAATTGCACGTCCCCGGGACGAATCACCGAGCCGGTGCCCAGAGTGTCCTTGTGCTCCAGTGCGCCTTCGAGCACATAGGAGAAAATCTCCATGTCGCGGTGCGGGTGCTGGCCGAAACCTTTCCCGGCCGCCACGCGGTCATCGTTGATCACCAGCAGGTCGGAAAATCCCTGCTCTTTCGGGTTGCGGTAGCTGGCAAACGAAAAGGTGTGGAACGACTTCAACCAACCGTGATTGGCCATGCCGCGATCAGTGGCTTTGCGAAGGGTCAGCATGATGAATTCTCCTGGAGGGACGGTGATTCGTCCGAGTGAGGAGAAGGTTAATGGTTACTGCTTGATGCAATAAGTAGATGAAAATTGAAATACTGTCACTTCCAGGTTGACAGTAATGTGCGGATGATCACCTTTTCCCGCCCGACATCCAGGCGGAACCTGGTCATAATGCCCAGCACCTTAGACCCAACTCTGTAGGAGCAAGCTTCGCTCCTGCAGGGGAAGGTGTGTCTCTACATGACCCCAGTGATATTGATCCCATGAAAACCGTGGCAATGGTGCTGTTCCCCGATTTCCTCCTGCTCGACATGGCCGGCCCCATGGAGGTGTTTTCCATCGCCAATCGTTATCTGGCAGCCGAGCACGCCTACGTACTCACCACCATCGGCACCGAAACCGGCCCGCTGCGTGCGTCCAACGGTGTCAGCCTCAGCACCGATCTGCACATCGACCAGGCCTCTGACAGCTATGACCTGCTGCTGGTCCCCGGCGGCCCCGGCGCCTACAACGAAAGGCACCCCTCGTTACTCGCCTGGCTGCCGGCCGCGACAGCCCGGGCCGGCCAGTACGGCTCGATCTGTACAGGTGCCTTCGTGCTTGGCCATGCGGGCCTGCTCGACGGCTATCGGGTGACCACCCACTGGCACTACACCGAGCGGCTGATCAAGGGCTTCCCCAAGGCGACGGTCGAGACCGATCGGATCTACGTGCTGGACCGCAATCTCATCACCTCCGGTGGCGTGACGGCCGGTATCGACCTGGCGCTTTCGGTGGTTGCCGCCGACCACGGCAAGAAAGTCGCCCAGGACGTGGCCAAGGTGTTGCTGGTGGTGATGAAGCGCCAGGGTGGGCAGGCACAATTCAGTCCTTTGATGGCCGCCGTGGCGCCGCAGGAAACGGCCATCACCCGGGTGCAGAACCATGTGCTGGAACACCTCGACCAGCCTTTCAGCATTGATGGCATGGCCAGCCTGGCGGCCATGAGCCCGCGGCATTTCGCCAGGGTGTTCGCCCGGGAAGTGGGCATGACGCCCATGGAGTTCCTCCAGCGTGCGCGCATCGATCACGCGAGAAACCTGTTGGAAACCAGTGACTTGCCACTCAAGACCATCGCCTTCAAAAGTGGTTTCGGCAGCGTGCGGCACATGCGGTTTCTGTTCAGTGAAAAGCTCGGCCTGACCCCCACTCAGTACCGCGAGCAGTTCAGCTGAGGCTGATTGTCCGTCCCGCGCACCCGGATGGCCGTGACACTCCCATCGCCGCAGTTGTGCTGTCACCAATGCCTGCCAAGATAGATGAGAACTCATTGCACTGGAGATGCGGGAATCCGCAGGGTCGGGTTTCCGCATGTAAACGGCATGAACAGTCTCAGAGATTTGCACAGCGATACGGTGCTGCACTTCGGGCCCTATGCCTTCTACCTGCAACAACGCCTGATCCTGGACGGCGAGGTGGCGCTGCGCATGGGCGGTCGCGCCCTGGACCTCCTGCAGCTACTGGTCGAGCAAGCGGGCACAGTGGTGAGCAAAGAGCAGTTGATCGCCCGGGTGTGGCCCACTTCGGTGGTCGAGGAAATCAACCTGCGGGTGCACATTGCCGCCTTGCGCCGGGCCCTGGGCGATGGGCAGAACGGCCTGCGCTACATCATCAATGTTCCCCAGAAGGGCTACTGTTTTGTCGCGCCAGTGGTGCAGGGGCCGGCGAGCACGCTAGTTGCCCTTGAAACTTGCCTGCCACCCCAGCACAACTTGCCCGCCCGGCTGACCCCGGTAACCGGCCGGGACTCGGTGGTCGGCAGCCTGGTGCGGCAGTTGCCGGTCCGGCGTCAGCTGACGCTGGTCGGCCCCGGCGGCATTGGCAAGACCACGGTCGCGCTGCGGGTCGCCGAACTGTTGTTGCAGCACTATCGGGACGGCGTGTGGCGGGTGGATTTTTCCACCCTCGATGATCCGACGCGAGTGGTCGATCATGTGCTGCGAAGCCTTGGTCTGGAAGTTGACTCGACCCTCGAGGCGCTAAAGGCGCGGCATGCCCTGCTGGTGCTGGATAACTGCGAGCACGTGCTCGAACGCTGTCGTCACCTGGTCGAGGCGCTGCTACGGGGCGCACCACGGTTATCGATCCTGGTCACCAGTCGCGAACCCCTGCAGGCCGCCGGTGAAACCGTCCAGCGCGTGGCACCACTGGTCGTTCCACCGGTGTCCGCGTTGCACAGCGTCGAGCAGGTGATGGGCTATTCGGCGGTGCAGTTGTTTGTCAGCCGGGCGCGGGCGCGTCAGCAAGGTTTTGCCCTGCGCGAACAAGACCTCAAGGCCTTGCGTGAAATCTGTCGCCGCCTGGATGGTTTGCCCCTGGCCATTGAACTCGCTGCGGCGCAAATCGATGCCTTGGCGTTGGTGGGATTGCAGGCCCAGCTCGACAATTGCTTCCAGCTGTTGACCCAGGGCCGGCGTACTGCGGTGCCGCGCCACCAGACCCTCAAGGCGGCTCTGGACTGGAGTTACGACAAGCTCAGCAACCGCGAGCAGACGGTGCTGCAGCGCCTGGCCGTGTTCAAGATGTCGTTCACCCTGGAGGCGGCCATCGGCGTGATCAGCTGCGCGGTGCTGCGTCCCGCGCAATTGCTGACGCTGCTGGAGGGGCTGGTGGCCAAATCGCTGCTGTCGCTGGAACAGGTCAACGGCAGCGCGCGGTATCGCTTGCTGCACACTACTCGCCGCTATGCGCTGGATAAGCTTTCGCACAGCGGTTGCCTGCACCTGTTCGAGGTGCGCTACGGCCATCACATCCGCCGCGCCCGGCGTGAGTCAGGCGTGCTGGAGGTTGTCGAGTAGACGTCGCGCTTTTTGCAGGTCCGGTGTGGCGAAGCCCTCGGTGAAACGCGCGTAAACGGGCGCGAGCAGTTCCTGCGCCTGCAGCGGTCGTCCCAGACGCAGCCAGAGTTGCGCCAGGGCGGTGGCGCTGCGCAGTTCCCAGGCCAGGGCGCCCTGGTTGCTCGCCACATTCAGCGCCCTGATCAGTAGCGCCTCGACCTCGCGCGCCGCTTCGTCTGAATCATTGACCGCCAGCAAGGTACCGGCCCTGGCGCGCATGATTTCCGCCGTACACCAACCGGCCATCCCTGTCTCCGCCCGCAGCACCAATGCTTCATCGATCAGCCCGGCATCCAGCGTGAGCATGATCTCCCGGATCAACCCGGAACCTGCCGGCGCGCCGGTCGGTGCTGTGTCGGGGGCGATCACCTGCGCATACTCGCGCGCCCAGTTGTAGAACAGCAGCACCGAGTGTTTCTGCGCTTGCTGCAGCAGCAGTTGCAACAGTTCACGGGCGCTGCAGGTATCGCCGTTGTAGTGCGCGATCAGGCAGCCTGCTAGTGCCAGGGTGTAGCAGATCGACGTGCCGTGGTTGATCTGCAGCGCTACGTCCAGCGCCTGCCGGGCCGTACGCCAGGCTTGTTCGGGCTGACCCTGGACCCAGAGGATGCGTGCCAGAATCGTCAGCGCCGCCACGCTCTGATCGTATTGCACGCCAAAACCATGAGTGAAACGGTTGAGGTGCCCGCTCTGTGCCATGCGCTGGATCACCTCTTCGGCGTTCACCCGGGCCATGCGCTGATTGCCCACGAAGTGCAGGGCGAGCACCCGCAGGCGGTGCGCGCTCAAGTCCAGCAGCGGGTCACCGTGGCGGCCGAGGCGGTCGAATTGCTGGCTTTGCTCCAGGGCCATCTGATAATTGCCGCAACTGAGGTTGACCGCCATGTACCCCGACACCGCGCGCAATTCCCCGGCCACGTCATTGCTCGCCCTGGCCAGGTTCCTGGCGCTGACGAACGCTTCGATGGTCTCGGCAGTGCCGCCCTGGGTGTGATAGCAGGAACTGCCGAGTGCCAGGTTGAGGCTCATCTTCAGTTGCGGGCAGGGCTGCGGTTCTACGTCGAGCAATGCCAGCGCCTTGCGCACGTAGGCGCCGTGTTCCTTGAGCAGTGACAGCTCCTGCCACAGCGGCGTGGAAGCCGCCGCCAGGGTGATCGCCAGCGTCTGCGGGCCGGCGGCATGCAACCCCCAATCGAGGGCGCAGCGGATGTCCGCCAGGCTGCGGGCATAGCGCTCGATCCACCGGCTGGTCGGAACCAACTCCCAGTCGGTCCTGGCCTGTTGCATCAGGGCCAGGCACCGTGCGCCGTGCCGGGCGCGGGTGTCCAGCAGATCACCGGCCTGTTCGAGTTTTTCCAGGGCATAGCCGCGGGTGAGATCGAGCAGGCGGTAGAACACCTCTTCGTCGCCGACTTCCACGTTGAGCAATGACTTGGCCACCAGTTGAGTGATCGAAGCAAACACTTCATCGGGCTCGATGTGTTCGCCCACGATCACCGCTGCGGCTGAGGCCAGGGTGAAGCCGCCGCGAAATACGCCGAGTCGCCGCAGGCACACCTGCTCGCAGGGGCTTAACAGTTCAAAGCTCCAGTCCAGGGTGGCGCGCAAGGTCTGATGGCGGGCCAGGCTCAGGTCACTGCCGTGGGCCAGCAGGCGAAAACTGCCCTGCAGCTGGGTCAGCAGGCCGCTCAAGCCAAAGCGGCCAACCTGCGCCGCTGCCAGTTCAATGGCCAGCGGGATGCCGTCGAGTCGGTGGCAGATATCGACCAGCACCGGCAATTGCGCATCGTGCAGCTCGAAACTGTCGTGGCTGGCCATGGCCCGTTCGACGAACAGTTGCAGCGCGGAAAAGCTCAGCGCCTGGGCGCGGTCCAGCACCGTGGAGGGCGGCGGGCAGTCCAGCGACTCCAGGCGCTGCACGAACTCGCCCTCGGCCCGCAGGCCCTCGCGGCTGGTGGCCAGGATGTGCACGTTGGGCGCACCACGCAGAATGTTTTCGCAGAGCAGGGCAACGGCGTCGACCAGGTGTTCGCAGTTGTCGATCACCAACAGCATCTGCCGCTCCCTCAGGAAGTTCACCAGGCTGCCCATTGGCTCGGTGTCGTGCACTGACAGGTCGAGCAGGGTGGCCAGGTGCGTGGTGATCATCGAAGGGTCGTTTATCGGCGCCAGGTCCAGCAGGCGAATACCATCGCGGTATTGCCCGATCAATTGCTCGGCGACGCGCAGGGCGACGGTGGTCTTGCCGATGCCGCCGGGGCCGACGAGGGTGATAAAACGCTGGCGCGACAGGTGTGTCACCAGGCGCTCGACCAGGGCTTGGCGACCGATCAGGCGGGTGCGCCGCACGGGCAGGTTGTGGCGGCTGCGTTCGACTGCGGCAGGCGCCGGATGTGGCTCGAAGGCCTGCATCGAATAGGGCGCGACAAAGCTATAGCCGCGCTGCGCAACCGTGATGATGTAGCGCTGCCCGGTCTGGCCGTCGCCCAGGGCTTTGCGCAACGCAGCCATATGGACCCGCAGGTTGATGTCTTCCACCACGCTGTCGGGCCACACTCCGGCGATCAACACCTGCTTGCTGACCACATTGCCGGCGTGTTGCAGCAGGATCAACAGGATATCCAGGGCGCGCCGGCCCAGCCGCAACGGCTGGTCGCCCTCCAGCACCAGGCGCTGGCCGGGGTAGATCCGGTAGGGGCCGAAATGGATGGCCAGTTCGGGGGAAAGGGTCACGCGCTCACTCCTGCTTGCGTGCGTCTGGTACGCAGTTTGCGAGCATATTCCAGAGGTTTGCGCGTCAACGCAACGGTACGCCGGGCGAGCCCGCTTTGCGGTGCAGAATTAACGGCGTTTAACTCGACGCCATCGCGATTCGATTCGGACACTCTATGGCGTGGCCGAGACTCGCAACGAGCGGCTCAACGCTGACAGACCGGCATTGCTCCAGGCTTGAGGCTGGTCGGGGAACGCACCATCCGGCATCGCCACGCGAACGGATTGATGCCTTCGCTGCGGGTGAAGATATGGCAAAAATGCGCCTGGTCGCAGAAGCCGCATTCCAGGCTGATTTGCGTCAGTGTCATGTCGGTGCTCTGGATCAGTTGCTTGGCGCGGGCGAGGCGTTGCTGGCGAATCCAGTCCTGGGGTGATAGACCGGTGCTGCACTTGAACGCCCGGGAGAAATGGCTGCGCGACAGGGCGCATGCACGCGCCAGGTCGGCGACTTCGACGGTCTCGCTCAAACGGTCCAGGATCAACTGCTTGGCCAGGCTTTCACGCCACGGGATCAGGCCACCAGTCTTCTTCTTGCGCGGTTCGACGACGGGCGCGCAGGCGATAGTTTGCTGAGATTGAGCCATAAGCAATATCCGGGTTGGTACACCGCATTCTTGGACGGGAGGCTCTGCGTGGCGAGTTAATCGTTGTTAATTGCGTGTTAACACCAGGCAGCCTGGAATAAAATCAGCCACAATCGGGTGTTCACCCTTGAGGGAATCGCGACCCATGAACCGAAACGATCTGCGCCGAGTCGATATGAACCTGCTGGTGATTTTCGAGGCCTTGATGTTCGAAAAGAACCTCACTCGCGTCGCTGAAAAACTGTTCATGGGACAGCCGGCAGTGAGTGCCGCACTGGGACGGTTGCGTGACCTGTTTGACGATCCGTTGTTGCTGCGCAACGGCCGGAGCATGGAACCCACTGCCCGCGCACTGGCGATTCTCAAGGAGTTGCAACCGGCGATGGACACCATCTCTGGCGCGGTCAGCCGGGCCAAGGAGTTCGATCCGGCGAGCAGCTGCGATGTGTTTCGCATCGGCCTGTCGGACGATGCCGAGTTTGGCCTGTTTCCATCACTGCTGACGCGCCTTCGCGAGGAGGCGCCAGGCATCATCGTGGTGGTACGTCGGGCGAATTACCTGTTGATGCCGGCGCTCCTGGCCTCAGGTGAAATCTCCGTCGGGGTCAGCTACACCACGGATCTGCCGGCCAACGCCAAGCGCAAGACCCTGCGCGATATTCCCTGCAAAGTGCTGCGTGCAGACAAGCGACCAGGCGCGCTGACCCTGGATGAGTACTGCGAGCGGCCGCATGCCATGGTCTCGTTTTCCGGGGACCTGAGCGGCAACATTGACCTGGACCTGGCCAAGATTGGCCGCAATCGTCGGGTGGTCCTTGGCGTGCCGCAATTCAGCGGCTTGCGCGCCTTGCTGGCCGGTACCGAGATGATTGCAACCGTTCCGGATTACGCGGCCTGCGCACTGGTCGAAGGCTGCGCCCTGCGCGCCGAGGACCCGCCATTCCCGATCGAGGCGGCGCAGCTCTCCATGGCCTGGAGCGGGGTGCACGACAACGATCCGGCAGAACGCTGGCTGCGCTCGCGGATCAGCGACTTCATGTCACGGCCGCTTCCAATAGAGGCATAACTACCCCTGAAATCTTCGCGTGGCGAGATCAGGAAGCCAGAACAGCACATACATCCAATTCCCTGCACAAATCTCCCGGCACTATTCTCTTATTGCCGGCCAGAACGTCTGGCGCTCAATGATCGATTGTGCGGAGCGTTACGCCATGTCTGAACCCACCACACGTCACACCCCCGTGCGCGGCTTTGAAGAAGTCGTGACCCTGGTGATCAAACACCGGGTGAAGGCCGGTTTTGAAGTGCCCTACGAAACCTGGTTGCGCAACATCGTCACCATCGCCGGACAGCAGGATGGGCATCTGGGCGTGGACGTGATGCGCGGCAAGAACGCCGGTCTTGACCTGTACACCTGCGTGCTGCGCTTCTGCTCCACCGAAGCCATGCAGCGCTGGCTCGATTCGCCGCAACGGCTGGCGCTGGTCAACGAAGCCACGCCCATGCTGGCAGACGGTGACCAGACCGAGGTCAACCCGGTCAACGAATTCTGGTTCACCCAGGCCGACGCCGCCTCACCACCACCGCCACGCTGGAAGCAGGCCGTGGTGACGTTGCTGGTCATTCTGCCGCACACCCTGCTGGTGCCATTGATCTGGGGGCCACTGCTGCAACTCCACCCCTTGCTCTCCAACTACGTGGTGGCCACGTTCCTGATCACCCTCACCATCGTCGTCTCGGTGGTGTACCTGTTCATGCCGATGGCGACGCGGCTGTTCGCGCCCTGGCTGTCTCCCACCTCCGAGCCCAAGGAAAACCCATGAACGCCGATCTGATTCTGTTCAACGGCCAATTTCATACCGTCGACCGGGAGAACCCGGGCGCCAGTGCCGTGGCCATCGGCGAAGGCCGTTTCATCGCCGTTGGCACCGATGCCCAGGCCATGGCCCTGCGCGGTGCACACACCCAGGTCATCGACCTCAAGGGCCGCTGCGTCATACCGGGGCTCAACGACTCGCACCTGCACCTGATTCGTGGTGGCCTGAACTACAACCTCGAGTTGCGCTGGGAAGGCGTGCCCTCGGTGGCCGATGCCCTGCGCATGCTCAAGGAGCAGGCGGACCGCACGCCGACCCCGCAGTGGGTCCGGGTGGTGGGCGGCTGGAACGAATTCCAGTTCGCCGAAAAGCGCATGCCGACCCTGGAAGAACTCAACCAGGCGGCGCCGGACACGCCAGTGTTCGTGCTGCACCTGTACGACCGCGCCTTGCTCAACCGTGCCGCCCTGCGAGTGGCCGGCTACACCCGCAACACGCCGAATCCGCCAGGTGGCGAGATTGTCCGGGATGCCAACGGTGAGCCGACCGGCATGCTGGTGGCGCGTCCCAATGCGATGATCCTCTACTCGACCCTGGCCAAGGGGCCGAAGCTGCCGCTGGAGTATCAGGTCAACTCCACTCGCCAGTTCATGCGCGAACTCAACCGCCTTGGCCTGACCAGCGCGATCGATGCCGGCGGTGGTTTCCAGAACTACCCGGACGACTATCAGGTGATCGAGCAGTTGGCGAAAGATCAGCAACTGACCATCCGCATCGCCTACAACCTGTTCACCCAGAAACCCAAGGAAGAACTCACCGACTTCAAGAACTGGACCAGCAGCGTGACCCTGCACCAGGGCGACGACTTCCTGCGACACAACGGCGCCGGCGAGATGCTGGTGTTCTCGGCAGCCGACTTCGAGGACTTTCTCGAGCCGCGCCCGGACCTGCCGCAGACCATGGAAGATGAACTCGAGCCGGTGGTACGCCACCTGGTCGAGCAACGCTGGCCGTTTCGTCTGCACGCCACCTACAACGAATCCATCAGCCGCATGCTCGACGTGTTCGAGAAGGTCAACCGCGACATTCCATTCAACGGCTTGCCATGGTTCTTCGATCACGCCGAAACGATTACCCCGCACAACATCGAGCGGGTGAGGGCGCTGGGCGGTGGTATTGCGATTCAGGATCGCATGGCCTTTCAGGGCGAGTACTTCGTCGAGCGTTACGGCGCCAAGGCCGCCGAAGCCACGCCGCCGATCAAACGCATGCTCGCTGAAGGCGTACCTGTCGGCGCCGGCACCGACGCGACGCGGGTGTCCAGCTACAACCCCTGGACCTCGTTGTACTGGATGGTCAGCGGTCGCACCGTCGGTGGTCTGGCGTTGCACAGCGAAGGCCTCTCCCGGCAGACCGCGCTCGAACTGTTCACCCATGGCAGCGCCTGGTTCTCCTCCGAGCAGGGCAAGAAAGGCATGATCAAGGTCGGCCAACTGGCTGACCTGGCCGCCCTGAGTGCGGATTTTTTCAGCGTTGATGAAGAAGCCATCAAGTGGATCGAGTCGGTGTTGACCGTGGTCGGCGGCAAGGTGGTGTATGCCGCCGGTGACTTTGAAAAACTTGGCCCGGCGAAAGTGCCGGTGCTGCCCGACTGGTCTCCGGTGGTGAAGGTCCCCGGCCACTGGCGCCCGACCTCGCCGATCCAGGCCCAGGTGCATCACTGCAGCGGACCCTGTGGCGTGCATGCCCATAGCCACGACCGGGCGCGTTTGTCGAACGCTCCGGTGAGTGATTTTGCCGGCTTCTGGGGCGCCTTCGGCTGCTCGTGTTTCGCGTTCTGACGACTGTCCACGCTGCGCCGAATTCCCCTTCGGCGCGGCACGTAATGCCCATCCAACGAGGAGTTTCACATGAGCAATGTTCCCTACAAGCGCCTGAACAAAGATGACGCCGTGGTGCTGCTGGTCGACCACCAGACCGGTCTGATCTCGCTGGTCCAGGATTTCTCGCCGAACGAGTTCAAGAACAACGTGCTGGCCCTGGGCGACGTGGCCAAGTTCTTCAAGCTGCCGACCATCCTCACCACCAGTTTTGAAAACGGCCCGAACGGTCCGATGGTTCCAGAGCTCAAGGAGCAATTTCCGGACGCGCCGTACATTCCTCGTCCTGGCCAGATCAATGCGTGGGATAACGAAGACTTCGTCAAGGCGGTCAAGGCCACCGGGCGCAAGCAACTGATCATTGCCGGCGTCGTGACCGATGTTTGCGTGACTTTCCCGACGCTCTCGGCGCTGGCGGAAGGTTTCGAAGTGTTTGTGGTGACCGACGCTTCCGGCACTTTCAATGAAACCGTCCAGCAAGCCGCCTGGGCCCGCATGGCTGCCGCTGGCGCGCAACTGGTCAACTGGTTCTCGGTGGCCTGTGAGCTGCAGGGGGACTGGCGCAACGACATGGAAGGCCTGGCCAACCTGCTGTCGCCGCGCATTCCCAACTACCGCAACCTGATGAACAGCTATTCGGTGCTGAGCTCGAAGTAAGCATTTTCGGCCAACACCGATAGCCTGTGGGAGCGGGCAACCCCGCTTCCACTGTGCCTTGCGTCAGCCTTGACGTTTTTGCAACCACCCCAGGAACCCGCCTTTACGGATCGGCTCCGGCTTGGCCATCAGCGCCAACCGGCTGTTCTGCTGGCGCACCGCTTGCAATTTGTTCAACGCCCGACCCACTTCCACACGCGCCTCCATGCATTGGCGGGCCAGGGATTTGTCGATCCGGTAAATGATGCACGAGGTCAATGTGGTGAACGTGGCCTGGGACGGTGAGTCCGTGAGGATGCTCTGCTCGCCCATCACCTCGCTCGGGCCCATGCGCCCGGCTTCGGTGTGTCCACTGCCATCGGGTACGCTGGCACTGACGACACCGGTGGCAATCACCATCAGGCTGTCCGGCACATCGCCCAGTTCCAGTACCACCTGACCTGCGGCGTATTGCTGCGCAACCATCGAGCGCGCCATTTCGTCGCGTTCCGCGTCACTCAGGGACCGGAAGACTTTGACTTCATCCAGCAACGCCCGGGCCCGGGTAGTGGGTTCGATCACGCCGTCGAGCTGACGGGAAATCCCCGCCGCCTCAAGGTGTCGATGAGCCAGGTCGAACAGTTGGTTGCGCACCTCACTCTTCTTGCCCAACTCGGCAATGAAGCCGCTGGCGACGTACTCCGACATGGATTCGCCAGCTTCCTTGAGCACGGCTTTCGGCGCCGGATTGAGCAGCAGGCTGCTGCTGCCTTGCAGGGTGCGATCCAGGGCATCCAGCACGCGGCGCGGACGGATGTGATTGGGCACCTGGAGGCTGATCGACACCCCGTGCATGTTGCTCGGCCGGCTCAGGTTGACGATTTTCGCCTTCGCCGCCACCGAGTTAGGCACTACCGCCGTGCTGCCAGCACTGGTCAACAGGTGGGTGGCGCGCCAGTCGATATCGAGCACCTTGCCTTCCACGCCGTCGATCATGATCCAGTCATCCACCTGATAGGGTTTGGTGGTGTTGAGCACGATCCCGGAGAACACATCGCTCAAGGTGCTTTGCAATGCCAGGCCGACTACGATTGCCACCACCCCGGAAGTCGCCAACAAGCCTTTCACCGGCAGCTCCAGCACATAACCCGCCGCTGCGACGATGGCGATCAGGAACACCAGGGCGCCAATCACGTCCTGCAGCAACCGTCCGCTGTGGCCGATGCGCCGCACCAGCACCAGGCCGATGACCTCGGTCAGCACGCGCGCCGCATACAGCCACCAGAGAATACCCAGGGCCGTTGCGCCCAACTGCAGCACGCTATCGTCGGCAAACAACGGGGCCTGCAACGGGCTGACACCGGCATTGATGATCAGCGCGCTGAACCCCATGAACAGCCCCAGGCGCACCCCGACACGCACCACGCGATGCTTGAATGGCGCGATGTGCCAGAGCAGGGTGTCGATGACCAGCAGCAAGGCACTCAAGGACAACAGGTGGGCGAGGACAAAGGACATGGAGAACCCCGGAAGGCTGGAGTGATAATGCAAAATTGCTCTTCGTAGGCGCCGGCAAGCCGGGCGCCTAAGAAAAACGCAGAAGGTACATCCTCAATTCAGATGAGTCTTCAATTCCAGCGCCGCCTGCCGCACCGCCGCTTGCACCTCCGGGATCTGGCTCAGCGGGTTCAACAGCCCGAAGTCATGAATCATCCCGTTGTACCGCACCGCCGTGACCGGCACCCCGGCCGCGTCCAGGTGACGGGCGTAGGCTTCACCTTCATCGCGCAGCACGTCGAACTCGGCGGTCTGTACCAGCGCGGCCGGCAAACCCTTGAGCTGTTCGGCGCTGGCCTGCAATGGCGAGGCGTGGATCTGCGCGCGCTCAGCGGGGTTGGTGGTGTAGCTGTCCCAGAACCAGTTCATCATGCCCTTGGTCAGGAAGTGGCCCTCGGCAAATTGCTGGTACGAGCCGCTGTCGAAAGCGGCGTTGGTCACTGGCCACATCAGCAACTGGAAGCGCAGGGCCGGTGCTTTCTGTTCTTTTGCCATCAAGGCCACGACCGCCGCCATGTTGCCGCCGACGCTGTTGCCAGCCACGGCGAGGCGTTTGCCGTCGACGCCGATGTCCTTGCCGTGCTCGGCGACCCAGCGGGTGGCAGCGTAGGCCTGGTTGATCGCGGTCGGGTAGTGCGCTTCCGGGGACGGCGTGTAGTCGACATAGACCGCAACGGCACCGGAGCCCACCACGAGATCGCGGATCAGTCGCTGGTGAGTTGGATAATCCCCCAAAACCCAACCGCCACCGTGGAAGAACATGAACACCGGCAACTCACCTTTAAGCTTTTCCGGACGGACGATTTTCAGGTTGATGGTCTGCCCGTCCACCTTGATCGCCCGGTCGCTGACGGCGATACCCGATACATCGACCTTCACCGAATTCTGTGCGCCGCTCAGAACTGCCCGGGCATCCTTGGGGCTCAACTGTTCGAGCGGCTTGCCGCCACCTGCCGCGAGGGCTTCGAGAAAGGCCTGGGTGTTGTGTTCAACGCCCGGGCTGCCCGCGGCGAAGGCATTACCGACGGCGAGGGCGAGGAGGGAAGCGGTCAGGGATTGGGTGACGATGTTCATGAAGTAATTCCTTTTCGTTGGGAGGTACGGTCCGTAGGAGCTGCCGAAGGCTGCGATCTTTTGATCCTGGTTTTCACGACCCAGAATCAAAAGATCGCAGCCTCCGGCAGCGCCTGCATGTCCGGGGTGAGCACAGATTAATAGGATGTCAAAAAGGGAAAAAGCGGCTATAAAGTGTTTGACTGTCAACCAGGAAGTGACAATGAACCCTTTCGAAGATATGCGCATTTTCTGCCAGGTCATGGACTCCGGCAGCTTCACGGCTGCAGCCGATCAATTGGGCTTGTCCAAGCAGTTCGTCAGCCGCCGGTTGATGCAGCTGGAAGAGCGCCTGGGCGTACGGTTGCTCAACCGTTCCACCCGGCGCCTGGATGTCACGCCCCTGGGGCAGAGTTACTACGAGTCGGCCCTGCGCCTGTTGGGTGAGGTCGAGCAGGTGGAGCAGGGCATTGCCGGCCAGACCACGGAGCCACGGGGCACTATCCGCGTGAGTGCGCCCTTGTCTTTTGCACTGGCGCACCTGGGGTGTTTGCTGCCACTGTTCCTGCAGCGCTACCGCGAGGTCACGGTCGAGGTGGACCTGAGTGACCGGCCCGTGGACCTGCTTGGTGAGGGCTACGACCTGGCGCTGCGCATCGGGACACTGGAAGACTCGACGCTGATTGCCCGGCGTATCGCCTCGATCCGGCGCGTATATTGCGCCAGCCCGGCGTACCTTGAGGAGCGCGGCACGCCGCTCAGGCCGGAGGAGTTGCACGCCCATGATTGCCTGCCTTACGGCCACGGTCGCCAGGTGCAATGGCGCTTCGAGGGGCCGGGCAAGCCGTTGTCGGTGAATGTCACCGGGCGCATGCGGGTCAATAACGGGGAGTTGCTCAGGGATGCGGCGATTGCCGGGATGGGGATCACCTATCTGCCGACGTTTATCGTCGGTGCTGCGTTGCGGGAGGGCAGGCTGGTGCCGGTGCTGGATGAATTCCGTCCCGAGCCTTTGACGTTGTCGGCGGTGTATCCGCAGCATCGCCAGGGGTCGAGGCCGGTGCAGGCGTTGATCGAGTTTTTGCGCGAGCGATTGGATAGCGCCGAGGAGGTTGTCTAGAGGGGTGCGTTGATCTTATTTTCCTGTAGGGCAAACAAGATCAACGGATTGCGGGATCGTTTCGGGAGGACGCGGTCATTCAGGTTTCCCGCGTCATCGTTGACGACCATCGCGAGCAGGCTCGCTCCCACAGGGGGAGGGTGGGTGTCAGGATCGTTTGTCGTCGCCTGGCTCGCCGCCGACGTGCACGCCATGGTCGTCACCGACTTCGCCGGCGCGGTGCACGCCATGGTCGTCGCCTACTTCGCCGGCGCGGTGTACGCCGTGGTCGTCACCTGGCTCGTCATGGGTGCCACTGCGTCCGGACGAGGATGACGCGGAATTGCCGGAATGGCCCGAACCATGGTCGCTGCCGCTGTGGCCGCTGCCACTGTTTCCGCCGCTGCCGCTGCCGCTGCCGCCATGACTGCCGCCGTTGCCGCCGCCATTGCCGCCACTGCTGCCGCCGCCGTGACCACCACCATTACCACCGCCACTGCCGCCGCCACCACCATTACCGCCACCGCCACCGCCACCGCCACCGCCGCCACCGCTGCCCCCGCCGCCACCACTTCCTCCGCCACCACCACCATCCTTAGCCTGAGCGCTGGACATCCCGGACAATCCATCGGGAACCAGTACAGTAGATGCCGACAGAACTGCGCCAATAGCCACTGCGAGCAAAAGCTTCTTCATGTGCATATCGATCTCCGTCTTGTTGTGGATGTATCAGTGAATACTCGAGGCCAGTTCGAAGATGGGGATGTACATCAGGATCACGATCACCCCGATCAACAGGCCAATGAACGTCATGAGCAGCGGTTCGAACAGCCGTACAAACCATTCGATCCAGCGGCTGATCTCTTCGTCATAAAAGTCGGCGCTGCGTTCCATCATCTGTCCGAGGTTGCCGGACTGTTCGCCTGCACGCAGCAAGCGCAGGGACACGGGTGTCACCAGGTGATTGAGTTCCAGTGCAGCGGACAGTGATTGACCTTCGCGAACCCGTTCGCAGGCCTGGTCCAGGCGCACGCGGGAGGGCACGGTGAGCAGGCCGCGGACCATGCCCATGGCGGTGACCAGCGGGATACCGCCCTGCAGCAGAATGCCCAGGGAGCGGTAGAAGCGCGCCAGCTCGTACATGAAAATCCGTTGATGCACCGCCGGCAGCCGTTCGATCACCCGATCAACGCCACGACGAAAGGCCGGCTGGCGCTGGAGAAAGGCGAGGGCGACGACGATGGCCACCAGGGCGCCGAAAAATTCACCCTGATGCGCATGCAGGAACATCCCGCAACTCATCAGCACCTGGGACAACCACGGCAGGTTCGACCCCAGCCCCTCGAACACCAGGCTGAAACGCGGTACCACGTAGCCCATCAGGAACAACACCACGCCACCTCCTACCACCAGCAACAGCATCGGGTAGATCGAAGCGCTGACGATCTTCTGGCGAACTTCGTCCATGCGCTGGCGATAGCTGACATACCGACCCAGCGCATCACCCACTGCGCCGGTCTTCTCGCTGGACTGTACCAAGGCGACGTAGAGAGGCGGGAAAACCCCTGACAACTGGCCCAATGCCTGGGAGAAGGATTTGCCCTCGTACAGCAAGCGCACCAGCTCGCTCAAGGTTTTGCGGGCCTGGGGCGCGTTTTCTTTTTCCGCCAGGCTCTCCAGTGCATCGATCAGCGGCAGGCCGGCATTGAGCAGCGTGGTCAGTTCCTGGCTGAACAACACCAGGTTGAAGGTTTCGCGTTTGTGCAGGCGCAGCGCTTGCCAGCGCCGGTCGGCCTGCAGGCTGACGACGCGCAAGCCCTGGTCCTCGACCATGCGCCGCGCCTCGCTGTCGCCCTGGGCCTCGACGGTCACTGACACGACGCCGGCCTTGCCCACTGCCTTGAGATGAAACCGCATGGTCGCCACTCCCGTCATTGCCAACTGGTGACTTCGGCGTTTTCGCCTTCGCCGCCGGGTTGGCCGTCCTTTCCCATGGACAGCAGGTCGTACTCGCCGTTTTCCCCGGGGTAGCGGTAGTTGTAATTACGTCCCCACGGATCCTGGGGCAGTTTTTTCTGCAGGTAGGGGCCGGTCCAGCGGGTTTCATCGCTGGGCGCGGTGACCAGCGCCTGCAAGCCTTGTTCGGTCGAGGGGTAATGCCCGACTTCCAGGCGGTACAAGTCCAGCGCCTTGCCCAGGCCTTCGATCTGCGCCTTGGCCACTTTCACTTCCGAGCGGCCGAGCTGGGCAAAGTACTTCGGCGCGACGATGCCGGCCAACAGGCCTAGCACCACCAGCACCACCAGCAATTCGAGCAGGGTGAACCCGCGCTGAGCTCGCGGGGTATAGCTACGCGCAATACAGCACTGACGCTGATTCATGATGACCTCACACATAGACGGAAGGGTCGCGCGAAAGCCTTATGCAATTGCCATGCACACGCTCGGTCATTGCCCTGCAACCCCCGCATTACGGGGCTTTGCAGTTACGGCACGGTGCTTGCGTACGGCTGGTTCACGACTTGTCATTGGGGCATTACCCCCATTTTTCGGGGCAGGTCAGGGGAGGTACCAATGATCAAGTCATTCACTGCGGGACTGCTGGGCGGGCTGTTGCTGGCCGGGTTTGCGCACGCCGATGTGTTCATTTCCGTCGACGCCAAGGGCAGCTACGTCCTGTCCAATGTCCACCGTCCCGGCCGCCACTATGAACGGGTGATTCGTGAGGCTGAGGTGGCGCAGGTCAGCCTTGACCAGCAGCCGCAGATGATTGCCGCGCGGCCCTACGCCGAGTTGGTGTCGGCAGCGGCCACGGCCAACCAGTTACCGGCGGCGCTGTTGCATGCGGTGATCCAGGCCGAGTCCAGCTACAACTCCGGCGCCACCTCACCCAAAGGCGCGGGGGGGTTGATGCAGTTGATGCCCGACACCGCCCGGGAGCTGGGGGTCAAGGATGTCTACGACCCCAAGGCGAACATTCAGGGCGGGGCCAAATACCTCAAGCGCCTGATGACCCTGTTTGACAACGACATCGCCCTCGCCGTGGCGGCCTACAACGCCGGGCCACAGGCGGTGATCAGCCGTGGCGGAGTGATTCCGCCATTCGCCGAAACCCAGCGCTATGTGCCCAGCGTCCTGCGCCAATACCGGCGTCTGCAGGGCCTGGCCGTGGATGCTCCGCTGTGATTGGGGGATTCCCCAATTGTGGGGAAAACCGACAGGCATTGGTTAACCCGCAAACCGGGGAATGGGTGGGGGATTTCCCCCGACTTATCAAATCGTCCGTATAACCTTCTGAAAAATAACAAAAAGTTTTATGGCATGGCGATTGCTGAAGTGATTTTTGACGAGACGTATTCCCAATGAGCACCCCACCGAGGTCCGTGATCATGACCGGCAAACCCAACGCTCATCACCTGCTTAATCTGCTGCTGTTTCTGGTGCCGATGTTCGGCCTGGAAACGGCCCAGGCCGCGTTGCGCTGCGAGCGCAATCTGGTGGCAAACGTCGTGGCGCTGGACCAGCCGCTGATGTTCAACCGACTCGGCGCACAGAACGTCAACGGCATGATGTTCGCCCTGCGTCGCGATGTGGTCGACGATCACAACAGGTCACTGGCCCAGGGTGGCACAGCGGTGCCGGGCAAGGTCTCGCTGCGGCCCGACAAGCGTCCGCGGCCCCTGGTGCTGCGCGTGGCAGCCGGTGATTGCCTGACCATCAACCTGCAGAACCTGCTGGCTTATCAAGCCAACCCCGGCAGTCATGACGGCGGGGAGGAAGAACAAGGGGAAATCGAAGGCGAAGTTGAAATCGGTGCAGTCGATGACTTCAAGGTCGACGAGCAGGTCACGGACCGCCATGTCGGCTTCCAGGTCAACGGCATGCAGGCGGTTAACAGCATCGACGACATTTCCTCCTATACCGGCCGCAATGCCAACACCCTGGTCGCCCCCGGCGCAAGCCGCTCCTATACCTTGTATGCCGAACGCGAAGGCGCTTTCGCCGCCAGCAGCCGTGGCGCCACCTTCGGTGGTGAAGGCGCTGCCGGTAACGTCGCCAATGGCCTGTTCGGCGAAGTGGTGGTAGTGCCCAAGGGCGGCCGCACCTATCGCAACACCGTGACTGAAGAAGAGATGCGCCTGGCCAGCACCGGGCGCACACCGACCGGACAACCGATCGTTGATTACCAGGCACGCTACCCGCAGCGCGAGCCGTGGATCCGTGAAGGCAAGGCCGGCACGCCGATTATCAATATGGTCGACGGCAACGAAATCATCTCCAGCGAGAGTGACGCGATCGTCATGGGCAGCAACGCCGACGGCAGCTTCCCGCCTTCGACCTACCCCCTGGAAGCCATTGGCAAACGCAACCCGGCGCTGCCCAACCGGCTGGAACCGTTCCGCGATTTCGCCTCGCAGTTCCAGGATGAAACCGCGGCCACCCAGGCATTCCCCGCCTACTGGGCAGACCCGGTGATGGCCCACGTGCTGGAACCGACCCGCGATTCGTTCATGATCAACTATGGCTCCGGCGGCATGGGTGCCGAAGTGGTCGCCAACCGCCTCGGCGTCGGGCCGATGCACGATTGTCTGTCCTGCGCCTACGAAGAGTTCTTCCTCAGCTCGCACACCGTTGGCGACGTGGCGATGCTGGTGGATGTGCCGGCCAACGCTGGCCTGGAAAACATTCGTCCCGGGGAAACCCCGCGCGCCGACCAGATTGGGGTCAAGGCCACCATGGCGCTGTACCCGTCTGAGCCGTCCAACGTTAACCACAGCTACATTGGCGACTTCGTGAAATTCCGCAACACCCACAACGGTCACGAGCAGCACATTTTCCACCTGCACGGGCACCAGTGGCTGTTCAACCCCAATGACGACAACTCCGACTACGTGGATGCCCAGGGCATTGGCCCGGGCGCCGGCTACACCTATGAAATCGCCAACGGTGGCTCGGGCAACCGCAACCGCGTGGCCGGCGATGCGATCTATCACTGCCACTTCTACCCGCACTTCGCCCAGGGCATGTGGGCCATGTGGCGGGTGCATGACGTGTTTGAAGAAGGCACCAAACTCGAAGTCTCGCAACAAGGCGACGACGGTTACCACAGCGAGCCCTATGCCCTGCGTAGCGGTAAACCCGCGGCGGGTGCCCGGGCCCTGCCTGATGGCGAGATCATCGCCGGTACCCCGATTCCAGCGGTAGTGCCGCTGCCCGGCAAGGCTATGGCGCCGATGCCGGGCAAGGTCGCGGTCGTGCCTAAAATCGGTGAAACCCTGGTGGCCGGTCACGACGATGACGATGACGAAGACGACGATGATGACCACCAAGGTGGCACCGGTGGTGCTCAGGCCATCGGTTCGCTGGCCCTGGTGGATCGCAGCGAAGCCAACCGCAATGCCGATGGCAGCCTGAAAAACCCTGGCTATCCATTCTGGATCGGCGGCATGGAAACATCGGTCGGCCAACGCCCACCGACCCCGCCCCTGGACATGCTCGATGCAGCCAAGGCCCAGGCCTTGAAAACCAGCGGCAACGCCCTGTGGGCCAACCTCGATCCGGCGCAATCCGGCGGCTGGGATGGCGGCCTGGGCCGGCACTCGCTGGACGGCTTCTCTGCGGGCGGTGAAGCGAACACCATTACCACCTCGCTGGATTTCTCCAAGGAAGTGACCCGCGCCAAACCCATCTACATGCCGGAAGAGGGCACTGAGGTGGAACAGGCAGCGATGGCCTTCCATGCCAAGAAAGACCACCCAAGCTACGCGTTGCTGCCCGGCAACCAGATCGTGGCACGGGCCTTCCGCACCAATGGCGCCTTGCCCATTGCCGGCGCGCCTTATTACGAACCCTGCATGGATGACCGGCAGAAACGCCTGACCAGCAGCGCCGGTACTGGCGAGTTTGCCAGCGGCGAGCGTATCGACGGCATGTCCTACACCGGTTCATCGACCTTCACTGCCGACCGTCCAAGGGTCTACAAAGCCGCGAATATCCAGTTCGATGCGGTGTACAACAAGGTCGGTTACCACTTCCCGCAAGCGCGCATTCTGGCCCTGTGGGAAGACGCCTGGCCGGTGATCACCAAGCAGCGCCCACCAGAACCGCTGGTAATGCGCATGAACACGTTCGACTGCGTGCAGTACCAACAAACCAACCTGGTGCCGGCCACCTATGAGATGGACGATTATCAGGTGCGCACCCCAACCGACGTGATCGGCCAGCATATCCACCTGCCGAAATGGGACCTGACGGCGGCCGACGGCTCGGCCAACGGCTGGAACTACGAAGATGGCGTGCTCTCCCCAGGCGCCGTGCAAGAGCGTATCCACGCCATTCGCGAGTTCAACCAGTGCCTTGGCGCTGATCCGCGTGACGGCACGCCGGCCTGCCCGAAAGCCAAGAACCATCCGTTCTTCGGTCAATACGGTCGGGCGGACTGGGTCGGGGCACGGACGGCAATGCAGCGCTGGTTCGTCGATCCGGTGGTCAATACCAAAGGCGTCGACCGTGGCCTGGGGACCATCTTCACCCACGACCACCTCGGCCCATCGACTCACCAACAGATTGGCCTGTACGCCACCGTGCTGGCTGAACCTGCCGGCTCCACCTGGTTCCACGCCGAGACCGGCGAGCAGCTGTACAGCGGCGCGCGGCAAGACGGCGGACCGACTTCGTGGCAAGCGGTGGTGTCCACCGGTGACCTGGACGGCGACGGCAAGAACGACAGCTTCCGCGAGTTCTTCCTTGAGTACAGCGACTTCCAGCACGCCTATGAAGCCGGTGTGTACGTGGGCGCGGGCCCCAATGGCGTGCCCAACCCGACGGCGTTCCCGGCCACTGCGGACAGCTTCCGCTACGCCATCAACCCGCCTGTGCGCAACAACGCCAGCAACCTGCTGGATGGCATCATCGAAGTGCAGGGCGGCATGGTCCCAGGCTGCCCGACCCGGCCGTGCCCGCAGGCTATCTCGGTGGATGACCCGGGCATGTTCGTCGTCAATTATCGCAACGAGCCATTGGCGTTGCGGGTGTATGACCCGAACAAACTCGGCCCTGACGGCAAGCGCGGCATGCAGGCGGACGGCCTGGGGGGCGACCTCGCGTACGCCATGCAAAGCCGTACCGACCGTGCCATCGCTGCGATGAACCTGGCGCCCAACCTGGTCACCTCGGCGACCGGCCCAACCGGCGGCACCACGCTGTTCCCACCGCACATCAACCGTGGCGGCGCCGAACCTGGCGACCCGTTCACCCCGATGCTGCGCACCTATACCGGTGACAACGTACGGCTGCGCCTGCATGCCGGCGGCCATGAGGAGGAGCACAACGTGACCCTGCACGGGGTGAAATGGCTGCAGAGCGGTTCCGGCTTCGGCATGAGCTCCAACTCCGGCTGGCGCGCCTCGCAAATGGTCGGCATCTCCGAGCAGATGGGTTTCAACGCACCGGTCTCGATGCTCTCCAGTTCGGCGGCGACCACGGGTGACTACCTGTACTCCATGGATGCCTCCATCGAGGGTTACTGGAACGGTATCTGGGGTGTGATGCGCAACTACACGGCCCAGCGCAGCGACCTGTTCGCGCTGCCGAACAACCCTAAACCGGCGGGCATGCGCAACACCGTGGCGTACGAGGGTTCGTGCCCACGGATCAGCGCCAACCCTAGCGGCATCGGCACCCGGCCGACCGTGCAGCGCAACTATGAAGTGGTCGCGGCGCTGGCCAATGACATCCTGCGCAACCCGTTGAACCTGACCATCGGCGATCCTGCCGGTCTCGGCCAGCACGTCGGCGGCCCGTTGAATCCGGCGGGCGGCACCCTGGTGTTCAACTCGCGGACGGTCAACATCCCGCAGGTCACGGTGACCGATCCTGAAGATGGCGAAACCATCACCATCGGTGGGCAAAGCGGGCCGCTGCATGACCCGACCGCCATCCTGTACGTGCGCAAGTCCGACCTCGACCCGAACACCGGCAAGCTCAAACCCGGCGTACCGGTAGAGCCGCTGGTATTGCGTGCGGCGGCGGGTGACTGCATCAACGTCACCCTGGAAAACCGCCTGCCGCTGGTCATGCCCGACCTGACCCAGACTGCTGCGGTGCAAGGCCTGGTCAAGCGTGATCGCAACAGTGGCCAGGGCTCGACCATCTTCAGCAACAATCTGATCCGGCCGTCCAGCCATGTGGGCCTGCATGCCCAGCTGCTGGCGTACGACATCACCAAGTCCGACGGCGTCAACGTCGGCGCCAACCCGATCCAGACCGTGCCACCACGGGTCGGCAATACCGGCGCCTACCCGACTCGTACCTACCAGTACTACGCCGGGCACCTGGAGCGTGAGGGCAAGCCGGTGACACAACTGGGCCGCAGTGTCGACAACATCAACGCTACGGCGGTGGAGTTCGGCGGCCTGAACATCACCCCGGCGGACGTGATCAAGCAAGGGCAGAAAGGCCTGGGTGGGGCAATGTCCATCCTGCCGATCGGCGCGACCTGGGTCGAAGACGCCCGCAAGACCAACGCCACGGTCACGGCGCCAGGGCAGGCGGTATACCGCGACTTCGCGATGGTCTGGCAGAAAGCCTTGAACATGCGCTGGGCCAACGGCCGGCCGGTGGAAGGCATTGCGGCCGAAGGGTTCGGGGTGCCGAACGATCCGCAGGACAACTCGAGCATGGCCATCAACTACAAGGCCGAGCCGCTGTGGTTCCGCTTCGGACTGGCGCCGGATGCACCCTTCGGTCACGCCGGTGGTGCCGGCTACGGTGACGTACCTAACGCGCACATGGCCTATAGCAATGCGTTGATCGGCGGCGATCCACAGACACCAGTGCTCTATGCAAAACCGGGGCAACCGTTCCGTACGCACATCCTGTTGCCGACCGGTGGCAGCCGTGGCACGACCTTCCAGCTGGACGGTCACGTGTGGTCTGTCAACCCGTTCCAGTCGGAGAAGAGCGACACCGGTGGCTACCCGACGGGCACCCCGGGCGTGGGTTCGGTGCGGTTCGGCTACAACCCGATGTCGATGTACATCGGCGCCCGGGAAAGCATCCTGCCGGCCGCGCACTTCAGCTTCATGCACCCAAGTGCCGGGGGCAGCAATGCGATACCGGGTGACTACCTGTACCGCGACTACGGCGCCTACGGCAATACCTCCGGCTTGTGGGGATTGCTGCGGGTGACCAACGAAGCGGAACCGGCGCCGCCAGCCCAGTAGGAGCGAGCTTGCTCGCGATGGAGTCATGGGCCACACCCTCAACACCAGGGTGGGCCCACAGGGCAAAAGCACCGAGCAGAAGCAAGAGCGACAGTGCACAGGCAGGCACAGATCTGTAAGGGGAGAGGGGAATGAACAGGAACATCAAGGTCATCGCAGGTGCGTTGGTTGTCGGGGTGGCGCTGATCTGGCTGGGGGTGTGGAAGACCATGCCGCCAGACATGCTCAGCCAGATCGCACTGCCAAATACCTGGTCTGCCAACGCCAGTTCGCCCGCCAGGGCGGCTCAGCCCGCCAGCCAGAATCCGGTCGCGGCGAGCACTGCTGACGACGGCCAGCAGATCCTCGAACGTGACGGCGTGTCGGTGGCAATGCAGGTTCGCCCCTTGGCCGCAGACGGTGTGCTGCGCGAAGGTGAATTTGCCGACGTGCGATTCCGGATCACCGACAGCGCTTCCGGCCAACCCCTGGCCGGCGTGGCACCGGGGGCCTGGCTCGACCCGGAAACCGTGGCGGCGGACCAGGCCCAGGGCCGTGAACGCAGCTGCAAGTCCCGGGTCGGGGTGTTCCTAAAATCGAGCATCGGCGCACGGCCCTTGCTTGACCTCAACAGCTACTTCCTGCTGGTGATGAACCGCGATGCCAGCGTCATGGTGGTCGATCCCTCGGTCTCGGTGGGAGGCATCACCAGCACCATGGCGCGCATCGACATCAAGCAACCCCCGATGGACTGGGTCACCCCGAAGGACAACAAACGAGTGTTCGTCTCGATGCCCACGGCCGGCGAAGTCGCCGTGATCGACAGCGAGCAATTCAAGGTGATCGACTCGGTTGCCGCCGGCAGCAACCCGGTGCGCGTGGCGCTGCAGCCCGACGAACGCCTGCTGTGGGTTGGCAACAACGCCAAGAGCGCCGAGGCGTCCGGCGTGACGGTGATCGACGCACGCAGCCTCAAGCCGCTCAAGCACCTGGCCACCGGCGCCGGGCACCACGAAATCGCCTTCAGCAAGGACAGCCGCCAGGCTTTCGTCAGCAACCGCGATGACGGCACCGTGAGCATCATCGATATCGCCACCCTGACCCTCAGCAAGCAGCTCAAGACCGGTTCGCACCCGTTGTCCGTGGCCTACTCGCCGTTGTCCCAGGCGGTGTATGTCGCCGACGGCAAGGACGGCACTGTCACGGTCATCGACAGCGCCAGCCTGGCCGTGCGCCGGGTGATCCAGCTCAAGCAGGGCCTGGGCCCGATGGGGTTCAGCAGCGATGGACGCTTCGCCATCGTACTCAATACCCTGGAGAACCAGGCCTCGGTGATCGACGCCGCGACCAACTCCCTGATCCATGACCTGGACGTTTCCGCCGAACCGTTCCAGGTGGTGTTCACCAAGGCCTACGCCTACATTCGCGGCCTGGCCTCGGCCAAGGTCACCATGATCAACCTGGCTTCCCTGGGCGAGGGTCGCAAGCCGATCACCCAGGGTTTCGAAGCCGGCCCCCAGGCTCCGCGCCTGGCGGGGGACCTGCCACTGGCGTCGAGCCTGGCGGTGTCGCGCGATGACAACGCAGTGTTCGTGGTCAACCCGGTGGACAACACCACCTATTTCTACGCCGAAGGCATGAACGCGCCGATGTCCGGCTACCCCAATCGCGGGCAAGTGGCGCGGGCTGCGCTGGTGATCAATCGCAGCTTGCGCGAGGACGAGCCCGGGCTTTACAGCGCGCGCATCAAACTGCCGGTGGCGGGGCGTTTCGACGTGGCCTTCCTGCTCAACCAGCCGAACATCATTCACTGCTTCACCGCGCAGGTGGAACCCAACGACAAGGTTGCCCTGCACGCGGGCGTGCCCAAAGTGGAATTCATGCTCGATAAATCCACCGCCGACCTGGGCGCTCCCTACGTCGTGCGCTTTCGCATCGTCCAGGGCAAGCAGAAAGTCGAGCGCAGCGGGGTCAAGGACGTGAGGGTGCGCTACTTCCGCGCGCCGTCATCGAAGACCCAGACCTTAGCGGCGCTGGAAGTGGGCAACGGCGTGTACGAAGCACCGGTGACCCTCGACCAGAGCGGCGCCTGGTACCTGCACGTGCGTGCGGCGTCCCTTGGCGCGAGTTTCGACGACAAGACCTTTGCCAGCGTCCGGGTGGTCCCGGGCGCTGCACACTGAAGAGGATATGGACATGAATCGATTCGCACCCTGCGCAATGCTGACGCTGTGCCTGCTTGCTGCCGGCATCAGCCAGGCCATGGCCCATTCGGCGGATGAACATGCCGGCCATGACATGCCCGCCAAAAGTGCTACCTCCGAAAGCGCCCAGGTGAAGTTCGCCGACGTTGCTCTGGTGGACCAGACGGGCAAAGCAGTGCGCCTGGAACAAGACCTGGTGAGCAACAAGATCGTGGTCATGAGTTTCATCTACACCAGCTGCACCACGGTCTGCCCGGTGGTGTCCTCGATCATGGGCAAGGTACAGAAGCAACTCGGCGCGCGGGTCGGCACCGAGGTGCAGCTGGTGTCGATCAGCATCGACCCGCAACGCGACGATGCCAAGCGGCTGAATGAATACGCCCGCTCGTTCCAGAACGGCCCCGGCTGGAGCTGGCTCACCGGCTCTACCCAGTCGGTCGCTGAAACCCTCAAGGGCCTGGGCACGTTCAACGGCGACTTGAAAAGCCATGCGCCGCTGATTCTGGTGGGCGATGGCAACAGCCGGCACTGGACCCGCTACTACGGTTTCACCGACCCGGCCGTGCTCACCCGCGAAGTGGAAAAACTCAGCGGCGAACGCAATGCCCACGCCAAACACACCGCCATTGCCATGGAGCAGCACCCATGAGGACTTTCGACCGTATCGCCTTGAGCCTGTGCCTGGGCCTCTTCAGCTCGCTGGCGCTTGCCCATGAGGGCCACCAGGAACCCGCACCTGCCACGCCCGCCACGCCCGCCGCGCAACCGGCCAGCGGCACGCGCGACGCCAAAACCTGGTTCACCGACACCCCGTTGCAGGACCAGAATGGCCAGACCCTGCGGTTCTACAGCGACGCGCTGCAAAACCGGGTGGTGCTGCTCAACGTGATTTTCACCAGTTGCAATGATGCCTGTCCGCTGATCACCCAAAAACTCAAGGAAGTTCGCGAAGTCCTGGGCGACAAGGCCGAGGGCATCACCTTTATCTCCCTTACCAGTGATCCGCTGCGGGACACCCCGGCGGTACTCAAGGCTTACACCTTGAAACAAGGGGTAGAAGACCCCCACTGGCTTTTTCTAACGGGCGACAAGGCCCAGATGGACCTGGTACTGGGGCGCATCGGCCAGATCGTGCCGACCCCGGAACAGCACTCCACGCAACTGATCGTCGGTGACGTGGCCAACAAGCGCTGGAGCAAGATTCGTCCCGATGCCCCGGCCGCCGCCATTGCCCAGCGCTTGCAGTTGCTGACAATGCCCCTGGTCGGCCGTTGAGCGCGCGCCATGAAAACCTCCCTCGTCCTCGGCCTGCTGCTCCTGTGCGGTCTGCACCTCGGCGCCCAGGCGCTGCCGCTGACCCCCAGCGAAAGCGCCGGTAAACGGCTGTATCGCGAGGGGCTGTCGGCCAGTGGCGAGCCCATCATGGCGCGGGTCGGTGCGGCGGGCATGCTACTGCCCGCCACCAGCCTGCCTTGCGCCAATTGCCATGGCGCCGACGGCGTGGGACGACCCGAAGGCGGGGTGCGACCGCCGGATTTGAGTTGGCCGCGGCTCAGCAGCACCTATGGCCAGCAACAGGTCAACGGCCGCGACTACCCGGCCTATACCGACGCCAGCCTGGCCAAAGCCATTCAGGAAGGCCGCGATCCCGGCGACAATCGACTCGACCCGGCGATGCCCAGGTTTGTCCTGTCGATGAACGATCAGCGCAACCTCACCGCCTATCTCAAGCGCGTGGCCGAAGACCGCGACCCTGGCCTCGACCCGGCCACCGTGCACCTGGGTACGCTGTTGCCAGCTTCCGGGCCGTTGGGCGAGGAGGGGGCCACGGTGGCGGCGGTGCTCAAGGGCAGCGTGGCGCGTATCAACGAAGCCGGTGGTATCCACGGCCGGCAGCTGCGCCTGACCATTCTCGACCCGGGGCCGGACCGCGCCAGTGCCGCGCAGGCGCTGGACCGCCTGATTGACCAGGAACAGGTATTCGCCCTGATCGCGCCCCTGGTGCCGGCACTGGACGCAGACCTGGCCACTCGTCTGGAACGCGCCGGCGTGCCGCTGATCGGTCCCTTGTCTCTGCTGGGAACAGTCCAGGCGAGCCGGCAGATTTTCGAGCCCTTGCCGGGCTTGCGCGAGCAACTGATCGCCTTGGCCGACTACGCCACCGAACAGCTCAAAGTGCTGCAGGGGCCCACGCTGATCACCTACCCGGACGAAGCCGGCCAGCGCCTGGCGGCCCAGAACCTGAGCCGGTATCTGCAGGATCACGCCTGGCAGAAAGTACGCCTGCAAGCCTACGACCCGGCCAGCGAAGAAGTGCCGCTAGGCTCGCGTTCGGTGTTTTACCTGGGCAGCGGGGCCGGTTTCAGTCGCCTGGCCGAGCGCCTGCAAGTGGCCGGGCAGGTGCCGTATCTGTTTGCCACCTCGAATCAGGTGGCGGGGGACCTGCTGCAGGTGCCCAGTGGTTTTTCCCGGCGAGTGTTCCTGGCGTATCCGTTTGTGCCCAGTGACTGGACCGTTGCTGGCCGCCTGGCCCTGACGCAGGTGCGCGCCAACCAGGGCCTGGGCGGCCAGCACGCGGTGCTGCAAGTGGGCGCCTACAGCTCGATGCTGCTGCTCAGCGAGGGCCTGAAACAGGCCGGGCGCGACACCAGCCGCGAGAAGCTGGTCGACGCCCTCGAAGGCCTGCACGACTTCGATACCGGGCTGACGCCCTTGATCAGCTTTGGCCCTGGCCGCCGCCTGGGCCTGAGCGGCGCCCATGTGGTGACCGTGGATCTGCCTGACCAGCGTTTCTACCTGGTAGCGCCCTATAGACCGATAGCAGCGATGCCCTGAACGGAGGCTCATCATGAAACTCAACACCTGGTTGCTCCTGCTGACCCTGTCGGTGCCGGTGAGTTACGCCAGCACCGGCCCGATCGCGGCGCGGGTCAATGGCGAGGAAATATCCGAATTTCGCCTGGAACGCTATTTCGCCGAGTTCCTCGAGGACCAGGGCCGGGCTTTGGGCAGCATTCGCAATCCCAAGGCCTACAAGCAACTGCGGCAAAAGGCCCTGGACGCCTTGATCGACAAGGAATTGCTGTGGCAAGAAGCCGTCAAGCGCGGCGTGGTGATCAGCGATGCACAGGTGCAGGGCCAGGTCGACCAGGCTCGCCAGGCCATCGGCGGCCCCGAGGTGTTCGCCCGGCGCCTGAACGATGCCGGTTTTGACGAAGCCAGCTTCATCGAGTACACCCGGCGTGACATGGCGGCGCAGCAGGTATTTGCCGAACTGACCAAGGTGGCCGAGCCCGACGAGAAAGCGGTGCGGGCTTTTTACGAGGAACACCGCAGCGAAATGGGCCGGCCCGAGGAAGTACAGGCGCGGCATATCCTGGTGAAGGTCCCTGAAGGCGCAGATACCGCGACAATTGAAGCAGCGCGTCTACGCTTGGTAGACATGCGGTTGAAAATCGTTAACGGTGCCGAATTTGCCAGTATTGCCAAAAGTGCTTCAGAGGATGCTTCCGCCAGCAGCGGCGGGGACCTGGGATATTTCCCCAAGGGCCGCATGTTCCCTGAATTCGAAGCGACAGCCTTTGCCATGGCACCGGGTGACCTCAGCGAGCCGGTACGCACTCCGGTGGGCTGGCACCTCATTTATTTACAGAACCGTAGCGAGCCCGCCGATGTCTCAGAAGAACAGGGACTGGAAATGGTCAGGGCTTACCTTGCTCGACAGCAACAGGTGGCCATTCGTGGCGAAGTGCTTGCGCAGCTGCGGTCGAGCAATCGAATTGAACGGATTGACGACGATTGAAGTTTGTTCCCCAATAGTGGGGAAAAGCTTCAGGGTGAATCCGTGCACTTGCCCCGGCTTTGGGGGGCACTTGGCGGTGGTGTGCTCGGACAAAAAAGGTTTTTCATGAATATCAACTACATGCAGTGGTGAAAACATCCGCGCCGAGTCTGGCATGAAGTGTGCGTTAGCCTGATTGAGGCGGCACTCTGCCAGGTTCGAGATTCGGACCTGCGGTTACAAGGAGTCCACCTTGCTAAACAAAGTACTGGTTGTTGAAGACGAACAGCTCCTTGCACAAAACCTCCAGGATTACCTGCAGGCGCAAGGGCTGGAAGTCCGGATAGCACACGAAGGTGCCAAAGCCATCGGCGAAGCCGCTGATTTTGCCCCCGATGTGATGGTGTTCGATTACCGCTTGCCCGATATGGAAGGTTTTGACGTTCTCGAACAAGTCCGCCAGAACAGGAATTGTCATTGTGTACTGATTACAGGGCACCCAACCGCTGAAGTCTGTGAGCGGGCCCGGCAACTTGGAGTCAGTCACATCCTGTTCAAGCCGTTTCCTTTGGCGGAGCTGGCCCGGGCCGTTTGTGACCTTCTGGGGATGGAGCGCCGAACGAACACTGCTACAGGATTCGTCGAACGACGCCAGAGCAGGACCGAAAGTTTCCCGCTGCAATTGTACGACGGAAGCTGGGTGCTGGTGGATCGCCGAAGAAACTCGAACTCCATGGCACCAGACGACGAACAATTGCTCACCGGGGAGTAATGACGCGACAAGTCGTTCCGGACCCCCCGTAACTGCTCGCCGCGTCGACAGGGCTCAAAGCCCCCGGCGTTGGAGAGCATGCCATGGACCGTCTATCCCTAGCCGTAGAACCGGCGCTGTTGGACACCGTACCGTCGCGTTTTTCCAGTGAACAACTGGCCCAGGCCCGCTCCCGCGCGGCCACTTCCGGCGAACGGGTGCTGGAAGCACTTGGGGTGTTGTGTGAACTGGCCCCCATGCCCTTCATCGAATGCCTGGGCACTACCCTGCATTACCCGGTGCTCGACACCGACACGCTGTTCAAGGCCACCCCGGTATTCGACCGGGTCACCCTGGCCCAATGCCTCAAGCGCGAATTTATCCTGCTGCGTCACGAAGAGACGGTCATTGGCGTGTTCGCCGACCCCTTCGACAGCGCGCGCCTGGCCTGGATCGACGACTGCCTGCACGGCGCGCCGTTGTACCTGGTGCACGCCGACGATCTCAAGGCCTACCTGGCCCGCCACGAGGAAAGCTTTCACGCGGTTGAATCGCTCAATGCCCAGGCCGACTCAGGGGTGGAAATCGACAAGCTGCAAAGCCTGTCCCTGACCAGCATCAGCGAGGACGCCAGTGTCGTGGTCAAGCTGGTCAACTCGACCCTCTACGACGCGCTGAAGATGCACGCCAGCGACATCCACCTGGGCACCACCGGCAGCGGCCTGGTGATCAAGTACCGCATCGACGGCGTGCTCAACAATATCAGCAAGATCCAGGGCACCGAGTTCGCCGAGCAGGTGCTCTCGCGGGTCAAGGTCATGGCCGAACTGGACATCGGCGAAAAACGCGTGCCCCAGGATGGCCGTTTCAAGATCGGTATCAGCGGGCGGCAGATCGACTTCCGTGTGTCCATCATGCCCAGCATCTTTGGCGAGGACGCGGTGCTGCGGGTACTGGACAAACAGGACCTGGCCGACAAGGTCAGTGGCGTGCAGTTGCAGGCTCTGGGCTTTGAAGACGAAACCCTGCGCCAACTGCGCCGCCTGGCGTCCGAACCCTACGGCATGGTGCTGGTGACCGGCCCGACTGGCAGCGGCAAGACCACCACGCTCTACGCCATGATCACCGAGATCAACCACGGCGTGGACAAGATCATCACCATCGAAGACCCGGTGGAGTACCAACTGCCGGGTGTGCTGCAGATTCCTGTGAACGAGAAGAAGGGCCTGACCTTCGCCCGGGGGCTGCGCTCGATCCTGCGCCACGACCCGGACAAGATCATGGTCGGTGAGATCCGTGACCCGGACACCGCGCAGATTGCCGTGCAATCGGCACTCACCGGGCACCTGGTGTTCACCACCATCCACGCCAACAACGTGTTCGACGTGATTGGCCGTTTCACCCAGATGGAAATCGACCCCTACAGCCTGGTTTCGGCGCTCAACGCGGTGCTGGCGCAACGGCTGATCCGCCTGGTCTGCGCCAGCTGCAGCGCGCCGCATTTCCCCACTGATGACGAGTTGCACCTCTCGGGGCTCGACCCGCAACAGGTGACCGATTTCCACTTCGTGCACGGCAAGGGCTGCGGCCACTGCCGGGGCACCGGGTATCGCGGGCGTACCGCGATCGCAGAGCTGCTGCACCTGGACGACGAGCTGCGGCAGATGATCGTCGAGCGCCAGCCGATTTCGAAAATCAAGGCCCATGCCTGCAAACGTGGCTTGCGCCTGCTGCGCGAGTCGGCCCTGGAACTGGTGCAGGAAGGGCGGACCACGCTCGAGGAGATCAATCGTGTCACTTTTGTCTCGTGATCGTTTTGTCGCCGTACTCGGCGCCAGTGGCGTTGGCCTGGGCCGGCGCCAGGGCAGCGACACCCTGTGGCTGGGCAGCGTCGGTTTCATCGACGAAGGCTTCCATGCCTGGGCCGTCGCCCTGGAAACCCTCGACCGCCTGCTGGGCGAACATGCCGCTGCCGGTGCGCAGTTGAGCGTGGTCGTGTCGGGGCACTTCAGCCGCTTCTGCCTGGTGCCGTGGAGCGATCAGATCAACAGCCCCGAGGAACTGCGTGGCTTCGCCCAACTGTGCTTCGAAGACCTTTACGGTGTGCCGACGCAGCCCTGGAACCTGGTGTTGTCGGCCGAGCCTGCGGGTTACGACCGCATCGCTGCCGCGCTGCCGCAGGACCTGCTCGAGCGCCTGCGGACGCTGGCCAGCGCCCGGGGCCTGAAGCTGCGCTCGGTGCAGCCCTACCTGATGGCCGCTTTCAATCACTTCGATTCGAGCTTCGACGCCGGCGATTTTCTCTTCGTGGTCGCCGAGCCGGTGCGCAGCGTGTTGCTGGTGGCGCGGGAAGGGCGTTGGGCTTCGGTGCGTTCGGTGGGCAGCAGTGACAGCGATGCCGCACTGGCGGCGCTGATCGGTCGTGAAAGCCAGCTGCAAGCCTCCACCAGCGACCGCCCGCTGAATGTTTACCTGCATGCGCCGGCACGCATCGATTCGCACCCCGAGGTGCCGGGTGTTCACCTGCGCACCCTTGAAGAGGACCGGACAGCCGTACGCGACAGCCTGTACGTCATGTCCCGGGCGGTGGCCTGACATGCGCGCCCTGATGCTCGACTTCCAGCCGCGTCGCCGTTCCGGTCCCTTGGGCTGGAGCCTGCTGGCCGCCGGCGTGGTGCTGGCGCTGACTTGCTTGGCGCTCGGCCAGCACGTCAGCGACCAATCCAGCCAGCAGCAAGGTCACCTGCAAACGGCTCAGCGGGTACTGACCGGCGACACCGGTACCAAGCTCAGCCTGACCCCGGCGCAAATCCGCGAACAGGCGCAGAACCTGGCCGAAATGCGCAAGGTCTCGCAGCAGTTGCGCCGCCCCTGGGAGCACCTGTTCGCCACCCTGGAAAGTATGCCCCGGGACAACATTGCCCTGCTGACCCTGACCCCCGACGCTCGCAAGGGCCAGGTGCGCATCAGCGCTGAAGCGCGGGACCTGGAAGCGATGCTCGACTTCCACAGGCGCCTCGAAGCCAGCGACGAGCTGTCCGATGTGTCGCTGCTGAGCCACGAAATCGTCGCCAACGTGCCGGAGCATCCGGTGCAATTCAACCTGTCGGCTACCTGGGAGATCGGCGATGCAAATCCCTAGATTGATCGTCCACGAATACCTGCAAGGCCTCGGTGTGCCCGGGCTTGCCGGTATTGCCCTGGTGCTGCTGGCGCTGGTGTATGGCCTGGCAGGTTTGCTGCCGGACTGGCAGTCGCTGCAACAGCTCAGCCAGCAGACCCGGGAAGCCGGCGAATACCTGGCCAAGGTTGAAGAGGGCAGCGTGGCTGCGCCAGTGGTGCCGCAGCGCCAGCTCGATGACTTCCGCAGCAAGTTGCCGTCACAGCCCCAGGCAACGGTTGCCATCGACAAGATCTACGCCCTGGCCGCCCAGGAACGTATCACCCTGGCCCGCGGTGAATACTCCCTGGGCATCGATCCCAAGACCCACCTGGCGCGTTACCAGATCCTCCTGCCGGTTCGCGGCAGCTATCCGCAACTGCGGCGCTTCCTGCACGCCTTGCTCGGCCAACTACCGGCCGTGGTGGTCGAGGACGTGGAGTTCCAGCGCAAGAAGATCGCCGACACCGACCTCACCGGGCGGATCCGCATGACCCTTTACCTGTCGAGGTCGTGATGAAAAGTCAACGCGTAGTGGGCTGGCTGGCATTCCTCGGGGTTGCCGCAGCGCTCACCTGGGGGGGCGAGTTCTTCCAGTCGACAGAGGAGGGCGATGACACCGTCGCTGTCGTAGGCAGCCCGGCCAAAGCCAGGGTTAGCGGCGGCTTGCCGGCTGCCCCCGCTGCTGGCAAACCCGCGCAGATCAAGGACCTGAGCCCGGCCGGCGACCTGTTCGCCGCCCGCAGCTGGAAAGCGGCGCCGACCCTCGCCGTCGTCACCGAACAACCCGTCAACGTCACCCCGGTGGTGCAAGCCCCTAGCGCACCGCCCATGCCTTTCCAGTTCGTGGGCAGGCTGGATGACCGTACCGATCTGCAGGTATTTCTGCAGAACGGCGAAAAAATATACGTCGTGCGCAAAGGGGACGTGATCGACGAAACGTGGCGGATCGAGGGCATTTCCGATGTGGAACTGAGCTTCGTTTACCTGCCTTTGCATTTGTCTCAGACGCTGTCTGTGGGGAGCACGCAATGAACCGATCCCGTTTGCTGATAAGCCTTGTCTGCCTGTGTGCAGGATTGGCCGCGTGCAGTTCCGCGCAGGTAGCCAAGCAGGAGGCGTCCGACCTCATTGAGTCGGGACAGTACGAAGCCGGCCTGGCCCGAATCGAGGAAGGCCTGCGCGAAAATCCTCGTGATACCGAGCTGCACCTGGCCTTGAACAGCAGCCGCGCCCGGGCGGTGACGGCGCTGCTGACCCAGGCCGACATGGACCGCGCCCAGCGTGATTTTGCCTCCGCCCGCATGGGCTATGGCCGGGTACTGACCATCGAGCCGAACAACCGGCGCGCCCAGGAATCCCTGAGCCAGCTTGAACACATGCGCAGCCAGGATGAAAAACTCGAGCTGGCCCGGGGCGACCTGCGCCGTGGCGACATCTACGCCGCCGACCGCCAGGTCAAGCAGATACTCGAGCTGGACCCGAAAAATGAAGGCGCCCTGGAGCTGCAAAGCAGCATCCGCCTGGTGCAGAGCCGTAACGTCGTGCAGTACCCGCAGCTGCGCACTCGCCTCGATCGGCCGGTGACCCTGGAGTTTCGCGATGCCAACCTCAAGACCATCTTCGAAGTGCTGTCCCAGGTCGCCGGGCTGAATTTCATCTTCGACAAGGACCTGCGCCCGGACATGAAAGCCACCATCTTCGTGCGTGACGTGCGCATCGAAGACGCCGTGGCACTGCTGCTGCAACAGAACCAGCTGCACCAAAAAGTGGTGAACGAAAACACCCTGCTGATCTACCCCGACTCGCCGCAGAAGCTCAAGGACTATCAAGAGCTGGTGATGCGCACTTTCTACCTGACCAGCATCGATGCCAACACCGCGCTGAATATGATCAAGACCATGCTCAAGACCCGCGATGTATTTGTCGACGAACGCCTCAACACCCTTACCATGCGCGACAGCGAAGACGCGATTCGCATGGCGGAAAAACTCCTGCAATCGCAAGACCAGTCCAACCCCGAAGTGGTGCTGGAAGTGGAAGTCATGGAGGTCGCTCGCCAGCGCATCCTCGATCTCGGCCTGCAGTGGCCCAATACCTTTGGCGTGCTCACCAGTGACGGCCAGGCGGTGTCGGTGCTCGACCAGCTCAGGGGCATCAACTCCAGCCGGATCTCGATTTCGCCTTCGCCCCAAGCCAAGATCAACGCCCAGGACAAGGACATCAATACCCTGGCCAGCCCGGTGATTCGGGTCAGCAACCGCGAGCAGGCACGCATCCACATTGGCCAGCGCGTGCCGATCATCAGCGCCACTTCGGTGCCTTCGACCCAGGGCCCGGTGATCACCGAAAGCGTGACCTACCTGGATGTCGGTCTCAAGCTCGAAGTCCAGCCCATCGTGCACCTGAACAACGAGGTGGCGATCAAAATCGCCCTGGAGGTCAGCAACGCGACCCCGCTGGAACCGACCCGCCAGGGCACCATCCCGGTTCAGGTTGACACCCGTAATGCCCAGACCACCTTGCGCCTGCACGACGGCGAAACGCAGATCCTCGCCGGGCTGGTGCGCAATGACCATGGCAGCAACGGCAACAAAATCCCCGGCCTTGGCGATATTCCAGGCCTGGGCCGGTTGTTCGGCAGCAACCGCGACGACGTCAGCAAATCGGAACTGGTGCTGTCCATCACCCCGCGCATCGTGCGCAACCTGCCATACCAGAGCCCCTCGGACATGGAGTTCCCTACCGGCACCGAAACCAGCATGCACATCCAGGCCCCGGACCGCTCGATGGACACCGCGATCCGCACCGAAACCATGGGCACGCCGGTGGTCGCCACCCGTGTCGTCGTCGAGAAGCCTTGATCATGAACGCCTCGCAACGCGGTTTTACCCTGATCGAAGTCGTGGTGACGCTGGCCCTGATCGGCCTGCTGGCCGGCATGGCCGCGCCGTTGACCGAGACCGTGGTGCGCCGGGGCAAAGAGCAGGACCTACGCACCGCGCTGTACCAGATTCGCGATGCCATCGATGCCTACAAGCGCGCATTCGATGCCGGCTACATCGAGAAGTCGCTGAACAGCAGCGGCTACCCACCGAAACTGCAAGTGCTGGTGGAAGGCGTGCGCGATGTGCGCAGCGCCAAGGGTGCCAAGTTCTACTTTTTACGGCGCATTCCTCACGATCCGCTGGCGTCGGTCAAGCGTGACGACGAAGGCGGTTGGGGTTTGCGCACCTATGACAGTTCGGCCCAGAACCCGCGTGAGGGGGTGGACGTCTTTGACGTCTATTCCCAGGCTCGCGGCAAGGGGCTCAACGGCGTCGCCTATAGGGAGTGGTGAATCATGCGTCGGCAAAAGGGATTTACCCTGCTGGAACTGATGGTGGTCATGGCAATCATCGCAACCCTGATGACCATTGCCTTGCCCCGTTATTTCAACAGCCTGGAAACATCGAAAGAGACCACCCTGCGCCAGAGCCTGTCGGCGATGCGTGAGGCGCTGGACCACTATTACGGCGACACCGGGCGTTATCCCGACTCCATCGAGCAACTGGTCGAGCAGCGTTACCTGCGCAACCCGCCGATGGACCCGATCGCCGAGCGCAAGGATGCCTGGGTCATGGTCGCGCCGCCGGAGGGTGTGGCGGGCGGTGTTGCCGATATCAAGAGTGGAGCCACAGGGAGGGCGCGTGATGGCAGCCTTTATTCCGAGTGGTAGGCCGTCCGCAGAGGGCGGTTTCACCTACCTGGGCGTGTTGTTCCTGATCATGGTCATGGGCATGGGCCTGGCCAGCGCAGGCGAGCTTTGGTCCACCGCATCGCGGCGTGACCGCGAGAAACAGCTGCTCTGGGTCGGTACCCAATATGCCCAGGCGCTGCGCAGCTATTACCGCAGTTCGCCTGGCCTGGCGCAGTACCCCAAGGAGCTCGAAGACCTGCTGGACGACCAGCGTTTTCCAACGCCCAGGCACCATATCCGCCAGCTCTATCCTGATCCCATCGGTGGCGGTGAGTGGAGCCTGCAACGGGGCTTTGATGGACGCATCACCGGCCTCAACAGCCCGTCTACCGACAAGCCGCTCAAGCAGGTGGATTTCCCCAGCCAGTGGTCGGACTTCACCGGCATGGCCAGTTACAAGGACTGGCAGTTTGTCGCCGAGAAAGCCTTCCTCGATGGCGCGTCGGGTCCGGCCAACGGTCAGTCCAGCGCACCCGGGGCGTTGCAGCCATGAACCGCCAATGGCTGGCCGCCATGGCCCTGGTGCTGGTGCTGCCGTTCGCCTCGGCCGGGGAAGAGGACGAAATGATGGGCTTCATCGTCGATGACACGATCTCGCACATCGGCCACGAATTTTACTACTCGTTCAGTGAACGCCTGCGAGCGACCAGCCCGATGGATTTCAACCTGGTGGTACGCGAACGACCTTCGGCACGCTGGGGCAGCCTGGTGACCGTGGAATACCAACAGAGACTGGTTTACCGGCGCTTTCTACCGCCGAACACCGTGGAGCTCAAGGACGAGGCTTATGACGCCGCCGACTGGGTTCGCGGACAGATTGTCCAGCGCAAGCTGGAAGCCTTGTTGCAAGACACCACGGACCTTGAGAGGGACGAATTATGAAGACGACATTGTTTTCGCAGCGCAGCGGCCTCGCGTGGGCAGGCATGTGGCTGCTCGGGATCACCAGTTGTGGTGTGGTCCAGGCCACTGAGCTGGTGTACACGCCGGTCAACCCCTCGTTCGGCGGCAACCCGTTGAACGGCACCTGGCTGCTCAACAACGCCCAGGCGCAGAACGACTACGACGACCCGGACCTCAAGGATCGCACCGCGATCGCCGGCACCTCGGCCCTCGAGCGCTTCAGCAGCCAGTTGCAATCGCGCCTGCTGGGGCAGTTGCTGGACAACATCTCCACCGGCAACGCGGGGAGCCTGTCCACCGACGCTTTTATCGTCAACGTCATCGACGACTCGGGCGCACTGACCATTGAAGTGACGGACCGAGCGACCGGCGAAATTTCGGAAATCCTGGTGAACGGCCTGGCTCCTTGAGCCAAGGACTGATGGGGAGTAACGGACATGAAAAAAATAATTGTGCTAGGGATGCTGTTGGCAGCCTTGCAGGGTTGCAGCCTGCGCGAGCCGATGCCGGCCGAGCAGGACAGCGAAACCCCGACCCTGACGCCCAGGGCGTCAACCTACTACGACTTGATCAAGCTACCGCGTCCCAAGGGCCGCTTGATGGCCGTGGTCTACGGTTTTCGCGACCAGACCGGGCAGTACAAACCCACCCCGGCCAGCTCATTTTCCACCAGCGTGACCCAGGGCGCGGCGAGCATGCTGATGGACGCCATGCAAGCCAGCGGCTGGTTTGTGGTGCTGGAGCGTGAAGGGCTGCAGAACCTGCTGACCGAACGCAAGATCATTCGCGCTTCGCAAAAGAAACCGAACACGCCGATGAATATCCAGGCGGAACTGCCGCCTTTGCAGGCGGCGAACATGATGCTCGAAGGCGGCATCATCGCCTATGACACCAATGTGCGCAGCGGCGGGGAAGGGGCCCGTTACCTGGGCATCGACATCTCCCGCGAGTATCGGGTCGACCAGGTCACCGTCAACCTGCGGGCGGTGGACGTGCGCAGCGGCCAGGTCCTGGCCAACGTGATGACCAGCAAGACCATCTACTCCGTGGCCCGCAGCGCCGGCGTGTTCAAGTTCATCGAGTTCAAGAAACTGCTCGAGGCCGAAGTGGGCTACACCACCAACGAGCCGGCGCAGTTGTGCGTGTTGTCGGCCATCGAATCGGCGGTCGGTCACCTGTTGTCCCAAGGCATTGAACGCAAAATGTGGCAGGTCGCCGGCGACAACTCGGCACCGCCACAGAATGAAACCATGGAACGCTACCTGTCGCAGAACCGCGTAGTGCCGGAAGGCGAGGAAGAATAACCGGGCGGTCCCAGTCTTCCCTGATCCCACAGGGACTTGCAGTGCACAGGCGACTCCTGCGAGACCAAACTGTAGGAGCTGCCTGTAGGAGCTGCCGAGTGAAACGAGGCTGCGATCTTTTGATCCTGGTGGTGGCTAAACCAGATCAAAAGATCGCAGCCTCGTTTCACTTGGCAGCTCCTACATCGAGACAGGGTTCGAGACCAGCAGCTCTGCCAGTACCCTAACCCTCCGATACTCAAGCGCATCGCCCAAACCCTGTGGTGCCTGAGGGCGAAGAAGCATAAGCGGGTGATCCCGGCCTTCCTTGCTCCCACGGGGATTTGCAATGCACACGCGACCCCTAAGCCACCAAACTGTAGGAGCTGCCAAGTGAAACGAGGCTGCGATCTTTTGATCTTGGTAGTGGCTCAACCAGATCAAAAGATCGCAGCCTCGTTTCACTCGTCAGCTCCTACGGTCAGCTCCTACGGTCAGTTCCTACAGAATGGTCTGCACCCCAAAGTCCTGATTGATGTCCAACATCTCGGGGGGCCGACCAGAACCGCGCAAGCAAAAAAAACCGCGACCTTCAGGCCGCGGTTTTGGTACCCCCCCTATCAGTTATTGCTGCAACACAGTCGCCTGGTTAGCCCCGCCAAACTGCTGCACCGTCGCCATCTGCGACACGCCGCTCTGATCAACATTGGCAATGTTCCCGGTCCCGCCCTGGGTCACATATGCCACGTTCATGCTGTCGGCCTGTTTGACGGTGATCTGGTTGTCACTGCCATACATCTGCGTGGTGAACGCCTGGTTGCCGCTGCCCGACTGGTCGAACTCGCTGCTGTTGCCGGTGCCGGTGGAGGAACCCTGGATCAGGTTGGTGGTGCCGCGCTGGTCGGCGATGAGAATGTTGTCGGTGCCGTTCTGGTCGAAGTACAGCTCGTTGTAGGACTCGGCCTGGCTGACCGTGGTCTTGTTGCCCAGGCCGCTCTGGTTGGTGGTCATGATGTGGCCGGCGCCGGTCTGGGTGAAGTTGGCGATGTTGGCAGTGCCGGTCTGGTTGACGGTGGCGCGCTGGTTGGTGCCGAACTGGCCACCAGATTGTGGGCCTTTCCAGTTGCTGGCGTAGACCTTGTTCTCATTACCCACCGAGCTGGCATTGAGCACATGGCTGTCGCCGCTCTGGTAGGTAAAGTGGATGTTGTTGGTACCCTGTTGGTACAGCGCCAGGGTCGAACCGATAGATTCGAACTGGTCGGCGTAGAGTGCGTTGAGGTCGCCGACTTGCACGACCTGGGCGTAGTTGTTTTGCCCAAAGCTCTGGTCGACGATCGCTTCGTTGGCCTGCCCGTATTGATCGACGATAACCTGGCTGGCGGCTTGACCGAACTGCCAGACTTCACTGCCGTTCATGTCGCCGAACTGGCTGATGGTCACTGTGCCGCCAACGCCGCTGCGCTGATCACCGTAGGCGTAGTTGTCGCCGCCGTTCTGGTTGATCGCAATTTGGCCCCCCGAGTGACCGACCTGTTCTGCGGTGCCATAGTTGGCGGTGCCGTACTGCACCACGGTGGCGACATTCGCATCGCCCACTTCCATCTGTTCGATGTAAGCCACGTTGCTGTCACCGTTTTGAAAGGTCTGGCCCGAGGCGCCTTGCTGGCTGTCCTGGTAAATGAACGAAAAGTTGCCGTTACCCTGTTGCTGTTGCAGCGCTTCGTTGCCGGTCAAGCCAACAGACTGGCTGGCATGGGTGTTGTTGAACGTACCCACCTGCCGTTGCACGATGGTGCTGCCGTCCTCGAACAGTTGCTCGGCATAGCCGGCGTTGTAATCACCGACCTGATTCTGGTCGATGCTACTGCTTGCAGTGTCCTGCACCGCCATCGCGTCGTTACCCTGGCCGAACTGCTGCTCGGTTGCGGTGCTGAACGGGGCCTGGGTCTGCTTCACATTGGCGATGTTGGCATCACCGAATTGTTTCTGGGTCGAGATACTGTCGTCGGCCATGGCCTGGGCACTGACAATGACCAGGATGGCGGCGGTGAGGGGCGTCAGTTTGAACATGATGAAACCTCCGGGTAGTGCAGTGCTTTAGCGATATTGTTTGACCGAAACGCTCATGCCATTGCCCGACTGGGTGACGGCGCTGGAAAGCCCCGTGCCGGCCTGGTCTATGGTGGCGTCGTTGTTGTTGCCGTTCTGGGAGATCTGCGCGCGGTTGTGGCTACCGGTCTGGGTGATGCCGGCGTTATTGCCCGAACCTTGCTGGGTGATCAGGGCCATCAGGTCGTTACCTTGCTGAAGAATGAACGCCTCCTGATTGCTGCCCGACTGGACGATGCTACCGAGCAACGACTGGCCGTTCTGTTGCAGCAGCGCGACGTTGGCCTGGCCGTTCTGGTCGATCAGTGCCTGTTGGCCAACCGGCGGTGGCATCTCGCCGAGGTCGGTGGCGGGGGCCAGGTCGTCGTTGTCCATCAGGTCGTCGGCGCGCGCGCCAGCGCCACTGCAGAGCAGAAGCAGGCAGAGCAGGGCGGCGGTCGACGTTTTCATGGCGTTGTCCTGTGAGAAGAGGCTGGCCCCGTCAACTCCTGGAGTTGACGGGGCGAGGGCTCAGTTCGCCGTTACCGACACCGTACGCACGGTGCCCTGGGACGAGGTGATGGTGGCTGTCGGGTTCGCCGACGGGATCACCGTGGTGCTGTTGCTGACCGTCAACCGCCAGCGACCGGTCACTGGCACCGTGGTGGTACCCAGGGTCACCAGGCCCGTCGGGGTGCTGACCCGGACGGTGATGGTGTTGCCGGTGATCACCGAGCTGGTGCCGGCAAAGTCCCAGGTGAAGCGGTTGTTGGAGCGTGCCGACACCGTGGCCGTGGTCACTGTGAAGTTCTCCGCAGCAGGCCGTGGCGAGACTTGCACGGTGACCGTCGCCGGGGCCGCTGACACAGCACCGAAGCTGTCCCGGACGGTGTAGGTGAAGGTCGTGGTGAAAGCCGTGGTCACGGTGGCCGGTGGGGTGTAGGTCAGTACCGTGCCGTTGCTGCTGACACTGCCGCGACCCGCCGGTGGTTGGCTGAAGCTGGCGACTGCCAGGGGCAGGTTGCCTTCCGGATCGGTATCGTTGGCCAGCACGCTGATCGGTACCGCCACGCCCAGGGTTGCAATGGCATCGTTGACGGCCACCGGTGCCTGGTTAGGTGCCACGGTGATGGTCACGGTCGCCGGAGCGGTCGAGGCCAGGCCTTTGATGTCTTGCGCCTTGTAGGTGAAGGTGGTGGTCAGCGGAGCGTTGACCACCGCCGGTGGGGTGTAGACCACTGCAGTCGTGCCGCTCAATGCCACGGTGCCCTGTCCCGCAGCCGGTTGGGTCAACGCGGTGATGCTCAGCGGCACGTCGCCATCGGGGTCACTGTCGTTGGTCAGCAGGTTGAGGGTGATGGGTACGCCGAAGCTGGTGCTGCCGCTGTCGGCGACGGCCAGTGGAGGCTGGTTTTCGCCGGTGTTCGGCGCGCTGCCAACTACCACTACTGGCTCGGTGTCACTGCCGCCGGCGGCGGATTTTACCGTCACGGAAGCGGGGGGCTGGGTCAGATCGGCTATGGTGATTTTCTGCAGGGTGCCGGATTTCGACAGGCGTCCGTAGCCTTGCGCGACCATGTCCGGAATGGCCACTTCATCGGTGGAGGTGGCCTCGATCAGCAGGCTGTGGTTAGACCAGTTGTAGCGTGCGGTCTGGATTTTCACCACGTCTGTGAGCTTGCTCGATACGGCTGTCGGCCGGGTAGTGCCTGCCGGATTGGAAGCGGTGACCACTATGACCGCAGGCACCGGCCCAATAGCCTGGCGCTGACCGAAGAATAGCCCGGTGTTGTCCCCAAGCAGGGTGGTCTGGCAGGGCGAAAGCGGTGGTCCGGGAACCAGCGCCACGCTTTCACGGAAGCACAGGGACGAACCGCTGCCGGCCTTGGCGAACACTTCGACGCGCACGTTGCTGCTACCACCCGAGGTGGTGCGCCGGTAAGTCGCGCGGTCCACCTCGACCGGGGTTTGCGCACGGGCGTCAAGGACCTTGCCGGCCACTGTGAAGAGGTTGGTCTGGATGGTGCCCGCAGGCCCGGTGACCCGCAGGAAGTTGGTGTTGTTCGGGCTGCCGGTGACCTGCTCGGTGAGGTTCGGGTCGCCGACGAAGGTTTCCACGCCACCAGTGTCCGGGTTCACCTCGGTATAGGGGCCGTTGATGCTGCGCAGGAAGGGGCCGATGGCGCCATTCACCGCACCGGTGAAATTGCCCGGTGCGCCGATGCCGATGTCGCGGGTGATGTTGATCGCACGACGGCCAGGTGCCGTCACGTTGACCGTTTCCACACCATACGGGTGGGTGATGGTGTAGACACCGGCCGTGGGAATGTTCACCCGAATGCGAATCCGCGCAAAGCTTTGCTGGTCGCCATCGATCGGGTTCTCTGAAGCGAATGCCGCTTCGATCCCGGCCACGTAGGCATCTACGCCATAGCCGGCGCCGTTATCGGGGATGGCCGTCTCGGCAAGAAACCAGAAGGCTTCCGGTGGCCAGTTGTCCGGGAACACCATGGGTTGGGTGTCATCGTAAATACCCGGTTCCGGCAGCAGGGTGCACATGTAGGCCGGCGGTACCGAGGCCGGCACCCGCGAGCTGGCGGCCCGGGACTGGCACAGTTCCATCGAGAGTTGATTGTTGTCCTGATACCACATGGGGAATTTCCCCGTGGCAAAGGTATAAGGGCCCGGGTCGACGGCGGCGAGTTGCGCGAACGCGCTGCCGGACAGCGATAGAGTCAGTCCCAGGGCGTTGAGCGCCAGGCGTGGCCAATTGTTCATGATGCCTCCTGATGAGGATCTGGGCATGTGAGCGTTCATTGCACGATGACCACTTCTTCGGTGTCGCTGCCGCCATTGGATGACGTCACACGAACCCGGGACGGTGGAATCGGCGAGATACCGGTGGCCAGGGTTTTCACCGCGCCTTCGCCGCTGAGGGCGCCGATGGCTGCACCACTGCCTGACGTTGCCGTGAGCACTGGCGGCGAGGTTTCATCGCTGGTGGAGGCCACGAGGGTCAGCTGCCCGGAACTCAGGCTGTACTCGGCCCGCTGGATCACCACCAGGTCGGTCAGAGCCATGGGCAGGGTGGTCGGCGTGCTGCTGGGAATGGCCAGGTGGTTGTCGGCGGTCACTTGCAAGGTGGTCGGCAAGGTCGGGTTGGCCGACGACTGCGCGTACCAGTTGCCGGTGGTGTCGGCTTCACTCAGGTTCAGGACCGGGGTACTGCTGGAGAGGGTCACGCTCGCCGGTGGCGGTGGCGCCATTACGAACACGTCCTGCTGGGCCACTGGCGCGCTTTCACCGGCGGTGCGTGAGTAGGTACTCCGCTGGGCGATCATGGGCGTGGGGCGAACCACGGTGGATAATTTGCCCGAGATTGAAAACAGCGTAGTGCGAAGGTCCAGGCCGTTAGGGCCTTCGATGCGCACGAAGTTGGTGTTAAACGGGCTGCCGGTCACGGCTTCCGTGAGGTTGGGGTCGCCGACGAACTGTTCGGCGCTGCCGGTCAGCGGGTTGGTCTCGGAGTAGGGGCCGTTGACGCTGCGCAGGAAAGGCCCGACATCGCCCTTGAGGGCGCCGTCATAGGTTTTCGGCGTGCCGATGCCGATGTCCCGGGTCATGTTGATCGCGCGCCGCCCGGGGGTGTCGATGTTGAACACATCGACACCATAGGGGTGGGTGATCACGTAGGTGCCGGCGACGGGCACGTCGACGCGAATCCTTACCCGGGCAAAGCTGACCTGATCGCCTTCCACCGGTTCTTCGGCGGCGAAGGCCGCTTCAATGGCGGTGCCAAATGCCAGGTCAATCCCGCGTGCGGCGTCGACGATTGCCGCGTCGGCAGTAAACCAGAAGGCTTCGTCGGGGAAGTTAGTGGGGAAGACGATTGGCTGCGCGTCATCGAAAACCCCGGGAGTCGGCAGCAGGTTGCACATGTAGGTCGGCGCGCCGGGTGCGCCTGGAACCCGCGAACTTACCGCCTTGGACAGGCACAGGTCGAGGGTCCGACCGTGCGTGTCCTGATACCAGGCGGCGAAGCCACCGTTGCCAGGTAGATAGGGTCCGGGATCGACTGCAAACAGCGCCGCCTGGGCGACGCCTTGAGCCAGAGCACTGACGACCAGGGCGGCCGCCGTTTTGGACAGTAAAGGGTGCATGAGTATTCCCTCTATTGGAGACCTGTCCCTTGGGGATGGGTCAGTTGAGAGGGGTTTCGGCAACTTCCGTACCAGAAAGCGAAAATGCCCCGCACAGGCCCGGCGCACGGGCGTGCAGGTGAGAGAGGGTGGCGTCTTGAGTGAAACACCATCGGGCCCCAGCCCCCAGAGTTGGGGGTAGATGGGGGCGGCGGGGAATGGGGGGCAGCCACCCCCGGGATCGGGCAAAGATCGGCGGGTGGGCTATAACCCTATAGGGGAACTCGTGCGGAACACTATCCATGGCCAGGTCGACTCAAACACTCGCGTCCCATCAGGGCGATGTTCGCCTGGGCTCGCGCAAGCAGCCGTTCAACCTGTTGCGCTGGTTTTCGCTGATCAGCATGGCGGTCATCGGCACGGTGGCGATCGCCCTGGGGGCAGTGTCGACCCGCTTCGTGATTACCGAAAGCGTACAGCGTGACGCCTTGCTGACCTCGCAGTTCATCCAGGCAATCGCTTCTGCCGAAGTGCGCCACGTGTCCATCCCGCATGTGCGGACCATGGGCGAGCTGCTTGACCCGCGCCAGGACCGCAATTTTTCCGACGTCGACCCCTTGGCCCGGGCCAAGGCCCGCGGCGAATTCCTCGACCATATCGAGCACCTGCCGGACGTGATTCTGGCCAACATCTATGCCCCCGACCGCACGGTGATCTGGTCGACCAACCCGTCCCTGATGGGCACCACCATCCACACCGATGATGACCTGGACCAGGCCTTCAATTCCAGAATCCCCGTGTCCGCCAGTTATCACGAAGTGGACAAGAGCCGCATGGAGCAGAAGTTCGTCACTCCCCCGGAATACATTTTCATAGAGAATTACATTCCGTTGTTCGATGCCGACGGCGACAAGGTCACGGCGATGGTCGAGATCTACAAGGAGCCCAAGGACCTGATTGATCGCATGCAGCGTGGCCTGGTGCTGATCTGGCTGGCCACGGCCCTGGGCGGCGGGCTGATTTACCTGGGGCTGTACTGGATCGTGCGGCGCGCGGCGAATTTGCTGGCGACCCAGCAGAAGCAGTTGATCACCAATGAAACCTTTGTGGCCCTGGGCGAAATGTCCTCTGCGGTTGCCCACAGCTTGCGCAACCCCCTGGCGACCATACGTTCCAGCGCCGAGCTGGCCCTGGAGTTCGACACTGGCGCGGCGCACAAGAACATCAACGACATTATCGGCCAGGTCGACCGCATGTCGAAGTGGGTGCGCGAGTTGCTGCAATCGTTGCGCCCGCTGAGCGAAGAAGCGGAACCGGTGAACCTGGTAGCGGCGTTGCACGACAGCCTGATGGCGTTCGAGCAGCAGATCGCCAAGGGCGAAATCAATGTCGTGTTCGAGCCCACCCAGACGCCGATGGTGCGCAGCCAGCAGGTGCAACTGAACCAGATCCTCAACAGCCTCGTGTCCAATGCCCTGGAAGCCATGGACAAGGGGGGCACCCTGATCGTGCGGCTGGAGCCGGGCGATGCCCGTAGCGTCAGCGTGGTGATCAGCGACACTGGCAAGGGCATGAACGCCGAACAACGCACCATGGCCTTCCGCCCGTTCTTCACCACCAAGCAGGGCGGACTTGGCGTCGGGCTGGTGTTGGTAAAGCGGATAATGGAGCGTTTTGGCGGCTCGGTGCAGCTGGAAAGTCGCGAAGGCGAGGGCACTTGCGTGCGCCTGTGGTTCAAGCTGATTCCCTGAAACTGGGGATGAACTTTCCCCGCTAGCGGGTGTCATTCCCCAGTCACTTCGATCAGTCATGGCACATTGATGTTGTTAAGCCATTGTATTGAATGGCGTTAATTCTTTTGTATTAATCTGTTACAAGTCTGGCGAGCTCCTTGCAATTCCACCAGTACCCCTTCTGACTGTGAGGCGGCTGGTGATGAACAGGCAATCGACACACCCCTTCAAACGAATCTGCAAGTGGTTCACGCCCGTGGGCATCCTCCTGATGACCCTGGCTGCATCTTCCTTGCGTGCCAGCCCGATCGACGACGAGCGACAGCCCGAACCCTCGGACCCTTCGGCTTATTACGACGAACCCGAGGACAAGGTCGGCGCCTTGAATGCGATCCTCACCATGCCGGAGGCCAACGAGGATTCCTTCGATTTGCCCGATGGCGTCAAAGGCAGTCGCGACACGCCGCGTCAGGAAAACATCCTGCCGCCAACGGTGCAGACCAGTTTCAATTACCCCACGAATGGCAAGCCCAGCCCACTGTTTGGCGCCCAGCCATTTACCCAGCAACTGGTGTTGTTCGAAGAGTTCGGCCCGGAAAAGCTCGACCCGACCACACCGGCGTCGCCCCTGCCGTTTCCGCCCGTGGCGATCGGCCCGGCGCCGCAACAGGACCCCACCAGTGCGGCGCGCAGTGCACCTCCGGGCGCCGCGCTCGATGCTTTCCTGCGTCAGCCGGGGCTGACACCTTTCCCCAGTCAGTTCTCCAACGTGGTGGACCGCAACCCCTGGCAGGCGCAGATCGAATATTTCCTCAACCGGCATATCGGCTCGTCGGCAGAAGGGCGCCCGCCTGGAAAGGGCTGGTCCCACCAGCGCTGGAACGAGTTCTACCCGCAACTGGCCTACAAGACCGTGCAGACCGGTGCCCGGGTCAATGGCGGGCTGCGTGACAGCCGGCAGATGCATGGTTATGCCCTGGGCGAGTTCGGCCCCGGCGGGCTCTACCACAACGTGGCCGGCGTCCCGGCTACCGACGGCACCGCCAAGGGCGTCGACCCGCGCTTTCATCCGAACATGCCGGTGCAAAACCACAATTCGGTCTGGACCTTCGACGGCACCCTGCCGCCCAAGTTGTTGATGGTGCGCTACGGCCAGCCCGTCCTGATGCGGCACTACAACGGCCTGCCCATCGACCCGGCGGCCAACATGGGCTTCGGCCTGCATACCATCAGCACCCACGAACACAACGGCCACGCGCCAGCGGAAAGCGATGGCTATGCCAATGCGTTCTTCTTCCCTGGCCAGTACTACGACTATCGCTGGCCGATCCAGTTGGCCGGCTATGACAGCATCAACACCGATGCCCAGGATCCGCGCGCGGCGTTCCCCTGCTCGCCGGGCGAGACCCTCTGGACCAACGACCTGACCCCCAGCCGCAAGACCTGCGACCACGGCACGATCAAGATCCGTGGCGACTGGCGCGAAACCATGAGTACCCACTGGTTTCACGACCACATGCTCGATTTCACCGCGCAGAACGTCTACAAGGGCAACGCGGCGATGATGAACTACTACAGTGCCCTGGACCGCGGCAACGAGTCGGTCAACGACGGCGTCAACCTGCGCTTGCCCAGCGGCAGCGCCTTGCCGTGGGGCAATCGCGACTACGACGTCAACCTGGTGATCGCCGACAAGGCCTGGGATCAGTCCGGCCAGTTGTGGTTCAACCCGTTCAACACCGACGGCTTTCTTGGCGACCAGATCCTGGTCAACTGGCAGTGGAAACCCACCCTTGATGTACGCGCCCGCAGCTATCGCTTGCGCATCCTCAATGGCTCGGTGTCGCGTTACTTCAAGCTGGCCATCGTGCGCGAAATCAAGGGCAGCAGCGGCGAGTTCCAGGGGCCGAAAAACTCCGGGGTATCCTACAGCCGGGTGCCGTTCCACATGATCGCCAACGACGGCAACATCATGGAGCACAGCGTGCCCTTCGACGGCAGCATGGACCTGGATGCCGACGGCGATAAACAGAACCACAATGCGATCCTGCCGACCCAGGGCATCGCCGAACGCTTCGATATCATCGTCAACTTCGCGAAAAACGGCATCAAGCCAGGGGACAAGCTGTTCGTGGTCAACCTGCTGGCCCACGACGACGGCAAGGGGCCGAAAGAGCCAATCCCCCTTGGCGATGTGCTGTCGGAAAAATACCTCGCGGTGCTCAAGCAATCGAGCAAGGGGCCGCAATGGGACAAGGGTGACCCGGGGGTCGGCAAAGTCCTCCAGCTCAACGTCAAGGCCTACACCGGCCAGGACCTGGCCATGGATCCGGCAGCCTACGAGCCGGCCAAGCCGGGCAAGGCCGAAGGCATGGTGATGATCCCGCTGAAGATCCATCGTGACAACGCCGCCGACAAGCTGCTGCTCGCCCAGGCCCGTCACCGCACCTTCACCTATGGCCGCTCGGATGGCACCGATGCCGCGCCCTGGACGGTCAAGACCGATGGCGGTTTCGGCTACCACATGGACCCGCGGCGCCTGAATACCTCGATTCAGCTTAAAACCGGACCCACCGACGCCGGAGTCAGCGGTTTCGGCACCCTGGAAGTGTGGAACATCAAGGCCGGCGGCAAGGGCTGGAGCCACCCGGTGCACGTGCACTTCGAGGAAGGGATCATTCTCAGTCGCGGCGGCAAGGCGCCACCGGAATGGGAAAAATGGGCGCGCAAGGACGTGTACCGGATCGGCTCGGAAAACGACGGCCTGGACAGCGTGGAGTTTGCGATCAACTTCCGTGAGTTCGGCGGCACCTACATGGAGCATTGTCACAACACCCAGCACGAAGACAACTCCATGCTGCTGCGCTGGGACCTGGAAAAACCCGGGCAATTGCAGCTGATGCCAACGCCACTGCCAAGCTGGGACGGGGTGCGCTATGTGAACTCCGCCGCACTGCCAACCTTCCGCACCGGCGACGGTTTCGGACCGCAAGTGACGGTGAAAAAATGAACCGCCTACCGGTCGACCGGCCACTGCACACGCCGCGCTCCCGTGCCCTGTCCATGCACCTGGTGCTGCTGCTGGTGACCTGCGTGCTGGCTGGCCGGTTGCTGCTGGCACACGAGGCGGAGTCTGCGGCGAATGGCTCGGTGACGCCCTGGGGCGGCGATTATTTCCCCAACACCCAGCTGACCAACCAGGACGGTCAACAGGTGCATTTCTTCGACGACCTGATCAAGGGCAAGGTGGTGGTGATCAACTTCATTTTCACCTCGTGCAGCGACTCCTGCCCGCTGGAAACTGCGCGCCTGCGTCAGGTGCAGACGCTGTTGGGGGATCGGGTAGGCAAGGACATCTTCTTCTATTCGATCAGCATCGATCCGCTAAGCGACACACCTGCCGTGCTCAAGGCCTACGCGCAACGCTTCAAGGTCGGGCCAGGCTGGCAATTTCTGACCGGTGAATTCGACGATGTCACCGAGCTTAGACACAAGCTCGGGCTGTTCATCGAAGGCGTCGACAACGGTCGTAACAAGGACCACAACCTTAGCCTGATCGTCGGCAACCAGGAAACCGGCCGCTCGATGAAGGCCTCGCCCTTTGAAAATCCGTGGATCCTCGCCGATCAACTGGCCAATACCTTGCAGAACTGGAAGCAGCCGAGCATTGAACAAAGTTATGCCGACGCCCCGCAGATCCGCCCGCCGAGCACCGGCGAAGAACTGTTTCGCACCCGCTGTGCTTCGTGTCACAGCCTTGGCCCGCAGGATGGCCAGGGCATTGGCATGCGCAGCATCGGGCCGGACCTGATCGGCGTGACCCGCCAGCGCGACCCGGCCTGGTTGAGTCGCTGGATTCGTGAGCCGGACCGGATGCTGGCGGAGGGGGACCCGATCGCGACGGCGCTGTTCGAACGCTTCGAAAAGATCCCGATGCCCAACCTGCGGCTGGATGAAAGCTCGGCCCAGGCGGTGATTGATTTTCTGACGCAAGAGACCGAACGCCAGCAGGCGCTGGCGGCACATACACAATAGCGGCGATTTACCATCATTGGGCCGTCGGAGGCGTTGATTGCCACCTACACTGATTGGGAACGCGCCCCTGTATTCCGGGATAGGCCCATGCACAGACCACAACAATTAAAAGCATCTGCGCCGCCTTTGGCCGCAATGCGGGAGGGCTGGCCTGGTCAGTTCAATCTGCTGCGTTGGTTTTCCGTGGGCAGCTTCGTCATCATCGCCGCCGTGGCCCTGGGCCTGGGTTATATCTCCACGCGTTTTGTGGTCGAGGAGAGCATCGAGCGTGACTCCATGCTGACTGCGCAATTCATCCAGGCCATCGGTGACGCTGAAATCCGCCATGCCTCGATCAATCCGCGCCGCACCATGGGCGAGATGCTTGACCCGCGTGATGACAACGCTTATCCGGACGTAGACCCCGCGACACGCGCGGCGGCCCGGGTTGAGTTTCTCGACCACGTGGAGCACTTGCCGGACATCCTGCTGGCCCACGTCTTTGCACTGGATCGCACGGTGGTGTGGTCGACCAACCCCGACCTGATCGGTGAGCGCATTACCGGTGACGAAGAACTGGACGAATCCTTCACGATGAAGGAGGCGGTATCCACCAGCTATCACGAGGTCGATGATGAGCGTCCCGAGCAGCGGTTCCTGCGCGAGCCGGCTTATCTGTTCGTCGAGAACTACATCCCGATGTTCAACGCCGACAGGAGCAAGGTCATTGCCATGGTGGAAATCTACAAGGAGCCCGTAGACCTGGTAGCGCGCATCCAGCGAGGCTTCAAGGCCATCTGGCTGGCCACTGCACTGGGCGGCGCGGCCATCTACCTGGGCTTGTTCTGGATCGTGCGGCGCGCTGCCAGGCTGCTGCAGGCCCAGCAGAAATTGTTGATCGCCAACGAGACCTTCGTAGCCCTGGGGGAGATGTCATCAGCAGTGGCGCATAGCTTGCGCAATCCCCTGGCGAACATCCGCTCCAGCGCTGAACTGGCCCAGGACATTGCCAGCCAGAACGCTCAGAAAAACATAAGCGACATCATCAGCCAGGTCGATCGCATGTCGCGCTGGGTTCGCGAATTGCTGGTGTCCTTGCGCCCGGCCAATGATGATTCCGAAGCCGTGGACCTGTTGCTCGCCGTCGAGGACACGCTGAACGCCTTTGAACCGTTGATCCGCCGCTCGAACGTCGAGGTGCGCTTCACTCCACGCTTGATCGAACCGGTCGTCAGTCAGCGGGTGCTGCTCACGCAGATTCTCAATAGCCTATTTGCCAATGCCCTGGAGGCCATGCCCAAGGGCGGCGTGCTGACGATCGGCCTCGATTCGTCGCAGCCGGGGCAGGTGAGCCTGACGTTGAGCGATACCGGCAAAGGCATGACCGCGCAACAGCAGCAGATGGTCTTCAAGCCGTTTTTCACCACCAAGCAAGGCGGTTTGGGCGTGGGTCTGGCCCTGGTCAAAAGAATAATGGAGCGTTTCGAAGGCTCGGTCGAACTGACCAGTCGGGAGCTGGAAGGAACCCGCGTATGTCTCAACTTCAAAGTGGCAACGGGAGGGGAATATGGAGCACAGCATACTGCTGGTCGAGGATGACGAACTTCTTGCCGAGAATATTCAGACCTACCTGGAGCGCAAAGACTTCGAGGTCACGGTCTGCCACTCGGCGGAAGATGCACTGGAGCAATTGCGCACGTTTGCGCCTGATGTGGTACTGACCGACAACTCGTTGCCGGGCATGAGCGGTCACGACCTGATCCAGAAGCTGCGCGTCAGCGCGCCGGATCTGAAAGTGATCATGATGACCGGCTACGGCAACGTCGAAGACGCCGTGGTGGCGATGAAAGAGGGCGCCTTCCACTACGTCACCAAGCCGGTGGCCCTGCCGGAGCTCAAGCTGCTGCTGGACAAGGCCCTGGCCACTGATCGAATGGAGCGCACGCTGTCGTTTTATCAGGAGCGTGAAGCACAGAAGTCCGGCGTGCAGGCGTTGATCGGCGAGTCGGCACCCATGCAATACCTCAAGGGCACCATCGCCCAACTGCTCGACGCCGAGCGGCGCATGGCCAACACCGACTTGCCGCCGGTCCTGGTGGAGGGCGAGACCGGCACCGGCAAGGAACTGGTGGCCAGGGCGCTGCATTTCGACGGGCCGCGCAGCAAAGGTCCGTTCATTGAGTTCAACTGCGCCTCGATTCCATCGAACCTGGTGGAGTCGGAGTTGTTTGGCCACGAGAAGGGCGCCTTCACCGATGCCAAGGACCGCCGGGTCGGATTGGTCGAAGCCGCCGATGGCGGCACCCTGTTCCTCGATGAAGTGGGCGAGATGGACCTGCTGCTGCAAGCCAAGCTGCTTAAACTGCTGGAAGACCGGACCATCCGCCGGGTCGGGTCGGTGAAGGAGCGCAAGGTCGACCTGCGGGTGATCAGCGCCACCAACTGCAACCTGGAACAGATGGTGCAGCAAGGCAAGTTCCGCCGCGACTTGTTCTTCCGCCTGCGGATCATCTCGATCAAGGTGCCGCGGCTTTATGCCCGCGGCGAAGACATCCTGCTCCTGGCCCGGCATTTCCTGGCGGCCCACGGCAAGCGCTATGGCAAGCCGAACCTGCATTTCAGCGATCAGGCCGAAGAACTGCTGCTCAGCTACAGCTGGCCGGGCAACGTGCGCGAGCTGCGCAACATGCTCGAACAGACCGTGCTGCTGGCCCAGAGCGATACCATCGCAGCCCATCAGTTGAACGTGTGCCTGAGCCTGGTGGACGATCCACCCATTATCCAGGAGGCGCAACACCACGAGCCGCGGCCGGTCTACAACGGCACGGAGTCGATGAACCTTCCGGAGGTCGAGCGTGACATGGTGCGCAAGATGCTCGACAAGACCGACTGGAACGTCACCAAGTCAGCGCGCCTGCTGGGCTTGAGCCGCGACATGCTGCGCTACCGCATCGAAAAGCTCGGCCTCTCGCGTCCGGACAAGCGCCAGTGGTAGCCGGGCTACAACGCCGGGCCCTGGCGACTCAGGCAGGCGAGCAGGCACGTGGGGTCGAGGACTTCTTCGTTGACGTACACCCCGCGCTGCGCGTCATAGGAGCGGATGAACACCCGTACGCTGGCGTCCGCGATGGTCGGCAGGCGCGAGTCGGTAAACTCCTGCCGGCTGGCTATCGGGATGAAGTCCTGCGGCGAAGTCGAGATGTATGACCCCGGCGGCACGGTGCTGATGGACGGAGGCGAGGGGTGGGCGAAGGGCTGGTCCGCGCCGTAGTAGATGAACTCGCTGTTGTAGGTCTGCGTCTGCATCGGACTGTCATCGGCCTGGGCGCCGTTGGCACCGAGCAGGCATACAGCGAGCGACATCATCAGCTTGGTGTTTTGCATGGCATCACCTGATTTTTCGGTAATTTCCCCAAGGTCGTTAACTATAGACCTTGCGCAGGGGGCACACGTTCACCGCCAGGAGATCCCCCTCGCAGGGGCGAGCTCTGCTCGCGCTTAGGCCATTGAAGTCAGCGAGTTTGCCCCTTACAAGAATCCAACAATCTCCCAATGGGTTTTCCTGCACCTCTCACCTAGACTCCTTCCCCGGTCAATCAAGACCAGATCTCTGGAGCCTGCAATGGAAATGCCGACCAAGGAAACAGCCATCGCCAGCAACCGCGAGGCCTGGAACGACTCCGCCCGCCATCATCGGGACAATCCTGAATGGCCGGCGCTGCTCAGTGCTGTAGAACGCAATGATTTCAGCTGCCTTGACACCACCTTGCACACCCTGCTGGAGCAAGTCGGCGTCGCAGGAAAAGACCTCGTGCAAGTGGGCTGCAACAACGGCCGGGAAAGCCTCTCGCTGTTTGCCCTTGGTGCCCGTAGCGTGGTGGGTATCGATCAATCGGCCGCTTTCCTCGATCAGGCGCGGGAACTGGGGGCGCGCTCGCCCCATCCTGCGCAGTTCATCGAAGCCGACATCCATCACCTCCCAAGCGATCTCCACAACCGTTTCGATGTGGCGCTGGTCACTATTGGCGTATTGAACTGGATGCCGGACATTGGCGAGTTCTTCCGCCATGTGGCCCGCATCCTCAAAACCGGTGGCGCGCTGGTGATCTACGAAACCCACCCGTTTCTGGAGATGTTCGACCCCGAGGCGAGCGATCCGTACCGCCTGGACAGCTCCTACTTTCGCAGCGAACCATTCGTGCAAACCCAACCGATTGTCTATGCCGGCAAGGTCGAGCAGCAGTCCGCAGCGTCATACTGGTTCATTCATACCCTGGGCGACATCTTTACCGGCGCCCTCGATGCAGGTTTGGCGATCAGTCATTTCAAGGAGTATCCACACTCCAATCGCGAAGAACTGTACGACCGCTATGAGCAGCAGAGCGCCCAGTTGCCCATGTGTTTCACCTGGGTGGCGGTGAAAACCTGATTGAGAAAGATGGGGCAATCCGTATCCTGTGCAGCCTGCATAGTGCTCGTCTGATCAGGAGTGAAAATGAACAACGCCGCTGGAATCACGGTTGCCTTGTTGCTCAGTGGTGCATTGTTCACCGCGCAGGCCCATGGTGCGGGTGATGTGGAGGCAGGGCAGAAGCTGTTTGGCCGTATCTGCGGCGGCTGCCATCAGGTCGGAGAGTCCGCCCGGGCGTCTTTCGGCCCGCAGCTCAATCAGATTTTCGGCCGGATGTCCGGCAGCACCACGGATTACCAGTATTCCGATGCGATGAAATCAGCCGGTATCACCTGGACCACGCAAACGCTCACCGCGTACCTCGAAGCACCGAAAAAGGTGGTGCCCGGGACCCGAATGATCTTCTGGGGGCTCAGCGATCCGGATAAAGTCGCGGATGTGCTGGCCTACCTGCAGACGTTCCAGGACGGCCAATGACCAGACAGAAAAAACCCGGCTGCTGAGGCCGGGTTATGTCGGGTGCTGCCGTTAACACTTCACTCATGCGTTGCGACTCTCGATCAGGCGATCGGAGCCACCTTCGGCTACACGGCGTTCCAGCAGACGATCGGAGCCACCTTCGGCTACGCGGCGTTCCAGCAGACGATCAGAGCCACCTTCGGCTATGCGGCGTTCCAGCAGGCGATCGGAGCCACCTTCGGCTATACGACGTTCCAGCAGACGATCGGAGCCACCTTCGGCCACACGGCGTTCCAGCAGACGATCGGAGCCGCCTTCGGCTACACGACTTTCAATCAGGCGATCCGACCCGCCTTCAGCGACGACGGGCTGGGCGGAAGTGGCGGCGAAAGCGTTAACTGCAAAAACCGAGAAGGCGATGCTGAGAAGGACCTGGCGTTTCATGATGGTGTGCTCCGGGGTGTTATTGGTTGGTATGGAGCTGATGTTACGCCGGAGATTTTTTATGAGAACTTCATTGAGTTGATGGTGACTATCGACGCCAGCAATGGCTGCCAATCGCCCATCACTGGGCAGTGATACACAGATCACCCGTCGCCCGGATCAATGCCTGTCCATGCAGAGCGTCCTTGATCAGGCCGGACCGGGCGGTGGCTAGCCACAGGGGGCAGTCGGGGTCGGTACGATAGCGGGCGAACGTGGCGTACTCGGTCAACAGTCGGACTTGCAGCTGATCCAGGCGCGGCCTGACCTGCGTGGAAAGGTCTGGCCTCGGCGTATCGGGTGCCTTGCCAGCCGCTTGCCACTGCGCAAGCAAACCGTACTGCACCAGCTTGCTGGCCTCAATCTGCGCGGCAATCAACTCCGCGACCTCGTCCGGGTCGAGTTTGCGTTCCAGCGCCTGTTTCCTGGCATTGGCAATGACTTGCGCTTCCCGCGCACTGTCTTGCGTCGGCTGGCGCGTATCCCATTTGCTCAGCGCCACCTGATCGGCAATGCTCAGCCGCTCATACATCGTCACCAGCAATGGTCGCAAACTGTCGGGCGCCGGGGCGGGCACGGCCGCCTGCGCTCCACACATGAACAAACCGAGCATCGCAGCAGGCAACAGCTTTGGCAGGGACGGGCACAAGCGCATTGGCAAAAACCTCATGGGTACAGTGGTCACTACTCAATAAGTATGTAACACAGGTGTGCCGGTGGTCATAAGTGTCAAATTGCCTGGTTTGCCCACAAAAAAACCCGGCTGCTGAGGCCGGGCTTTCGGTGAGTGTTGATCCAGAGCGATTCTTCATGCAGCGCGGTACTTGATCAAGCGGTCCGAGCCGCCTTCGGCTACACGACGTTCCAGCAGACGATCCGAGCCGCCTTCGGCCACACGACGTTCCAGCAGACGGTCCGAGCCGCCTTCGGCTACACGACGTTCCAGCAGACGATCCGAGCCGCCTTCGGCCACACGACGTTCCAGCAGACGGTCCGAGCCGCCTTCGGCTACACGACGTTCCAGCAGACGATCCGAGCCGCCTTCGGCCACACGACGTTCCAGCAGACGGTCCGAGCCGCCTTCGGCTACACGACGTTCCAGCAGACGATCCGAGCCGCCTTCGGCTACGCGACGTTCCAGCAGACGGTCCGAGCCGCCTTCGGCCACACGACGTTCCAGCAGACGGTCCGAGCCGCCTTCGGCTACACGCCGTTCCAGCAGACGCTCCGCGCCGCCTTCGGCTACACGCCGTTCCAGCAGACGCTCCGCGCCGCCTTCGGCTACACGCCGTTCCAGCAGACGCTCCGCGCCGCCTTCGGCTACACGCCGTTCCAGCAGACGCTCCGCGCCGCCTTCGGCTACACGCCGTTCCAGCAGACGCTCCGCGCCGCCTTCGGCTACACGACGTTCCAGCAGACGATCCGAGCCGCCTTCAGCGACGACGGGCTGCGCGGAAGTGGCGGCGAAAGCGTTAGCTGCAAAAACCGAGAATGCAATGCTGAGAAGGACTTGGCGTTTCATGAGAGTGTGCTCCGGGGTGTTATTGGTTGGTATGGATGCGATGTTACGCCCCAGGATTTTTATGAGAACTTCATTGAGTTGATGGTGACTATCGACGCCAGCGATGGAGCAAACGTATGTTTCCAGGCTGCCTGATCCAAATGGCGACAGGGACCTGGTCGCCACTGAGTGGCAGTTGTTGAAACGCAAGGTGTGGTCGCACAGGGCAAACGCGCAGCCTTTGTTTCCCTTGTCCCCGACCCTGGGGCTATCCTTGAGTACTCACCCTGCGCAGTCGAGACGGACCTCCCTTTCATGTCAACCCAGCCCCTTTGGAAAACCTACCTGCTGTTCCTCGCGCCCATGGTGCTGTCCAATTTCCTGCAGTCCATGTCGGGCACCATCAACAGTATCTACATTGGCCAGATGCTCGGCACCCAAGCCCTTGCTGCGGTCTCAGGGATGTTCCCGATCGTGTTCTTTTTCATTGCGCTGGTAATCGGCCTCGGCGCAGGGGCCGGGGTGCTGATCGGTCAGGCCTGGGGGGCGCGCGAGGCGCACATGGTCAAGGCCATTGCCGGTACGACGTTACTGCTGGGGGCGATGATTGGCCTGACGGCTGCAGTGCTGGGCAGTGTATTTGCGCGGACGGCGCTGCAAGGGCTGGGCACGCCGCCCGACGTACTGGACGACGCCGTTGCCTATGCCCACGTGATGATGTGGATCATGCCGTCGTTGCTGGTGTACGTGCTGTTTACCCAATTGCTGCGCGGTGTCAGCGATACGATGTCGCCTCTGGTGGCATTGCTGGTATCCACCTGCATTGGCCTGGCGCTGACGCCGGCATTGATTCGAGGCTGGCTGGGGTTGCCGCCAATGGGGATTCAGAGCGCAGCGTATGCCGGACTGGCGGGTAACCTGGCGGCAATGGGGTGGCTGGCGTGGCGATTGATCGCCAGGCGCCACCCGTTGGCACCCGACCGGGAGATGTTCGCGGCGATGCGCCTGGACCGGGTGATACTCGGTAAAGTGCTGCGCATCGGCTTGCCCACGGGCTTGCAGATGGTGGTGCTGTCGTTGTCGGAACTGGTGATCCTGGCGCTGGTGAACCAGCACGGCTCCCAGGCGACGGCGGCATATGGTGCGGTGACGCAGATCGTCAATTACGTGCAGTTTCCGGCGCTGTCGATCGCCATCACCGCCTCGATTCTCGGCGCCCAGGCGATCGGCGCCGGGCGCCTGGAACGCATGGGACCGATCCTGCGCACAGGGCTGTGGATCAACGTAGGCCTGACCGGTGGCCTGGTATTGCTGGGTTACCTGTTGTCGCACTGGTTGCTGGGACTGTTCCTCACGGACGACTCGACCCGGGCGATGGCCGAACACCTGCTGCACATCATGCTCTGGAGCCTGTTGATCTTTGGTTTCCAGGCGATCATCGGCGGCATCATGCGCGCCAGCGGCACGGTGCTGGTGCCGATGGCGATCTCGATCGTCTGCGTGCTGCTGGTGCAATTGCCCGTGGCCTATGCACTGGATACGCAGTTTGGTTTGCAAGGGGTGTGGATGGCGTTTCCGGTGGCGTACCTGGCCATGCTGGCGCTGCAGACGGCGTATTACCGATTCGTCTGGCTGCACCGCCGGATCGAGCGGCTGGTTTAGAAATACATGACGCGGTGATGTGCGTTGGGCGGTAGTAGCTTTAGTGAATGTCAGGGCGTCATCGCTGGCAAGCCAGGCTCCCACAGGGGCCAAGGCGTTCGCGGGGTTGGGCTCGGCACCGATCTGTGGGAGCCCGGCTTGCCGGCGATGGCGATCTCGCGGGCGTCATCGCTGGCAAGCCAGGCTTGGGCAACAGTGGAACAACGCGCGTTTCTTTGCTTTAGTCCATCTACCGCATTCGGCCTTGCAATCGGCAAACCTGGCCCCGACCGGAGAATCACATGACCCGCCGATTCCCGTGTTCCATCGCGTTAGCGATGACTTTTATCATGGGGGCGGTGCCTTGCACACAAGCCGCCGAATACACCCGCGTGAACCCTGCGGCGAGCAAAATCAGCTTCACCTTCAACCAGATGGGCTCCGAGGTCTACGGAACGTTCGGCAGGTTCGAAGCCAGCTTCGAGTTCGACACCGCCAACCCCACGGCAGCCCGCACCCGACTGGTCATCGACATGGCGAGCATCGACGCCGGCAGCAGCGACGCCAACCTCGAACTGCAGAAACCGGCCTGGTTCAACACCCCGGAATATCCCCAGGGCGTATTCGAATCGACCCGGGTCACGGACCTGGGCAACAACCGCTATGCCGTGATCGGCAATCTTACAATCAGGGGCCTGACCCGAGAGGTGCAAGTCCAGGTCGAGTTGAAACCGGAAAGTGGCATCGGCCTGTTCAATGGCGAGTTCGTTCTGGACCGCGACCTGTTCCGGATCGGCGAAGGGGAGTGGGCTGACACCGTCGTTTCCAAGGACATCGACATCAAGTTTCGGGTCGTGGCGCCCGAACACTGAGAGCCTGCCCGGGATCTGGCTGATGACGGCAACCATGCTGGCGCATTGCTGGTAACGCTGCGCAGGGTGCGCCTGGTCAGGTCCTGTACCGCAACGCCTCCAACAGCAAAGCAAACGCCGGGGATGCCTGGCGTCGGCTCGGGTAGTAGAGATGGAACCCGGCAAACCAGGGGCTCCAGTCTTCCAGCACGTGCACCAGTCGCCCGGCTGCAACGTGCGGCGCTATCAGGTCTTCGGGAATGTAGCTCAGGCCAAATCCGTCCAGCGCGGCGTCCAGCAACTGGTACACCCCATTGAACGTGACCTGGCCCGATACGCGTACGTTGAGGCTTTCGTGATCCTTTTTGAATTCCCAGGCATACAGGCCGCCATGGGTGGGCAGGCGCAGGTTGTTGCATTGGTGGCCGGTGAGATCGCGCGGTGTCTGCGGAACCTCGCGGTTGGCAAAGTAGGCTGGCGAGCCCACTACCGCCATGCGCATGTCCGGCCCGATTCGGGTGGCGATCATGCCCTGGGCGACATCTTCGCCCAGGCGCACGCCGGCATCAAAACCCTGGGCGGCGATGTCGACGAAGCCATAGTCGCAGCAGACTTCCACCGAAATGTCCGGGTACTTTGCCAGGAAGGGCTTGAGCACCGGCCACAGAATGCAGGCCAGGGCATGGTCCATGGCGTTGATGCGGATATTGCCCGCCGGTGTGTCGCGCAGGTCACTCAGCGCCGCCAGTTCAATCTCTATCTCCTCGAAACGCGGGCCGACCTTTTCCAGCAGGCGCTGGCCGGCCTCGGTGGGAGAGACGCTGCGTGTCGTGCGGGTCAGCAAACGCAGGCCCAGGCGCGCTTCCAGGCCGCGAATGGTGTGGCTCAGCGCCGATTGGGAAACGCCCAGCTTGCCGGCCGCCTTGGTAAAGCTGCGCTCCCTGGCCACTGCCAGGAAGGCGAGCAGATCATTCGCATTTTCCCGCAACATTCATGAGCCCCTCTCATAGGTCTTACCTGATTCTAGCGACTAATCATTGGAGTGCGCAGCCGGTAGATTGAAGATGAATTTAAACGTTTATCGAGGACAGCCATGAAGCACCTTGCAGCCACCGCGCTCTCGCTCTCGCTACTGGTCTTTGATTCCCGGGCTCAGGAGGCTCCCATGCTCACAGTTACCCCTAACGGCTCCCAACCTTCGGCCAAAGGTCCGGCCGATTTTTTTACCGGCACCGTGCGTGTCGATGCGCCGTTTAAGGGCACCGTGCCGGCGGCGGTCAGCGGCGCCACCGTGACCTTCGAACCCGGAGCGCGCACGGCCTGGCATACCCATCCGCTGGGGCAGACGTTGATTGTCACTGCGGGTAGCGGCTGGGTACAGGAGGCCGGCAAACCGGCGCAATCGATCAAGCCCGGTGACACGGTGTGGATTCCTCCCCATGTGAAGCATTGGCATGGGGCGACGGCAAAAACGGCCATGACGCACATTGCCATTGCTGAAGTGCAGGATGGCAAGGTGGTGGAGTGGATGGAGCAGGTGAGCGGGCAGGAGTATCCGCAGTAGCGGGAGCAGGATTTGATGATCCTGTGGGAGAAACCTCCCACAGGGAAGCCGTCAGAGCATGGGCGGTAACTGGTCGAGGATTTTGTCCAGGGTGATGGGGTATTCGCGCACTCGTGCCCCGGTTGCGTTGTAGATCGCGTTCGCCACCGCAGCACTGACCCCGCACAGCCCCAACTCGCCGACACCCTTGGCTTTCATGGGGGAGGACATCGGGTCCATTTCATCGAGGAAAATCACCTCCTGGTGCGGGATGTCGGCATGTACCGGTACCTCGTAGCCGGCCAGATCGTGGTTAACGAAAAACCCCGCGCGCTTGTCCACCGCCAGCTCTTCCATCAATGCCGCGCCGACCCCCATGGTCATCGCGCCGATCACCTGGCTGCGCGCCGATGTCGGGTTGAGGATGCGTCCCGCCGCGCACACGGCGAGCATGCGCCGCACGCGGGTTTCGCCGGTGGCGCTGTCCACTGCGACCTCGACAAAGTGTGCACCGAAGGTCGATTGCTGGTACTGCTTGCTCAGCCCGGCAAACTCTATCGAATCCTCGGCGACGATTTCACTGGCTTGGGCGGCGCTGCCCAGTGGCACGCTTTTGCCGGCGAAGCGCACTTCGCCATCGGCAAAGACCGCTTCATCCGGGTTCATATTCAGGCGCTGCGCGACCGCTTCGCGCAGTTTCACGCACGCGGCGTAGACCCCGGCGGTGGAGCAGTTGGCACCGAACTGACCACCTGAACCGGCAGACACCGGAAAACTCGAGTCGCCCAGCAGCACCACCACTTTGTCCAGCGGCACGCCCATCATCTCTGCGGCTGTCTGGCCAATGATCGTGTAGCTGCCGGTGCCGATGTCGGTCATGTCGGTTTCCACCGTCACCACACCCTGGTCATTCAGGCGCACCCGTGCCCCGGACTTCACCAGGTTGTTATTGCGAAACGCCACACCTACGCCCATGCCGATCAGCCAGCGCCCCTCACGCTGTGTGCCGGGTTGTGCATGGCGTTTGCTCCAGCCGAACTTCGCCGCACCCGTACGCAGGCATTCAATCAGTTGGCGGGTCGAGTAGGGGCGCTTGGGATTGATCGGATCGACCTGGGTGTCGTTGCGCACACGAAATTCCACCGGGTCGAGCTTGAGTTTCTCGGCCATCTCGTCCATGGCGATTTCCAACGCCATCAGGCCGGGCGTTTCGCCAGGCGCGCGCATCGCATTGCCTTCGGGCAGGTCAAGGGTCGACAGGCGCATGCTCACCAGGCGATTTTCGCCCGCGTACAGCAGTTTGCTCGGCTGCGCGGCGCGCTCGACCTTGCCACCGGGCAAGTCGCCGGACCAGCCTTCGTGGCCCATGGCGGTGATCTTGCCGTCGGCGGTGGCGCCAATGCGGATGCGCTGGATGGTCGCCGGGCGGTGCGTGGAATTGTTGAACATCATTGGCCGCGCCAACGCCACTTTTACCGGCCGGCCAGACAGGCGCGCACCCAATGCTGCAAGCACTGCGTCGGCGCGGATGAACAGTTTGCCGCCGAATCCGCCGCCAATGTAGGGCGATATCAGCCGCACCTTTTCCTTGGGCACCCCGAGGGTGGTGGCCAGGTCGGTGACGGACCAGTCGATCATCTGGTTGGAAGTCCACAGCGTCAGCTGATCGCCCTGCCATGAGGCCATTGACGCAAACGGCTCCATCATCGCGTGGGCCTGATCCGGCGTGGTGTAGGTCTGGTCCAGCTGTACCGGTGCGGCGGCGAAGGCTGCGGCGAAATCACCGTGGCTGACGTCAGCCATCTGGTCCTTGGCCTCTACCGCCGACTCGCGGCTGCGGGCGAGATCGAAGGCGCCCTCAGTGGGCACATAGTGCACCTTGACCCGCTCGGCGGCAGCGCGCGCCTGTTCGAAGGTTTCTGCCACGACCAGGGCGATCGCCTGGTGATAGTGCTGGATATCTGGCCCGGCGAGCAGCTTGGCAGTGTTGTACTTGCCCTGGCCCAGCTTGCCGGCATTTTCTGCGGTGACGATGGCGATCACCCCGGGCGCGGCTTGCGCGTCCGTCAGATCCATCGAGGCAATGCGGCCTTTGGCGATGCCCGAGCCAACGGCCACCCCGTAGGCCTGATTCGGCACGGCGGTATGGTGTTCGTAGGCATAGGGTGCAAGACCGGTGGACTTGAGGGGGCCTTCGATCCGGGGAGTAGGCTTGCCAACCACTTTCATCTGGTCGATGGGGTTGGTTGTGGCGGGGGTGTCGAATTTCATGCTTGGGCCCTCGCTTGCGCCATCACCGAGGCGAGCGTGCGCTCGACCAGTGTCAGCTTGAACGCGTTGTCATGCGTCGGGGTGGCGCCTGCGAGCAGCTTTGCACTAACGGCTGCGGCGCCTTGGTTCATCGATGCCTCGGCCGCTTCGACACGCCAGGGTTTATGCGCCACGCCGCCGAGGGCGATGCGGCCGGAGCCGTCCGGCTGGATTACTACGGCCACCGAGACCAGGGCAAAGGCATAGGAGGCCCGGTCGCGCACCTTCTGGTAAATGTGCGTTCCGCCCAGCGGCGCCGGCAGGGTCACGGCGGTGATCAGTTCGTGGGCGGCGAGGGCGGTTTCGATGTTTGGCATGTTGCCCGGCAGACGATGGAAGTCCGCAATCGGAATGACCCGCGTGCTGCCGTCGGGGCGCACGGTTTCGACCTGTGCATCGAGGGCGCGCATGGCCACTGCCATGTCGCTGGGGTGTGTGGCAATACAGGCGTCGCTGACGCCGATGACACCCAGCGGGCGACTGAAGCCGCCGATGGCCGCGCAACCGCTGCCGGGCTGGCGCTTATTGCACGCTTGATGAGTGTCGTAGAAGTACGGGCAGCGAGTACGTTGCAGCAGGTTGCCAGCCGTGGTCGCCATGTTGCGCAACTGGCCGGAGGCCCCGGCGAGCAGGGCGCGGGACAGCAAGCCATAGTCCTGGCGGACCCGCGAATCGGCAGCCAGGTCGGTGTTGCGCACCAGCGCGCCGATTCTCAGGCCGCCTTCGGGAGTGGCTTCGATGCGGTCCAGGGCCAGGCCGTTGACGTCGATCAGGTGGGTTGGGGTTTCGATGTCAAGTTTCATCAGGTCCAGCAGGTTGGTACCGCCGGCGATGAACCTTGAGCCGTCAACCTGGGCGGCCAGCGCGGCAGCTTCGGCAGGGGACTTGGCGCGTAGATAGGTAAAGGGCCTCATGCGCTGGCCTGCGCGACTTCGCTGATGGCGTCGATGATGTTGGAGTACGCGCCGCAGCGGCAGATATTGCCGCTCATGCGCTCCTGGAATTCACTGGCGATCAACTGGGGCGCGGCGGTAAGACTCGCGCTGACGTGGCTGGGAATGCCGTCGCGGATTTCTCCGAGCACCGCCACCGCCGAACAGATCTGCCCGGGGGTGCAGTAACCGCATTGGTAGCCGTCATGCTTGATGAACGCGGCCTGCATCGGGTGCAGTTGGTCCGGCGTGCCAAGACCCTCGATGGTGGTGATGTTCGAACCCTCGTGCATCACCGCCAGGGTCAGGCACGAATTGACGCGCCGACCATCGGCAAGCACCGTGCACGCGCCGCACTGGCCGTGGTCGCAGCCTTTTTTGGTGCCGGTGAGCAAAAGGTGTTCGCGCAATGCATCGAGCAATGTGGTGCGCGTATCGAGGTCAAGGTTGCGTAACTGGCCGTTGACCGTCAGCGACACCGTCGCCTGGATCGGTCGCGCCGCATTGGCGGCGCTGGCCTGGGCACTGATGAAAGGGGGCAACGCCAATGCCGTGGCCGAGACAGCGCCAACAATCAGGAATTTTCGTCGGGATATCGAAAGCGGGTCACGGTCGTCCATTGGTTCGATTCCTGTCATTGATTCGGCGTGGCCGATGATCGTCTGAAAGACTGACCGCCATAGTGGCAGAATGTTTTTGCGTATATCGGCTATAGACTTATGCGTGGGGCTCATGAATTCGCCGCTTCGTCCTTCGGCGGTCACCCGATGCGCACTCTGCGCGTTATCATTACTGCTTCGAGCACCAGCCAGACCCAGAGCCGCACATGCCCCAGATCACCCATTTCAAAACCCCATGCCCAGAGCATCTGACCAGTCAGATTCTGCAGTTGGTCGTCGACAACCTCACTGACATCAGCATGGTCGCGATCCCGCCGAGCAACCTGCTTTACAACGTTTATCAATATGCGATTGGCTATGAAGTGCATCTGTATCTGGAGGCGTTGAACGGCACCAAGGGGGTTGCCGTGGAGTTGCTGGTGGCCACTGATGAGGACGACCCGGAGCAGGTCGTTGGTTTCCTGTTATACCTGCCGATCCAGGACGATCCCGATGCCTGTGGCGTCGCGTACATGGCGGTGCAGGCGGATCATCGACGGCAGGGGATCGCCCGGCGGATGTTGCGCGAGATGGTGGGGCGTTATCCCCACGCCGAACTGACGTGCGCCGTGGCCAAGGTGCCCTGGTTCGAATCGATGGGTTTCCAGGTCGTGGGCGTGCGCGGCACCCAGGTGCTCATGAACACCCGTGACCACAGCAGCGACGGGCTCATGGGATTATTGGACGTAGGGCCCATCTACAGCTCGCTGGAGGTTCGGCAGATTCATACTTACCTGCTGCAAAAGCATGGCAAGCGGGCGATGGTCGATGCCGAAAAACAGCGCGATCGGCACCTGGATCAGCTCACCCACAAAGCCCACGAGTTCGTTCGCGGGCGGGGTAACGGCGCTATTTAGCCGCGGGCAGCTTGAGGTGCGCGCACAGGCCGCCGCCTTCTCGATTGCTCAGGGTCAAGGACCCGCCCAGCGCCAGCGCCAGCTGCTGGGCGATCGCCAGGCCCAGGCCCGTCCCGCCGGTGCTGCGGTTACGCGAGTTTTCCACTCGATAGAAGGGCTCCAGCACTTGGGCCAGTTCTTCCTCGGCGATACCGGGGCCGCGATCCATCACCTTGATCGACAGGCTGCCATCGGCCTGTGTCGCGACGTGCAACTGCGCTGCGCCGGCGAACTTGAGGGCGTTGTCGGTCAGGTTGACCACTACCCGGCGCAGCGCATGGGGCCGGGTGTCGATCACCGCGTCGGTCTTGCCTTCCAGGGACACATCCTTGCCCATGTCCTGATAGTCGAACACCAGGCTGTCGAGGAACGAATCGAGGTGGGTCCGGCAGACTTCCTCGGTGGCGCCGTGCACGCTGCGTGCATAGGCCACGCCCTCGCGCACCAGGTGCTCGATCTCGCCGAGGTCGCTCCACAGCTTGTCCTTCTCGCTGGAGTCGTCCATGAATTCGGCGCGCAGTTTCATCCGGGTGATGGGGGTTTGCAGGTCATGGGAAATCGCCGCCAGCAGTTGCATGCGTTCTTTGAGGTACGCCGCAATTCGCGCCTGCATCGCGTTGAACGCCTTGGCCGCATGGGCGACTTCGGTAGGACCTTTCTCGTCCAGGTGCACCGGTCGCGCATTGGGGTCGAGGGTTTCTACGGCTTGGGCGAGGCGGGTGAGGGGGCGGATGGCGATCCTCACGGCCAGCCAGGTGCACAGGATCAACAGCGCCAGTTGCCCCAGCAGCACCGCAGGCAGCCACGGCGACAAGGGCGCCATTGCCGGACGAACGTCGATGGTCATTGGACTGCCATCGGCCAGTTTCAGGTGCACCTGGAAATGCTTTCGCTCCCCCGGAATGTCGGTGTAGGTCATCGGGTAGTCCTTGCCGATGGCTTCCTTGATCGAGGTCATCGCCATCGGCGAATCAGTCATGGGCACCCCGGCAGTTCCTTCGTTGAGCAGGTAGCCGTAGTTGGGCCGATTCAGCTGTTGCAGCCAGCTGGCCCGCTCATTGGCAGGCAGGCGGTCGAGGATCGCGATTGAGGTCGACACGTCGGTTTCCAGATTGCCGAGCATGGTGTTTTTCGCGCTTTCGTAGCGCTCGTAATACTGCACGCCGAAGGACAGCGCCTGCGCCAGGATCAGCCCGACCAGGAAAATCAGTGAAAGACGCGAGGCGAGGGTGCGTGGCCAGCGCAGCGAGAAATTCATGAGGGTGCCCCGATGACTTCCACCGCCAGGGAGAATACGTAGCCCTCGCTGCGCACGGTCTTGATGTACGCCGGCTCCCGGGCATCGTCCAGCAGGCGCTGGCGCAAACGGCTGACCAGCAGATCGATGGAACGGTCGAACAGGTCGGCGTCGCGACCCTGAGTCAGGTTCAGCAGCTGGTCGCGGTTGAGCACGCGCTGCGGATGGTCGAGGAACACCCGCAGCAAACGGTACTCGGCGCCACTGAGCGCAACCATGGTGCCGTCTTCGTCCAGCAGGTGCCTGGCCGAGGTGTCCAGGCGCCAGCGCCCGAAGGCCAGCAGGCGCCCGCTTTCGGTAACCACCAGGTTCGGCGGCAGCATTCGTGTGCGGCGCAGCACGGCGCTGATGCGCGCGAGCAGTTCCCGGGCGGCGAAGGGTTTGACCAGGTAATCATCGGCGCCCATTTCCAGGCCAATGATACGGTCGGTCTCGTCACTGCGGGCGGTGAGCATCAATACCGGGGTGGCCTTGTGCTTGCCGGCGCGAAGTTCGCGGCACAGCAGCAGGCCATCGTCCCCCGGCATCATGATGTCCAGGACGATGAGGTCCACTGGCGTGGATTCGAGAAAGGCGCGCATTTGTCGGCCGTCGGCGACCACCGTGGTGCGCAGCCCGTTCTTTTTCAGGTAATTGCCGACCAGCTCGCGAATCTCGCGGTCATCGTCAACGATGAGAATGTGATCAACGTGTTCCATGGGGCCGGGCCTCTGTAAACGGGGGATGTCGCGCAGTCTATCGAGCCTTCGCGCGCGTGACTCCTGCCCTTTGTATTGCAGTGTATCTGGCCTTGAGGCGGACACACGCAGACTCAAAAACCGTGTTTTTTCCGGGTTTTGTATCGCTGTGTATCGGGAGGCGGTTCTGATACGTAGCGATTAACCCGCGCCTGTTTCCGACACAGAGGGGATACCTGACGGGCTTCTAATGAGCTCCATCGAGGCAACCCAAACCGCCTCGGCTCAATACCACGATTGACCCATTGAAGCCTTGAGGAAACCGCCATGAACACCAAAGCCGTCTACGCCGCCTGCCTGTTTGCCGCGCTGAATATCTGCACCTTGTCGGCCCGTGCCGAAGCCACGGTCAAGCCTGAAACCTACACCTACGGCACGCATCTGGACATCAGGAAAGTCATTTCGATGAAACAGGACGCCACGCCGACTTGCGGAATTATCAACGCCGAGCTGACCTACCTCGATTCCCAGGGCGACACCAAGGTCCTGGACTACCGCAAATTTGCTGACGGCTGCAACGACGACAACTGAGTCGCCTGATTGCCTATTACTGATTTTACGAGGATCCGCATCATGAAAAACCTGACCCGTTATCTGACCGCAGTGGCTTTTTCCGTAGCCGGCGCGGCTGCCCATGCCAATGCTGCGGTGGAGCAGAGTAGCTGCGCCGGTAGCACTTGTTTTCAACTGACCCCTGTGGAGCACGAGGGTGCAAGCCCGCTGCTGGCCGAAGATGGCTCCAGCCGCACGCCGCAGGGGCAGTTGCTGGATACCCAGACGGCCTGAACCCAAACACCAATCCCCAATCCCCAATCCCCTGTAGGAGCGAGCTCGCTCGCGATGGTCTAGTGGACACCGTGGGGTGCCAGGCGCCCCGCGTAGTCGTTAAAGACCATCGCGAGCAAGCTCGCTCCTACAGGGGGCATGAGCCGCTCATTATTCAGGTGATCCCATGTTAATCATCGCTTTCCTGGGCGGTATCCTCACCGTCCTCAGCCCGTGCATCCTCCCGGTCGTGCCGTTCCTGTTCGCCGGCGTTGAACGCAGCCGCACCTCGATCCTGCTGACCCTCGGCGGCATGGTCCTGACCTTCGCCCTGATCTCAAGCCTGGCGGTGGTCAGCAGCGAGTGGGTGATACAGGCCAGTAACACCGGCCGCCACGTGGCATTGGTGGTGATGGCACTGTTTGCACTGTCGCTGATTTCCGCGCGCATCGGCGGTTGGCTGGCGCGGCCTTTCGTGCTGCTGGGCAATCGCCTCGATCCCGACACGCGCAAAATGTCCGGCCCCGCAGGCTCGATCATGATCGGCGTGGCCACCGGCCTGCTCTGGGCACCCTGCGCCGGGCCGATTCTCGGGGTGATCCTCACTGGCGCCATGCTGCAAGGCGCGAATGCCGGCACCAGCCTGCTGCTGGTGGCTTATGGGCTGGGCAGCGCGCTGTCGCTGGGTACCCTGATTTTCGCCGGTCGTGGCCTGGTAAACCGTCTCAAAGCATCGATACCGGTCACCGGCTGGTTGCGTCGCGGTGCTGGCGTGGCAGTGCTGGCCGCTGCAGCAGTGATCTCCACCGGTGCCGACAAGACACTGCTGGCTGGCACGTCGTCCGAAGGCATCAGCAGCGTTGAGAAGGGGGTTCTGGAAACCGTGCCAAAAGTGCTGGATTACTTCGTCAGCAAGGTCAAGGCCGATACCATGGACAACGCCCAGGGCGCCATGCCATCGCTGGCCGGTGCGGTCCAATGGCTCAACTCCCCGGAACTCAGCGGCGAATCGCTTAAAGGCAAGGTGGTGCTGGTGGATTTCTGGACCTTCGACTGCATCAACTGCCAGCGCACCTTGCCGTACGTGAAAGACTGGGCGAAGAAGTATGAGAAAGATGGCCTGGTGGCGATCGGCGTACATACGCCTGAGTACGGTTTCGAACGCATCATCGATAACGTCCGGGATCAGGTGAAGAAGCTCGGCATCACCTACCCGGTGGCCATCGACAACAACTACGCGATCTGGCGCAATTTCGACAACCAGTACTGGCCCGCGCATTACTTGGTCGATGCCAAGGGGCAGGTGCGCTACACCCATTTTGGCGAAGGCGCCTACGACGCGCAGGAGCAGATGATTCAGCAACTGCTGGAGGAGGCCAAGGCGCCCGGAGCCTGATCGGGGCCATTGCCTGACAAGCTGAACCCTGTAGGAGCTGCCGAAGGCTGCGATCTTTTGATCTTTTGCAATTGTGATCCCGCAGAAAATCAAAAGATCGCAGCCTTCGGCAGCTTCTACAGGGTGGGTCTCGCCGGCGGGCAATAGTTCAGATCTCACAGCCGCTGCTGCACAGTCCCTGCCTGGCAGCGGCGCCAGGCCGCAGGCGGTGAGCCGAACTCGCGCCGGAATGCGCGGCTGAAGGCGGTGTCCGTCTGGTACCCGACTTCCTCGGCAATGCGCGTCAGTGAACTGTTGCTGCGGCTCAGCAGATTGGCCGCCAGCAGCATTCGCCATTGCGTCAGGTATTGCATCGGCGAGCTGCCGACCAATTGCTGGAAACGCTCGGCCAGCACCGACCTTGAGGTGCCGGCGGTGCGGGCCAGCTCCTCCAGGGTCCAGGCGTTCGCAGGGCTTTTGTGCAGGGCGTTCAGGGCGGCGCCGACAATCCGGTCGCCAACTCCCGCCAGCCATCCTGTGCGGCCCTCACCGTGTTCGTTCATGTACAAGCGCAGCACTTCGATGAACAGCACTTCGGCCAGTTTCGCCAGCACGCCTTCGCCTCCGGGCCTGGGGGAGCGGGCTTCGGTCAGCGCGTAACGCACCGAGGACTCGAGCCATAGCCCGGCGTCCGAGCCGCGAACATTGACCCGCACGATGGCGGGCAAACCGGTCAAGAGCATGCCCGCCAGCCGCGTATCACACGCCAGATAACCGCACACCAGGCGTGTGACGACGCCGCCTCCGCCATAGCTCAGTTGCCGTGGACGACGCGCCAGCACTGCGTCCAGGCGCGCTCCTGTAGCAGGGGGCAGGCCCGGGCTCGAGCACATGCGATGGGCATCGCCCTGGGGAAATACCACCACATCGCCCGCGGTCAGCAGCAACGGCGGATCGTCACCGAGTTCGACGTAGCACTCGCCTTCGGTAATCAGATGAAAGATGACCACCCGTTCGGCACCGGGTTCCAGAAAGGGCGCGGCCGAGTCGGCGCTCGGGGATTGGTAGCACCAGGGGGCGGTAAACCTGGCATTGATAAAAATCGCGCCGATCAGGCGGACGACGCGCAGGGTCTGGGACAGGGCGTCCATGGGGATTTACCCGTGCAGGCGGGGGCCCTTCAAGTGTGGCCCGATCGCAAGGCAATGGAAAAACTCCGGACGATCGGACAGGCCTGGCCGACGATCGGACAGGACGCCGCCCTGCAGCGGGGCGATAGTTTGCCTGCAGGGCACAAGACCCTGTCCCCATAACAAGAATGAGAGGTTGTCATGCCTAAGTTCGTCATTGAACGGGAGATAGCAGGTGCAGGAGCACTGTCGGAGCGGGATTTGAAAGCAGCGGCGCAAAAGTCTTGCCGGACCTTGCGCGATTTGCCCCAGGTGCAGTGGCAGGAAAGCTACGTCACAGGTGACAAACTCTATTGCGTGTATATCGCACCGGATGAACAGCAGATCCAGGAACACGCCCGGCTGAGCGGTTTTCCGGCTAACCGGATTTCCCAGGTCATGCACGTCATCGATCCCACCACGGCTGAGTAAGCTGGCTGCGTTCCTACCCGCAATGGAGCGGAATTCATGAGTACACCCATTGATCTCACTGCCTTGAAGAACCGTCAGATGGCCGCCTGGGCCAGTGGCGACTACGCCGTGATCGGCACCACCTTGCAGATCGTCGGCGAGCAGTTGGCCGAGGCCTGCGACCTGCTGTGCGATGAGCGCGTGCTGGACGTGGCTGCCGGAAACGGCAATGCCACGCTCGCGGCCGCACGGCGCGGTTGCCTCGTCACTTCCACCGACTATGTGGCCGCATTGCTGGAACGCGGCGAGGACCGCTCGCGGGCAGAGCGCCTGCAAGTCACCTTTCAGGTCGCCGATGCCGAAGCATTGCCCTTTGAAGATGCGAGTTTTGATGCGGTGCTGTCGACCTTCGGTGTGATGTTCACCCCCGATCAATCGAAAGCCGCTGCAGAGCTGGCCCGGGTGTGTCGCCCCGGAGGTCGTATCGGCCTGGCCAACTGGACGCCCGAAGGCTTCGTCGGCCAGGTGTTCAAGACCTTGGGCAAGCACATGCCGCCGCCGCCGGGGGCGCAACCGCCTTCGCAGTGGGGCACCGAGGCCTGGCTGCATACACACTTCGACGAGCGCAATTTCCTGGTCCAGGTCAGCCGCCGGACCTTCAACTTCCGCTATCGCTCGGCGGCCCATTTCATTGACACGTTTCGCAGCTGGTACGGTCCGGTGCACAAGGCATTCGCCGCGCTCCCTCCCGATGGCGCCACGGCGCTGGAAGCAGACCTGACCGAGTTGCTCAACCGGATGAACAGGGCGGGCGAGAAATCGCTGGTGGTGCCGAGCGAGTACCTGGAGGTGGTCATCACCCGGCGCTGAACCCCGGGCAGGAACTGCCCCAGGCAGCGATTCTTTGATCTTGAGGCAAAAAAGTCAGGATCAAGAGATCGCAGCCTGCGGCAGCTCCTAGGGTAGCGTGATCATTTGAAAGTTTATTTGTGCCGCGATCCATCAAACCACTCCAGCGCCGTGCGCCAGATGCAAATGCCCAGGAAGTAAGCCGACATCAGCAACCAAAGCCCCATCACCAGCGGGTTGATCACCGGATGGTTGACCACCAGTGACAAGCTGCACAACAACCAGATGGCCGTCACGGCAATGTTGATCGGCATGAATTTACGCACGCGAAACGGGTGCAGGAATTTCATGCGGGTGACGGTCAGCAGCGCCAGGGCGATCACCGTAAGAAAGGTGATCCATGGCGAAGGCGCAATAATATACAGGCACAGCGCCACCACGTTCCACGCTGCGGGAAAGCCCTGGAAGTAGTTGTCCTTGCTCTTCATATTGACGTTGCAAAAACAGAACAGCGAGGACACCAGGATCAGCGATACCGTCAGCAGCAGCGTGTACTCCGGCAGCGGAATGTAGCGATAGATGAACAGCGCCGGGATGAATACATAGGTCAGGTAGTCAATGACCAGGTCGAGGATCGAACCATCGAAGCTGGGCAGCACCGACTGCACGTTGACCTTGCGCGCCAATGCGCCATCCAGGCCATCGACGATCAGCGCGACGCCGAGCCACAGCAGGCAACTGGTCGGCTGGTTATCCAGCAGGGCGAGGGTCGCGAGGAAGGCGGTGACCACGCCGGTGGCGGTAAAACCATGGGCGCCCCATGCTTTGAGCCTGGCGATGTGTAGGGTCGATATCACGGGGGCGTTCTCCAAAAAGTGAAGCAAGCCAGTCATCACCCTCGAGAGTGAGGGCGGCGGCAAACCGGTTCGGGTTGCAGGTATCGACCGAAAATCCGCGAATAAGGTTCACCGTCAGTAAATCTTAGCTGCGTCGCGGGAAAATACATCGGCTAAATCCACGCCGCTGTTGCCCTGATGTAGGCAGCCAGACGGTGGTGGCAGATTGGCCCGCAAGGACTATCGTTTCCTGACCGAAATACATCCCTTAATAAGGACGACGTCATGAACACCAGCGATCTGCTCGAACAACTGCTCCGTGGCCAAGCCTCGCAGCAAACGGGTGCCGCTTCCCCCAAGGGCGGCATCGGCGGTGATCTTGGCGGGTTGCTGGGTGGCCTGTTGGGTGGCGGTCGCGCCGGTTCCAGCTTGGGCGGCAGTGGCTTGGGCGGGTTGCTCGGTGGCCTGCTTGGCGGTGGTTCGTCCCTGGGCGGCGCGAGCCAGAACCGATCCGGACGCAGTGGTGCCATGAATTACGCGGCCCTGGCCTCGCTCGGCATGATGGCCTTCCAGGCTTATCAGGCCTGGCAGCGCAATCAGGCGTCATCTGCCTCGCAGCAAGCGCCACAGACCGTGAACCTGCTGGCCGGACCGGAAGTCGAGGAACACAGCCACGCTATCTTGCGCGCGCTGATCGCAGCGGCCAAGGCCGATGGCCGGATCGACCCTGCCGAGCACGAGATGATCAGTACAGAAATCGGCCGGCACACCGACGACCCGCAACTGCAATTATGGCTGGACAACGAAGTATCCCGGCCTCTGGATGCTGCCGACGTGGCACAGTCGGCCACGGACCCTGGCATTGCTGCCGAAATGTACCTGGCCAGCGTGATGCTGGTGGACGACCAGCAGGATGCCGAGCGCGCGTATCTCGACGAACTGGCAGCCGCATTGAGCATAGATCCACAGCTGCAAGTGCATCTGGAACAGCAGGCCAAGGGCACTGCATAAGCCATCACGCAAACCCGAATGAGCAGGGTTTGCTGGCGATCACGAGGCAGCGGTCTATCTGGCCGGCCCCATCGCGAGCAAGCTCGCTCCTACAGGGGGCTTGTTTACTCCAGGCCCTGGCCGTCTGTCCGGCCATTTTTAACCTCGATTGAATTTTCTCCCAGGCTCATCGCTCTGCTGCAGTAGAGACGTGTTGATTCAGCGTCCTGCCACTGGCCATAGACCGAGAGATGCGCCCATGACTGCCCTGACAAGACTTGAATCCCGGCCTGCCCACGCAGAGTCGATCCCGGCCGCCGGTAGCCTGAAAAATACCTATGCCCAACTGCTGCTCAACGTCGATGACGCGCAGCGCAAATCCCTGGCGCGGATGTTCCTGGTCGAGCAACTTCAACAGGCCCAAGACCTGCCTGAGGAGATGCCCCGGGACCTGTCTGCCTTGCCAGGGTTTGTGGAACAGCACTGCGCGCAGGTAGCGCGCCAGTACGCCGATTATCTGCAACAACGCAAGGATGGCGGCCCACGTCAGTTTTTCAGCAACAAGGCCCATGCGCTGTTCTTCCTGCAGGCTGTCGGACCGACCAAACTGGTGGACGGCGCATGGTTATATGGCTTGTTGAGCCACTGGCGTGACCCGCGGTTCGACGGGCTGATCTGCACCTACTTGGAAGAATTGGGCGACGGCAATCCGGCGCAGAATCACGTTGTGATCTATCGCAAGCTCCTGGCCGAACATGGCCTGGATGACGCCTGCGCGCTGCCCGACGAGCGATACCTGCAAGGCGCGATTCAGCTGGCGCTGGGCGAGTGCAGCGATGACTTCATGCCTGAAGTCATCGGCTACAACCTCGGTTATGAACAACTGCCGTTGCACCTGCTGATCAGCGCCTATGAACTGAGCGAACTGGGCATAGATCCCTACTATTTCACGCTCCATGTCACCATCGATAACGCCAGCACCGGCCACGCGCAAAAAGCCGTGCAGTCGGTGCTGCAGCTGATGCCGCTGGAAGGCGACCGCGAAGAGTTCCTGAGTCGGGTTGCTGCTGGCTATCGACTGAACGATCTGGGGCAGGGCAGTCGCGCGATTATTGAGTCGTTCGACCTTGAGCAAGAGCTGCTGGGCATGCTCGAACGCAAGCGTCCGTTCGGCCAGCACATGCATTCGGACTATTGCCGTTTCGAGGGCAAGACGGTCAATCAGTGGTTGTCTTCACCCGAGCAATTGCCCGGTTTCCTCAGTGCCATGGAAAACAAGGGCTGGATCAAGCGTCACCAGGATCCGCAGGGCAGCCGGTTCTGGCAGATGATTGTGGGCGATGGTGCGGCGATGTTCGGTGTGTTCAGCCCTTATGAGAAACAATTGCTGCATGACTGGATCGCTGGAGACTGGGCGCCCGAGCGGGCCAGGCCGGCACATCGGCGTGTAGTCAGTGCCGCCCGGGTTCCCGAGCTGCCGATCAGTGACCCTGACGTGCAGACGCTGCAAGCTTCCCTCGCGGGGCTGGATCCCCATGCACAGATGTCCGTGTTGATCCCGTGGCTGTCAGCCCATCGTCACTCGCACCCGGCGGGATTGCTCGCCACGCGGCACTACATCGAACTCAAATCCAGCCTGCGCTAGGGAGCTGCACATGAATCAGGAAGAACGACTGGACGCCGACGAACTGGCTCTATTACAGCTGGGAAGACGCTTGCAGGCGGACGGCTATCGTTTTGTCACGCCCACGCCGCTGACCCACCAGCGGGTACTCGACCGCGACGCCACACGCCCGGCAAAAAACCTGCGAGACGTCTACGGCTGGTCGCGGACATTCGAGTCCGGGCTGCTGCCTGCCGATGAACAGCGCCAGCTGCAGCAGGCTGGGGTCCTGCAGGACAGCCACGGGCGGCTGAAAAGTCGCGTGCGCTGGTCGAGCCTCGACGATTTGCTCTTTGCGCACTCGGGCTTTCCCACTGAAGCGGCTGATTCGGTATTTTTTGGGCCGGACAGTTATCGCTTTGCGCAGCTGATCCACAGCCACCTGCAGCAGAGCTTTGCGCCGATTCGCCGTGCCGTGGATATTGGTTGCGGCGCTGGCGTCGGTGCAATCGTGATTGCCCGGGCGCGCCGTGAAGCGCAAGTGCTGGCGGTCGATATCAACCCGGCGGCATTGCGCCTGACCACGGTCAATGCCGCCCTGGCCGAGGTGGCCAATATCACAGTGGAGATCAGCGACGTGCTGCAGGACGTCGACGGCCAGTTTGATCTCATAGTCGCCAATCCGCCGTACATGGCCGACCCCGGTGAGCGCGCCTACCGCCATGGCGGTGGTGAGTTCGGCGAGCAGTTGTCGGTGCGCATCGTCGAACAGGCGCTCAATCGCCTGGCAGCCGGGGGCTCGCTGGTACTGTACACGGGGGTGGCCATGGTCGAGGGGCGTGATCCATTCCTTGAGGCCTTGTCACCGCGCCTGGCCTCGCCACTGTTCGCGTGGACTTACCGCGAGATCGATCCCGATGTGTTTGGCGAGGAACTCTTGACTCCGGGTTATCAGCGGGTCGAGCGGATTGCAGTGGTAGCGTTGATCGTCACGCGCATCGGCCCCGGCATCGGGGGCAGCGTTGCAACGGCATCAGGGGAGTGAGCCATGACCCGGAACCTCGACGATTACAACCGCATGCGCGACTTTTCCGCGACTTCCGAGCCGGCGGCGAAACGACCAGGTAAGAAAAAGGCCAAAAACCACGCCTTGCAGTTCTGCATCCAGAAGCATGACGCTTCGCGCCTGCACTATGATTTCCGCCTGGAGCTCGACGGAGCCCTGAAGAGCTGGGCGGTTCCCAAGGGGCCGTCCCTGGATCCCAAGGTCAAGCGCCTGGCGGTGCATGTCGAGGATCACCCGATCGATTACGCGACCTTCGAGGGCAGTATTCCCGAGGGGTATTACGGGGCCGGTGATGTGATCGTCTGGGATCGCGGGGTGTGGATACCCCAGGAGGATCCGGCCCAAGCCTACGCCAAGGGCAAGCTCAAGTTCGAACTGCAGGGCGAGAAGCTCAGCGGGCTGTGGAACCTGGTGCGCACGCACATGCCGGGTAAACAGGAGCAGTGGTTCCTGATCAAGCATCAGGACAGCGCGGCCAAGCCCGAGAGCGATTACGACGTGGTCGTCGCCGCGCCCGACAGCGTGCTCAGCGACCGCACCATCCTGCCGAAAAAGGCCAAGACCGCCGCCAAACCCAAGCCCGTCAAAAAGCCCGCATCCAAGGTCGCCCCTGAAGGCCAGTCGGCCAAGCTGACCGGCGCTCACAAGGCCAAGCTCCCGGAGCTGATCAAGCCGGAACTGGCAACCTTGGTCGAAAAAGCCCCGGATGGCGAATGGAGCTATGAGATCAAGTTCGACGGCTATCGAATCATGGCGCGTATCGACCATGGCCAGGTCAAGCTCTTCACTCGCAACGGCCATGACTGGACACACAAACTGCCGGCGCAAGCCAAGGCGCTGACCGACCTGGACCTCGAGTCGGCCTGGCTCGACGGTGAGATGGTGGTAGCCAACGAGCAGGGAGTTCCAGATTTCCAGGCCCTGCAAAATGCCTTCGAAGAGGGCAGCAGTGGCAACATCCTTTACTACCTTTTCGACATGCCATACCTCAACGGCGTCGACCTGCGTGAAGTGCCGGTGGAAGAACGTCGGGTGGCACTGGCGACGGTCCTCAGAACTCACGAAGATCCCTTGCTGCGGTTTTCCGACTCATTCGGCGAAGCGCCGGATGCCCTGCTCACCAGCGCTTGCCAGATGCAGATGGAAGGCCTGATCGGCAAGCGCCTGGGCTCGCCTTATGTGTCGCGGCGCAGTGGTGACTGGATCAAGCTCAAGTGCAAGCATCGGCAGGAATTCGTGGTGGTGGGTTACACCGATCCAAAGGGCTCGCGCAGTGCCTTCGGCGCTTTGTTGTTGGGCTTGCATGATCGCGACAGCGGCAAATTGCGCTATGCCGGCAAGGTGGGCACCGGGTTCAACGAAACGACACTGAAGAGCATCTACGCGCAGCTGCTGCCGTTGAAGGCGAAGAAAGCCTCGGTGGCTAACCCGCCCTCGGGGTTCGATGCCAAGGGTGTGCACTGGCTCAAGCCGGTGTTGCTGGCGGAAATCGCCTTTGCCGAAATGACCAAGGACGGCTCTGTGCGCCACGCGGTGTTCCATGGCTTGCGTGACGACAAGCCGGCCAAAGACATCACTGAGGAGCGCCCAGCCGTGGTGAAAAAAAGCGCTGCATCGGCGCCTGCTGCCGAGAAATCTGCTACCAGGAAACCTTCAGCCAAAAAGCCTGCCGGCAAAAAAGCCGCCGCAGAACAAGCCAGCCCGGCACCATCCCAGGCGGGGCTTGCTGCAGGCAAGGTACGTATTACGCATCCGGACCGGGTGATCGATGCCAGCAGTGGCACCACCAAGATGCAACTGGCTGAGTATTACGCCCGAGTCGCCGAATTCATCCTGCCCGAACTGAAGGGTCGCCCGGTCGCCCTGGTGCGTGCTCCGGATGGCATCGCCGGCGAGCTGTTCTTCCAGAAAAACGCCGAGCGCCTCGCGATCCCGGGCATCACTACCCTCGACAAGGACATTACCGGGCAGCCGGTGATGATGATCAACAACGCCGAAGCGCTGATCGGTGCCGTGCAGATGAGCACGGTGGAACTGCATACCTGGAATGCCACGTCCGACAAGCTGGACAAGCCTGACCGATTCATCCTCGACCTCGACCCCGACCCGGCGCTGCCTTGGAAAAGCATGGTCGAGGCGACTCAGCTGACCCTGTCGGTGCTGGATGAACTGGGGCTTAAGGCTTTCCTCAAGACCAGTGGTGGCAAAGGTATTCATGTGGTGGTGCCGCTGACCCGCAAACTTGGCTGGGATGAGGTGAAAGAATTCAGTCACGCGATTGTCAGCCACATGGCGAAACTGCTGCCCGAACGCTTTTCTGCGGTCTCCGGACCGAAAAACCGCGTCGGTCGGATATTCATCGACTACCTGCGCAACGGCCTCGGCGCCACGACGATCTGCTCCTATGCGGTGCGCACCCGTGAAGGGCTGCCGGTGTCGGTGCCGATTTTCAGGGAGGAGGTAGAAGAGCTGAAGGGCGGTAATCAATGGAATGTGCACAACGTGCATGAACGCCTTGCCGAGGTCGGCCATGAGCCCTGGGCAGACCTGAAAAAAACCCGCCAGACCATCACCGCCGATATGCGCCGTCGTGTTGGAATGAAAAAATAGGCCCCACTAGGGGTTAATTGCGGGCTTCAGAGTTTGCTGGAATTGCCCTTGATCTGCGTTTCAGGCATCTCTGAGCAGGTCATTGGCATTGAGCAATTCATAAGCCACTTCAGGATGCTTCTCCAACCCGCGCCGAATGGCCGCCGGGATCGATGCACGGGTCTTGCGGCACAAGCCGGGCAGTTCGGCGATCGAAATGGCGATGCCGCGCATGGTCCGGACTTCGTTGAAGCCTGGCGCAATGTCAACGCGGATACCCAGTTGTTCGTGCATGCGTCGCTGCAAGCGCTCCAGGTCACCAAGGCTCTGCAGGTTCTCCAGACGCTCGAGCAGACGTTTTTCTTCCGCACGGGTCAGCAGCAGGATGCGCACGTCTGCGCCCGGGGTTTCCAACAGCGGATCGCGCCCGCAATCGCAGGCGCCGGGAGGGCAGGGTTGGCGGAACGCGGGCATGTTGGTCATGGTGGTCAATCATAGCAGCCCAATCGGCTGCCGAAACTACCTTCAACCCCACACCGAAACAATGCCGCGCACAAATCCCGCGCCCGACGAGGCCCCTTGTGGGGCCCCACAAAACCTGTGGGAGCGGGGCTCGCCCGCGATAGCGGTGTGTCGGGCAATACAGTCATTGCCTGACCCACCACGACACCGAGCACACCTCTCACCCCCCAGAGGCTTACCTCACTTCAACACCAACAACCGTGATACGCCGTCCTCGGTTTCAATACCGTGCGTATCATGGGTGAAGCCCGGGAAGGACTTGTCGAAGTTCTCCAGCGCCTTCAGATATGCCAGCAATGGCCCATCCGCAGGTCCTGCGTTCTCGCCCGGCATCAGCAGCGGAATACCCGGTGGATAAGGCACGATCCCGGTTGCGACAATGCGGCCGGCAGCTTCTTCCAGGGTCACCAGTTCGACTTCGTTCCTCACCAGCTTCTCGTAGGCTTCCACCGGGCTGAACTCGGCTTGCGGCAGCATGCCGAAGGCCTGGGCCATGGTGGAAGTGGTCTTGTTCTCTTTCATGGCGGCGAAAATCTCGTCGGCCAGGTTCTTCAGGCCCATGCCGGCATAGCGCTGCTGGTTCGCGGCCAACAAGTCCGGCAGGCACAGTTCGAGCTCCACGTTCTCGTCGTAGTCACGCTTGAAGTCGAGCAGGGCGTTGACCAGCGTGCCCCATTTGCCTTTGGTGATACCGATGGAGAACAGGAACAGGATGGTGAAGTCAGTGGTTTTTTCCACCACGATGCCCTGGCGACCGAGGTACGCCGTCAGCACGCATGCGGGAATACCGGATTCCAGCAAATTGCCATCGTCGCCCATGCCCGGGCTCAGCACCGACACCTTGATCGGGTCGAGCATGCAGTAGCCGTCTTCGATGTCGCCAAAGCCGTGCCACACCTCGTTCGGGTGCAGGACCCAGCAGTTCGGCTCGCTTTTGAGCAGTACCGGGTCGACTTCGTGGAACGGCACCGCCGCTGCGCCGACTTGCACGGTCGGAGGCTGCCAGCAGGTGAAGAACCACTGGTCATCGCTCGCCATCTCATGGTGCATGCGCGAGATGACCTGGCGGAAGCTGATCGCTTCTTCGATGGATTCAGTGGTGAGGATTTGCCCGCTGGGCGCTTCCATCATCGCCGAGCTGACGTCGCATGAGGCCATGATCGCGTAGTTCGGCGAGGTTGAGGCGTGCATCATGTACGATTCGTTGAAGCGTGCATGGGGGATCGGATTACGGCCGTTACGCACGTGAATCATCGACGCCTGGGACAGTGCGGCCAGCAGTTTGTGGGTCGATTGGGTGGCGAACACGGTCGGCCGGGATTCGTCGTGATCCTCAGGGGCGCCATGCATGGCGAAGCGTTCGCGGTACAGCGGGTTGAACCGCGCATAGCCGTACCAGGCCTCGTCGAAATGCAGACGATCGACGCTTTCCCCCAGCAATTTCTCGACTCGGGTGACGTTGTAGGTCAGGCCATCGTAGGTAGAGTTGGTGACGATGGCGTGGACGGGCGTCGGATCGATGCCTTCCTTGACCAGTGGGTTGTTGGCAATTGCCGCCTTGACGCCCTCGGCGCTCAACGTCTGCGGGAGGATGGGGCCAATGATGCCGTAGCGGTTGCGGGTCGGCACCAGGTAGGTCGGAATGGCCCCCGACAGTGTCATCGCGTGTTCAGCCGACTTGTGGCAATTGCGGTCGCACAGGGCAATCTGATCGCGGGTGACGCTCGCCATCAGAATGACGCGGTTGGACATCGAGGAGCCGTTGGTCACGTAATAGGTGCGGTGGGCACCGAAGACTTTGGCGGCGTAGCGCTCGCCCTGGCCGATCGGGCCGCTGTGATCGAGCAGCGAACCGAGCTCACCGACCGAAATCGACAGGTCGGAGCGCAGCAGGTTCTCCCCGAAGAACTCGTAGAAAGCGCGTCCCGCAGTGCTTTTCAGGAAGGCGGTGCCACCGGCATGGCCTGGGGTGTGCCACGAGTATTCATAGGATCGGGAGAACTTGACGAGTGCACCGAACATCGGCGGCAGCGCAGCCTGACGGTAGCGCTCGATGGCCGCCATGATGCGGCCGCTGAGGAAACGACTGGTGTCTTCCGGTAGCCAGATGAAGTCATCGGCGTGCTGCATCACCACCAGCGGAATGCTCGAGGCGGTACTGCGGTCGCTGATCAGGAATACCGGCACCCGAGTGTTGCGTTCGCGCAGGGTGGTCAGCAGCTTGATGCATTCCTGATGGCCTTCACTCTCGTCCATCTCCCAGCTGAGCAATACGCACTGGATGGCCGAGTCCGAACGCAGGATCGACGTCGCGTCGCTCAGGCTTTCCGACATCAGCACGCTGATGGAGCGTTGTTCCACGTCATGGATCAGTTGATCCAGGGCACGACCGAAGACGGTGCGTTTGTCCGGGGGAGCGCCCACGACCAGCGTGAGCATTCCCAGTGAGTGCTTATATTCCGTCATGATCTAACCTCCACAGGTACAGCTTTCAAATGATTCACCGGCACCGGTTCGCCCGTAATGTGCTGGGCGCTGACCGTCTGTGTCGGCACGCTATTGTTGTGCGCTTCGAGCGCGATGAGGCGGTTGTTGACGAAGCTGAACAGGGTGTAGCCGAAGATCGTCGCAACGCCGCCGAGCATGAGTGCCTGCTCGCCGGAGCTGTACAACGCCAGATAGCTGTAGGCCGTGGCAATCCAGGCAATGATGTTGGTGGCCAGTGCCTTGCCTGCGGGTACGTTGGAAACCTTCTGGATCGTCATCAAGGCCGCCATGGACAGGATGTACGGCACCAGGTTGGTGACCACCGCCAGGTTGACGAGGATGTCGAACTGCTTGCTCAGGTCGGGGCTGATGGTCAATAGACCGATCGCTGTCTGCAGCGCCAGCAGGATCAACATGCCCACGATCGGCGTGCCGGTCTTGGTGGCCTTGGCGAAGATCGGCAGGAAGTAGCCGGTGTCAGCCGAGCTTTTGAACACCTGGGCAATGGTGAACTGCCAGCCCAGCAAAGAGCCGATGCAAGCGAGGATCATGGTCCCCATCACGATGTCACCAATCATCGGGGTGAACATCTTGGCAAACACCAGCCCGAAAGGTGCGGTGGAGGAGGCGAGTTCCGGGTTGTCGACGATGCCGGCGATGACGTTGGTCGAGACGATGTAGATCACCGCCGCCCCAAGCGTGCCGCCCAGAACCGCGATCGGGACGTTTTTCTCCGGGTTTTCCACGGCGTCGGTGTTGGCACACGCCGACTCCAGGCCCAGGAAAGCCCACAACGTGATCGCCACCGAAGCCCCCGCTGCTTCCAGATAGCCCATGTTGTGCGGGTTCCATCCCGCCGCGTAGACGCTGCTGTCGAACCAGAACCAGCCGATCGTGGACACCAGTACCACAGGTGCGATCACGCCCCAGACAGTGACCGAACCGATTTTGCCGGTGATCCGTGCGCCGCCGAAGTTGGCGAACGTGGTGATCCACAGCAACGCAATGGTCGCCAGGCCTACTTGCAGCGAATCCAGTTTGACGTCGAACAGCGTCTGTATATAGCCGACCGCCGTAATGCTGATCGCCACGTTGGCAATCAACAGCGAGACGCCGTAGGTGTAGTTGGTCAGGTAGTTGCCGGGCTTGCCGAAGGTGTATTCAGCGTAGCCGCCCATACCGCCCGTTTTGCGGCTAAGCATCCCACAGCGCGCGAAGGCGTAAGCCAGTGCCAGGGAACCGGTGGCTGTTATCAGCCAGGAGAGGATAGAAATTCCGCCGACTTCGGCGAGTTTGGTTGGCAACAATATGATGCCGGACCCCAACATGTTGACGGCTGTCAACATTGTCAGTTGCCCTACCGTCATTTTCTTTGCGACTGACATTCCGTTGCCTCACTTTAGAACATTGGGAGTATTAGCTATAGCTAACAAAATGGATGTTGCAAGAAATGTCTTGCCTTTATCAAGAATTATTCTCATGTAGCGGTAAGGCATTTTACTGGCCCCGAACACTGTGGGATTTGATCAGAATCAATTTAATTTCAGATTGTTAGGATCGAATCTACATGCGCAGTGTGATGATCGCGTTAATGTCGTGCGGGCTGGCCAGTGTGGCGACGATGGCCGAAGCCAGGGAACTGAAGACGAATGATCGTTACATGTGCAGCTGGGGCGCGGGGACGGCCGCTAAAGCCCAGGAGTTGAAGCTGGCGGGAGTGTCGCTGTACGCAGCGCGGCAGAAGCTGCAGACCTACAAATTCACCAAGCCGTGGATGCGCATGATGGCTATGGGCATCACCGAACAGATCTACGACAGCCCCTCGCGGATCAAGCCGGCGGCAATCCGCCAGGGCTTTTATGAGGATTGTGTGCGGTACAAGCTGGCACGTCGGTAAACACTCTGGAATTCCATGCGTTCCCCGTAGGCGCTGCCGCAGGCTGCGATCTTTTGATCCTGGAAAATCAAAAGATCGCAGCCTCGTTTCACTCGGCAGCTCCTACACGGTCAGGGTTGTGCAGGGCATTTGTGCAGCACATCGGACTCTACGGGTTCTCCATTCCCGGACCCCTATCCTCAACCGTCTCCTATACTGACCCGTCCAGCAGTTTCCCAACCCTTCACCTCGAGGAGAACGCACATGACCATTCGTATTGGCGACGAAGCACCGGATTTCACCGTCGAGAGCACCGAGGGCACGCTGCATTTCCATGAATGGATTGGCGATCAGTGGGCCATCCTGTTTTCCCACCCCAAGGACTTCACCCCGGTGTGCACCACTGAACTTGGCTACATGGCCGGGCTCAAGCCCGAGTTCGACAAGCGCAACACCAAGATCGTCGGGCTCAGCGTTGACCCGGTGGGCAACCATCAAAGCTGGGCCAAGGACATCGAGGAAACCCAGGGCCACGCGGTCAATTACCCCATGATTGGCGACGAGAACCTGGTGGTGGCCAAGCTCTACGACATGATCCACCCCAATGCCAGTGGCGGCGCGCGCACGGCCGTGGACAACGCCACCGTGCGCTCGGTGTTCATCATCGGCCCGGACAAGAAGATCAAGGCCATGCTGATCTACCCAATGAGCGCCGGGCGCAACTTCGATGAAGTGCTGCGACTGCTCGATGCCATCCAGCTCAATGCCAAACACACCGTGGCCACTCCGGTGAACTGGCGCCCGGGCGAGGACGTGATCATCCCGACTTCGGTTTCCGATGAGGACGCGAAGAAGAAGTACCCGGACGGTTTTAAAACGGTAAAACCCTATTTGCGCACAGTGGCGCAACCGAAATAGCTCAGTTGCCCATCCCGTCTTCAATCGCGATGCCTTGTGCCCGCATCGCCTTGATCAGCTCGGCGCGGGTGCCGGGAAAATTGAGCATGGTGGCTGCCCGCAGCCGGGTGACTTCCTCGGTGCTGTACGGTTGATAGTTGGCCGGCATGCTAGTGCCGGCCATGCCATCTTCGCGCAACAGCCAGTTGAGCAAGTCGGCCAGTTGCGCGTTGTTCAGCGCCGACTGTGACATGCCCGGCACTCGCACGAGAAACTCGCGCCCGCCCGGCACCTTGAGAAAATTGCCGACGAACCCGGTCATGCGTGGCGTGTCGTTGGCCGGGGAGCCCATGCCATTGCCCAGGTGACACCCGGCGCATTGCAGCTGGTAGTTCACGCCAACGCTGTAGCCCGCGTCGGCGATGGGTTTTTGTGGTGCTTCATTACCCGGTGCATGGCGCTGCGCCGGGTTGGGGATGGCCCGCGCATGAACGAGCGGGGCGGTCATGGCGCAGACCAGACCGAAGATGAGCAACCTGTGCATTAACAACACCTCTGCGAAAAAGCCGTCGATTACCTGAGCAACCAACGGCTTGTGTGCACTAGACAGCGACGCCGCGGATGATCGAAACCGTGCAGTGGTAGATGTGCGATTTGGCGGCCAGGCACCAGTTCACGTCGTTGTTGTTGAACGGGCGGTAGGCCGGCTCTTCACTGTCGTTACGGGTGCAGGCACATTGCGCGCAGCTTTGTTTGCCGCAGCAATCGTTGTACGAAATGATGTAGTCCTTGTTGTCGGCCGGGTTGCGGCAGGTGCCGATCCAGGTCACCTGCGAGGCTTCGGTGCCCGGCGGGCAGGAGGTTACCGAGCCGCCGCAGCAGCTGCACAGGAAACCGTCGATGGAGCAGTAGCGCCAGTAGTCGCAGCTGTTCGGGTCACCGGGGTCTCCGGCTTTCGGGTTATCGGCGGCCAGCGCCTTGCTGGTGCGATCCAGTGGCAGCAGCAGGGGCAGTGCGGCACCGGCGACCATCAGCGAGCCCATTCGCGCCAGCAGTTTGCGTCGCGAGGTCGTATCGGCGACTCGACGGGATGAACGCTCAAACAACAGATCCAGCAATTTCATAACAGTCTCCCTGCCTAATCAGTGGCTATGGCCATGGCTGTGGTCATGCGCATGGGGGTGCGGCTGGCTGTTCAGGTATTCCTGCAGCGTTGCGCTTTTCAGGTGCTCGACTTCGAACAGGCTGTCCAGGTGCTCTCGGGAATTGACCAGGCCCTTGGCGCGGAGAGTGCCAGCCTTGTCGATCAAAGCGGCGTAGGGCAGCTTGCCGATCTGGTAGGTCATGCCCACTTCCGGGCCGACTACGTAGGTCACGTCGTCGAGCTTGTGTTCGCGGATCAGCGTTTGCTGAGCGTCCATGTCGCCATCGCTGATGAACACCACGTCGAGGCGATCGGCCTGTTCCCGGGCAATCGACTTGATTGCCGGCAGCAGCGACTTGCAGATCGGGCAGGTCGGCGACAGGAAGAACAGCAGCTGGGATTTTTCGCCGGCGTAGCCGAAGTTCACCGGGCGACCCTTGCGGTCGGATGCGGTCACTTGCGGCGCGGGCTCGTTCACGGCCACGCCTTTATCGACCATCAGTGCGCCAGCCGGTGCGATGCGCCCGTGCAGCACGCCAATTTGACGCACCAGGCCCATTACGGCGAACGCCAGGGCCAGCAGCAAAATCCAGAGCAACGCATTTGAAACGATTAAGCCGTCCATTGATCACCTACCAATCAGTTTGAGCAGAAGAGGGGAGTTCGCCAGCAAGCCATCGGCTGCGGCGTAAATCAGCAGCGCCACGGCGCTGGCGGCGATGGTCACAAAGCCGTCGAATAGATTCAGGTCACGGGCCAGCGGCACCACGCTTGCGAGTAACGCCAGGGCGATCAGCACGCTGTTGCGCAGCAGCAGGATCGGGCGCAACGGCTGCACCTGGTCAGGCCCGGCACAGCCGCAGTCGATGTCCCGCCGGCCACGCCGCAGGTTGATGCCGATGGCGGCGGCGTACAGAGTGATCAGGCCAGCGGCGGTCAGCGCTGCCCATGAGCGACTGACGGGAACCAGCAGCGCGAAGGCAATCGTCAGTTCCAGCAGCGGCATTACCCGTGCACCGGGTCGCACCAGGGCCTCAGGCAGCAACTGATAGTCCGCCAGTTGTTTGGCAAACCGTGCCGGCGCGCGCAACTTGTGGGTCGCGGCGCTGGCCAGCAGCACGGCGATGGCCAGGGCGCTGGCGATAATGAAAATCGGATCAATGTGCATGGTCGGGCCTCGTCAGTAGCTCATGACCTGTGTCGCGGTTTTCGCGACTTTGGCCATGCTGCCGGTGAGCTTGTTGGTCTTGAGGTCGAAAATCTGCAAGCCGCCTTCCACGTCGGTGCCGAGCAACAGCGGGTTGTCGTCGCCGGTGGCCTGCATGCTCCACACGGGCACCGGCGCTTCCAGGGTCGCGACTTTCTTTTGGGTTTTCAGATCAAAGGCCCAGATCAGCGGGCTCGGGTCTTCCCACTTCATCGGTTCGTGGGCGTCGTGCATCAGCACATACAAGCGGTTCAATTTTGGTGCCACCGCCATCAGCTGCCAGCCACCGGGGGCCCAGCCGGCTTTCTTTTCTTCGTCGCTGCTGAGCGACCAGGCCGGCAGGATTTTTGGCGCATCGGCGGCGAAATCCACCGGGCGTATGGTGCCGGTGGTCGTGGTGAAGTAGTAGGTATCGCCCACATTCACGGCGCGTTCCACGAGCTTTTCTGCGTTGGGGTCGAAGAATGGCGTGCGGCTGCGGGCGGTTTCCACGCCCTGATCATTCAGGGTGACTACCTGCAGGCTGCCATCGCCGCACAGTGAGGCGAAACGACGATTGCCGACCGGATAGTTGAGCACGCACCCGGGGATGGCGATCTCCGAAGTGACGGCCTTGGCCTGGGTATCGACCACCGTCACGGAGGTCGACGGGGTGAAGTTGTAGACGTAGACGAAGCGATCATCGGCACTGGTTTTCAGGCCGTAGCGCTGGGTCAGCGACTCGGCGCGTTTGGTCGGTATCAGCAATTCCCAGGCCGGCGACAGGGTCGAGCTGTCCCAGGCGGTCAGCACATCGGTGCGGGTACCACGGGTGCCGCGGGAGTAGAAGATGTCGGCGCTGTAGAGGGTCTTCTGGTCGTGGCTGAGCGTCGAGGGCGCGGCGAAGCCGGTGGGCACCATGCCGAGGATGCGTTTTTTGTCGGGGTCGACCACGGTGACGCGGCCCGTCACGAAACTTTCGAATTCGACATCGACGATGAACGTACGGTGGGCTTCCGGTGGAAAGGCCAGAACGGTCTGGCCGATCGTGTCAGCGGGCAGGTCCGCGCTGGCATTGTTCAAACCGAGTACTAGCAGGCTCAGACTCAGCGCTGACTGTACGGTGATCCTGGTGGCTCGCATTAGGGGCAACTCCCTGAATTATTGTTCACGCGAATCGCGGGTGCAGACGCAGATTTTTGCAGTTCAATTCTGCCTTGCCGGGCAATGCGGAGAATTGCTGTGGCTGCCAAGTGGTTGTGTGTCTGTGCCATTGATTGGCAAATGCCGACAGAACACGTAAAAATCCCTCGGGCAGCGGTGATTGCTGGCGTTTCCACTCGTCTGGTAGTCGCGCTTGACCCCTAAACAATGCTGGTACGACGATGCTGGAGCCTGAAGAATGGCGAGCCTGTGGCAGGCAAGGGAAGGGGGCGGCCAGTTGCGAACATTCGCCGAACCGCTCGACGAAGCGGTCGAAAAATAAAAAAAACACGTGAGGCTTTGCAGTGATGATGAGTTCTTCGACGGTTCGCAATGAGGCGTTCGAACAATGGTTGAGCCAGGTCAACCAAGCCTGCGGGCGATTTGACGCGCGGGTGCTGGACAGCGATTTTTATGGCGAGCTGGCGGAGTTTCGCAGTGGCGCCATCAACCTCAGTGTCGTCGACATGGCACACGTGCACCTGTATCGCACCAGCAAGGACGTTAGCGTTAGCAGTGACGGGCATTATTACGCCGTGTTCCAGATGCGCGGCAGTTCGCAGCTGGAGCAGGGCGACAATCGTACCCGCCTGGGCCTGGGCGATATCGCCCTGATCGACGCTTGCCGGCCCAGTGACATGACCTACCATGAAGACTCCCGGCAATTGTCATTGATCCTGCCGCGCCAGGTGGTGGAGCGGGGCTCGCACTTCAGTGGTCTGAGCTGCGCCACGCGCATCGCGGCGGGCACGCCACTGGCGGCAATGGCCAATAGGCTGGTGCTGGAAACCCGCCAGCAGGAAGGCCTGGACATGCAGGAAAGCGAGGCGGTCCTGGATGCGCTGGCCAGCTTGTTGTTGCCGGGTATCAGCGCCCGCGACAGTGGCGGCGATGCCCACGAGCGGCAGTTTCGCAAGATCATCGCCTACATCGACGAGCACATCAGCACCGAAGGGCTGTGCCCGGAGACGATCGCTCAAGACGTGGGAATTTCGGTGCGTGGGTTGTACCGGATGTTCTCCAAGCGCGGCTTGGTAGTGGCGCAATACATCAAGCACCGCCGGCTGGATTTCTGCGCGCAAAACCTGCGTGAAAGCCATGGCGAACAGAAACTTTCGGCGCTGTGCTACGCCTGGGGGTTCTCGGATTCCAGCTACTTTTCCTCGGCGTTCAAGGCGCGTTTCGGCGTATCCCCGGGGGCTTATCGCAAGCGATATAGCCAGGCTTGAGCGCGCGGCGACTCAAGCGGTAGGAACGACACCCATCCCCTGTAGGAGCGGCCGCAGGCTGCGATCTTTTGATCTTTCAGGGTCAAAAGATCGCAGGCTTTTGTGTTCGTTCAGGTCAGAAGCCCATCGCAAACACCACCTGGCTATACAGATTCCTGTCATTGCTCCCTAACTGCGTACCACCTTGCTCAGCGCTCTTGTCCGGCTGATACAGCCCCACCAACGGCATCACCGTCAGGTGGTCGTTGACGTGCCATTCGGCATACAGGTCGATTTCATGGCCGTCGGTATTGCCGAGGTTACGGTCGATGGTGTCGTAGTTGAAATACATCGCACCAACACTCAGGTTATCCAGAGGCGCGACTTTCAGCGTCACGTTCTGGATTCGTGAATTGCTATTGAATGGACCCGCATAGTTACCGGCCACTTCCCCCTGGAACCAGGTGCCAAAACCACGACTGAAACCATAGAACAGCGTGTCGTAACCCTCCGAGAAACGGCTGTAGCGGTAGCTGACGTTCGGGGTCCAGGGCGCGTCGGCGAAGGTCCAGCCCGCTTCCAGGTACCAGGCATCTTCGCTGGCGGTGTGAGGTTTGTCCTGTTTGGCGTATTCCCCGGAGAGGAACAGGTCGGGTACTCCGGCATTACCTTGAGCGCGCAGGCTGTAAGTTTTCATGCCGTCACGCTCGAGTTGCAGGGGTGACGCGTATTGCTCGTCGACATCGGTGGAGTCGATGTAGGTCAGGCCCACAGTGCCAGCCTCACTGACGTGCTCGAGGGTGCCGACGTACATCTCGGTTTTCGCTTGCGCGCGGTTGTTCGATTTCAGCCACATCAGATCGCTGCGCCAACCTTCCTTGCCACCCAGGCGCAATACGGCGGTCTGATCGAAAGCTTTGCGTGCGGCCAGCCAGTAGGCGCCCCCGCGGTTAAACTCTCCGTCGGCCAGGCCCTTGCCGATGTTCAGGGCGTCGCCATTGATCAGGAAACCATCGCCAACCACGATGTTCTGCCGGCCGAACGACAGGTCGACACCATCCTCTCCCAGCACTTCGAACACCTTGCCCGAGCGCCAGCCGAGGTAGGCGTCTTCGAACTTGGTGGTGCGCTCGGAACCATCACTGAAGCCGGCGGCATCGCCGTCACCCCAGGTGCCGGAACTGAGCAGGTTTGCCGCGCCATAAGCGGTGCCTTCGCCGGCCAGGCCTTGGTCGAAGCTCAGGCCATATTTGATATAACCCTCGCGCCACGATGAGGAGCCCTGACCAAGGCGGCCGGCAAGCGCATAGTTTTCCTGGCTGTGGAATATGCCAAAGACCGCTTCCAGGGTCGCGTTCAGATGGGTGTCGTCATCGGCATACAGCTCATGGGCGCCGGCATTGCCTGTGCTGATCAGCAGCGCGAGCGTCGAAAGGAGAAGCAAGGGGGACTTGGGCATCGTGTGGCATCCGTTCTTGTTCTTGAACGCAGGGTTGCGGTCTTTTTCGATACTACGGCGGCGACTATCCGAGGCCTTTTGTGTGGTTGCCAAAGAGTTGGCTGTGCATGCCAGAAATCCCGGTTTGGCAGCCCCGCCAATACGACTGGCACGCAGGGCAAATCCTCCAGGCCAGCGACCATCGACAATCCGTTCCAACCTCCCGGTGCACCCGCATCGGTATTTTCAGTGTGGGTGCTCGGCAATTGCGAGCACGCGGATATCAAGGTGCTTTTTCTATGTTCAGCTCGCTGCGATGGCTACTTGTCGGTCTGCTTTCATACACCTTGGCCAGCACCGCGCTGGCCGCAGACTGCGCGCCGGACCAGGGCCACGGCGCCCAGGTGTTCGCCAATGAATGCGCGGTCTGCCATTCGGTGACCAAGGGCCTGACAGGGATGATGGGCCCCAACCTCGCAGGCGTGATCGGACGCAAATCCGGTTCCCTCGAAGGCTTCAACTATTCCCAGGCCATGCGCAGTAAAGACATCGACTGGCAAGCCGGGAACATCGAGCAATTGATCGCTCAGCCCCAGGCGTTCGTGCCGGGAACCTACATGCCCTACATGGGCCTCGCTTCTGCGGACGATCGCCAGGCGGTCGTGTGCTACCTCAAAGAACAACAATAATCGGCCGGTGTACGCGCCGGACAATTCGTCTGAATAAGAGGCAACTTATGAGCAACGTTGAAATTCTGCCCCAGGTGGCTGCATTCCTTGAGCGCCGGCATGGCTGTTTTATCGATGGCCAGTGGGTGTTCGCCGAAGGACAAAGCATTGCCGTGGTCAACCCGGCCACCGGGCAGACGCTGTGCGAGACCCTCGATGCGCCGCTGCAAATCGTCGAGCAGGCCGTGCAGTCGTCCCACGCCGCGTTCAAATCCGGGGTGTGGTCGGGCCTGCGTCCGGCGGATCGCGAGCGCATCCTGCTAAACTTTACCCGCCTGGTCGAAGCGCACGCCGAAGAGCTGGCCCAGCTGGAAACCCTGAGCCAGGGCAAGTCGATCAACATGGCCCGCGCACTGGATCTGAACGCGACCGTAGAGTTCATGCGCTACATGTCCGGCTGGGCCACCAAGATCGAAGGGCAGACTTTCGACGTGTCGATCCCGCTGCCACCGGGTGCCAAATTCACCGCGTTCACCAAGCGCGAGCCGGTGGGTGTCGTGGTGGGCATCGTGCCGTGGAACTTCCCGCTGCTGATCGCCGCCTGGAAGCTGATGCCCGCGCTGGCCACCGGTTGCACGGTGATCATCAAGCCGGCCATGGAAACCCCGTTGACCGCCATGCGCCTGGCAGAGCTGGCGCTGGAGGCTGGTATTCCCGCCGGTGTGTTCAACGTCGTAACCGGTGGCGGCGTCTCGGTGGGCGGCGTGCTGACGGCGCATCCGCTGGTGAGCAAAGTCTCGTTTACCGGGTCCACGGGCGTGGGCAAGAGCGTGGGTGTGGCGTGCATGGCGAACATGACGCGCTTTGCCCTGGAATTGGGAGGCAAGAACCCGATGATTGTGCTCGCCGATGCCGACATCGACAAAGCCATTCAGGGCGCGATCCTTGGTGGCCTGCTGAACAACGGCCAGGTCTGCGCCGCCGCCTCACGTTTCTATGTGCATCGCTCGATCCACGACCGCTTCGTTGAAGGCCTCGCGGCAGCGGTGTCTGCCATGCCGATAGGCGCCGGCATGAACTGCAACGCGGCGATCAACCCGCTGGTGTCGCGCAAGCAGCAGCAAGGCGTGCTCAAGCACATCGAACTGGCTCGCCAGGAAGGTGCACGGGTGGTGTGCGGCGGGGAGTTGCTCGAGGGCGAGGGCTTCTACGTGCAGCCGACGATCCTGGCCGATATCAACCACGGCATGACCGTGAGCAGGGAAGAAGTGTTCGGCCCGGTGCTGGGCATCATGCCCTTCGACGATGAAGACGCCGTCATCGCCCTGGCCAACGACAACCGCTACGGCCTGGCCGCCAGCCTTTGGACCAACGACCTGGGCAAAGCGATGAACCTGGTCCCGCGCATCGAAGCCGGCACCGTGTGGGTCAACGCCCACGTACTGCTCGACCCGGCAATGCCGTTCGGCGGGGTCAAGCAATCCGGCATGGGCCGCGAGTTCGGACGCGCGGTGATCGAGGCCTATACCGAGTTGAAATCGGTGTGTATTGCGCATTGATCCTGGCTGCGCTTGCCGACGAAAACATTAGGTGTCGGCATTGCGCTCTGGGCGCGCAGGTATAGAAGGGGTCACTGCGGCCATTGCTCAAGCAGAATCGAGACAAACTTCTCCGCCGCGGGGGAGAGTGATGCGCCTCTGCGGTACACCAGCCCCAAAGAGCGGTTCACCACCGGTTCAATGAGGGGAATGCTGACCAGCGTTGGATGATCGTCCGCTGGCATTGCCAGGCTCGGCATTGCCGACACCCCAAGCCCGGCTTCCACCAGGCCCAATGAAGTCGAGAGATGCTGCACTTCATAGAACCATTGCGGACGCCAGCTCAAACCGGATAGAGCGTGATCCAGCAACATACGGTTGCCGCTGAGGCGGCCCACGCCGATCAGCCGATACTCACTGAGCTCCGACCAGGTGACTGAACTGCGTTCGGCCAGTTCGTGGTCGCGTCGGCACGCCAGCACAAAGGGCTCGTTCACCAGCGGCACGAACTCGATATCCGGATGCTGGCCGCTCATCATGTTGATGCCAAAGTCGGCTTCGCCGCGCAGTACCGCTTCCAGGCCTTCGTTCGCGCTCAGGTCGAGCAGGCGAATGCGGATTTTGGGGTAGCGTTCGTTATAGAGGCGAATCACCGAAGGCAGGAAGTAAAAGGCGGCGGTGGGGATGCAGGCGAGCGTCACCCGGCCGATCTGCCGTTCTGCCAACTCCCTGATGTTGAGAATCGAGTCGTCGAAGTCATCCAGCAGTCGACGCGCCTTGGGCAGAAAATCACGCCCGACGCTGGTGAGGCTGACCTTGCGCGTGGTGCGATCCAGTAACGCCGTCCCCAGACCCTCTTCCAGCTTCTTGATCCGCCGGCTCAGTGCGGGTTGAGACAGGTGCAAGGCATCAGCGGCTTCATGAAAGCTGCCAAGTTCGGCGATTTTTACGAATGATCTGATGTCTTGAAGCTCATATTCCATAAATTCCCCTTAAAAATACCTCGGCGAAAAGTGCTATTTTCGCTCGTTCAACTCTTTCGTCAAACGCAATAATAGCTCGAATCTTTGCATTGGAAACACCAGTGCTTCCCTGTCACTCTTGTTTGCAAGACATCAATCGCCCTGATTAATCAATAAGAGTCAGTAGCCATGCAACGAATTCCTTGTGTACTGATGCGCGGTGGTACCTCAAAGGGCCCCGTATTCCTGGCCTGGGACCTGCCCGTGTCCATTGAACAGCGTGACGAACTGCTGCTCGCCTTGATGGGCTCCGGTCACGAACTGGAGATTGACGGCATTGGCGGCGGCAGCCCGCAGACCAGCAAGGTCGCTATTGTCAGTCCGTCGCTGCATCCCGATGCCGATGTGGATTACCTGTTCGTGCAGGTCATGGTGTCCTCGCGTCGCGTGGACACGGCCCCCAACTGCGGGAACATGCTCTGCGCGGTCGGGCCATTCGCTATCGAGCAAGGCCTGGTCAAGGCCAGCCAAACGATGACCAGCGTGCGCATCCGCAACCTCAATACCGGGACCTTCGTCACCTCTGAAGTGCAAACGCCCCAGGGCAAGGTCAGCTATGAAGGGGACACCGAAATCGATGGAGTGCCAGGCAGCGCAGCCCCGGTTCAATTGACCTTCCTCGACGCGGCTGGGTGCAAGACCGGCAAGCTCTTTCCCACCGGCAACACCCAGGATGTGTTCGACGACATTCCGGTGACCTGCATCGACATGGCCATGCCGATGGTGCTCATCGAGGCACGCCACCTGGGCAAGCGCGGCGATGAAACCCCGGCAGAGCTGGACGCCGACAAGAAATTCCTGCGTCGCCTGGAGGCCTTGCGCCTGCGTGCAGGTGCCGCGATGGGTCTGGGCGACGTGAAGGGCATGGTCATTCCCAAGCCGGTGCTGGTATCGCCGGCCAAGGCCGGCGGCACCCTGCAGGTGCGTTACTTCATGCCGCACAGCTGTCATCGCTCGCTGGCCATCACGGGTTCCATTGGCCTGGCGACCGCTTGTGTCAGTCAAGGCAGTATCGTTGCCCAAATGCTCGGCGATACCGCCACCGCGCGCTTGCAACACGTGCGGATCGAACACCCCGGCGGCGGTATCGACGTGGTCTTGTCGTACACCGGCGAGAACGGTGAAACCATCCGCGCCTCTGTCGTGCGTACTGCCCGACGCCTGTTTTCCGGCTTTGTGTATGCACCGGTTTCACAGCGACTCGCGGGCTAGATCCCTGATCGCAGGCTGCGTCGTCTGGTAGGCTCAGGTTGCCTGCCTTGCCGTCGGCCTTATCACCTATAACAACAAGAGAATTGCCCTATGCTCGCCTTACTCGGCTTGGCCATGGTGGTCGTGTTCACCTTCCTGATCATGACCAAACGCCTGTCACCCATCGTCGCCTTGACGGTTGTTCCGATTGTCTTTGCAGTGATCGGTGGTTTCGGCGGAACCACAGGGAAAATGATGCTCGACGGCCTGAAAATGGTCGCTCCCTCCGCTGCGCTGTTGTTGTTCGCGATCCTGTTTTTCGGCCTGATGATCGACTCCGGATTGTTCGACCCGCTGATCCGCAAGATCCTCAAGCGGGTCAATGGCGACCCGATGAAGATCGCCGTGGGTACGGCGTTGCTCTCGTTGACCGTGGCACTGGATGGTGACGGCACGACCACCTACATGATCACCTGCGCTGCCATGTTGCCGCTGTACAAGCGCATCGGCATGAATCCGATGATCCTCGGGATCGTGGCCATGTTGTCGCTGAGCATCATGAGTGGCATGAGCCCTTGGGGCGGCCCGGCCACACGAGCCATCGCGGCACTGGGCCTGGATGCAGGGGAGTACTTCATTCCGTTGCTGCCGACTATGGTGGGTGGTGCGGCGTGGGTGGTGTTTACCGCTTTCCTGCTGGGCCGTTCCGAACGCAAGCGTATCGGTAATGTGCACTTGAGCAGCGGTGGCGGTAATTGCTATATCGAGGCGATCCTCGGCGATACGCCGCACAAACGACCGAAGCTGGCTTACGTCAACCTGCTGCTGGTCATCGTGGTTATGGCGGCGCTGGTGATGGGCGTGATGCACTCGGCGATTCTGTTTCTGATCGGCTTTGTACTTGCCCTGATGATCAATTACCCGCAACTGGACATCCAGAAAGAACGCATCCTCGCCCATTCCGGCAACGCCATGACTGTAGTGCTGTTGGTGTTTGCGGCCGGGATTTTCGCCGGGATCTTCTCCGGCACCAAGATGGTCGACGCCTTGGCGCAGACCCTGGTGGATTGGATTCCGCCGGCATGGGGGCATCTGTTCCCGCTGGTCGTGGCCATTACCAGCATGCCCTTGACCTTCGTCCTGTCTAATGACGCCTATTACTTTGGCGTGGTTCCGATCCTCGCCAACGCCGCAGCTGCTTACGGTATCAGCCCCCTGGAAATAGCCCGGGCATCGATCCTCGGCCAGCCGGTGCATCTGATGAGTCCACTGGTGGCATCCACTTTGCTGTTAATGGGCATGATCGACCGCGACATCGGTGACTTCCAGAAAGCCGCCTTCAAGTGGGCGGTGCTGACTTCCCTGGTTGTCACAGCGTTGGCGCTGTTGACCGGTGCACTGACCCTGTTCGTCTGATCGCCTTTCCCCCTGAAAACTGTTCCCGTGCCCTGAAGAGGGCGCGCGGATCAGTGCATCGGCCAATAACAATAATGAGTATTGAACATGAGCAAATTCCTGACCTGCGGGGCCGTTGCTGTTCTCTTGAACGCTGTACCTTCGGCCAGTGCCTGGGCGGCGGGATTGATCGAAGACAGCAAATTGAAGCTGCAATTACGCAACGTGTACTTCAACGAAAATTTTCGTGATGAAAACGGCCTGAGCGCCCGCGCGGCGCAGACTGCCAAGAGCGAGCGTACTGAATGGGCGCAGGGTTTCCTGCTCGATTACCAGTCCGGCTTTACCCAGGGCACGCTGGGCTTTGGCGTGGATGCGCTGGGCCTCGTCGGCGTCAAACTGGACTCCGGCAAAGGTCGTAGCGGCACGGGTCTGCTGCCGGTACACGACGACGGACGTGCGGCGGATGAGTTCGCAAGCCTGGGGGTGGCGGGCAAAGTCCGGCTGGCGAAAACCGTGGTCAAGCAGGGTTCTTTGTTGCCCAGGACACCGGTGGTGATCTACAACGATGCGCGCCTGTTGCCACAGACGTATCAAGGCACCCAGTTCACCAGTAACGACATCGCCAACCTGACACTCACTGGCGGTCATCTGGATCAGTTCAAGCTCAGGGATTCGTCGGACAGTCGCTCGATTATTCCCGATGGCTTTACTGGCAAGGGTTCGGATTTTTCCTATGCAGGTGGCGACTACAAGCTGGGCAAGAACATTCGCCTGGGGTACTTCTACGGCGAACTGCAGGACTTCTATCGTCAGCAGTTCGCGGCAGTCCAGCATGATCTGACCCTGGGTGCTGGCGTGCTGACCAGCGACCTGCGCTACTTCCACAGCGTGGACGCCGGAACGGGGCGGGGTGGCGTCATCGATAACGATATGCTCAGCGGCCAGTTGACCTACTCGTTGACAGGGCACAGTTTCGGCGGCGGGTATCAGGTACTCAGTGGCGACGCAGGGTTGCCCTACATCAGCGGCGCGACCGTCTATTCGTTCAGCAATGTCGGGATCGGCAAGTTTATCGAAGAAGACGAGAAGACCTGGATGCTCAGCTACGCCTACGACTTCGCCCGGGCCGGCGTGCCGGGCCTGACGTTTTCCACGCGCTATCTGAGTGGCGACAATGGCAAATCCGGGGACGCGCGGTTGCATGAGTGGGAGCGGGATGCCGAGTTGGCGTATGTGCTGCAGGACGGCGCATTCAAGGGTTTGGGGATCAGGTTGCGCAACTATGTGTATCGCTCGGATTATGCGCGGGGGCGGGACAGTAATCGGGTCTATGTCACCTACGATGTTGCGGTGTGGTAGAGGTGGCGATTAATCGGTGGGAGTTATCGCGAGCAAGCTTTGCTCCCACAGGCCAGGCCAGGGCATGGCAAGGAATTTGAGTCAGTCGCCGTATGTCGGCACCCGGGAACCGCTATCCACACCAGACGCCCAACCAGAAACAACCGTTGGAGTCTGGCCATGAACGACGATCGAAAGCAGCAAGCAATGGCGGCCTGGTACCAACTGCTCAAGGAGCCGTTGATTCGCATGGATTGTGAGGAGCAGTACGATGAGCTCCTCAAGGCCGCTGACGAGATGGAACGTGCCGGTCTGATCAACAGCAACGAATGGCGTCAGCTGGTGCGCGAGGCCGGTTTGGCGTTTGCCCAGGCGACCGAGGGCATCGGTAACGGCACCTAGCTTTCGGGGTTCGCGATTTCCCCCTCGGCCTGCTGGGCAAACCACTCTAGGATCAGCCCACAGGCCGGATGCGCGCTCGCTGAGGGTTGCAGGGTCAGCGCATACACGCCCTTTGTCTTCAGCGCCTTACCGAAGGGAATCACCAACACGCCTCGATCTACCGACTCGCCCGCCAGGGTCAGGTCTGTCATCGCCACGCCCAGCCCGCGTGCAGCCGCATCCAGTGCCAGTTCATCCAGGTTGAAAGGAATGTGCCGGTAGCGCTCCAGCGGTCCACCGCCGTTGGCTGCCAACCATTTTACCCAGTCATGACGGTCCGAGGAGCGATGCAGCAAGGTGCAATGCACCAGGTCTTCGACTGCTCGCAGCGCGTCCGCCAGCCCCGGCGCGCAGACGGGCACAAGCGCTTCCTCGAACAGCGTCATGGACTGTGGATCATTCGATGGTTGCGCCAGATAGAGGATGTAGGCGTCGCTGTCGACGGCTGGCTCCACCACCTCAGTTGCCACAGTCTCGATCGACAGCAAAACCTCGGGATGAGATCGATAGAACTCGCTCAGCCTGGGCAGCAACCAGCGCACCGCCAGGGATACGTGCATGCGAATGCGAAACGGACGCTCCCTGGGTGCCAGCCGTTCCTCCAGGGCTTTGAGTTGCTCAAGGATGCTGCGGGCACTGGTTAGCACCTGCTCGCCCTCGGGCGTGAGACTCAGGCTGCGACTGGTGCGCACGAACAACGCGACACCGAAGTGACTCTCCAGCTGCTGAATTTGCCGACTCACAGCGCTTTGAGTCAGGCACAGCTTCGATGCGGCCTGAGTGAAGCTGCCGGAGTCGGCAACTTCCACCAGCGCCTGCATTGCTTGCAGCGACGGGACGTGACGAAGCTTATCCATGCGTTTTCCGAATACTTCGATGATTTTATAACGTTGGTTTTATCACTGTTGGCGCTCTAAATTCCAGTCTTGGCCGAGGTTTCTCATGCGTTCAACGCATGGGAAAGGGCAATGCCCACGGCGGGATAACGGTGGATCGAGGTGATGCATGACCAATGAATGTGGCTGGATTGCGCAGGCGGGCAGCTCGCCCGTGCGCGGTTCCCTGAAGGGTACCGAGAAGGCTGACTGGCTGATTATCGGGGCTGGGATTACCGGGTTGAACGCCGCCCACACCCTCGCGCAGATGCACCCTCAGGCCCGCATCGTGATCGTTGATCGCCAGCGTGCGGCGCAGGGCGCTTCGGCGCGCAACTCAGGGTTTGCCGTGGCCCACGAACATCCAGGCACCGATGAGTTGTTGGGCAGCAAGGGTTTTGCCGATTATCAGGTGGACACCGAGATCTCCCGGGTTGCCAGCCTCGAGGTGCGCCAGCGAATCGCCCGGCATGGCATCGAATGCGATTTTCGCGACGATGGTTACTTTTTTGCGGTGAGCGATCCCGGCAAGTTGACCCAGGTCGAGGACAAGCTGCAAACCCTGCGCGCGGTGGGTGCTTCGGCGCATTTTCTACAAGGCGAGGCGCTGTATCACCAGTTGGGTACCCGGCATTACCAGGCGGCTATCTGGTGCGGCAATGGCAACGCGTTGTTGCAGCCGGCGAAATACGTCAAGGGCTTGCTGGATGCGTTGCCCGCCAGCGTCACCCTCTACGAAAACACCGACATCACCGGTCTGGAGCGCCTGAGTCAGGGGCGCGTGCGCGCCAATGGCGTTGCCGGCCGAATTGAAGCGCAGCAAGTGCTGGTATGCCTGAATGCATTCATCTCGCGTTCGGGCATCGACGACAGCGCAACGTTTGCGATGGAGCTCAGCGCGAGCCTCACCCGGCAGCTGACTGACGCCGAGTACCAGGCAATCGGCGCGGTCGAGCCCTGGGGCGTGCTGTCCACTCGGCCGCTGGGCGCCACCGTGCGCTTGACCCCGGACCGCCGGGTGATGATCCGCAACACGGCGGAATACCGGTTGCGGGATTTATCCGCCAGCGAGCTGCGAGTGCGCCGTGAACATCATGTGCTGGGTTTGCAGCGGCGTTTCCCATTCCTCGGCGCCCAGGACATCCAGTACACCTGGACCGGACATTTGAGCGCATCGCGCAGCGGCCAGCCTTACTTCGCCAAGGTCGAGGAGGGTGTTTATGCGGTGGCCGGCTGCAATGGTTCCGGTGTGGCACGCGGCACTTTGTGGGGGCGGTTGCTGGCTGAAATGTCCTCTGGCGTCGATTCGCCAGTCCTGCAATCGGTGATGCGCCGAGCCCAACCCGGCTGGCTGCCACCCAAACCGTTGCTGGATATCGGTGCCATGCTGCGCATGCGTGTGGAGTCAATCAGGGCCAGAACTGAAATCTAGAACATCCGTCGATCAACCAAGAACAACAACTCAGCACACACGGTGACAGAAAATGCGCATCAACAACCTTACCCTGATGGTCATGCTCGCCTCGTTCCCGGCAGCCAGTTACGCGGATGAAGTGGTCAATATCTCCAACTGGAACGGCTACATCGCCGATGACACCCTGACTACTTTTACCAAGGAAACCGGGATCAAGGCCACCTACGACATTCATGACAGCAACGAGGTGCTGGAATCCAAGCTGATGACCGGCAACACCGGGTATGACGTGGTCAGCCCTTCAAACCATTTTCTGTCGCGCCTGATCAAGGCCGGCGCCGTGCAGAAACTCGACAAGAGCCAGCTGCCGAACTGGAAAAACCTCGACCCGGTATTGCTGCACAAGCTTGAGGTCAACGACCCGGGCAACCAGTATGGCTACCCCTATATGTGGGGCACGGCGGGCATTGGCTACAACGTCGAGAAGATCAAGGCGATTTTTGGCAACACCGATATTACCCGTTCCTGGAAATTGTTCTTCGACGAAGAGAACATCAAGAAGCTCAGCCAATGCGGCGTGGCGATCATTGATAACCCCACGCAAATCCTGCCGATCACCCTCAACTACCTGGGCCTGCCGCCCCACAGCCACGAGCCGGCGGACTACAAGAAGGCCGAGCAGGCGTTGCTGAAAATCCGCCCTTATGTGCAGTACTTCCATGCCTCCAAGTACATCAGCGACCTGGCCAATGGCAATGTCTGCGCAGTGATCGGCTTCAACGGCGACGTGGTGCAGGCGGCGGCCAGTGCGAAGGAAGCCAACAATGGCATCAACATCGCCTACTCGATTCCGGATGAGGGCTCGACCCTGTGGTTTGACATGGTGGTGATGCCCAAGAGCGCGCCGCACGAGAAGAACGGTTACGCCTACATGAACTACCTGCTCGGACCCCAGGTGATTGCCAATATCAGCAACAGCATCCACTACGCCAACCCCAATCTGGCGGCGGATCAATATGTGGTACCGGCGGTGAAGCAGGACCTGGCGATCTATCCGCCGAAGACGGTGCTGGAGAAGCTGTTCACGGTCGAGGAGTTGCCGGCGGCGATTGCGCGGTTGAGTACGCGTTTGTGGACTCGGTTAAAGACTAATACCTGATCCGTCGCAAAGACCGCATTGCGATAATCGCCGGCAAGCAGGCTCCGGGGATCTGTGATACCTCGTCTTTCTGCGGGTCCCCCCGATCCCATGCAGCCGCCGGCTTGCTGGCGATGGTGGTCTAACGTTCACTACCAAAGTGCAGGATCAGTCACCCAACGCAGGCGTAAACCACCAACTCCACCAACATTTCTTCCCGCGCCAACCCCGCCACCACCACCGCCGCACGGTTGGGGAAGGGCGCCTGGAAGTATTCGGTGTACATTCCATTCACGGTCGCCAGATAGCTGCGGTCGGTGACATAGATCAGGACCTGGGTCACGGCGTCCAGCGAGCTGCCGGCGGCGTCCAGGGTGTGGCGCAGGTTGTCCAGGGTCTGCCGGGTCTGGGCTTCGATTCCCCCGGGCACCACCTGCCCCTCCCGATCGATGGGAATTTGTGCGGTGTACAGCGTGCCGTTGCCGACGACGGCCCATTCCAGCGGAGCGCGAGAGGCGAAGAGGTCGGTCTTGACTGCGTATTTCATGCAAATATTCCTGAAGCGTTGATAGAGAGTTGATCAGGCGTCGCTGCTTTCACCGGCACCACGTCGTCGGGATTCTTCGGTGCTTTCCACCAGCACTCGTTCACCGAGTTTTTTCAACCTGGCCCACACCTCGTCATCCACCTCCAGCCCGCCCACGAACGTGTGGTAATGCCGGGTAGTCAGGCCCGGGCACGGCAGGAGGGTGAAGTGGCGGGAGATCAACACGTTGATGCTCTGCTCATCATCCATGGCTGGTTGCGGCAGATCATGCACGCGCAAGGATGGCTGGCTGTCGCCGGCACTGAAGGTCGCGACCAGTTCCTGCCGCGCATCCCGCCAGTACGCGCAGAAGTTCAGCCCCTGATCGGCGCAACGAGCCAGGTAACCCAGCAGCAGGATGCGGTTGTGGCAATGGCGGATGCGGATCAAGGCGCTGCCGCCACGCAAAGCCTTGCTCACGCCCAGCTCGACGGCCTGGGCGGCGCAGCGCAGGATGCTTTGGCCGTGAGCGTCGAGGGTCAATTGCGCGGCGTCTTCATAGTTGGTTTCGATGGGCCGATCGACCTCATCATGCAGGAACGCCAGGGCTTTTTTCAGCGCGCCAATGCCGTCCAGGCCCTGCTGCTGCAGGCGGGCAATCATATCGGCAGCGTCGTCGCAGTCACCCGGTGCAAAGCCCAGGCCTTCGAAGGCCTTGCGGCAGATCACCTGTACTTCGTTGTACGAAACACGCATCAGACTTCTCCGTCCAAGGTGGGCATGACGGCGAAGTTCCAGTCGTCGTCAAAAGGCTGGCCGATCTCGCTGACCAGCGGCGCGCCTTGGAACAAGGTGATGCGCACCCAGCGGCTGGATTTCGGATCGAACTTGCCAGCGCCGAAGAACGCCAGTTTGCAGCGCAACAAGTCGATGGGCAGCATGTTGCGATGCAACAGATTGGCGCGGATCTCGCCATAGGCGCAGCAAGCCATGCCCTGCAGACGGCACACCGTGCCCTTGAATTGCGGTTGGGCGAGCAGAAAGTGCGCCGTCAGCTGCTGCGGGTGCTGCTCCAGATAGGCCAGTAGTGCTGTGTGGCAGCGCTGGATGTTGTGCGCGATGCCCAGCTGCATTTCCTTTTCCGCTCCCGGCTCCATGGCGCGCTCACCCAGGCGCGGCTCCTCTTTTTCTACCGAGCGATACCAGAAAAAGTGATTGGCTGCGGGGCTGTCCAGATCAAGCTCCAGTGCCCAACGGTAGTGGTTCTCCATCAGTACGCGCAGCTCCGTCAGCGGCATGTCGGCGTTGAGGCGAAAACCTTCGCTGACGGCCATCTGTTCCGCCAGGGGATCGACCAGCTGCGGGTACAGCTCCAGCAGCAGGCTCACCAGCAATTCCTGGCAGCCTTTACCGCCATGGCTCTGCGCCCAACCCTGGACTCGCGTCCACAGATCAGGACTGACAGGCTGTGCGTCGAACCACTGAATCAAGCGTGCCAGGTCAGCCAGCGTGCACTGATCGAGCGCCGCCTGGCGCTGGTCGTCGGTGACTGTCTCTTGCACATGTCGGCGCCCCCGGTCCAGCAATGCCCGCAGGCGCTCAACCCGCGGCAGATCCGCCGCTTGCCCCAGGACCTGCGCCAGTGCGGTTTCCCGAGCCCAGACCCACTGGTTAACCAGCTGCGGATGATTGATCAGGAACGGTGCCATGCCCAGGCCTGTGGAATTGCCGACACCCAGGTAACGTTGCAGGGCAATCGCCAGGCCAACCGCCCGTTGCGGATTGCGCGCCCGCGCCATGTGTTCGATCTGCTCGATACTGAAATGGCGCAGCAGGTACACGGTGAACATTTGCGCGCTGAAGGGCTGGGTGAAATCCTCATTGCCTTGCAGGCAGCTGAAGTCGGCGATGCCGAACTTGCCATTGCCGTACACGGCGGTGGTGCGATACAGATAGCCCACTTCGGCCAGCTGCTGGGGATCGGGCTGGGTGCCTTCGGCCAAGGCAGCGACGAACCGTTCAAAGTTGCGCAGGCTTCGATTGGCCCGGGACAACACCAGCACTCGCGAGTCAAATCGCCCGGCTTCCTGCAGTGGCACGTTGCGGCGCAGGTCCTGCAGTTGCAGCTCATCGACGTCACCAGCCAGCAGGACGAAGCTGACGTCCCATTGATCGGCGATCACCCGGTCGCTACGTTTTTCCGGGGGCAGGTAGGCCGAGAAAATCACGCAGTGGTAGTGGGCGTGGGGCGTATCGATTCGATAAATGGCGGTGCCGAAACCTTCGCCATCGAGGTCGAAGCGGCGGCGCCGGATACGCCATTGCTGGTTCATCATGCGGCGCATGCTGCTGCGCACGAAACTCAGGCGGCTCTGGAACTGGCTGCCCAGGCGATCGAGGTCCATGACCTGATCGGCCGGGCGCAGTATCGGCTGCGATGGTTCGCAAGGGGAGTACCACATCGTGACGCTTCCTGGATTATTCATGTTCAGACCGCCTGCTCGCGGGCCATGTACCGGGCGATTTTCAGCGCGTCCCAGAGCGACGGCAGGATCAGCAGCGACACTGGCACGGCGGTAATCACGATAAACGATTGCAGCGCGGTTACGCCGCCCGCACCAATGGTGATGAGCACCACGGCGGCCAGGCCCATGCCGATGGCCCAGAAGGCCCGCAGCCATTTTTTCGGCTTGTCGTCTCTCGACATGGCCATGGCGACGGTGAACGCCATGGCGTCACCATTGGTCGCTACCGAGATGAAGCTCAGGAACAGGAACAATGCCGAGACCAGGCCACCCAGCGGCAGGTTCTGCGTGACACCCAGCAGCAACGCTTCAGGCTGCGCGCCATTGGCGGTGACGATGCCCGGCGATTGCAGTTCCATGCCGATGCCGGTGCCGCCGACCACGGTGAACCAGAACATGGTCACGATGGGGGCGATGATGGACAGCGTCATGATCACTTCGCGGATGGTTCGGCCGCGGGAGATCTTCGCCACGTACAGCGCCACCATCGGTGCATAGCCAATGAACCAGCCCCAGTAGAATACTGTCCACCAGTCGAGCCATTTCGGGTCGGCGCGGAACAGCGTCATCGGGATGAACTGTTCCACGTGCAGTGCAAATGCAGTCGGGAAACCGCCCAGGATGAACGCGGTCGGTCCGAACACCACCATGAACACCGCCAGGCCAATCATCAACCACACGTTTATTTCACTGACGAAGCGAATGCCCTTCAGACCCACCAGGCATGAGGTGGTGTACATCACCGTGACCAGGATGATGGTGATGGCCTGGGTCGTCAGGTCGTTCTGAATACCCCACACTGAATGCAACGCGCTACTGATTTGCAGACCCAGGAATCCGATCGGGCCGATGGTCCCGGCGACTACGGCGATGATCGAGGTGGCGTCTGCCAGGGTACCAATCGGACCTTTGAGCGCACGCTCGCCAAGCAGCGGATAGAGCAGGGTTCGGGGTGCCAGTGGCAAGCCTTTGTCGTAATGCAGGTGCATCAGGACAATCGACAGCAGGCTGCCAAGCACCGCCCAGGCGAGGAAACCCCAGTGTACGAAGGACTGTGCAAGCGCGGCATGCGCAGCGGCCTCTGTATGCGCCTGCACACCGGTGAACAGCGGCGGCGGGCTGGCGAAATGCATCATGGGTTCAGCCGCGGCCCAGAAGGCACCGCCACCGGCGAGCAACGCGCACATGATCACGGCTATCCAGTTGAAGGTACTGGTGTCGGGTCGCTGGTCAATACCGCCAAGGCGCACCCGCCCGCATTTGCTGAAGCAGATGAACAGGCTTACGGCAAACGTCAGTAGCATGAGGATTTGCCAGTACAGGCCAAAGAACCGGGTCGACCAGGTGAACAGGGTGTTCACCAGTTTCGAGGTGCCTTCGATGTCGACCAGCGCGGCGATCAGAAAGGCGCCGAGGAAGCCGCCACTGATCAGGAACAGCGGCCAGTCGAGATCTTTTTTCGGCGGCGCGAGGGCCAGTGGCTGGCTTTCGGCTTGCAGGCTGCTAGATGTTTTCATGATGCCTCCAACATACGCGCTTGAGGCTGTGCATCGCCGATGAGGGAGATGAACGGGAGGCTATTGTTGTTGTTTTTCATAGTGTCCTCACGGTGAATTTCAGGGTCAGGCAATGGCAGTGGTGGCGGTTTCCAGCAGGCGCAGCCAGTTCAGTCCCATGATGCTGCGCACCTCGTCCTCAGCGAAACCACGGGCGCGCAGGCCCTGGGCGATCACCGGGAAATCCCGGCTGTCGCGGAACCACTGCAGCGGTTGCGGCCAGTTGGCGTTGTCGGCCGATCCCTCGCCGTAGTCCTTGTCCTTGCTCCAGCGTCCATTGCGCATCCATTCCAGGACACTAAGGGGTTGTTGCTGGCACAGGTCGGTGCCGATGCCTATGTGCTCGACGCCCATCAGGTCGGCAGTGTTGGCGACCATGTCGCAGAACGATTCGAGACTGCAGCCGGATGCGCCCTTGAGGTGGAACGGATAGGTGCTGAAACCCAGCAGGCCACCGGAATCGGCGATGCCGCGCAGCACTGCGTCGGATTTATTGCGCTTGGCGGCGTGGAAGCTCGAGGGGTTGGCGTGGGAAACGATCACCGGCCGGCTCGACAGGTCGATGGCTTCCAGGGTGCTGCGTTCGGCACTGTGGGACATGTCGATTAACATGCCCACGCGGTTCATCTCGCTGATCACCTGGCGCCCGAAGCGGCTGATGCCGTTGTCTTCGCGCTCGTAGCAGCCGCTGGCGAGCAGGCTCTGGTTGTTGTAGGTCAGTTGCATGACCAGCACGCCCAACTGCCGGAAGATTTCCACCAGGCTGATGTCGTCTTCTATGGGTGAGCAATTCTGGAAGCCGAAGAAAACCCCGACGCGACCTTCCTGATGCGCCAGGCGAATGTCGGCGGCTTCACGCACGGGGCGGATCAGCTCGGGCCAGGCCTCGAAGCGGCGGTTCCATTCACCCAGGCGCGACAGGGTTTCCCGCGCATTCTCGTGGTACGCGATGGTGGCGTGGACGGCGCTGAGGCCACCTTCCTGCATCTGGCGAAAAATCTCTTCACTCCAGTTGGAGTACTGCAGGCCGTCGATCATCAACAAGTCTTGCATAGTGCTCTCCGATTCAGGGCCGCACGTAGGTGGTCTTGACCACGGTGTAGAACTCGCGGGCGTACTGCCCCTGTTCACGCGGGCCGAAGCTCGAGTTTTTACGACCGCCGAACGGCACGTGGTAATCGGTGCCGGCTGTTGGCAGGTTGACCATCACGCATCCGGTGCGGGCGCGGCGTTTGAATTCGCTGGCATGGCGCAGGGACTGGGTGATAATTCCGGCCGTCAGGCCGTATTCGGTGTCGTTGAGTACCGCGAGGGCTTGTTCGATGTCGCTGACCCGGATCACGCAGGCAATCGGGCCGAATACTTCTTCGCGGTTGATGCGCATGTCGTTGCTGCTATCGATGAACAGCGCAGGGCGCATGTAATGGCCGGCAGGTTCCAGCGCCAGCACTTCACCGCCTTCGACCAGCGTGGCGCCTTCGGCCTTGGCCAGTTCCAGGTACTGTAGATTCTGCTCAAGCTGACGGGCTTCGGCGACCGGGCCAATGTGCACGCCTTGTTCAAGGGCATGCCCGACTTTCAACTGCCGCATGCGCGCGGTGAGCGCGGTGACAAAGCGATCATGAATGCCGTCGCAGACGATCAGTCGGGAGGAAGCGGTGCACTTCTGGCCGGTACCGAAGAAGGCACCGTTCAAGGCGCACTCGACAGCGATTTCCAGGTCGGCATCGTCGAGCACCACCAAGGCATTTTTACTGCCCATTTCGAGCTGGCAGCGCACCAGGTTGGTCGCGGTAGCGACGGCCACCCGGCGTCCGGTGTGTAGTGAGCCGGTAAACGTCAGCGCGTCGATATCGGCAGACTGGATCAGGCTTTCACCCACCACGCTGCCGCTACCCATGACCAGGTTGAAGGTGCCGGCGGGCAGGCTCTGGCGGCTGATGATTTCAGTCAGTGCCCAGGCGCTGGCGGGCACCAGGTTGGCAGGCTTGAACACCACGGCGTTGCCGAAGGCCAAGGCCGGGGCGATCTTCCAGGCGGCGGTGGCCATGGGGAAGTTCCATGGGGTGATAATGCCTACTACGCCTACCGGTTCGCGCTGCACTTCGATCTCGATGCCAGGGCGTACTGAGGCGGCTGTTTCGCCCAGCTGGCGCAGCACTTCGGCGGCGTAGTAGTGGAAGAACTGCGCGGAGCGACTGACCTCGCCAATGCCTTCGGCGAGAGGTTTGCCTTCTTCGCGAGAGAGCAGTTGACCGAGCTCTTCCTTGCGCGCCATCAACTCGTTGCCGATGGCCATCAACACCTGTTGGCGCTGTTCCAACCCGGTCGCGGCCCACACCGGTTGAGCGTCACGGGCCGCAGTGATGGCGCCCAGGGTCTGTTCTACGCTGGCCTGTTGGTAATGACCAACCAGATCGTTTACGTCCGACGGGCTGTGGTTAGCGATGACATCCATGCCGTCGCACCAGTCGCCAGCGATGTAGTTTTTATGAGTTTGCAGTGCCATGGGGAACCTCCGATTGCGTGGTTCCCATCTTGCGAGTATTAGTGTGCAAATAAAAATTAATAATAAATATGATTTGATAAGGAAAACTTACCGTGTTGCCAGAGCTGAAGATCACTCAATTGCGTTACTTCGTGCTGGTCGCGCAGCTCAAGAGCTTCCATGGCGCGGCAAAACAGGCGTATCGCACCCAGCCCGCGCTGTCCCTTGCTGTGCGTGAGCTGGAACAGAAACTGGGGCAGGCGCTGTTTGAGAAAGGCGGCAAAACCGAACTGACGCCTTTCGGTGAGCATTGCCTGCCGCTGTTCCAGGATTTGCTCGCGCATCACGACCGGATCGCCAGTGAAGTGAGCCTGCTGGCCCGGCATGAAATTGGCCAGGTGAGCATCGCGACGGTGCCGTCGGTGGCGAGCCGGCTACTGCCCCGGCTGCTGGCACAGTTTGTCAGCGAGCACCCGAAAATCCAGATCAGCATTCAGGATGGCAACGCCGATAGCGTGCAGCAACTGTTGGTGCAAGGTCAGGTGGATTTCGGCATAAGCAGCGTCTGGATGCCGGATGACAATATCGATTTCCTGCCAATCCTCAGCGACCGGGTGGGCGTGGTGTGCCGCAAAGATCATCCATTGGTGGCGGCGGGCGAGCAGTTGCACTGGTCAAGCCTGCAAGCCTACCCGTTGGTGCGTAACGGTACCTCGCGCCTGCTCGAAGGAACACAGGCCCACGAGTTGCTGCAGAGCAGCTTATTGTTTGTCTCCAACATGATTTCGCTGATCGCCATGCTTGAAGAGGGCATCGGCATAACGACATTACCGTCTTTGGCGTTTCCGTTGGGCAATGATCAACTGGTGTTCTTGCCGCTGGCGGAACCCAAGGTGGAGCGGCAGATTGGCATCCTGTGCCGCAAGAACCGCAGCCTGTCGCCAGCCGCGGCGGAGTTGATGGAGTTTTTGCGGGTGAATATCCAGTCGAGCTGAGTGAAGCTTGATATCTCGTGATGGTGTTTTGGCCGGCGACATTGATGGTGATACCCAGTCCATCGCGAGCAAGCTCGCTCCCACAGGTGTACTACGCTGTGTGGAATCGCAGGCTTATAAAAACAACGATCTCGGGAGATTCCTCCATGTTTGCTCCGGTTCACTCAATGCGCCGCTGCCTCGCTGTCGCCCTGGCCGCCACTGTACTCGCCACACCGGCCTTCGCCCTCGACACCGTCAAGTTCATGGCCCCCGGGTCGGTGGGGGGCGGTTACGACCAGACGGCGCGGATTCTGGGCAAGGCCATGGTCGAGGCGGGCACCGCCAAGTCGGTCACCTTCGAAAACAAGGGCGGTGCAGGTGGCACCCTGGGGTTGGCGCAATTTGCCAATAGCACCAAGGGCGACCCCAACGCATTGCTGGTGATCGGCGCGATCATGGTCGCCGGCATCGAGCAGAACAAACCGCAAATCAGCCTGAAGGACGTGACGCCCATTGCCCGTCTGTTCACCGAGTACAACGTGCTCGCCGTGCGCAAGGAGTCGCCCTATAAAACCCTGGATGACCTGATCAAGGACTTCAAGGCGAAACCCACCAGCGTCACTTTCGGCGGTGGTTCCAAAGGCTCGATCGATCATATCGGCATCGCCGAGTTGGCCGGCAAACTGGACATTCCGGTGAACAAGGTCAACTACGTCGCCTTCGCTGGCGGCGGCGAAGTGGTGGCGCAGGCCCTTGGCGGCCAGATCAAGGTCATCACCGGCGGCTATGCCGAGTTGGGGCAGTACATCAAGAACGGCCAGTTCCGTGTCCTCGCCATCGGGGCGCCGACCCGGGTCGAAGGCATTGACGCACCGACGCTCAAGGAGAGCGGCTACGACGTGACCATCGGTAACTGGCGCGGTGTGTACGGTGCGGCGAACCTCACGCCCGAGCAACGCACCCAGGTAACCGAGGCAGTGTTAGGCGCGACCAAGAGTAGGGTCTGGCAAGACAATGTCCAGCTCAACGCCTGGTCGCCCAGCATCCTGACGGGTGATGAGTTCGGCAAGTTCGTTGAAGAAGAACAGGTGCGATTGCGCGCGATGCTGGTCAAGGTCGGGCTGCTTTGAGATGGCCGGCACCCGGTCGGTCCTGCCCGCGCAACTGGCTATCGGTGTCGGTCTGATCGCCCTCAGCGCGGTGCTCGCGTATGGCGCCTGGCAGTTTCCGCCCGAAATGGGCTTTGTGATCCTGCCGGCCTATGTCTACCCCTATGCCTTGGCGGCGTTCGTCGGCGGCGTTGGGCTGTTGTTGTGCTACCAGGCAGTCACCGGCGGGTTTCGCGAACTGGCGGATCACGATGAGGAATCTGCCAAGGCGCTGCCCGGTGGCAAGGCTGGTGCCGCCTGGGTGACGGCGGGGCTGGTGGCGGTGGCGGTGCTGATCGATGTCATCGGTTTTGTCCTGGCCGCCGCCTTGTTGTTCGCCTGTGCGGCCCGAGGCTTCGGCAGCCGGCGGCCAGTGCGCGACCTCGCCATCGGCATGGCCCTGACCCTGCCGATTTACTGGCTGTTCAATGCGGGCCTCGGGGTTTCCCTGCCGCCGCTCGTCAATGCCTGGATCTGACTGCAGGAGATCGGCACCGTGGACATTCTCTCAAGCCTGGCGATGGGTTTCTCTGCAGCGCTGACGCCGATCAATCTGATGTGGGGCTTCATCGGCTGCCTGCTGGGCACCGCCATTGGCGTGTTGCCGGGCATCGGGCCGGCACTGACGGTGGCCTTGCTGCTGCCCATCACCGCCAAGGTCGACCCGACCGGAGCGTTGATCATGTTCGCCGGGATCTATTACGGTGCGCAGTTCGGCGGCTCCACCACCTCCATTCTGCTCAACACCCCTGGTGAGTCGTCGTCCATGGTCACGGCGCTGGAGGGCAATCTCATGGCGCGCAACGGCCGGGCCGGCCCCGCCCTGGCTACGGCGGCGATCGGCTCATTTGTGGCCGGCACCATTGCCACAGTCCTGCTCACGTTGTTCGCCCCGGTGGTGGCCAGGCTGGCGCTGAACTTCGGGCCGGCGGAGTACTTCGCGATTCTGGTGTTGTCATTCACCACGGTGTCGGCAGTGCTCGGCGCTTCGATGCTGCGCGGTTTTGCGTCGCTGGGGCTGGGGTTGGCGATCGGCTTGATCGGCCTGGACTCGACCTCCGGCATTGCGCGCTACACCCTGGGCGTGCCCGAGTTGGTGGATGGCATCGAGGTGGTGCTGGTGGCGGTCGGGTTGTTCGCGGTGGGGGAGGCGCTGTACAGCTTGTTGTATCAGAAAGAAGAAACCTCGGGCCGACATCGCCTGACTTCGCTGTGGATGACCCGCTCGGACTGGAAACGCTCGGTGCCCGCCTGGCTGCGCGGAACCCTGATCGGCTTTCCGTTTGGCTCGATTCCGGCTGGCGGTGCGGAAATCCCGACCTTCCTGTCCTATTCCACGGAACGCAAACTGAGCAAATACCCCAAGGAGTTCTCGGCGAACAAAGGCGAGGGTGCCATTGAGGGCGTCGCCGGCCCTGAAGCGGCGAACAACGCCAGCGCCACCGGCTCGCTGGTGCCGCTGCTGACCCTGGGCATCCCCACTTCAGCCACTGCGGCGATACTGCTGGCTGCGTTCCAGAACTACAACCTGCAGCCGGGGCCGATGCTCTTTGAAACCTCCGCGGACCTTGTCTGGACGCTGGTGGCTTCGCTGTACATCGGCAACGTGATTCTGCTGGTGTTGAACCTGCCGTTGGTGGGCCTGTGGGTCAAGCTGTTGCAGATCCCCAGGCCCTACCTCAATGCCGGCATCCTGGTGTTTGCCACAATCGGCGTGTACGGCATGCGCCATTCTTCGTTCGATCTACTGTTGATGCTGGGGATCGGTTGGGGCGGGGTGTTGATGCGGCGATTCGATTTCCCTGTGGCCCCGGTGATCGTCGGCATGCTGCTGGGGCCCATGGCGGAGAAACAGCTGCGCAACGCCTTGTCGATCAGCGAGGGCGACTGGCTGATCTTCGTCACGCAACCGATATCGGCTGCGTTCCTGGCGTTGACGCTGCTGGTGCTGGTGGTCCCGCCGCTGCTGCATGCCCGTGGCATCAAGCTGCATGAGGACGACTGAGCCGGCTTAGAAGGTGGGAGTGTATTTGACGCTGAACATCAGGTTGCGCGGCTCACCGAAGTAGTTGTTGCCATTGAGCTGGTTGTAGCCGGCGGAATAGTAGTGCTTGTCGAACAGGTTGTTGGCGTTCAGTGCCAGGCCGATTTCCGGAGTGGCCTGATAGCCGAGTCGCGCATTCCACACGGTGTAACCCGGCACCTCGTAGGTATGTTCGTAGCCCAGTGTATGGCTTTGCGTGGTGAAACCCAGGCCGGTGCTGACGCGGCTGAAGTCGCCGCTGAACTGGTAGTCGCTCCACACCCGCAGCATGTGCTTGGGTGTCCAGGTGCTGAAGGTCTTGCCTTCGTTGTCCGGGTCGTCGAGGTATTTGGTGGTGTTGTAGGTGTAGCCGGCGAACAGCTGCAGGCCATCGAGCACTTCACCGCTGATCTCCGCATCGAGCCCCTGGCTGCGGACTTTCCCCGAAGCAGTGGAGCAATACCAGTCGTCACAGGCGAACCCCGAGGCCATATCGTTGACCGCGCGGTTTTCCTGGTCGTAGCGGAACAGCGCCAGGGAGGTGTTGACACGGCCGTCCATCAGCTCTCCTTTGAGGCCGATTTCGTAGTTGCTGCCGATAACCGGCTTGAGCACCGAGCCGCTGACGGTGCGTGCGGTCTGGGGTTCGAACACGTCGGTGTAGCTGGCGTATACCGCCCATTCGCGGTTCAGGTCGTAGACAATGCCGGCGTAGGGCGTGACTTCACCGTTCTCGCTCATGGTGCTTGGCGCGTTGGTAGTGGCGACATTGGCGAAGGCTTGCTGGTCCGCCGATTTGTAGCTGTAGTCGTACCAGCTGACCCGGGAGCCGAGCACCAGGGTCAGCGGCTCAATCGGCTTGACCCGCCAACTGCCGTAGATACCTTTTTGCCGGATGTCGTATTTGCTGAGAGTCGCGCGGCCACCGGCAGTATTGAGCAAACCCTCGTAGCTGATCTCGGGCCGATGGTGGTCGATGTCGAAAATCGTGTCGCTGCTGTTGTTGAAGGTGCGGGCGAATTTGTCGTCGGACTTCAACTTTGAGTAGTTGCTGCCAAGCATGATTTCCTGGGGCATGGACAAGGCTTCAAAGCGCCCTGTGAGGTTCATGTCCAAGCCGATCTTGGTGGCATCGAAGTCAGTCGCGAAGTCGGCATATTGCACCCCGCTACCGTCGGCATTGATACCGGCTCCGGAGGACTGCAGGCGCTGGTTGATAGCGTCGTTGTCTTCGGTCATGCGCACTGCACCGACCTTGAGTGCCCAGTCGTCGTTGAAGCGATGTTCCAGGTCGGCATACACAGTGGTCACGTCAATTTGTGAGTGGTTCCAGGTGGCGCCGGTGAAGGTCGAACGGGGCACGTTCAACCCGTCGCCATTGGCATAGCGGGGCAGGCCGCGAATGATCGGGCGCGACTCGTTGTCGGAGCGGCTGACGGCCAGGCCCAGGGTGGTGTCCTCGCGCAAGTCGACGTCGAGAGCGCCGTACAGCGAGTGGGTTTTGCTCCACTCGTAATCGGTGAACGAATGGCTGTCGTCCTCGTCGGCAACCAGGCGTCCCCGCACCGTCCCGCTCTCGTTCAGCGGGCCACCGGCATCCAGTTGCAGACCATAACGGTCCCAGGAGCCGGCCCTGCCGGTGAGGGTCACGGTAGGTGCGTTCTGCCCGCGTTTGCGTACCAGGTTGATCGCACCGCCAGGGCTGCCGGTGCCTTGCAGCAAGCCTGATGCGCCGCGCAGTACTTCCAGGCGATCGAAGAAGATCAGGTCCTGGGTCGCCCAGTTGCCCAGGGCGTAGGTGTTGCGTGGGATCGGCACGCCGTCGTACTGCCAGTCATCGATCTGGAAGCCGCGGGAAGTGAGGATCATGCCTTTGCCCACGCCTTGCACACCGACCAGGCCGGTGGTCTGGTTGGCGGCGTCCTTGAGGTCGGTCAGGCCCTGGTCGTCCATCTGTTTGCGAGTCATCACGGTGACTGACTGCGGAATTTCCTTGAGGGTGTGGGTTCCCTTGCCGATGGTCACGGCCCGCGCGGCATAGGAGCCGGAGCCTTCAGTCGTGGCCACGACGCTGTTCTCAACGATGGTGGTCGCCCCCAGCTGCACTGCCGCGCTGCCATCGGCGCCAGGCTCGACGCTGAAGTTGCCTTGCCCGGTCACGCGCAATTGCAGGCCGCTGCCGGTCAGTGCCTGGTTCATCGCCTGTTCGGGGAGCATCCGGCCGACCACCGCAGGCGCCTGCTTGCCTTGTACCAGCGCCGGTTCAAGCGAGACGATATGCCCGCTTTGGCTGGCAATCGCATTCAACGTGGCGGCCAAGGGGCCGGCCGGCAGGTTGAAGGTCAGGGGTTGCGCCTGAGCCAGGATGGGGCTAGCCAGGGTTGCCAGGGCAACGGCGACGGAAAGGGCGTGGGGCCACGGGTTGAACACAGCGTTCTCCTGATGATGTGAAAGTGTCAGGAGATAGGTGGGACGAGAAACGAAAACCGGACACGAATAAGAAGTATTTTCAAAAATATTTTCCGCTTGGAGTTTTGCACCCTTCTTGTGGCTAGCGCCACAGGGTCACAGCTTCCAGTTCCATTCACGTGTTTCGTGCCCGGATCAACGTCAGCCACGGGCTGTAGCTGTCCACCTGGATCGGTAAGGTTTCTGCCAGCGCGGCGAGGGTCCGGGCCGGGTCGTCGAGGGGGAATACACCCTGGACCCGCAAGTGACGCACCTGCGGGGCAATCCGGATGAGTCCGCGCTGGTACGGACGCAGGGCCTCGACCACTTGCTCGAGGGGTTCGTCGAGCACATTCAGGCGTCCAACCAGCCAGTCGGCGCGACCACGCTGGTCGCCGGCCGTTGGCGTGATGCGCCCAGTGGCCAGCAGGGCGGACTGGCCTTCCTGCAGATCCCGTGTGGTGCCGTCCGGCAGTCGCAGCTGCACCGAATGCTGCAGCACAACGACCCGTGTGACGTCCTGTTCCTGGGCCACCAGGAAACGTGTGCCCAGGGCCTGCACCTGCCCTTGAGCGGTGCGCACACGCAATGGACGTTGCGGATCGGGTGCCACCTGAATCACCAATTCGCCGTGACGCAGAACCACCAGGCGTTGCTGGTCGTCGAAGCGCAGGTCCACCGCGCTGTTGGCGTTGAGGTTCAGACGGCTGCCGTCTGCGAGGTCGAATGCCTGGCGCTGACCGCGCCCGGTGCTCAGGTCGGCCAGTAACGAATCCCCCAGCGGGGTGCGGGCGCACAGCCACAGACTGCCGCCCAGCAGGCCCAGCCCGGCAATGACCCGCAGAGCATCCCGTCGAGAGCCTTGGGGTTGCAGCAGGATCTGCCGCGCTTCACTCGCCTGGCCGGGCAATCGGCGATCAAGGGCGCGAACGGTGTTGAACGAGGCACCCAGCCGGTCCTGTAATTGAGTCCAGGCCTGCAGGTGCGCCGGGTCCATCGCCAACCAGGCATTGAAGCGCGTTTGCAATGCGGCATCCGGGGTGTCGGCGCGAAGCTTGACCATCCAGTCGATGGCTTGCTCGCTGACCGGGTCCAGGCGCAGCTTGCTCATGGCGTCATCTCGCTCAAATAGCACTGACGCAGGGCCTGCTTCATGTAGCGGCTGACGGTGCGCTCCGATAAGCCCAGTTTCTGCGCAATGGCGACGTAGCTCAGCCCGTCGAGCTGGCTGTAAAGGAAAGTCGCCTTGACGATCGACGGCAAGCCATCGATGGCCTTGTCGATGGCGACCAGTGCTTCAATCAGCAGCATTTGCTCTTCAGGGGAGGGCGCCAGTGCTTCCGGCAGCAATGACAGGCGTTCCAGATAGGCCAGTTCCAGTTTGCGCCGACGGTGGCGGTCAAAGATCAGCCGGCGGGCGATGGTCGACAGGTAGGCGCGCGGTTGTTCGATGCTGTCCGGGTCGACCCGCGCCGCCAATAGCTGGCAGAACGTATCGGCGGCAGTGTCCTCGGCATCCGCGTGATTGCGCAGGCGTTGCTGGATGTGCTGCAGCAACCAGCGGTGATGGTCGCTGAAAAAGAAGCCCAGCTTGCGAGTCGAGGAAGGTTGCACCGGTCGGCTTTCCAGGTGTGAGTGAGAATCGATCGCAATATTACCTGTGAGAGGATGGCCACTGCAATCACACGATAGTGGCGTCGGTCGGCGTCGAAGATGCAACGAATGCCGCCCCAGGCCCTCATATGAAAACGAGCGGTGCCATTGAAGCGCAATGGCGACTGCGATTTCGATTCTCGAGCACAGGTGATTGTTATATGACGGCAGCGGAAAATAACCATGTGGCCTGGCTGGTTCAACAATCAATGCTGCACGCCGCCCGCCAGCGGGCCAAGCTTTACTCGGGGCAGGGCCGCTTGTGGCAACAGCCGTTTGCCCATACCCGCCCGCGAGATGCTTCGGCGCTGTCTTCAGTGTGGTTCACCGCGTATCCGGCATCCATCGTCACCCGTGAAGACGGCACCGTGCTTGAGGCTCTTGGCGATGAAACCCTGTGGCATGCGTTGTCGAAAATCGGTATCCAGGGTATTCACAATGGGCCGCTGAAAATGTCCGGTGGTTTGCGCGGCACGGTCCAGACGCCGACCATCGACGGTAATTTCGACCGCATCAGTTTCGAGATCGACCCGCAACTGGGCACCGAGGCGCAGTTGCAGGCGCTGACCCGCATGGCCGCCGCGCATAACGCGGTGATCATCGACGATGTGATCCCTTCGCACACCGGCAAGGGCGCGGATTTTCGCCTGGCCGAGATGGCGTACGAGGATTACCCGGGCCTCTACCACATGGTCGAGATCCGCGAAGAAGACTGGCCCCTGCTGCCGGAGATCGAAGAGGGGCGCGATGCGCACAACCTCAGCCTGCAGCAGGTTGATGTCTTGCGAGACAAGCATTACATCGTCGGCCAGTTGCAGCGGGTGATTTTCTTCGAGCCAGGGGTCAAGGAGACCGACTGGAGCGCTACACCGGTAGTGGTCGGCGTCGACGGTAAACCGCGGCGCTGGGTGTACCTGCACTACTTCAAGGAAGGCCAACCGTCATTGAACTGGCTGGACCCGACCTTCGCTGCACAGCAGATGATCATCGGCGACGCCCTGCACGCCATCGACGTGATGGGCGCGAAGATCCTGCGCCTGGACGCCAATGGCTTTCTCGGCGTGGAGCGCAAGCTCGATGGGACCGCCTGGTCGGAAAGTCACCCGCTGTCGATCACCGGCAACCAGCTGTTGGCGGGGGCGATCCGCAAGGCCGGCGGGTTCAGTTTCCAGGAGTTGAACCTGACCGTGGATGACATCGCCGCCATGTCCCATGGCGGCGCGGACCTGTCCTATGACTTCATCACCCGTCCGGCCTACCAGCATGCCTTGCTGATGGGGGATACCGAGTTCCTGCGCCTGATGCTGCGTCAGATGCACACCCTGGGCATCGACCCCGGCTCGCTGATCCACGCGTTGCAAAACCACGACGAGCTGACCCTGGAGCTGGTGCACTTCTGGACGCTGCACGCCCATGATACCTATCTGTATCAGGGCCAGACCTTCCCCGGCAATATCCTGCGCGAGCACATCCGCGAACAGATGTACGAACGCCTGGCCGGCGAACATGCACCCTATAACCTTAAATTCGTCACCAACGGCGTGTCATGCACCACGGCGAGCATCATCACGGCGGCATTGGGGATTCGTGATCTTGACGCGATCACTGCGGCAGATATCGCGCAGATCCGCCAGGTGCACCTGCTGCTGGTGATGTATAACGCGATGCAGCCAGGCGTGTTTGCGTTGTCCGGCTGGGATCTGGTGGGCGCCTTGCCACTGCCCGCTGAACAGGTCGAGCACTTGATGCTCGATGGCGATACCCGCTGGATCCATCGGGGCGCCTATGACCTGGTCGATCTGAACCCTGATGCGCCACTTTCAGCCGGACAGATGCCGCGGCCGAAGACGCTTTATGGCAGCTTGCCGACCCAGTTGAACGACCCTGACTCCTTCGCGTCCCAGCTGCAGAAAATCCTCGCCGCGCGCCGCGCCTACGACATCGCCGCCAGCCGCCAGATCCTGGTGCCAGATGTGCAGCATCCGGGGCTCCTGGTCATGGTGCATGAGCTGCCCGCCGGCAAAGGCACGCAAATCACCGCGTTGAACTTCGGCTCGACGCCGATTACCGAAACCCTGCACCTGCCGAACATCGCGCCGGGCCCGGTGGTCGACATCATTAATGAACGAGTAGAAGGCGACCTCACGGCCGAAGGTGATTTCACCATCACCCTGGATGCCTACGAGGGCCTGGCGCTGCGGGTGGTGAGCACTTCGCCGATGATCTGATTAACCAATAGCTACCTGAAAAACTCCCCCGGCGTTTCGCCAAACTGCTGCCGAAACGCCGCAATGAATGCCGAGGTCGATTCGTAACCGCAGGCCAGCGCCACATCGGTCACTCGTTCTTCCCGTTCCAGCGGGGTGAGCGCGCCCAGCAGGCGCAGACGCTGGCGCCAGGCGCGGAAGGTCAGGCCGGTATCGCGAAGGAAAAGGCGGCTCAGGGTCTTTTCCGTCACGCCGAATTTCTGGCTCCAGTGCGCCAGGGTTGTCTGTTGTTCCGGATGGGCCTGCAGGCTCTGGTAGATCTGCCGCAAACGAAGATCCTGAGGCAGCGGCAGCATCAAGTCGATCGTCGGCGCCTCCGCGAGCTGGTCCAGCAATACCTGAGTCAGCCGCCCATGGGCGCCGTGCTGCTCATACTCTACGGGGATTTTACTGAACGCCCTGATCAACTCGCGCAGCAGATCACTGACCCCCAGCACATGGCAACGCGGCGGCGCCCATTGCGTCACGCTGCAATCCAGGTACAGGCTGCGCATTTCCGTGCGCGGCGAGCTGAACACCCGATGCGGCATGCCCGCCGGTATCCATACCGCCCGTTCGGGTGGCGCTACGAAGCGGCCCACACTGGTCTGGACCTCCAATACGCCCTGAATCGCATACGACAACTGCACCCATGGGTGACTGTGGCGGCGGGTCAGCGCGCGATTGGGCAGTGATTCGGTACGACCGTAGACCGGTCTTGGCAGGCTGGGAAGCCCGGGTACACTGCGCCTTACGCTTTTTTCATGTCCTTTAGGCGGCATCAGCTGGCTCATCGGCGTTAGTCGGTAATCAGCAGGCACGTTAGAGTCGGTCCCACGTACTTGGCAACCCCCGGATGATGATCTGATGACTCGCCCTCGTTTCCTGCCCGACAATTTCACCCTGACCCTGATTGGCGTGGTCGTTATCGCCAGCGTGCTGCCTGCCAGCGGTCAGGTCGCAGTGGGCTTTGGCTGGCTGACCAACATCGCCATTGCGCTGCTGTTTTTCCTGCACGGAGCCAAACTTTCCCGTGAATCGATCATCGCCGGCGCCGGTCACTGGCGCCTGCACCTTTTGGTATTTGGCCTGACCTTCGTGCTGTTCCCGCTGCTTGGGCTGGCGCTCAAACCGCTGTTGTCGCCACTGATTGGCGACGAGCTTTACATGGGCATGCTGTACCTCTGTGCTTTACCCGCCACAGTCCAATCGGCAATCGCCTTCACGTCCCTGGCACGGGGCAATATTCCGGCGGCCATTTGCAGTGCGGCGGCGTCCAGCCTGTTCGGGATTTTCCTGACGCCTTTGCTGGTGACCTTGCTGCTGGACGTGCACGGCGACGGCGGATCAACCCTCGATGCGATCATGAAGATCAGCGTGCAACTGCTGCTGCCCTTCATTGCCGGGCAGATCGCCCGACGCTGGATAGGGGCGTGGGTGGGACGCAACAAGAGCTGGCTCAAATTCGTCGACCAGGGCTCGATCCTGCTGGTGGTCTACGGTGCTTTCAGCGAGGCGGTGAACGAGGGCATCTGGCAGCAGATTCCGGTATGGGAGCTGGCGGGCCTGGTGCTGGTGTGCTGCATCTTCCTGGCGCTGGTGCTGGCTTCCGCCACGGTGCTGGGCAAGGTGTTCGGGTTCAACCAGGAAGACCGCATCACTATCCTGTTCTGTGGCTCGAAGAAGAGCCTGGCCACCGGGGTGCCGATGGCACAGGTGCTTTTCGCCGGCAGCACCATCGGCGTGCTGATCCTGCCGCTGATGCTGTTCCATCAAATTCAGCTGATGGTCTGTGCAGTGCTGGCGCAGCGTTATGCCAAGCGCCAAGAGAGCGTTGCCGAATTGATGGGGCAGGTGGACCCCTGATGTGGCAGCAGGATTCGTATTGAACGGCAAGGAATTTCAGGCTGGTTTTAGCTTCACGAGGTTCTAGCGCCAGAGCGAATCAATCTAATCGAGCAGTTTGAAAATGGAGGTTTTTTGCTATCCTGAAGGTGTAGGTGAAGACGCAGACTGATGCGCAAGCGGATAGCGAGGAGACGCGGGGCAGCGTTCCGAAGGGTACACGGTTAGAAAGATCTCCGCGCTGAGATCCAGCCCTGATGCCGTGTGAAGCACTAGTGCAGTAAATACAAAGCGCTTGTGTGGGAGTCCTGATAAACCTTGTAAGCCGGAGACCAGCACTGGCCACCTACTCGAAATCCGAAGCCCGCTTAGAGCGGGCTTTTTCGTATAGTCGATAAAACCCTGCGACGTCCATTTGCGGACAAGTATTTTGGCCGTTTCGATCCCCTTTTGGCCAATCGCCCACTGTGAACCGACCCTGCTGTCAGCAAGAATCGGTAGCAGTCGCTACGACGACCAGATTCCTGCTGCTCCTTGCCTTTGGCTATTTTTCAAGCCTGCTGCCGTGTACAGAACATAAAAACCATCGTACTGACGTCACACTTGGGGAAATCAATGCAAACGATGAAACGCATTCTGGGTGCAGGCCTGTGCGGGCTGACACTGCTGGCCGCCGCGGCACACGCCGAACAGCGCGAACTGAGAGTTTATAACTGGGCAGACTACATCCTGCCATCGGTGCCCAAGGACTTCGCCAAGGACACTGGCATCAAGGTGACCTGGGACACCTTCGACACCAACGAGTCACTGGAAGCCAAGCTGTTGACGGGTAACTCCGGGTACGATCTGGTGGTGCCGTCGAACCAGTTCATCGAAACCCAGATCAAGGCTGGCGTGTTCCAGAAACTCGACAAATCCAAGCTGCCGAACTGGAGCCATCAGGACCCGGAACTGCTCAAGCTGTTGAACAAGAACGACCCCGGCAACCTCTACGGCGTGCCCTATATGTACGGCACCGTGCTGATCGGCTTCAACCCGGCCAAGGTCAAGGCTGCACTTGGCGAGAATGCCCCGGTGGACAGCTGGGACCTGGTATTCAAGCCCGAGAACATGGAGAAGCTCAAGGCTTGTGGCGTGGCCATGCTCGACTCGCCTTCGGAAATCCTGCCGCTGGCCCTGCATTACCTTGGCCTGGATCCCAACAGCCAGAATCCCGATGACTACGAAAAAGCCAAGGCGTTGATGATGAAAATCCGCCCGTATGTCACCTACTTCAACTCTGCCAAATACATGACCGACATTGCCAACGGTGACATCTGCGTCGCCATTGGTTATTCAGGCAGCTTTTATCAATTCGGCAACCGCGCCAAGGAAGCGGGTAATGGCGTAGTGGTGGACTGGCGCCTGCCCAAGGAAGGCGCGCCGATCTGGTTCGACACCTTCGCCATTCCCAAAAGTGCGAAGAACGTCGAGGAAGCCCACGAGTTCCTCAATACCCTGCTGGACCCTAAAGTCATCGCCCCGATCAGTGATTTCCTCGGGTACCCCAACGCCAACAAGGATTCGATCGCGCTGATCAACAAAGACATCACCGGCAACCCGAACCTGACCCCGACCAGCGAAGCCCTGAAAACCCTTTACGTCGTGCAACCGCTGCCACAGAAACTTGAGCGGGTGCGTACTCGGGTGTGGACCAGTATCAAGTCCGACAAATAACCCCTCGCTCCACACCGTCGGCGAAACGACGGTGTGCGCGGAGCTTCGCCGGCCAGAGCGACAGCTATGTGCTGCCCAGGCCTGAATCAAGCAGCTCGCGCACCCGATGGCCCAGATCGTTGAGGCTGAACGGCTTGGGCAATACCTGGGTGGACGCATCCACCGTGACCAGGCGCGAACCTGCGGCAAAACCGGTAATGAACAGCACATTGAGCGACGGGTATAGCCCCCTGAATTCCGCAGCCAGGCTGACTCCGTTCATCACGCCTGGCAAACCTATATCCGTCAGCAACAAGTCCAGATGGTCGAGTTTTTCCGCCTGCTTGATGGCTGACACGCTGTCCACGGCTTCGATCACGCGATAGCCCATCTCGCTCAGAAACTCCGAGACCATCTGCCGGATGGCTTTTTCATCGTCCACCAGCAGGATGACTTCGTTGTGGGCAGCCCGTAGCGTGGAATGCGCTTCGCTGGCTTTTTTTCGGCTATGCCCCGGCAGCGAACGGTCTACCGGGAAGTACATGGTGACGGTCGTACCGACCCCGAGGCTGCTGTGGACCTTGATCTGGCCCCCGGATTGCTGGGTGAAGCCATAGATCATCGACAGGCCCAGGCCGGTGCCTTCACCTATTTTCTTGGTGGTGAAGAAAGGGTCGAAGATGCGCGAGAGGATATCCGGGCTGATACCCGTACCCGAATCGGTGACCGAGATGCTGACATAGGTCCCCTGGGGCATATTCCTGTCAGCGGACGCTGCCGCATCAATGGTGCAGCGATCAACCATCAAGTTCAAAGTGCCGCCGTCGGGCATCGCATCCCGGGCATTGATGGCGAGGTTGAGCAGGGCATTTTCCAGCTGGTTGAGGTCGCAGCGGATGCGGTCGCTCGCTCTGAACGAGCACTCGACGACAATGCTGGGCCCCACCGTACGCCTGATCATTTCTTCCAGGCCCGCGACGACGGTGCGCGGTTCGAGCAGTTCGGGCTCCAGTGATTGTTGTCTGGAAAACGCCAGCAGCCGCTGAGTCAGGGCGGCCGCCCTGGAGGCGGAAGTCATGGCGACTGAGTTGTAGCGGGTGAGCTGATTGTGCTGACCCGCGTCGATGCGGCGCTGCATCAACTCAAGGCTGCCAATGATCCCGGCCAACAAGTTGTTGAAGTCGTGGGCGATGCCGCCGGTCAGCTGGCCGACTGCTTCCATTTTCTGACTTTGCCGAAGCTTGGATTCTGCCATGGCCCGCTCGTGCTGTTCGGCCTCAAGCTGCGCGGTGCGCTGGGCGATTCGGTCTTCCAGCAAATCGTTCCAGTCGCGCAGCGCTGACTCAAGTTGCACCCGGTCATCAACGTTCTCCAGGGTGCCATACCATTGCTCGCTGTGCCCGCCAGCGTCGAGGCTGCACAAGGCGCGCACCCTGAACCAGGGTAGCTCGCCATCGTGCTTGCGCAATCGGACGTGCAGATCGAAAGGTTCCAGGGTCGCCAGCGAATGATCCCAGCCTTGCGCCAGGGATTGGCGATCATCAGGGTGGGCGGCTTGGGTCCACTCCCGACCCAGCGTTTGCGCCGGGTTCAGCCCGGTGTATTCGTACCAGCGCTGATCGATGGAAATCAGCGCGCCTTGACTGTCGGCGCTCCAGGGCCACAACGGATTGAGCTCTGCGGCGATCCGGTAATGCTTCTCGCTTTCGCGCAGTTTTTCTTCGGTGGACCGCATGACCTGCAAGGTATTGAAGCGCTTGAGGACCGCCCCCAGCAGATTGCTGTAGACCCGCAGGAAATCAATGTCACTGTCGGTAAATTCACGAGGGCAGCGGCTGTCGACTTCGAAAATCCCGAACGGACGCTGCTCGGTGGCACCGTACACCAGCACGTTGACAAACGCTTGCACGCCATTCCTGATCTGGAAGTCGTGGTAGCGGAAGCGAGTTTCGGTGGCGACATCCACCGAGATCACCGGCAGATCGGTGTCCAGGGAGTAGCGCTCCGGGCTGCCTTCACAGGCTTGCACCTGGACCTTGCCCACGACATCCGGCGTCCAGCCAATCCCGTTGCGCACCAGGAAAGTGATGCCGTCTTCACGCAGCAACATAAACTTGGCGAGATTGGTTTCCAGCGCCTCACCCACCAGGCGACAGGCCTCGTCGAGGATGTGCTCAAGATCGTCCGACACCAGGGCCAGCTCGCCAAATTCGGCAAGCACCTTGCGCTGGCGCAGCAGTGTGTCCTCGATGTCCATGGGTGTACCCACTCAGGTTTTAATATCCGAGGGGCAGGGCGGCGGGTAGGTTCAACCGGTTTGATCGAAGGCTCGGGGTTTTGCTTGCACAGCAAGGCCGCGGCCGAACTTACAGCCAGGTATCTGCCAGACGCCGGTCCAGCTCCTCCAGATCTGCCATGCCCAATACACGCGTGGTGTTCAGGCCGCGCAGGTAGCCGCGCAGCTGATTGGCAGTGTCCCGCGCCAGCTCCGGGCTCGGCGCAGGCTCGCTCAATAACACGCTTTCGTACTCCACCAGATATTCGGCCACCCGTTCACGGTACTGGGGCAAGACGGCGTCGCGGATAAAGTCAAAAGTTCTCAAATAGAGACCCTCATCGATCTTGTTAGCTGGCATGCCTGCCGGGCCGGCGGGCAACTATTGCTAGAAGTAATAGTGAACATCACCAAAGGCAAGTTCTACTTTGCTGACAATACCCGGAAAATCACCATCATCGAACAGGGCGATGCCGTTCAACTGCTGAATCGCCCAATTTTTTTCAGGATGAGATTGATGCGTGCTCTTTTTGTTTTTGCCATGGCGTTTGCCTCGTTGCTGCTGGCCGGTTGTGCCTCCGCGCCGAACGATCCAACCATGACCTTGCAAACCAGCAAGACTCCGGCCCAGTACGCTGACTGCGTCGTACCCAAGTTGCAGGGCAGTGCGTTGCATCCGACCGTTTCCCAGACACAGCGCAGCTACCGGATCGTGGTGCCGAGCAAAATCTCGGCGGACAACGTGCTGGAAGCCTACAAGGCCGGCCACGGCGGCAAAGTGTTCATCTATGAGCGGCACTTGCTGGCGTCGAATTTACTGCCTTCCAGTTTTGAACGTGCAGCACAGGACTGCATCTAAGGTTTACTACAGAGCTCCTTTGGTTGGCCGCAACCAACCAATTTTTTAACCCCGCACCTCATTCGGTTGCGGGGTTTTTTTTGTGCTTCAGTTACCCCGGTAGGTCGAAAACCCGTAAGGACTGAGCAGCAGGGGGATGTGGTAGTGAGGAACGGTGCCATCCACCTCGAAAATCACCGGTACTTCCGGGAAGAAACTGGCCACTTTGTGCGCCTTGAACCACTCGCCAGTCTTGAAGGTGACGCGGTACGTGCCTTTCTCCAGGTTCTGGCCTTCCGGATACAAACCGGTAACCCGACCCTGTTCGTTGGTCGCGGCGCTGTTGAGCATGTCCCAGTTCTTGCCGTCCTGTTTTTCCAGCGTGACGTTGACCCCGGGGGAGGGCAGGCCATCCTGCAAGTTGAGTACGTGGACGCTCAGCGGGTTGGCTGCCGCTGATGCCAGGGTCGACAGGGCGCTCAATACGACGCCGGCGAAGAGAGATTTCAATACAGTCATGGTGATTTCCTTAGTTTTTAACAGCGGGGAGGACTTGGTTGATAGCAGCCAGTGCACAGCCTTCATCGAATGCAGCGCCACCGGCGCCGGCCACTCCGATGGCGCCGATCACCTGGCCCTCGAACTGCAACGGCACGCCCCCACCCAGCAGTAACAATTCACCCAAGGTGTTGAGGTTTTCTGCATCCGGGGTGCTGCGAGCGCGTTCGGCGAGAAGGCGCGTCGAGGTCTTGGTCGATAGCGCGGTGTAGGCTTTGCGTTGAGCGGCCAGCGTGTTGTGCGGGCCGACGTTGTCGTCGCGCTGCACGGCGACCAGGTTGCCGCCACGGTCGACGACGGCGGCAACGGCCGTGCGGCCATCGGCGTGGCAGGCGCCCAGCGTGGCATTGAGCAAGTCATTGGCCAGCGCCAGCGTAATGTCCATGCGCGGCACTGGCGCCTGGGCGGCGTGGACGAATACAGGGCTCATGGCGAGAGTGATCAGCAATGAAGTCGATAGGCCGGTACGCATGCTTGTTCCTTGATCGGGGCGGGTTAAGTCATTGGTCGCCATGATGCCCGGCACGTCCGCTCAGGATGATTGCCCGATCATTACCAATATGTAATGTGAGAACCGCGCGAAGCGGGCTAGCCTATGCGCCAGTACTGGAGGAAAAAATGCGTATCCTGGTGGTTGAAGACGAAGCGAAGACGGCGGATTACCTGCGCAAGGCCCTGACTGAGTCGGGCTATGTGGTCGAGATCGCCCTGAACGGGCTGGACGGCCAGCACCTGGCTCAGGAGAGCGAGTTCGACCTGATCATCCTCGACGTCATGCTGCCCGGCCTGGATGGCTGGCAATTGCTGCAGATCATCCGGCGCAAATGGCAGACCCCGGTACTGTTCCTGACGGCCCGGGATTCGGTGGACGATCGGGTCAAAGGGCTGGAACTGGGTGCTGACGATTACCTGGTCAAACCTTTCTCTTATGCCGAATTGCTGGCCCGGGTGCGCACCCTGCTGCGCCGCGGCCCACCGCGTGAGGTCGAACATTTCGTGGTCGGCGACCTGAGCCTGGATCTGCTGCGGCGCAAGGTCACCCGCGGCGGGGAGCGCCTGATCCTGACCAACAAGGAGTTCGCCCTGCTGCACTTGCTGCTCAGTCGGGAAGGGGAGGTATTGTCACGTTCGCTGATCGCCTCGCAGATCTGGCAGATGAACTTCGACAGTGACACCAACGTGGTCGACGTCGCGATCCGTCGCTTGCGGGCGAAGGTGGATGATCCTTACCCGCTTAAGTTGATCCACACCGTGCGCGGTATTGGCTACATGCTCGAGGTGCAATCCTGAACCTGTTCCCGCGCGCCCTCAGCCTGCGCCTGGCGGTGATGTTCGCGCTCGTCAGCGCACTGTTGCTGGGCGCGATCGGCTTTTACCTGTATCAGTCCCTGGAGCGGGAGATCGCCTGGCGCGATGACCAGGCCTTGCTCGGTCGCCTCGAGCGCATGCAGGCGTTAATCAACGACAGCGACAGCGTCGAGCAATTGCGCAGTCGGCCCAAGCTCTATGAGAACATGCTGGGCAATCGCGACAACCTGCTGTGGATCCTCGATGAAAGCGGCCAGGTGCTGATCGAAATCAACCCGGCCCAGATGAACCTGCCAAGGTTGCCAGCCACCCCCCAGGCGCTCGTTGCTGACGCAGATGCGTCAGAACCCGTGCGTCTTGCCTGGAAGGATGTCACCCAGGGCGACCGCCGTCTCACCCTGATCGCCGGCAAGTTGCTTGGTGAGCGAGAGCAGATGCTGGCGGCCTATCGATTCAAGCTCTGGCTGGCCATGTCGGTCGGTGCGCTGCTGGCTTTTGTGCTGGGCTGGTGGGTCAGCCAGCGTGGTTTGCGACCGGTGCGCCTGTTGGCCAGGCGTGCTGCCGGGATCGATGTGCAGCACCTGCATTTGCGCCTGGATGAGTTCAGTGAACTCAGTGAGCTGCAGGCGCTGAGCCATGCACTCAACCAGATGCTCGCACGACTGGAAGACGGCTTTGCCCAGCTGTCGCGTTTTTCCGAAGACCTGGCCCATGAGATGCGCACGCCGCTGAGCAACCTGATGGGCCATACCCAGCAGACACTGCGGCACAGTCGTTCAATCGAGGATTACCAAAACCTGCTGGTATCCAATCAGGAAGAATACGAGCGTCTGGCGCGAATGATCGACAGCATGCTGTTTCTCGCCCGCACCGAGCAGTCCGACGCGGCGGTGAAAGCCGTTCAAATCGACTTGCACGAGCTGATCGAGCAGCTCTGTGATTACTTTGAAGGCGTGGCGCAGGAGCGCGAGGTAGGGCTGATCAACCAGGCCCATGATCAGTTGCTGGCCGACCCCGGCCTGGTGCGCAGGGCACTGGCCAACCTGCTGGCCAATGCCCTGCGCTACGCGACGCCTGGCACGGCGGTGACGATCAGCAGCACCCTGCTGCAGGACCGCCTGGAGATCACGGTGCACAACCAGGGCGCGCCGATCGCTGCGGAACATCTTCCGAGATTGTTCGAACGGTTCTACCGGTGCGACCCGTCACGCAATCAGCCTGATGATTCCGGCGGGTTGGGCCTGGCCATCGTCCGGTCGATCATGCACCTGCATGACGGTTGGGTGAGCGTGGACAGTGACGAAACCGGCACGCGCTTTCGCCTGGGTTTTCCGCTCGCCGAGACTTGAGCGAATCACCCGGGACAGATGGTTTAATCAATTCGCGGATGCTGCTGCACCAGACGCTCGCGCTTGGCTTGCAGCTCGGCGATTTCGGCATCGAGGTCCTCGATCTTCTGCTCGATGTTGTCATGGTGCTCCTGCAGCAGCTCCCGTGCTTCTTCAAGGTCGGAAGCCGCTGGCGCCGCACCGCGTAGTGGTTTGTTGGCCGTTTCTTTCATCGTCACGCCCGTGACCAGGCCGACTACGGCGATCACCATCAGGTAATAGGCCGGCATGTAAAGGTTTTGTGTGCTTTCCACCAGCCAGGCGACGATGGCCGGCGTCAGGCCCGCGATCAGCACCGAGACGTTGAAGGCGCTGGCCAGCGCGCTGTAGCGGATATGCGTAGGAAACATCGCCGGGAGGGTGGACGCCATTACCCCGATGAAGAAGTTCAGCAGCACCGCCAGCATCAGCAACCCGGAAAAAATCAGGCCGAGCTTGCCGCTGTTGATCAGCATGAACGCCGGAATAGCGAGGAAGAACAAGCCAACGCTGCCGCAGATGATGAAAGGACGACGCCCAATCTTGTCGCTGACCAGCCCGATCAGCGGCTGGACGAACAGCATGCCGACCATTATCGCGATGATGATCAATACACCGTGATTTTCGCTGTAGTGCAGGTTGTGCGTGAGGTAGCTCGGCATGTAGGTGAGCAGCATGTAGTAAGTGACGTTGGTCGCCGCGACCACGCCGATGCAAGTCAACAGGCTGCGCCAGTGCTTGGTGGCGACTTCCTTGAAAGACACCTTCGGCCCACGGGCCAGGCCGTCGCGATCGTCCTGCTCCAGCTGCTCTACATGCTGCTGGAACGCCGGAGTCTCTTCCAGCGCATGACGCAGATAGAGCCCGATCATGCCCAGGGGCAGGGCGAGGAAGAACGGCAGACGCCAGCCCCAGGCTTCGAACTGTTCTTCACCTATGATGGTGGAGATCAGCACGACCACCCCGGCACCGAGCACAAAACCGGCAATCGAGCCGAAGTCCAGCCAGCTGCCGAGGAAACCACGCTTGCGGTCTGGGGCGTATTCGGCGACGAAGATCGAAGCGCCGGTGTATTCCCCTCCAACCGAGAAGCCCTGCGCCATTTTGGCCAGCAGCAGGAGGATCGGCGCCCAGATGCCAATCGAGGCGTAGGACGGGATCAGCCCGATGGCGAAGGTGCTCAGCGACATGATCACAATGGTGGCGGCCAGGACTTTCTGCCGGCCGTACTTGTCGCCCAGGGTACCGAAGAACAAACCGCCCAGGGGCCAGATCAGGAAAGGCACGGAGAAGGTCGCCAGCGCGGCGATCATTTGCACGCCAGGGTCGGCGCCGGGGAAAAATACCTTGCCGAGCACGTACGCGACAAACCCATAGACGCCGAAGTCGAACCATTCCATGGCGTTGCCCAGTGCGGCGGCAGTGATCGCCTTGCGCATCTTGGCGTCGTCGACAATGGTGATGTCTTTCAACCCGATTGGATTGACGTTTTTCTCAGATGATTGCATGCGAGCCACTCTGTACCTGATCAGTCTTGATGCAAGCCACCAGCCCGGTATAGCCCGGTCTAGAGGGGTTACCTTGGCCATGCCATCTTTTTGATGGCATGGCCTCTTGCTGTTCAGATACATAAGGACACTAAATAATTCACCACTTGCTGGTATTTTTTGCATTTGCCCAAAGTGGCAGGATCTTCGCCAAGCTGGAACTGTGCGAACTAAAAGCTGACCTGGCGGTCAGGATGATTTGCAGCACTTCTTTCATTCCGAGGATCGATCATGCGCAATTTCACGGTGCAATACCTGTTCAACGGCGAGCTCCGCTCCCACCTGTTCGAGCTCAAGCAAGAGCAACTACCCGCTCATGAGGCCGCCCTGCATCTGTTGGAGTTACATTATGGGGACGCGGAAAACGGCCTGATCATGCCCCCGGCTGACGCATCGCCGGAGGAAATTGTGCAACAAGCTGAGGTGGTAGGCTTGACGCAGATTAAGGTGCTCGATTGAGTGCAATCGCATTCCCCTTGGGAATGCACGCAACACGCGCCAGCGAGTACGCCACGCAGAGCCGTATTGCGTTAGCCGGCTAAGACGCTTGCTCACGGGCAAGTCGAATCGTCGCACCGCCGCTCCCATAGGTATTGTTGGTGGACACAGCATTTGTGTACGGCGCAGATCACTGTGGGAGCCAGCCTGCAGGCGATGGCGTCTGCACATTCGACATTGATGTGGCAGGGAGATAGCCATCGCGGGCAAGCCCGCTCCCACAGTGGAATGGTGGTGGACGCAGTATTTATGTTCGACGCAGACCACTGTGGGAGCCAGCCTGCTGGCGATGGCGTCTGCACATTCGATATTGATGTGGCAGGGAGATTGCCATCGGGGGCAAGCCTTGCTCCCACAGGTATTGGTGGTGACGCAGTATTTGTGTTCGGCGCAGATCACTGTGGGAGCCAGCCTGCTGGCGATGGCGTCTGCACATTCGACATTGATGTGGCAGGGAGATAGCCATCGCGGGCAAGCCCGCTCCCACAGGTTTTTTTTTGGCGGGCGCAGCATTTGTGTACGGCAGATATCTCTGTGGGAGCCGGGCTTGCCCGCGATGGCGTCTGCGGATTCGACATTGATGTGGCAGGGAGATTGCCATCGCGGGCAAGCCCGCTCCCACAGGGTTTTTGTGGTGGGCGCAGCATTTGTGTACGGCAGATATCTCTGTGGGAGCCGGGCTTGCCCGCGATGGCAATCTCCCTGCCACATCAATATCGAATGTGCTGACGCCATCGCGGGCAAGCCCGCTCCCACAGGGTTGTTGTGGTGGGCGCAGCAGTTGTGTACGGCAGATATCTCTGTGGGAGCCGGGCGTGCCCGCGATGGCGTCTGCACATTCGATATTGATGTGGCAGGGGGAAGACAATTGCTCCAACTGGGATTTGTGATGTGGGTCAGAACGTTGTCTGCCAGAGATTGCCGAACTGTTGCATCGGGAAGGTTTGGGTAAGGCACTTGACGAGGCTTACTCAGCAGAACGACAAACCCGGCGCGAGGCTTTCAAGGTCCGGGCAAAGCCCGCTTAGTTTGATAGTGAAACTGCGAGGTCGACCGCAGTGATAGGCACGTACATCAGGGTAATGAACGAATACGTTTTACGTGACCGGGCCAGGAATGCGCAGACCGGCAGGACGATCATGATCACATCCAGGACTCCCCAAAGCGCAAGCGGCGAGGCCTTGAAAAACCACACGTTAACGCACAGCCCGAGCAGCAGGTAGGTCGACAGCGACAGCAGGGCGTAGCGGCCATCCTGCTCGAAGTAGATGCGCAGGCCGTGCTGTTCGTCTTCGCTGCGGCTGGGAAGCAGCAGCGCTGCGGCTACGAACAACGATAACGCCAGCAGGACCAGCACCAGGAATTCGGTGAACGAAAAGGTCGTCTTGACCGCCGGCAGGGAGTTCACCGCCCACCAGAAATCCAGCTGGGTGGCGAACAGCATGATCGCCCAGACCAGGGGCACCCAGTCAGGTTTGGCGACCCGGCGAATGCGGAAAACGGTCAATGCACCCAGGAGCAGGCGGGTAACGGACAACCCCAGGATCATGGAGAGTACCGTGGCCACAATGGCGAAGTTGTTCATCACACCTCCTGTTCAGATCGCCAAACTGCGCAACACCGCAAAGTTGTCGCAAGCGTAGACCACCACCCAGCGACGTGCAGGCCTCAGCGCAGGCTCCACGACACCCCGGCGTACACACCCAGGCCTTCACCCGGCGTCGACCGCGCGGCATCCAGGCCCTTGTCGTCATAGCCCGGCGTGACCGTGGCGGCGTAGTGCTTGTTGGTCAGGTTGCGCAGGTCCAGCCAGGTCTGCCAGTCGTCCTTGGGCGAGTTGTAGCCTACCGTCGCACCGAACAGTGCATAGGGATCGGCGTAATAGCTGTTGGCGTAATCGACCGCCACTTTGGACACCCACTGGGTGTTCAGCCCGGCAAAAAATCCCTGGGGCCAGTCATAACGCAGTTCGCCCTGGTAGTAGTGCATTGGCAGGCCCGGCAGGCGGTTGTCGCCGAAGCGATCGTCGTCGCGGTAATGGAAGTCGCTGAACGTATAGCTCTGGCGCAGGCTCAGTTGACCGCCGTCGTCCCGGGACCAGAGGTTACTCTGCAGGCCGGCTTCGACACCCTGATGCACGGTTGGGCTGGCGTTGAGTTCGTATGGCGTGGTGGCGTTGGCGTCCGGCAGCACCGAAAGCAACTCGTTATGCACCTGGGCGTAGTACCAGGCCAGGCTCCATTGACCGAGGCGACTGTCGCCGCGCCCGCCGAGTTCCAGGGTGGTTGCGGTCTGGTTTTGCAGCTTGACCGGGTCACGTTGAGTGCCTGTGGCGGCGCCGCTGCCTGCCGGGAAGCGCTGGTTGGCGCTGTAGATCAGCGACCACGGATGCGGCCCTTCAACGGATCGGCTGAGGTTGCCAAACAGTTGCAGATCCGGGTTCACCTGATAGCGCAGGCCCAGGCGCGGGGCGTAGTCCCAGTCATTGAGGCTGGTCTTGCCGCCGCCGTCGGGGTAGGTCACGGCGCTTTCGCGGCGGGTGTAGATGGCGGCGAGGCCGGTGGTCAGCCACAGGTCGTCGGCGATCTGCAGATCGTTGCCTGCGTGCAGCACAGTGTCCGAGCCCTGATAGGTGAAATTGCGCATGGCGGTGCCCGGGGCGTACCCGGCGGTGTTGCCGGTGGGAATGCGCACCGATTCACTGGCGCCGGCGTTGGGCAGGTGCCTGGTCACTCGCAGGCCGACATTGCTCTGGCTTTCCAGGCCCCACAGAGTATCGCGACGCTTGTAGTCGAAGGTGCCGCTGACATCCGAGTACGCTACCTTCAGGCGGTTGGGGCCTTCGCGCAGGTCCATCGGATAGTCGTGGTAGACCAGCCCGGTCTGGATGCTTGAGTCGTCATCGATGAACCAGGTGGTCTTGTTGCCGATGAACGTGCTGCCCGGCTGATCGCGGCTGTCGTCCCGTGCGACATAGGCCGGGTTGGCCGCCCGTGCGTCGTGTTCGATGGAGTGCTTGCTCACGCGTCCGGCCAGATCGTTGTCAGTCTGGCGGTGACGCAGATAAAAGCGTGTTTCCAGGTTCGGGTTGAAGCGATAACCGAAGTTGGCGATCAGCCCCTGGCTTTTACTGGCGGTGTGATCCTGATACCCGTCGGCGCTCGCGTCGGTCACCGCCACGTAGTAATCGAATGCGCCCAGCACCTGCCCGGAACTGATCTGGCGCTGCTGATAGCCGTGACTGCCTACCGCATAGCGCACCTGCAACCGCGCCGCGTCGTAGCCAGTGTGGCTGATATAGTCGATGGCCCCACCCAGGGCCAGCGCACCCCGGTCAAACCCGTTGGCACCGCGCAGCACTTCCACATGATCGAGCCACAGCGGCTCGAGCAACTCATAAGGCGTGCCCCCCGGACCCGTCAGCGGCAGGCCGTCGAGCATGGCGTACAGCCCCGAGGCATGGGCGCCGGGCGCACGGTTGATTCCCGAGCCACGGATCGAAATCTTCACTCCTTCATTGCCCGCAGACTGTGCATAGACGCCCGGCTGATAGGCCAGCACATCCTGATTGCTGGCAACTCGACCCTGCAGCGCACGGCGCATGTCGACCACGTTAGTGCCGCCAGGCACCTGGCCCAGCCGCTCGCGGGCGTCTTCGATGGACGAGTCTGCGGTGCCTTGTCCGTCAGCTTCGATCAGCACCTGTCCCAACTCCATGCCCTGGGCCGCGGCGATGGCCGGACAAACGAAAGCCAGGCCCAGCAAGGCTGCCGGGAAGGAATGGGGCGAGGGCATGGGGAACTCCGGGTGAAAGGGGCGGGCAGTGAGAAGTGCGACGCAGGAAACACCGAAGGGAGCACATAACGGCCGAAAAACTAATGCTCCAGGCGGTATGCTGACCCTGATAAGCCCTCATTACGCGTCACATCCACCCCGAGACTAATTCACCGAGCCTGCTCGCTTGATATCACCGCAAAAAATATCGAGATTGCCGCTGTCCGGGGCAGTTCGCACGACGACCGAGTGCTCACTGGCAAGCAACACCGGCAGTTCCACTGGCGCACTTCTTGAGAATACCCAGCCGCGGATGGCCTGGCGTTCGGTGTTGACCTGGTCGTTCATTTCGTAGGCAACGGGGCCGGGCTGCTGGCAGCTGCCTTTGTTGATGAAGGTATATAGCCGCAGTGGCAGGGAGGCGCCGTCCGGAACGCCACTGATGATGAAGTTGAATCCGGTTTTCTTGCCCCAGTTGGCCAGGGTCACATTGCCGATTTGCCCGGTGTTATGCCGGGTGGCCTGGAGCGGCACGGATACTCCTTTCTGGGCTGGAGTGGTGCAACCGACCAAAGTGACGGTGATCAGCAATGCCAATGAGTTTCCGAGTTTCATGTCGAATCTCCAGAGTGGAAAAACTGCACTGGTAGATTAGTAGGTTTGTCGCTGTCGAATCTGCTGATTAGCGGGTTTGACTCTGACGTGGCGACAGGCAACTTATCGGTTCGCGGCGACCGGTTTTGGGGCCGTTTTGCCACCTGGCGCGAGCAAGCTCGCTCGCCATGGGGTTGGTGGTGCCCGAAACCTGGAGTAAGGCGATTGCTGCGTTGGGTGCACTCATACAGTGCTCACAAGTCAGTTATCGGAGAATTTGACGGTTGCTAGACTTCGCGGCTCTTGAGCTTTCTTGTTCAGCAATCAAACGGGACCCATGATGTTCAGTGAAATCCTGGTGGCTATCAACGGCAATGCCCAGAGCGACAAGGTCCTGGAGTTGGCCATGAAAGTGGCCCATGACGCGACGCGGGTGCATGTCGTGAGCGTGATCGCTTACGAATTCAGCGCACCGGATCTTGAATCCCGGCAAGCATCGCCTGCTTCGTGGACAGAGCAGTTGCACTGCGAAGAAGTTGTCGAAAAGGCCCGCCTGTTTCTTCAGGCTCGACACATCAAATGCACCGCCACCGTCATTGCCGGCGACCCGGAGAATGCCATCTGCAAGCACGCCCGGGAGCAGGGCTGCGATCTGATAGTGATGGGGCATCACCACATGTCGACGTTTGAGCGGCTGGTGGGCAACTCGGTGGCGTATGAGGTTTTGCAGAATGCTCCCTGCCCGATTCTGATTGAGGCGGGGTGAGGGGTGTCGTTATTTGCCACTGCGCAGCTGCCCCGGACTCGCCCCCAGCCGTTGTCGGAACAGCGTCGCCATATGCGCCTGGGAATTGAAGCCGCAGGTCAGGGCGATATCGGCCAGGCTGGCGCCTGAGTCGCGCAGCAGGGCGCGGGCCTTGGCCAGGCGCCGGTCGATCAGGTAGCTGTGCGGGCTTTTACCGGTGGCCTGCTTGAACGCCCGCATGAAAAACCCTTCCGACAGTTCAAGCAGGCCGGCCATCGCCTGCACACTCAGCGGCCCCTCAAGACCTGCATCGATGAACTCATCCAGCAGGCGCAGGCGATTGGCCGTCAGGGAGCCTGTCGGTTGCGCAGGCGAGGCGAAGTGCGCCGTTGCCCGCTCAGCCAGGGCCAGTGCCCAGGCCTGCCAATCGTCATCCACGGTGGCGTGCAGCATTGCGTTGCGCATGCGCAGCGCGAGGCGAATCGCTTGCGGATCGATGCGATTGTTAAAAGCGTGATCGCCCGGCAATTCCAGGCCATCGGTGCGCACCACCCGCAGGTATTCACCGCCCTGCGAGGACTCGGACAACACATCGCAACCGGTCGGGACAAACGCCAGGCCGTTGGGAGTGGCGAGGAAGGGCCGGACCCGGTCGCTGCCGATAGCGTGCACGCCACGCTGGCTGTCAAAGGCGAAACCAATGGCGGCCTGGCTTGCCACGTAACGGGTCGCGTAGGCGGAGGCGGGCAACAACTCAATCGCCCACGCCCCGGCGTCGACCCGGCGCACCGGTTCGGTCATGAGCGTTGAGGGCAGGCGATTTCGCGGGTTCATGCCCGCATAGTAGTGAAGATGGGGCAAAAAAGTCAGGTCGGTTTTCTGAAAGCCGACGTATCGCCTGCGTGCCTAGACTGGGCAAAACATCACGGAGACTGCCCATGCACACATTGACTCGCGACGACATCGAACAGGCGGCCCGCCTGGTGTACCAGGTCATGCCCGCCACGGCTCAGTACGCCTGGCCGTTGCTGGCAGAACGGCTGGGCTGCACAGTGTGGGTCAAGCATGAAAACCATACCCCCACGGGCGCCTTCAAGGTACGTGGCGGCATTACCTTCATGCACTGGCTCAAGCGCAACCACCCCGGCGTGAAGGGCATCGTCACCGCGACTCGCGGCAACCATGGCCAGAGCCTGGCGCTGGCTGCCAGTGCCGTGGGCTTGCGCGCGTTGATCGTGGTGCCCGAAGGCAACTCGGTGGAGAAGAACAACGCCATGCGTGGCTTCGGGGGAGAGGTGGTCGAGTGCGGTCGCGACTTCGATGATGCCCGGGTCGAGGCTGCCCGCCTGGCGCAGGCGCATGATCTGTTGCTGGTGCCGCCGTTTCACACTGAACTGGTCAAGGGCGTGGCCACCTATGCCCTGGAACTGTTCACTGCGGTGCCCGACCTCGACACCGTCTATGTGCCGATCGGTTGTGGTTCGGGGATCTGCGGGGTGATCGCCGCGCGCGATGCGTTGGGCCTCAAGACCCAGGTGGTGGGTGTGGTGTCGACGGAGGCTGACGCTGTCAGGTTATCGTTTGAGGCGGGAAAGATCTGTGAAACCCCTTCGGCGAACACCTTTGCCGATGGCCTGGCGGTGCGCAAGCCGATTCCCGAGGCGTTTGCCATCTACAGTGCGGGCGCGGCGCGAATTGTCGCGGTCAACGACGGTCAGATCGCCGAAGCGATGCGCATGTATTACACCGATACCCATAACCTTGCAGAAGGCGCGGGCGCCTCGGCCCTGGCGGCCCTGGTACAGGAGCGTGACGCCATGGCGGGCAGGACAGTCGGGGTGATCCTGTCGGGGGGCAACGTCGATCGTGGGGTATATGCACAGGTGATCCAGTAGCGGGACTGGCGATCCTTAAGCTTGGCGAATCGAATGATAGCTGTAACCGGGCGCAGGTGACTCCAGTCGCGGCGCTCGACTCTCAACATGGAAACATTTCCTCATACTCTCTTTATTTTAGTAGTTGTACGACGTCGTACGTACTGTGTTGGAATGCGCCCGTTCTCACAAAAAAAATAACGGAGATACCTTCCATGACGAGCATTCCTTCCGTCGAAGGCAAAGTCGCGGCGCCCGCGCAAAATCGTTTTGCCCGAATACTCAAGCTGCTGGGGCCCGGAATCATCGCCGTTTTGTCCTGGCTTGGCGCCGGTGATCTGATCACTTCGTCTGTGGCAGGGGCCAACTACGGCTACGCGATGATGTGGGTGCTGGCCGTCTCCCTGCTGTTGAGATACCTGATCGTCAACATCATTGCCCGCTTCCAGCTGTGCAATATCCAGGGCATGACCATCCTCCAGGGCTACGCCCAACTCAATCCGTTTTTTGCCTGGTTCATGCTTGTGTACGCCCTGTTGATGGGGCATTTGATGAACGCCTATATGATCAAGGGGGCCGGTGAGTCCCTGGCGATGCTGTTGAAAATCGACCAGCCTTTGTTATGTTCCCTGGCGGTGGTGCTGGCGGTGTGGCTGCTGGTGGGTCGCAACATCTACTCGATGATCGAAGGCGTCATGAAGGTGCTGCTGGCGATCATGACCCTGGCGTTCATTGCCCTTGCCGTCATGTCCGGTCCCGACGTGACCGGTATCATCAAAGGCACCATCGGTTTCAGCATTCCGCCAGATGAAGGCGTGCATGGCGCCTTGCTGGTGGCGGTATCGGTGATCGGCGCGGTGGCCGGCTCCATTGCCAACTTCGTGCACCCTTATGTCATGCGCCAGAAGGGTTGGACCGGACCGGAGCACAAGCGCATCCAGCGCAACGATCTGCTGTTTGCCGTGTTCGTCGGAATCGTGATCAACCTGGCCATCTGGATCGTCGGCGCGGAAATACTGCGGCCCAACGGCATCGAAGTAAAAACCCTCGCTGACCTGGGCAAGGCGCTGGAAATCTTCTTCGGCCCGATCGGCTGGTATGTGTTCTTCATTGGCGTATTTGCGACCCTGTTCGCCAGCATCTCCGGCAAAACCACCGCCTTTCCGATGCTCATCACCGACGCCTTCCAGCACGTGCGGCCCAAGCGTCGCGAGAAGTACGGCAAAGAGTTTCACCATGATCCGATGCACAAGTGGTTCATGCTGTTCATCCTCGTGACTCCGCTGGTCTGGTCGCTGCCTGGCATGCCGGACTTTGTGACCCTGACCATTGGTGTCAGCGCGCTGAACATCATCGGTTTGCCGGTCATCTCCCTCGGGCTGCTGATCATGTCCAACCAGAAGTCGTTGCTGGACAAGCAGTACCGCAACAATCTGTTCGAGAACATCGCACTGTTGTTTGCCACCGGCCTGGCCTTGTGGGTCGCGTTCCAGCTGGGCGTTGACCTGTTCAGCCTGTAGCAGCTGCAACCCTCGAGGGGCTCCTTGGCCCCTTGGCGGCGGGCATGCGGTTGATGGATTTGTTCATCGCTGAAAGCCTTACGAAAGTTTCCAGGCGCACCCTCCAAGCCACGCTCTGCTATCGTAAGAAAACCTCTAATCGTCCATCCGGGCGATTTTCCGTAAGCACGCTTTACGGCACCGTCATCACGGTCAGGTTTGCGAGTTAACGGAAAACCATTCCATGGAAACCCCGCCAGTAGATCGTCCACCCTCCGAACCCCAGTCTCGCGCCGAGAAGATTGTCGAGTTTCGAAGGCAGAAAAGCCTGCTCAAGACCGGTGCCCTGCAAGACGCAATTTTCAACAGCGCCTACTTTTCCAGCATCGCCACCGACGAAAAAGGCGTGATCCAGATCTTCAACGTGGGCGCCGAGCGCATGCTTGGGTATCTGTCCGAAGACGTGGTCGACAAGATCACCCCGGCGGACATTTCCGACCCTGCCGAGCTGATCACCCGTGCCGCAGCCCTGAGCCTGGAACTCAAGACCGTAATCACACCGGGCTTCGACGCGCTGGTATTCAAGGCTTCCCGGGGCATCGAAGATATTTATGAGCTGACCTACATCCGCAAGGACGGCAGCCGCCTCTCGGCAATGGTCTCGGTGACTTCATTGCGCGACAGCGCCGAAGTCATCATCGGCTACCTGCTGATCGGCACCGACAACACCGCACGCAAGCAGGAAGAAGCCACCCAGGCCCTGCTCGATCAACGCCTGCGCGACCAGCAGTTCTATACCCGCTCGCTGATCGAGTCGAACATCGATGCGCTGATGATGACCAATCCCCAGGGGATCATCTCCGACGTCAACAAGCAGATGATGGAGCTGACCGGCCGCACCCGCGACGAGTTGATCGGCGCGCCGTGCCGCAACTTCTTCACCGACCCTGCACGAGCCGATGCGGCCATCAAGCGCGTGCTCAGCGAGAACAAGGTCAGCGACTACGAACTGACGGTGCGTGCCTACGACGGCACCGAAACCGTGGTGTCCTATAACGCGGCGACCTTCCACGACCGAGATCGCAAGTTGCAGGGGGTCTTCGCCGCCGCCCGCGACGTCACCGAGCGCAAGCGCTTCGAGCGCACGCTCGAAGAGAAAAACGTCGAACTCGAACATGCCAGCCTGATGAAGTCGGAGTTCCTGGCGACCATGTCCCACGAACTGCGCACTCCGTTGAACGCCGTGATCGGTTTTTCCGAAGCGCTCAAGGACGGCATGGTGGGTGACATGACCGACACCCAGCGCGAGTACATCAGCGACATCTTTTCCAGCGGCCAGCATCTGCTGTCGCTGATCAATGACATCCTTGACCTGTCCAAGGTCGAAGCCGGGATGATGGCCCTGGAGCTCGAATCCGTCGAGCTGCAAGGCCTGCTGAGCAACAGTTTATTGATCGTGCGCGAAAAAGCGGCCCTGCAACGTATTCAATTGAAACTGGAAACCGACGCCGACCTGGGCACCTTCGAGCTGGACCTGCGCAAGACCAAGCAAATCGTCTACAACCTGCTGGCCAACGCGGTGAAGTTCAGCGCCGCTGGAGGCGTGGTCACGCTGGCAGTCAAGCAGGTTACGCGCGAGCAGGTCGGGATCATCGAAGGCGACTGGCCGGTGCACGGCTTTGAGGTGCCGTCCAGCGAGCATGAGCAGTTTCTGCAACTGAGTGTCAGCGATACCGGTATCGGTATCGCCCAGGCGGACATGGACAAGCTGTTCAAGGCCTTCAGCCAGATCGACAGCAGCCTGGCCCGCAAATTCGAGGGCACTGGCCTGGGTCTGGCAATGGTCAAGCAATTGACCGAGTTGCAGGGTGGCAGTGTCGCGGTTGCCAGCCGCGAAGGGGCAGGGGCCCGGTTCGTGGCCTGGTTGCCCATCCGTGGAACAACAATTGTGGAGGCGCCGTGGCTGAAATCCTGATCGTCGAAGACAACGCCGCCAATATGCGCCTGGCCCGGTTGCTGCTCACCAGTGCCGGTCACAGCGTCATTTGCGCGGCTGATGCGGAAACCGGCCTGAAGCTGGCACGCGAGCGGCAACCTGCACTTATCCTGATGGATATCCAGCTGCCGGGCATGGATGGCCTCAAGGCCACCTCGCTGCTCAAGGAGGACGCGGCGACAGCGGCCATTCCGGTGGTCGCGCTCACCGCCATGGCCATGAAGGAAGACGAGGAAAAGACCCGCCAGGCGGGTTGCAACGCCTACATCATCAAACCACTACGCTACAAGGAGCTCTACCGGGTCATCGACACGTTGCTGCAAAACACTCTGCCTCAACAGCCCTCTACCTGAGCTCTCTCCATGTCCGACACTGCCGCTACCCTGTTGATCGTCGACGATGAAACCCATGTGCGCAAATTGCTGCAGATCCTGCTGCAGAACCAGGGTTATCAGACACAAACCGCCAGTTCGGGGGAAGAGGCTCTCGCGATGATTGCGCAACAGCCGCCCGACCTGATCCTGCTCGACATCATGATGCCGGGGATGGACGGCTACGAAGTCGCCCGGCACCTGAAAACCGACAAGGCCACCTCGAACATCCCGATCATCATGCTCTCGGCCCTGGGGGAGCACAGTGCGCGCATATCGGGCCTGGAGGCGGGCGCTGAAGATTTTCTCAGCAAGCCGGTGGAAAGTGCCGAATTGTGGCTGCGGGTGCGCAACCTGCTGCGGCTCAAGGCGTTCGGCGACTACCTCAAAAGCCACAGCCTGATGCTCGAAGAGCAGCTGCAGCAGCGCACCATCGACCTGGAGCGCTTTCGCTCGGCAATGGATGCGTCGGGGGATGCGATTTTCCTGGTCAACCGCAGCAGCATGCAGCTGATCGAATTCAACCGGCGGGCCTGCCAGGTACTGGGTTACACCCCTGAAGAGCTCCTGCGCATGACCCCTGCGGACCTCAGCGACCAGACCATTGAAGAGCTCAAGGGCTTATATGACCAGATCATCGCCGGCACAGGGCCGATCGAGCCTGCGGAGTCGCGCATCCGTTGCAAGGACGGCAGTTTCCTGGAGGTTGAAGTCCATCGCCAGGCCTACAAGACCGGCGACGACTGGATCATTGTCGGCATCGCGCGCGACATCACCCAGCGCAAGGAAAACGACCAGCGCATGCTGCAAATGGCCCACTACGACACCTTGACCGGCCTGCCCAACCGCAATCTTTTTTTTACCACCCTGGAGATGGGGCTCACCCAGGCGGCGCTCAGCGATTGGCAGTTGGCCGTGGTGACGGTAGATCTGGACGACTTCAACAACGTCAATGAAACCTGGGGCCACCTGCTGGGTGACCAGATGCTGGCTGAACTGGCTCAGCGCCTGACCGGCTGCCTCAACGTCAGCGATACCCTGGGGCGCTTGCACGGTGACGAATTCGCCCTGATCCTGATGCTCCGCCAGGGCCAGGCGGACCCGCTGCAGACCGTCGAGCGCATCCGTGAAGTGCTGCGCCTGCCGTTTCAGCTCGACGGCCAGGACACGTCGATGACCGCCAGTATCGGCATTTCCCTGTACCCCAACGACGCCGCCGATGCCCAGAGTCTGATCAAACAGGCCAACACGGCCAGGCACCGGGCGAAGAAGATCGGCCGCGATACCTACCGGTTTTATACCGCGCAAATGAACGTGGAGGCATCGGCTCGCCAGGAGATGGAAAACGCCCTTCGCGAAGCCGTGCAACAGCAGGCGTTCGAACTGTTCTACCAGCCCAAGATCGGTCTGGAAGACGGCGCGGTGTGCGGGCTCGAAGCCCTGTTGCGCTGGCCGCGGCCGGGGCAGGCCAATGTGTCTCCGGCGGTGTTCGTACCTATCCTGGAAAGCATGGGGCTGATTACCGAGGTAGGTAACTGGGTGATCACCCAGGTCTGTCAGAAAATGGCCGAGTGGCAACGTGCCGGACAGGGACCGTTGCAGGTGGCGGTCAACGTGTCCGGCCAGCAGATCATCGAGGGCGACCTGATCGCCAGCATCCGCCAGGCCCTGATCGACAATCAGATTGATCCACACTGGCTGGAAATCGAATTGACCGAAAGCTCGCTGATGGAAAATACCGCCCACACCATCGCCAGCCTGCAAACGCTCAAGCAACTGGGGGTCAAGGTTTCCATCGACGACTTTGGCACCGGTTATTCCAGCCTGGCCTACCTGCGGCGATTCCCGATAGACAAACTCAAGATCGACATTGCCTTCATCCGCGAGGTGACCAGCAACCCCCAGGACGCCGCGATTGCCCGGACCATTATCGAACTGGCGCACAGCCTTGATCTGCAGGTTATCGCCGAGGGTGTAGAGACCCCAGAGCAGCTGGCATTCCTCACGGAAAACGGTTGTGATCAGGTGCAGGGTTACCTGTTCAGCCGGCCCTTGCCGGTCCCGGAGCTGGAGAAGTTCCTGCTCGCGCGACAGGCGTTTCACTGAATAAAATGATACTCGCCATAAAATTTTGAAACCTTTTGCCGTGGATCGCAATCCATCGCCCATAGGGGGGCAATTTTGCGCTTGCCGTCAGGTGGGCAAAAAGCAAAGGTTGGCTTTACACAAGACGACGTTGCCCAGTGCACGAAGGGCAGTCTCACAATGAGCCGGACTCAACATGCCAACTAATCATTTACCCGGGGCCGGGGCCGGGGCTGGCTTCCTGGCTTACGACACCCATCGGCTCGCCCTTATAGAGATAGGCGAGCGGATTCGCGACCTGGATGACACGCCCGCGCTGGCCTATGCGGCAGCGGAGATACTCGGCCGCACATTGCAGGTCAGCCGGGTTGGCTACGGCACCATTGACCCGGTGGCCGAGACCATCACGATCGAACGCGACTGGAACGCGCCGGGGATCGAAACCCTGGCCGGCGTCTTGAGTTTTCGCGAGTATGGCAGCTACATCGAAGACCTGAAAAAAAGCGAGACGGTGGTGGTGCGCGATGTTGCCGAGGACCCGCGAACTCGCGACAGTGCCCAGCAGCTCAAGGCGATCAGCGCCCAGTCGTTTATCAATATGCCCATCACCGAAAAAGGCCGGCCGGTGGCACTGCTCTACCTCAACCATTGCGAAGTTCGCGACTGGTCGGATGATGAACTGGCGCTGATTCGCGAAGTCGCCGAACGCACCCGCATGGCAACCGAACGCTGCCGTGCCCGGGATGATCTGCGCGATTTGGCCGCGTCCCTTGAGCATCAGGTACAGGTGCGCACGGAACAATTACGCCAGTCGCAGAAGATGGAGGCCGTGGGGCGCTTGACCGGACGCTTCGCCCATGACTTCAACAACCTGCTGACCGTCATCCGGTCGTCCTGTGACTTGCTCAAACGCCCTGGCAGTTCCGAGGAACGCCGTCTACGCCTGGTCGAAGCGATTTCCGAGGCCGTGGAAAGAGGCAGCAGCCTTACCGGTCAGTTGCTGTCATTTGCGCGCCGTCAGGCGCTCAATCCGTCGGCGCTGGATGTGAACGCGAGTGTCACAGCTATCGCCGACGTCATGAAGTTGGAGGCGGGGCCGGGGATCAACGTCGTCATCGATTTGCCCGGAGAATGCTGTGCGATTCTCGCTGATCCAGGCCAGTTCGAAGTGGCGCTGCTCAACCTGGCCAACAACGCCATTGAAGCCATGAACGGCCAGGGTGAACTGGTCATCAGCGTGACCCGGGCTGACCGTATTCCGGCTACCCGGGGTGACCCTGCCATTGACGGCAACTTCATTGCCATCGCTATCAGCGACAACGGCTCGGGTATAGCCCCGTTTTGTCTCGAAAGGATTTTCGAACCTTTTTTCACCACCAAGACCGTTGGCCAGGGCACCGGGCTGGGCTTGAGCCAGGTGTTCGGATTTGCCAAGCAGTCTGGTGGCGAGATACGCGTGGAGAGTTGCCTGGGTCAGGGCAGTGCGTTCACCTTGTATTTACCGTGTGCCTGAGCGGGCGAGTGGATAGCCCGAATCGTAAAATGGCGTTAGCATCGTAGACCTTCGGCCTGATGGCCTGTAGTTCAGATCAGGGTTGCATTTTGGAAAAGCTAAAACGCCTTCAAAGCGGAATCGAGGGGCTTGATGCTCTACTCAAGGGTGGGCTGGTCGCGGGTTCGTCCTATATCATTCAAGGACGCCCCGGTTCTGGTAAAACCATCCTTGCCAACCAGCTCGGGTTTCATCATGCGCGCAATGGCGGCCGGGTCCTGGTCGCCACGTTGCTGGCTGAATCCCACGATCGTCTGTTTCAGTTTCTCTCGACCCTGAGCTTCTTCGAGCCTGCCCGGGTCGGCGCCGAGATTCAGTTTGTCAGCGCTTTTGATACCCTGGAAAACGAAGGCCTGGACGAAGTGGTCAAACTGCTGCGGCGTGAAATCAGCCGGCAGAAAGCCACGGTGCTGGTGGTCGACGGTTTGCTCAATGCGCGCTCCAAGGCCGACTCACCCATCGACACGAAAAAATTCATCTCCGAGCTGCAAGGCCACGCGGCCTTCGCTGGTTGCACCGTGCTGTTCCTCACCAGCTCCCGGCTGGATGACGGCAGCCCCGAGCACACCATGGTCGATGGCGTCATTGAGATTGGTGAAGAGCTGTTCGGCACCCGCTCCGTGCGGCGAATCCAGATGCGCAAGACCCGGGGCAGTGGCGCGCTCACCGGCCTGCACGAATGCGAAATCACTGACGACGGCCTGGTGGTCTATCCACGCCTGGAAAGCCTCTACAGCCATCCATCCAGGCCTGACAGCGCAGACCTGACGCGCATCACCAGCGGCATTGGCGCGCTGGACGGCCTGATCGGCGGCGGACTGCACAGCTCCTCCGTAACCTTGGTGATGGGCCCCTCAGGGGTCGGCAAAACCACCCTGGGCCTCAAGTTTCTTGCTGAATCGACAGTGGACGCCCCCGGCCTGCATTTCGGTTTTTATGAAAGTCCGCAACGGTTGCGGCTCAAGGGCCAGTCGTTGGGGATCGACATCAAGGGCATGGAAGAAAGTGGGGCGCTGAGCATTGCCTGGCAGCCCACCACCGAGGGCTTGATCGACGGTCTGGGTGCACGCCTGCTGAGCATCGTCGAGCAGAAGGACATCAAGCGCGTGTTCATCGACAGCCTCAGTGGCCTGGCACGGGTGTCGACCACGCCGGCGCGGATCACTGATTTCTACAGCGCCCTGATGAGCGAACTGCGCGCCCGGGGCGTGACGGTATTCGCCTCGTGGGAGATGCGTGACGTGTTCGGTTCCGAAGTCAGTGCCCCGACGCCGGACCTGTCGAGCATCGTCGATAACCTGATGCTGATGCGTTTCTTCGAGACCCAGTCTGAACTTCGACGACTGCTTTCGATTCTCAAGGTACGAGACAGCTGCTATGACCCCTCGCTCCTTGAAGTGGTTATCCATGAACACGGCGTTGAACTGAAAAAGGCCTCACGACATGCAACGGCAGTCCCCAATGATTCTGCGTTGCCCCGTTCAATTTCCTAAGTCTGTGAGTCGGGTTGAATTGACATGACCACCATCCTGGTCGTCGACGACGAGTACTTGATCGCTGATATCCTCGGCTACGCGCTGGAGGATGAGGGGTTCATGGTGGTAAAGGCCAGCAATGGCCAAAAAGGACTTGAGGTGCTGGAGCGCGAGCGTCCTTCGCTGGTCATCACCGACTTCATGATGCCGGTGATGGACGGTCTCGAATTCGCCAAGGCGATTCGGGCACTGCCGGTGGCCAGTCAATTGCCGATCATCCTGATCAGCGGTGCCCAGGCCCACATCGGCATGCAGCGCTCGGACCTGTTCGATGCGGTGCTGGAAAAGCCGTTCAACATTGACCTGGTGATCGCCAAGGCGCGGGAGCTGCTGGCGTTGAGCTGACCGGCCTGGCAAACCTGCCATCACCGCCAGTCTGTTTGCCCCTTCTGGATCAATTGCGGCACTCCGACAACACTACCTTGCAGGTCCTGGGCGTGCCGCCTGATCGTCCGGCATAACGAATGCAGTTGTTCAGCGACTTCTGCCGGGCGATGCTCAGGGTAGCCCCCCACGCCAGGCCGCCTTCGCCGGCGGTGGGCAAGGCCTTGGCATAGCAACTGGAACCGACGTTCGAAGCCGTGTAGCGAGCGGTTGTGGTTCTGCCGGAACAACCAGCAGTCAGCGCCAGGTTAATGGCGAGCAGGGAGGGTATGACCCAGGTTGAGCAGGGATGCGCTGTTTTGGCGGTCATTCCCGTGTCCCCTGTAGCGACGTGATGGTGACCTGTTTAGCGTAGTCGGTTTATTTTCTACGCAATATTGAGTTTTCATTCCTGTAATGACAATGCCTTCGCAGCCGCTTTTGCTTAGCTGACCGGCCAGCTCAGTCTGGGCCCCGGTCCGTTGCTGGCGGGTCTTTGGGGTTATGCGCTGGTTTCATTCACACAACCTCCTGCGGCTCGCCGCGGCGGTCGTGAAGGTCGTGATCGAGTTGATGCATGGCATAGTCATGACGTAGACCTTAACTTTGGCGCGCCGGTCATGCGATAAGTCAGCAAAACGATGCCGGTGACCACAATCACCCCTCCCAGCACCTGCCCCGCGCTGAGCATTTGATCCAGCACAATCCAGCCCATCAGCAGCGTCGCCAACGGTTCGATGTTCATGACCGGCGCATTGCGTGGCATGTTCAGTCGCGGCACTGAAATGAACAGCACGATAAAGCCGGTGCCATACAGCACCACCAGGGTGGCGAGGGCCAGCCATCCGGTCGAGGTGGCGGGCAGGTTCAGTCCGCCTGGCAGGGCGCCAGTCAGGCCCGCCAGATTGACGCTGCTGAAGACGATAAAAATGGTCAACAGACTGCGCACCGAACCACGTACCTGCGCCAATTTGTGGTCGGTGATCCACAGCGCGCAGGCGAATACGCTGGCGGCGCAGAACGCGAGTGCGACGCCCAGGAGCCATTCCGGGCTGACGTCAGTGGTAGTCGAAAGGCGCCCGGGAACGTCGAGCACAAACACCAGCCCCACCAGAATCAAACCCATCAACATAGCGGTGCGCGCGGTCGGTTTCGGGCCGCCCATTGCCCAGGTAAGCAACGCCAGCAGGATGGGGAACACGTTGGCCACCAGCAGTGCCAGCGCCACCGGCACCCGCGCGACAGCCGAGTACAGACACAGGCTCTGCGCGGTAATCAGGAGGCCCAACAACAATTGCCAGCGCCAGGCACCTGCCGGCAGACGCAGACTCTGTTTTTGCCACAGCACCAGGATGGCGAGTACCAGCAAGGTCCCGCCAGAACGCAGCAAAATCGCCAGCAATACACCCGCGCCGTCATCGAAAGCGACCCGTGCCGCCACATGGTTGCCGGCGAACGCACAGCCCATGCACAACAGAATGATCACGGCGAGGTGGCGGGGGAAAGGCGCCGGTAGGGTTTGGGCAAGGGCAGGGCGGGGCATGGCAAATCTCGAAGGGTGACAGGCCAACTCGGGATGGCTCGTGGGTTTTTATTATGTTGTCGTACAACCGCTTCGATTTGTACCGTATTCAGCCAGGTCGGGCAAGAGGGTTGTTGAGCTATGAAGGCTTTAGGATTGGGCTTGGTGGGATTCTTCTAGTGCTTCGGCGAAGCTGTAGAGGTCGTATGACTCGTTAACTTAGCTTCTGTACCTCAGCGCCTCCACCAATGCAGAAAACGCCGCAGACGTCTGGCGTCTGTTGGGATAGTACAAATGGTAGCCCTGGAACTGAGGGCACCAGTTGGCCAGGACTTCCTGGAGTCGGCCGTCGGCCAGGTACGGTGCAACCAGTTCTTCGGGTACGTAGGCCAAGCCTATGCCATCGGCGGCGGCATTGAGTACGTGCATGATGCTGTTGAACACCAGTTGGCCGTCAACTTTGACCGTAAAAGCCTTGCCATCGTTTTCGAATTCCCAGGCGTAGATCGCCCCGGATGGTCGGTGGCGGATGTTCACGCATTCATGCCCGGTCAACTCATGGGGGGTTGTGGGAGCCGGGTTGCGGGCGAAGTATTCTGGAGAACCCACCACGGCCAACCGCCAATCCGGGCCTATGCGAACGGCGATCATGTCTTTGCTGATCGATTCGCCCATGCGGATGCCGGCATCAAATCGCTCCTCGACGACGTTGGTGAAGCCATAGTCGACGTAGAACTCCAGCGTGATATCCGGGTAGCTGGCCAGGAATTCTGCAAGCATCGGCCGCACGCACAATTCAATCTGATCGTCAGTACAGGAAATACGAATCGTGCCACTGGGCTTGTCCCGAAGCTCGCCCAGCGCTTCAAGCTCCGCAGTGATCTGGTCAAAGAGCGGGGCAATCGAGCGCATCAACCGTTCTCCCGCCTCCGTGGGCGACACATTGCGTGTCGTGCGGGCCAGCAGTCGGATCCCCAGTCTTTGTTCGAGTGCGCGGATCGTATGGCTTAGCGCAGAAGGCGTGACGCCCAGTTTGGCGGCGGCTTTGGTAAAACTCTGATCTCGCGCTACCGCCAGGAAAGCCTGCAGATCGTTGACTTTGGTATTGGCCATTACTGAATTTTTCTCAAAACCGCATGATGATTATGCCTACTAATCAAGATATCCCCTATCAGTCAAGCTATGTCACCTACGGGCGCTGGCTTGGGTTGCCGGTGCGGGTCAGGTGCATCGGTATGACCGCGTGGACTTGATTCCCTGGACCCGGCTCAACGCCTTTTTTACCCGGCGGCTGACAGTGGTTGGCTAACCGGGCAGGGCTGCCCCCCACAAACTTTGGATAAGAGGTTTTTGCATGACGGCTCAAGTATTCGACACCCCGGCAGGTGATGTTTCAGGCCGGCCTGGGACTGGCGAACAGCCGGCGTGCTGGAGTGGCATTTTCGCGATGACACTGTGCGTATTCGCGCTGATTGCCTCGGAATTCATGCCTGTCAGCTTGCTGACGCCGATTGCATCAGACCTGCAAATCAGTGAAGGGCTGGCCGGTTACGGGATCGCCATATCCGGCGCTTTCGCGGTGCTGACCAGCCTTTCGATTTCCAGGCTGGCAGGCTCGCTGGACCGCAAGACGCTATTGCTGCTATTGACCGGGATGATGTGTGTGTCGGGGCTGGTGGTAGGCCTGGCTCCGAACTATACGGTGTACATGATGGGGCGTGCGCTGATCGGCGTGGTGATCGGCGGGTTCTGGTCGATGTCGGCGGCAATGGCCATGCGCCTGGTACCTTCCCATAGCGTGCCCAAGGCGCTGGCGATCTTCAACGGTGGCAATGCGTTGGCAACCGTAGTGGCCGCACCGCTGGGAAGCTATCTGGGCAGTGTCATCGGTTGGCGGGGCGCTTTTTTGTGCCTGATTCCGGTCGCGATCATCGCGTTGATCTGGCAATGGATCAGCCTGCCAGCCATGCCGGCGGCGCCGCGCAAAGCGGGTGCTGGCAATGTCTTTCGATTGTTCAAAAGGCCATTGGTCAGTTTTGGCATGTTGAGTGTGGGCCTGTTCTTCATGGGGCAATTTGTGTTGTTCACTTATCTGCGCCCGTTCCTGGAAACTGTCACCGGTGTAGATGTCTCCCTGTTGTCGATGATCCTGCTGGTCATCGGAGTGGCGGGTTTTGTCGGGACCCTTGTGATCGGCACATTCCTGAAAGCCGGAATGTATCGCGTACTGGTCTGCATTCCACTGTTGATGGCCGCCATTGCACTGTCCTTGATTGTCCTCGGCGACGGAGTCGTGGCAGCGTTTGTATTGCTGGGTCTGTGGGGCCTGATCGCAACGGCGGCACCGGTGGGGTGGTGGTCATGGCTGGCGAAAGCGTTGCCCAGGGACGCGGAAGCCGGTGGCGGCCTGATGGTGGCCGTCATTCAGCTATCCATCGCGCTGGGCTCCACCCTCGGCGGACTGCTGTTCGACGCAAGCGGCTATCGCCTGACATTTCTCGCCAGCGCCATCTTGCTGGTGCTGGCGGCAGTGGCGGCCTTTTTCACGTCGCGAAATCAGCTTTGATGGGAGGCGGATTTGATCACGGCAGGCTAATGTCCGCCGCTTGAAACCCTCAAGGCAACCGTTCAATGGCAGAATCTCCCGAACCTGATCTTTTTGGAGACCACCATGCTTCGTGCATTTGAACGAAGGCTTGACCCTTTTCCTCCCGACGAGGTACCCCCGCCACCCGATGGCCTGGCGCGGTTCCTGTGGGCCTGCACACGGGGCGCGCGCGGTTATATTCTTGCGTTTGTGCTGCTGAGTGCCGGCGTGTCGATCTACGAAGCCTGGCTATTTTCTTTCCTGGGTCAGGTCGTGGACCTGCTCTCGACCTGGAAAGCCGGTGGTGATGCCGCAGCCCAGGAAAGTCGCGTGCTGTGGGGCATGGGCATCGTAATGGTGACCAGTGTCGCACTGGTGGCGTTGCGCACCATGGTGCAGCACCAGATATTGGCGATTAACCTGCCATTGCGGCTGCGCTGGGACTTCCACCGCCTGATGCTGCGGCAAAGCCTGTCGTTCTTTTCCGATGAGTTTTCCGGCCGGGTCACCACCAAGGTGATGCAGACTGCGCTGGCTGTGCGCGACGTGCTGTTCACGCTTATTGAGATCATCCCTGGCATCGGCGTGTACTTCATCGCGCTCATTGCGCTGGCGGGCGGCTTCGCACTGAAACTGATGCTGCCTTTCATTGCCTGGATCCTGTTGTTCGGGCTGGCCATGCTTTACTTCGTACCCCGTCTGGGGAAAGTCGGGCAGGAACAGGCGCACGCGCGCTCCTCAATGACCGGGCGGATCTCTGACGCCTATACCAACATCACGACGGTCAAGCTGTTCTCCCACTCCAATCGTGAAGCGCACTTCGCGCGCGCAGCCATGGAGGATTTCAAGCTGACCGGCTTTCGCCAGATGCGCCTCGTCAGCCAGTTCGAGATCGTCAACCAGGCATTGGTGGTGGCCTTGATCATGGCGGCCGGCGGCTATGCCCTGTGGCTATGGCACCAAGGCGAGGTCGGCGCAGGTGCCGTGGCGGCCATCACCGCCATGGCGTTGCGCATCAATGGCATGTCGCACTGGATCATGTGGCAAATGACCTCGCTGTTCGAGAGCATCGGCACCGTGCAGGACGGCATGTCCACACTGACCCGCGGCCCCAAGGTGCAGGATGCGCCGGACGCGGGTGTGCTGGTGACTTCCGGCGGGGCGGTCACTTTCGACAACGTCAGCTTCAACTACAACGGCGAACGCCAGGTGCTCGATGGCCTGAGCCTGAACATCCGCGCGGGCGAAAAAATCGGTCTGGTGGGCCGCTCCGGGGCAGGGAAGTCGACGCTTATCAACCTGCTGCTGCGCTTTTACGACGTCGACAAAGGAGAGATTCGCATCGACGGGCAAAACATCGCACACGTCACCCAAGACAGCTTGCGTAGCGCCATCGGCATGGTCACCCAGGATACTTCCCTGTTGCACCGCTCCATCCGCGACAATATCGCCTACGGCCGACCTGACGCGAGCGACGCGCAAATCCGCAGTGCTGCGGCCAGTGCGCAGGCCCATGAGTTCATCAGCCAACTGAGCGACCGACAAGGCCACACCGGCTACGACACCTTGGTAGGCGAGCGCGGCATCAAGCTTTCGGGCGGCCAGCGCCAGCGCGTCGCGATCGCCCGGGTGATGCTCAAGAACGCCCCGATCCTGCTGCTTGACGAGGCCACCAGTGCACTGGACTCGGAAGTCGAAGTGGCAATTCAGGAAAGCCTCGATGACATGATGCAAGGCAAGACCGTGATCGCAATCGCCCATCGGCTGTCCACGATCGCGGCCATGGATCGACTTATTGTCATGGATGACGGCCGTATCATCGAGCAGGGCACTCACAGCGAACTGCTCGCGAAGAACGGCATCTATGCGCGGTTGTGGCATCACCAGAGCGGCGGTTTTCTGGGGGAGGATCGAGGAGTGGCCGAGTTTATGGAGCAGGAGTGAGCGTGAAGCGTCCGGCGCGTCTATGCTTGCGCCGGCTCCACATTGGCCGCTGACCACAGTTCGTAAGCTTCTTTCATCCTCTGCCAGGTATCAGCGTCGGCGGGGATGAGGTGCTCGATGCGCAATGACGCCACGGTGATATCGAGCGGCATGCCGAACGTTGTAAAGGTGGATAAGAACCGCAGCTCCCCGTTGTTGGTGCGCACTCGGGTCAGTATCAAGGGTGACGATGGTGCATCCAGCGGGATGTCTGTAGGCCCTGCCAGGTTTTCGATAAGGCGCGCCAGGTCGGGATTGCTGATGGCTTCCCTGGTGGCGCGTTGCCACGCAATTGCCCGGATTTCCTGTGCGTTTACCAGACAGTCTCCCAAGCCACCGGGACGCAACAGGGTGTCGAGCAGGTTGAGACGCGACTCGCCATCGGCGCATACACCGGCCATCTCGAACAGCAACCCCGCGCTGGCATTGGCTGCGGTAATGTCCCAGTTACTGCTGATGACGATGGCGGGCGCAGGGTTATTGGCTTGCAGGATGTGATCAATAGCAGCATGCACCGCTTCCAGCGCCGGAGCGTCGAGCGCAGAAGCCGCGTAGCGGGGCGCATAGCCAGCCTTAATGAAGACCGCGTTGCAGTGCTCAAGGGGCACGTCCAGGGCAGTTAATAGAGCGTGCAATGTGGCGGGGCTAGCCTTGGCGCGACCTGTCTCGACGCAGCTCAGGTGACGCTGGGATACACCGACCAGAAGGGAAAGGTCCAGCTGGCTGAGCCCTGCTTGCTGACGAAATCGTCGCAGATGCTCGCCAGCGGTGGTGCAGGGTGCGGAGTGCGGGGGATGGAAGTTGTGGTGGCCCATGATTCAACTCTGACTGTCCATGTGAAGAGTGTCCATGACCTGTCAGGTCATTGTGAGACGCGCAACATTATCACTACTGTGTAGACGCCACCTACCAGGGAGAAGGACATGAGAGCCGACTACATCGCACTGCCTGTCTTGTTGATTTTTTCGTGTTATACCGGCTGGACGCTACTCACGGCCGAGCAGTCGCTTTTCGCCTTTGGTATCGAGTTGATGTCCCGGCCTGACACCGCGCAAGTGGTCATCGATCTCTACCTGATGGCGGCACTCGCTTGCGTGTGGATGGTGAACGACGCCAGGTCCAGAGGCGATTCATTGCCACGTGTACTGCCGTACCTTTTGCTCACGCTCGTATTCGCCTCCATAGGGCCACTCCTTTACATCGCGGTCAAAGGGGGGAGGGGGCAGGGCAGGGATGAAGTTTCCCGATAGCTATCCCGATAGGTGCAACAACGCATGAATCACATCCACAGCCATCTGTTCAGCGCTGTCCGTCCCGCCGAGTCAAAGGTTCTGCTAGATGGGTACAAATTTGCTATCTGTTCGAGAAACACAATCCATGAGAGTTATCCGTAGCAAGGACTTCACCGCCACTCGCGCCTGGGGCGCTGACGACATCGCTAATATGGGTGGAACCACCGTTCGCCTGCACTGGACCGACCAGCCGTACATATGGCATGTGAATGATGGCGAGGAGGTATTCGCCGTCCTCGACGGCACGGTCGATATGCATTATCGCGAAGCAGGCATCGAGCGCGTCGTGACATTGGTGGTGGGCGACGTGTTCTTCGCAGGGGTTGGATGTGAGCACGTTGCGCATCCTCGTGGAGAAGCGCGGATTCTGGTCGTAGAACGTGAGGGCAGCGTTTGAGCGGCCTGGTTTTCGCTCATCATTAGCAGTGCTCTGATAGACCGTTTCAGGATTTATAGCGTGCATTGGCGACAGGTTGCTCCTGGCCGATTCTGTTGAAAACGGGCGCACACAGCATCGTCCGGCAGTCCATGCGGCGCAATCCCAACGAGTAGGCTATGGTTCAAGCGCGCACGTGTCCCAATGTTCGTGAACGGCAAAAACAAAAAAGGATAGGTTATGCACTCATCCGTTATTTTTCGTCCGGCTGCGCCCGGTCGGTCGCTCCTTCTCTCACTGGGTCTGCTCGCTGCGGGTATCACCTCGGGCGCATGGGCTGACGACTATCCCCACTCCCAGGAGACGATTGGCACCGTCGAGCAGATCTATGACGGCGCCATGCTCCCCGATCTTGCGGTCAGTACCTACCGCAACATCGACCGGCTGTTCCCGACCCACAGGATCAAGGCCGGCGATCACCCGTATGCGCTGGTGAAATCGGACAAACAGTTGCCCAACGTTCGCTTCACGGTAGGGGACAAAAAGTACGATCTGTATGACTTCGTCGCACTGGACAGCATTACGGCGATGCTGGTGCTCAAGGACGGCAAGGTCGTGTTCGAGACCTATCAGCGTGGCAACACCGAGAAAACCCGCTGGATGTCGATGTCGATGGCTAAATCCATTACCTCCACGCTGGCGGCTGCAGCGATCAAAGACGGCCTTATCAAGGACCTCGATGCGCAGGTGGTGGATTACGTTCCGGAACTAAAGGGCAGCGCCTACGAAGGCGTGACCGTGCGCAACGTGCTGATGATGTCGTCGGGGGTGAAGTGGAACGAGACCTACACCGATCCTGCGTCTGACCGTCGCGCGCTACTCAAAGCGCAAATATCGCAAAAACCGGGTTCGGCCATGGCGTTGATGGCAAGTTTGCCGCGAGCCGCTGAGCCCGGCACGACCAACAATTACAGCACTGGCGAAACGCAGGTACTCGGAGAAATCGTTCGTGGCGCTGTGAAGATGCCGCTGGCCGATTATCTGTCGAAGAAGATCTGGCAGCCGTTCGGTATGGAGAGTGATGCCAGTTGGTGGCTCGATTCACCCGACGGCGTGGAAATCGGTGGCAGCGGTATCAGCGCCACGCTGCGCGATTATGGACGCTTCGGGCTGTTTTTCATGAACGGCGGCAAGATCGATGGAGCGTCGATTTTACCCGAGGGTTGGGTCAAGGAGGCGACGCTGCCGACTACCCTCAAAGGCGGCAAATCCCTGGACTACGGCTACATGTGGTGGACGGCATGGACCGAGCCGTCGGTGAAAGACGGCGCCTATTCCGCAGTCGGTATCCAAGGCCAGAACATCTACATCAACCCCGCCAATAACGTGGTAATTGTCACCTTCGGTGCCCAGCCCAAGCCGGTTGATAAAGAGCCGATCGACCCAATGGTATTCTTCGATGCCGTGGTAGCCGCGTTAAAGTAAATTGCGCGTGTCCAGGTATTCGATCAGCATCCTGACGATGGGTGTGTTCGTAGACGGGCCTTTTTCGATCTTGCAGTTTTTTTGAAAGGCCCGTTCAACCTCAGCGCCTACTCAGTCTTGTGGCGGTCCGCTAATAATTCCTCATCAACTATTCGCCAGGATGTTTCAGTGAGTTGGCCGCAAGGTTGGCACACCCAGGACCTGGCTCTTGAATGAGGACACCTATGAGCATCCGTATCTGGCATCAAAGTTTCACTGTTCTAAGCGACCTCGGTGCTTACGACGAAGCGTTGCGCGCACATTTTCGCAAGGTTGCCCGCCCAGGCACGCAAATCCATATGCACGGGATGCTCCCTGGCACGTACCGCAACAACTATCCCGGCGATGACATCAAGTATTCAGCGCTGCAGTACTTGCATGGCCTGCAGTTCATGGCGGCGGGCATCAACGCCCAGGATCTGCACCATTGGAAGGTTCGCGTGAAACGGATAGCACTAATGCCTATCTTCAACAGTTTGAACACCCGGCAGGGACGCAATGGCTACCGCATAGTTATTGACCATTAGCAGACATGCGCTCGGTTATCGTGGACTGGTTTGAAGTTTCGGAGTTCATCTCAGCTTCCCGGCCGTTTTCCAAACACCTCAAAGGCTGTTTATGCGAGACCCAAAGGGCGAGATGTTGCGGACTGGTCCAATCCACAGCCGTTTTCTGCCCGTCGCGACGGGCTGCAGCTGGCCAGGTGCAGACACTGAAACCGGGTTCTGAACGATCAGGTTTTCAGGTGGTGAAATGCTCCAGCCGTCGTACCATGGGCAGGTCGACAGAATGGAGGTTGATATGGGAAATGCTCAGGACAAACGAGTCGTTGTCATTGGTGCAGGCATCGTGGGTGCTTCGCTGGCGTATCATTTGGCTGATAAAGGCGCAAATATCACCGTGGTTGAGGCTGAAGATATCGCGTCGGGAGTGACTGGAACTTCATTCGCATGGATCAACACCCAGCACGGAAAACCCGACCCCATTGCAAAACTGCGCGCAGCTGCAATCGAGGCCTATCGTCGACTCGAATCCCGGTTACCTGACCTGAACATACGATGGACAGGTGCTTTGTCTTTCAACGCGACGGCGAGTGAAGCGCTGCCAGATTCAGGTCATCAGGTTTCGGCAAATCTGGTAGATCGATCGCAGATTCTCGGCCTTGAACCAAATCTCAGGAATCCTCCTCAATCTGCTGTGTATGCGGCTGATGAAGGGGCGCTGGACGCAGTGGCAGTGACCCATGCGTTGATCGCAGGTGCCCAGGCAAATGGGGCGAAGATTCTCACTCAGACGCGTGTTCTGGGCTTTGTAACCCGGGGCGCCACGGTGACGGGCGTTGAAACGACAATGGGTATCATCGATGCTGATGTGGTCGTACTTGCGGCCGGAACAGGCATCACGACCTTGACAGATAGGCTTGAGGTGTCTCTTCCAATAGAGGCCTCGCCTGCCATTTTCATCCGTTACAAGTCTCAACCCGGACTCGTGCACACCCTCATATCCAGCGCTGAGATGGAAGTGCGACAAAGTGCGGAGGGGGCGTTGCTGGCAGCAGAAGATTATCTGGATGACGCCATCGAGAATCAGCCCGCAGCGATCGCGCTTCGAACTGCCAAGACAATCCGGAACCAACTCCATGGGACGGGTTCCATCGATGTGCAATTGGCTTGTGTCGGACTTAGACCCATGCCTGCGGATGGCTTACCCATCATCGGTTATCTACCCAAAGTGGGCGGCGTCTATGTGTGTGTCATGCATCCTGGAGTCACTTTGGCGGCGATAGTGGGACGTCTTGCCAGCGAGGAAATCATCGACGACAAGGTATCCAACGCCCTTAGCCCATGCCGGCCCGATCGATTCCTTCAAGTGTAGCGAGGCCGCTTGCAAGGCCGCTATGGGCCGATTCCAATCTGCCGCAGAGGGATACTAGCGTCCGTTCGTGGATGGCGGTTATTGGCTGCATCGGCCATTGTCCGCCGAGATTCAGGCATCGGATGATCCGTGCAACCCTACTGCAAATGCCTCAGAAACAATCACAAAACAGGACTTTGGCCTGAACTGTGCGGATCGATTTCATAAAAAACCGAACGGTGCCAAAGACTCAAGCAAGCGCAACAATGCTGGTTTTTCGGCGGGTTGTTCTCCGATGCAACACACATGCGGGTCGCTGAGAGAGCACCAGACCGAAACCGGGTCGCCGACCTTTAACCCGTACGAGGCTTTTTTGAGGGTTTCGGTTGACCACGCGTCAATGGTTTCGTTGAGAGACCTGTGATACCGCTTGCCATTGACGCTATAGCTGAAGCTCATGAACCTTGCTCCGATCCACGGTCCCTCACTCCCCAGAAAGGTTACGTAGCCTCGTATCACTTGCCCAACGGGCACGTCATCAGCGCTCATCAATCATCTCCTGAGAATGTGCCCGATATGCAGGGGCGACGCGGTCACCGATGTTCTTCCTGTTTCGATGAGGCGCGCCGTTCACACGTTCATCGGCCTGGCGAATGTCATCAAGATTGCACAGCCGGGCCTTTCAACTCGATTTGATTTTCATCAGGGTCATTGAGGTAAATGGACAACCCTGTTCCCTCTGCGCCATAGCGCATCTGCGCCTTCTCCGCAGATACCCCGCGCTCAGCCAAGTGGCGGAGAATGGCCTGTTCATCAAACGGCTCAACCCGAAGGCAGACGTGATCGACGTTGTGTCCTTGCTTGCCCGCCGGCTGACCACCCTGACGACCAATCAGCCCGTTCACATCAACCAGGTCAATCATGGATGCGCCTGCACTCAGATGAATCATGCCAAGGTCGTCACGGCGCTTGTTGACCTCACATCCCAGGACTGATGTGTAAAACGCGAGGCTGCGCTCAATGTCCTGCACCCGAAGTACAACATGGTCTATACGTTGAATAGAAAAACTGCGCATGACGATCACTCCTGTCGGATCACCGATTTTAGTCCATCCCGACAGGGCGTGATCATTTCTCCGCGCGTTGCTGAAAAAGCAAAAGTCATTTGCGATTTGACCGGATTGTTGCGCCAACAGACCGAAGTTAGGATCAATCCATCGCTGCAACTCATAAGACCTTTGGCGTGAGCTCAGACAGTCATCTGTCGCTCAGCTGATCGTCCTTTCACTCGATCAACTCTGGAAACTCCAATGTCGACACTCTTCGAAGAATTCCGCATGGGCGATACCACGCTCAACAATCGTATTGTCATGGCGCCGTTGACCCGCTCTCGCGCACCCCATGATGCCGCCGATGAGCGGGTGGCGTTGTATTACACGCAGCGCGCCACCGCAGGCTTGATCGTCAGCGAGGGCACGCCGATATCCCGTGAAGGCCAAGGCTACCTCTTCAATCCCGGCATCTTCACCCCCGAACAAATCGCTGGATGGCGCCTCACCACCGATTCGGTTCATGCGGTGGGCGGCAAGATGTTTGCGCAACTCTGGCACGTGGGTCGTGTGTCCCATCCGTCGATCCAGGAAGGCGGGAAACTGCCGGTGAGCGCCACGTCGAAGCAAGCGGTTGGTGCGACAGCGTTCGGTTACGACGCTGACGGCAAGCCGGCGTTGGTAGCTCCACCTGCGCCGCGCCAACTGACAACGGCCGAAGTTTCGCGGATCGTCGGTGAGTTCGCCCAAGCGGCGGAAAATGCGATCGAGGCAGGTTTTGATGGCGTGGAAATCCATGGCGCTAATGGCTATCTGTTCGAGCAGTTCATGAATCCGCTGGTCAATGATCGAACCGATCAGTACGCCGCGGATCAGTTGGAAAATCGTCTGCGCTTCACCCTGGAAGTCATCGACGCGGTGGTTGAGCGAATTGGCGCGGGCCGTGTGGGCATTCGTATTTCGCCCTATGGGCAACTGTTCGATATGCCGCTGTATGAGCAGATCGATGAAACCTACACCGCGCTCGCGACCGAGATCGGCGCTCGGAAACTGGCGTATGTTCATGTGATGGATCAGTCCGGATTTCCTGCCCCGGGTACCGAGGCTGGCGGTGGTGGCCCGAAAGCGACCTTTATCAATTTGCTCTCGATCATCAAATCAAAACTGCCTGGTACCGCGCTCATTTTGGCCGGCGGTATGTCGCGCCAACGTGCGCAAGACATGATCAATGACTGCATCATCGACCTCGCTGCGTTTGGCACCGCTTACATCAGCAACCCTGATCTGGTGGCGCGCCTGCAGAACAACTGGCCGCTCACCGAAGCCAAGCGCGAGACCTTTTACGGCGGCGCAGCCGAAGGTTATGTCGATTACGCGCCCCATCGAGGGTAAGCAGCCGCGACCTTCCTGAAATGTTGGCAGCCGTCACCGGTATCCGGTGCGGCTGCTTTTTCATGCCTGATGCAAAAAGACGCAAGAGGACAATCAGCAGCCGTTCTGGTTTAGTACAGGTCACTGCGCCTTCTGCTGGAGACTTCCCCTATGCACCTCAAAGCGCACCGGTACTTTGCCATGGTCGCCGTGACCGGCAGCTTCTCGGCGACAGCTCGACATTTTCGCGTCCCGGCGTCCTCCGTCTCACGCTTCATCGCGGCGCTGGAGCGGGAGGTGGGCCAGCAGCTGCTGTATCGCAATACTCGGGCAGTCAAGCTGACGGATGCGGGCGAGCGCTATTACGTGCAGATCCGCGAAGTGTTGGAATTGCTGGATGCCGCCAATGAGGAAGTCACTGGCAAGGGTGGCGAGATTCGGGGCCTGGTGCGGATCAACGCGCCGGTTGCGTTCGGCAGTCTGCACATCGTGAAACTGCTGAATGGTCTGTATGACAGGTACCCGCAATTGACGGTTGAACTGACGGTCACCGATGCCTTTATCGATCCGGTTCAAGAGGGCGCAGACATCACCTTTCGGGTGGGGCACCTGGAAGACTCCGGACTGATCGGCCGAAAAATTTGCGACCAGCAATACGTGCTATGCGCTAGTGCAGACTACCTTGCGAAGCATGGGAAACCCGCTTCGCCAGATGATCTGCAGGACCAGGCGTGCCTGGTCTACAAGGGTACCGGTGGGGCGCAGCGCTGGTATTTCCGCAAGCCCGCCAGCAACGAAGTGACAATCATCGAGGTCCATGGCCCGCTCAGAAGCAACAATGCGCAGGTACTGGTAGAAGCGGCGCTCGCAGGGCGGGGAATTGTGTTTTTTCCTTCCTGGCTCTTCAGCAGAGAGAGCTTCATCAACAAGCAACTCATTCAGCTTTTGCCCGATTGGGAAGGGGCGGTCGAGGAGTCGCCCAGCCAGATACATTTGATTTCACCCGAGAATCGACTCCGCTCCCAGAAGGTACGCGTGGTGTGGGACTACTTCATCAGCGCGATTGGCTCTCCTCCTTATTGGGATGATCTCAGTGGGGTTTGAACTGACAGGCAACCTCAATGCGCCGACCATCATGCTCGTCTACGCGGAGATCACCTTGCTGAAATAAGCTTGTAGGGCCATGATCCTTTCTCCCGATGACTTTTTGATCACCGGTGTGCCATATAAATATTCCGTTGGCGCAGACCAATATGTGATTGTGAAATAGGTTGCGCTTCTCACCGTGACCGTTCGCTACCGGCCGATTACTGCCCTGACGAAAGGCTGTAATCGACCTCATGCGACTCTAGTTCGGTTTCCGCCGTAGATCGAAGAGCTGTAAGCGATCAGCGATTAGGGAACTAAACGGTGCTGACTGCCAACGTTTTTTGTCGACGATACAGGATCGTCGTCGCCGTGAACCCGCACACCGCCGCGAACATCAGCCAGTAGGCAGGTGATGCCTTGTCGCCGGTGGCCTGGACCAGCAGTGTCGAAATTGCCGGAGTAAAACCGCCAAACACCGCAGTGGCCAAGCTGAAGGCCAGTGAGAACCCGACTACCCGCACGTTCTGTGGCATGACTTCGGTCAGTGCCGCGACCATGGCGCCGTTGTAAATGCCAAAGAAGAATGAGAAGTACAGCAGGACAGCGAGCAGTCGTTCGAAACTCGCCGCCTCTGCCAGCCAGTGCATGGCGGGATAGGCGGTGAAAATGCACAGTAACGATATTGCCAGCAACAGTGGCCGACGGCCAATGCGGTCGGAGAGAGCGCCGCCAATAGGCAGCCAGATAAAGTTGCTGATGCCGACCAGCAGTGTCACAACCAGGCTGTCGGTGGTGCTCAGGTTCAGTACTGTCCTGCCAAACGTCGGAGTGTAGACCGTAATCAGGTAGAACGTGGTGGTGGTCATGGACGCCAGCAAGCCGCCCGCCAGGACGGTGCGCCAGTTGTCACGCATCGAGCGAAACACTTCGCGAGTTGTTGGACGATGGCTGCGAGCAGTGAACGCAGCGGTTTCTTCCAGTGAACGGCGAATAATGAAAATGAACGGGATGATTACGCAGCCAATGAAGAACGGGATACGCCAGCCCCAATCGGCGATTTCAGCGGCTTGCATCGTGGCATTGATCGTGTAGCCCAACGCGGCCGCGACGACGATCGCCACCTGCTGGCTGGCCGATTGCCAACTGGTGTAGAAACCGGTGTGACCGGGGGTGGAAATTTCCGCCAGATACACGGAAACACCGCCCATTTCCGCGCCTGCGGAGAAGCCCTGGAGCAGCCTGCCCAATAACACCAGAATTGGTGCTGCCACGCCGATGGTGGCATAGCCCGGTACCAGGGCTATCAATACCGTACCGGCGGCCATGATCGACAGCGTCACGATCAGCCCCTTGCGACGGCCCACCTTGTCGATGTACGCCCCCAGCACAATGGCGCCTAACGGACGCATCAGGAATCCTGAGCCGAAAACCGCGAAGGTCATCATCAGCGAGGCAAACTCGCTGGTGGCTGGAAAGAAGGTTTGGGAGATGTAGGTCGCGTAGAACCCGAACAGAAAGAAGTCGAACTGCTCGAGAAAATTACCGCTGGTGACCCGCAAAATGGCGCCCAATTTGGACCCCTTGGCTCGGGTTGTTGCCGTTGTCGTTTTCATCATGGCTACCGTTTTGCTCACTATTGTTTTTGGAATGAGTGCTTTAACCGTCAGTCGCTGCCGGCGTTGATCGGGTTGGGTTGACGCTTCTCGATGGCGTGTTTGAGCAGCGCTGCGCTGCGGAATATTCCATGGGCGAATTTGCTGTAGGGCATGGTCAGGAAAAACGCCATGACCAGGCCGAGATGGATGGCCAGCATCAAGCCCAAGGCGCTGGTTTCACGCAAAGCCAGCAGGGCCAGGCCGCTTGCGCTGACCAGAAACAGCAGCGCAATGAAGCCGCGATCCATGGGTTTCTGGTTCTCGTCGCCGTGAGCAGGATTGCGACGCAGGTTCAGCCAAAGTAGACCCGCCGGGCCGATCAGCAGGCCGATGCCACCGGCAATACCCAGCATCACCGGCAAGCTGAAGATCGGATAAGGCGCCGACCAGTTCAGCAGATAGTGAAAGAGCGTGGCGACACCGGTGGCGGCGAAGCACAGCATGAAGCCGTAGAAGGTGAGGTGGTGGAATCGGCGTCGCCACAAGGTGAATTGATCGTCGGCGTTGTTGCAGCCTTCGCCGTGGCCACCGTCCAGGTATTTGAGCTTCGCGACGTTGGCCGTAGCCTCCAGTGCAGCGGACGTTTTCAACGGCAGGGGCGCCGCAACCGGTGAAACGTTGCGCCAGAAGCGCCGTACACCCATGGTCAGGGCAAGTACGGCAAAGCCGAACACCGAGCCGAACATCAGGGCCAGGGTGTTATGCGGGAAAATCTTGTAGAAGTCGCCCCCGGGAATGGCCGTGAACAGGTTGCCCATGAGCATCAGGGTCAGGCATAAAAACAACGCCAGCCCCCCACCGGAAGCCAGTGCCAGGGTCAGGCCGTTGCGCTGATACAACCTGCCCATCACCTGCGGCCAAGCGTATTCGGCGTAAGTATCCAGGCGCACTTTGGCCATGGCTTTGGGTATGTTGACTTCGAATTCGTGTGGGGCGGCGTACTGGCAGGCGTGCAGGCACGCGCCGCAGTTATGGCACAGGTTCGCCAGGTAGTGGATGTCAGCCTGAGTGAATTCCAGGCGCCGGGTCATCGCCGGAAATACGGCGCAAAAGCCTTCGCAATAACGGCAGGCGTTGCAGATGGTCATCTGCCGCTGGACTTCACTTTCGTCAAGATTCAACACCGGGATCAAACCGCCCGACGCTTGGGGATCAAACAGTTGCATGTCGAGACTCCGAGTTTGCAGAGGAAACGCCAAAGCCCACCGACGCGGCTGCCTGCACGCCGGCGATGCGGCCAAACGCGGTACCGATGGCCATGCCGATGCCGGCGGTGTAGCCCTTGCCCAGAACGTTGCCGGCCATCATTTCTCCCGCGACGAACAGGTTGGGGCTCGCTTTGCCGTTGAAATGCACGGCAGCGGTTTCGTCGGTGGCGAGGCCGAGGTAAGTGAACGTGACACCCGGTTTAAGCGGGTAGGCGTAGAAAGGTGGTTTCTCCAATGGCCGCGCCCAATGGGTTTTGGCGGGCGTCAGTCCTTGGGTGTGGCAGTCGTCCAGCGCCGTGTGGTCGAACGTGCCAACGCGGCAGGCGCTGTTGTAGTCCTCGACCGTCTTGACGAATGTTTCTTGAGGCAGCTTCAACTGGCGGGCCAGGTCTTGCAGAGTATTGGCGGTGGTGCCGGGAAAGACCGGCGGCATGAAGCGGCCGATGGCTTGTTGATCGATGATCGAATATGCCTGCTGACCGGGTTGTCCGGCCACCAGACGCCCCCAGATCGCATAACGTTTTGGCCAGAAATCCTCTCCTTCGTCGTAGAAGCGTTCGCCATCACGATTGACCACCACACCGAGAGATACGCAGTCGATTCGGGTGCAGATGCCACCGTCGTAGAGTGGCGCGCGGGCATCAATGGCGACCATGTGTGCTTGCGTCGGATCGCCGATCACATCGGCGCCAAGGTCGAGCATGCGCCGCAGCAAAATGCCGGTGTTGAATCGGGTGCCCCGGATCAGGAAATTGTCCGATGGCCATTCACCGCGTTCGTTCTGACCCCAGGCTTCGCGCAGCCATTCACGATTGGATTCGAAGCCGCCGGCCGCCAATACACAGGCCCGCGCCTCAATGCGTTCGGCGGCGAAATGCTGACCATCGACTTCATGTTCGCCCACATGGGCGGCGACGAATTTCCCCTGATCCAACTCGATGTCGGTCACTTGCGTGTTGTAGCGAACTTTTACTCCCAGGCGCTCGGCGCTGCGGAAATACGCATTGACCAGCGCTTTGCCGCCGCCCATAAAAAATGCATTGGTCCGCGCCACGTGCAGCGCGCCGGACAGCGGTGGCTGAAAATGCACGCCGTGTGAACGCATCCAATCCCGGCAAGAGGAAGATGCCCGAATGGCAATGCGTGCAAGCTTTTCATCGGTGAGGCCACCGGTGACCTTCAACAGGTCTTGCCAGTATTCTTCTTCCGGATAGGTATCGATCAGCACGTCCTGCGGTTCGTCGTGCATGCACCGCAGGTTACGGGTGTGTTGGGAGTTGCCACCGCGCCAGATTTTCGCAGAGGCTTCCAGCAGCATCACGCTGGCGCCCGCTTCTCGCGCCATCAGGGCGGCGCACAAGGCAGCGTTGCCACCGCCTATGATTAAGACATCGATCATTATCGCTCCTCGATTTGCAAGGAAGCGGGAACGAAGTGCTCCTTGCGAGTGGGGAGAACGATAGGGTGGGGAAGCAGTGGCCGAAAGGCTGCTTTTGACGCGGGGTGTTTAGTTTTTCTAAAGGCTTTTCTCGTCAGGAGAGACTTATGCGTCCTGGGATTGAAGGAAGATTACGCGTCGACCCCTTCTAGCCACGTAGCGCCAGGCCATTGCTTGTCGAGGACCAACTGTCGCGCCACATCGACAATGACCAACCGCGTTGCCAGCGCCGCCGGAGAGAGTTCGTCATCAGCCAGCGTCGCCAGAAGATTACGCCGGCCCACGTGGGGATCGGCGATCCTGATCAGTGAAAGTCCGGACCCGTCTTTCAATGCAGCGGCCGCCCCCGGTTGTATCGTTGCCGCATGACCGGCCCGCACGGCGTTCATCAAAACAGCGAGACCGTCGACTTCCATAATGACATTGGGTGTCAGCCCGACCCGTTCGAACGCGCTCATCAATGCCGAGCGCAATCCATGTTGCGCGCTGGGCATCACCAGTGGCAGGCCGCCGAGGTCTGCTAATTGCACGCTGTCACCGGACGGCGCCTGGGGCAGACTGGGCGAGGCGATGACAAACAGCTTTTCATCCAGCAGCGGAGTCACGCTCCAGCGTTTACCCCCTTCCAGCTGAAACAGGATGGCCAGATCAATTTGCCGTGCGTTGAGCTGCGCCGCCAAGTGGCCGGAAAGCATTTCCACCAAATGCAGTTGTATGTCCGGATAACGCGCACGCATTGCGTTGATCAACGGCAACGCGAGCACCGTAGCGGTAGTCGGTGGTAAGCCCACGCTGACATAACCGCTCATTCGCCCGCGATGGGCGGCCATGATTGCGTTTTCCGCCTGGCGTAGCGTCAATTGGGCATGGTGTAAAAACGCAAATCCGGCGCTAGTGGGCGTCACGCCGGTAGAGGTTCGATTCAGGAGGCGAGTGCACAGTTCGCTTTCCAGCTTGGAGATTTGCTGACTAAGGGCTGAAACGCCAACATCCAGTTCAAGTGCCGCACGCCCCAGGCTGCCAAGCTCGATGATTTTTACGAAATAGCGCAGTTGTCTCAATTCCAATGTGGCTGCTCCCCGCGAATTTGTTATTCGAATACCTGAACGTTTGCCACGCAAGTTACGAAGCCCGAAGAGGCAGCATTGTCGCAGGTTTGGGGTGGCCGTTCAGCACGTGCGCTTTGTCGAGGACTGGTAGCACTTAGCCGATGGCTGCCCGTCGCGACGGGCAGCCATCGACGGGTCATCGGTTGAATCGCTCGACCAATGAATACTGAATTTTAGCGGTCTGGGTCAGTTCCTTGCTCAGCTCTGCCGAATGCCTGGCCTGTTCAGACGTCTGGTCTGCCAGATTGGCAATGGTCGTGATATTGCGGCTGATTTCCTCGGCTACGGCGGTCTGCTCTTCGGTCGCTGCGGCAATCTGGGTAGTCATGTCCGTGATGTTTGCCACCGCTTCACTGATCCCGACTAATGCTTTATCTGCTTCAAGCACCCACGCCACGCCTTCTTCGGCCTGGCGATGACCGCTTTCCATGGTTTTCACCGCATTGTTCGACGAGACCTGCAGCTTGGAAATCAGCCCGTGGATTTGCGCCGTGGACTCCGTCGTGCGCTGCGCCAACTGGCGCACTTCATCGGCGACTACCGCAAAGCCTCGACCCATGTCGCCCGCTCGCGCAGCTTCGATGGCGGCGTTCAGCGCCAGCAGGTTGGTCTGGTCGGCAATGCCCTTGATCACATCGACTACCGTGCCGATTTCATTGCTGTCCCTGGCCAGTTGCGCGACGGTCATCCCGGTTTCACCCACCACCACCGAGAGGCGCTGGATGGCTTCTCGGGTGTCCCGGGCCACTTCGCGTCCACGCCCGGTCAACACATTGGCTTCCTGGGTAGCGTCGGCGGTGCGCTGGACGTGGCTGGCGACTTCCTGTGTGGTGGCGGCCATTTGATTGACTGCGGCCGACACCTGCTCGGTCTCGACGCGTTGGCGGTCGAGCCCACGGGAACTTTCGGTGGCGAGGCCGTCGGATCTGCCGGCCAGGCCGGTTAGTTGTTCCGCCGTATCCTGCAACCGGGTGAGGCACGTCTTGAGCCGGGCGGCCTGGCTGATAAACGCCGTTTCAAGGCTTGCCTGGGGGCCACGTTCGTCGCTGTACATTTTTGCCAGCAACGCGTCGCAGGTTGAGGCTTCAGCCATTTTCAGCAGACGCAGCGCGCCGCGGTTCTGTCGACTCGACACCCATAGCCCGAGCGGCACCGATACCCCGACAGCCAGAATGATCGCCTCCGACATACCGAGGAACACGCCGCCGCATGCACCCACCAGGCCCATGGTCAACACCGGCAGTCAGGCGAGCAGGGCGGGTTGCCATTGATCACTGACCGGGACGGCCGACTTGCCCAGGCTAAGGCGTTTATAGAGCGCTTCGGCGCGACGGATCTGCTCGGCCGTCGGCTTGACCCTGACCGATTCATAGCCCACAACCTCTTGCCCCTGGAAAATCGGCGTGACGTAGGCGTTGACCCAGTAGTGGTCGCCATTTTTCGAGCGATTCTTGACGATGCCCATCCACGGCTTGCCAAGCTTGAGCGCACCCCACATATGCGCAAAGACGGCGGAAGGCACGTCGGGGTGGCGAACGATGTTTTGAGGCGCGCCGATCAGGTCGGATTTGTTAAAACCGCTGACTTCGACGAAGGCGTCATTGCAGTAAGTGATGACGCCCCGTGCATCCGTTGTCGAGATGAGTTTTTGTTGAGGCCCAAGGGCAACCTCGCGCTGCGTAACCGGTTGATTGTTTCTCATCTGTATTGCTCCTATGCCCTAAGCCATGGACATCGGCTGCAATATGAGAAAGGTTAATGAGTCATGCTAAAAAGGCAGGTCATGCGTCCGGAAAGAGGGGGGCTTAGACACTGCTAGTGACCAAAAACGGGCTTCCGGCGAAGCGTCTATTTTTTGCCGATAGTGCCTCAGGCAGTATCCGACCCAATGGGGACGCTGACCAGCCTCTGGTTAAGCCCGTCCCTGTGAGCGAAGCGAACGGTTTGAACCGGTCTGGAATCCAACGTATCAATCTTGATTTCCATCTATTGCTCCGTTCATTCAACTCTTAGGTGCTTTCACTGCCTGAAAAGCGGTGGGCGAGCTTTTGCTGCTCAAATCTCTCGCTGACGAAATCGATGAACACCCTGGTCTTGGCTGGCATAAGTGAGCGGGTGGCGAAGTACATGGCAATGGTTCCCGCATCGGCATACCAGTCCGGGACCAGGCGCAATAGGTCTCCTCGCTCTATCCAGCGCTGCACATCCGCCACCACGAGGAATCCGACACCGAGTCCAAGCAGGACTGCCTCGCGCATGGCGGCAGGGTCGTTGACGATAAAGCTTTCCCGCACACGGGCAGCCATTTCCACGCCGCGTTTGTCACGCATACTCCAGTGCCGGACACGGCCAGTACGACCGGAGCGCATGACGATTCCTTCCAGGTCTTCGAGTGCTCCCGGATTCATCGGTAGTGTTCTTCCACGCATGAAGGCTGGCGAAGCGACTGCAATAACATGAGCGGGGGCCAGTGGGCGGGAGATCACACCTTGGGCCAGTTCAAACCCTCCTCCAATAGCCACGTCGAACCCTTCGGCAATCAGATCGACTTGCCTGTTCTCGAAATGCCATTCAGGACGAATCAGCGGGTACTTGGCCAGAAACTCCGGGAGTAATGGCAATATCTGGCTGATACCAAAGGTGGGTGCCATGCTTACTTTCAATAGGCCGGCCGGTTCGCCTTTATCTGTCGCGACTGAGTTGATGGCATTTTGCAGGGCGTCCAGGTGACCGCCAATGGACGCCAGAAAGTGCTCGCCGGCTTCGGTCAGCGTCAATTTTCGAGTCGACCGATGAAACAATCGTACGCCGATGTTTCGCTCAAGAATGGCTACATTACGACTGACAGCGGCAGGGGTTAGCGCCAGTTGACGTGCAGCGGCCGAAAAACTGCCAGTCTCTGCGCTGTGGGCGAAACACTCGAGGTTGGCCAGCGTTTCCATGGGTCACCTGATACTGATGCTTGAAAATGAATCAAGTCATTACACTCTAATCAATTGATCTTCACGAGGCCATGATGATTTCACCTTAATCCAAGAGTGAAATATTCATGCCTACCCCAACTCTCCCGCTCGCTGGAAAAGTCGCCCTGGTTACTGGCGGTTCCCGTTCAATCGGTGCGGCTGTTGCCAAGCGTCTGGCCGCCGATGGTGCATCAGTTGCGCTGACTTACAGTGCTTCACCTGCCCAGGCTGAGAAAGTCGTTCAAGCCATTGCCAGTGAAGGAGGGCAGGCGATTGCGATTTCTGCTGATGCTGGCGATCCGGCAGCCGTGCGTGCAGCCGTTGCACGCACCGTTGAAATGTTTGGTCGCCTCGACATTCTGGTAAACAACGCCGGCCTCGCGCTCGGGGGCTCGATTGAGGGCATCGAGTTTGAAACGTACCAGCGCATGATCGCCGTCAACGTCACGGGCGTGTTCATCGGCACGCAGGAAGCCGTTCGCTACATGAAAGACGGTGGCCGGATTATCCATATCGGCTCTTCCATGACACGATACGCAGCGTTCCCGACGGCCTCGCTCTACACGCTGACCAAAGGCGCGATCACTGGTTTCAACCGCAGCCTGGTGCGTGATTTGGCACCTAAAGGCATCACCGTCAACACTGTTCACCCAGGCCCAATCGATACCGACATGAACCCGGATGGCGGCCCGGTGAGTGATATCGTGAAACCCGGCATCGCGCTTGGTCGCTACGGTCAGTCTCACGAAATTGCCAGTGTGGTCGCATTTCTTGCAGGTCCTGATGCCTCTTTTGTTACGGGTGCAGACATCGTCGCTGACGGTGGTTTCACCGCCTGATTTACTCTTTCATTGAGGGCGGTAAGTTACTTTGAGCGATCGACAGGCAGTTTCTGGCCGTCCAATGCATGCCGTGATGGGTGGCACTGGTTCGCACCATCGCCGCGCCTGAATGATTCGCCTGTCGTACCAATGGGTCATTGTTGCTTTTCGCGAAGGGCTGAGTGGCCAAGAGTGATCTGCAACAATGACTTGGACCCATTCAGCGCTAGCGGAATACTTTGTTACAAAACTACGCGTTGTCTTTTTACATGCACTTGCAGCGCTGTTCTATACCCACTTCAAGCGCATGGAAGTGTTGGCTCTTCATCGCAACAGTCGTATTGGTTGGAGCCCATTGGCTACTCGCCCTCCCTAAATGGCCGTTTCTGCTTTTCCATCGCGCATTCACTCACCAAACGCTTTAGAACATCGCCCCTAACTCCACCGGGAGGTTTCATGAGTGCATGGCAGCAGCTACGAGTGCGAATCAAACGAAAAGGCCTGCGTCGCACCATTAATACTCTGTGGAAGCGCTATGTGTTTTTCCACTGGGAGTTACTGTGGATGGAGCGTGACCTGGTCACGTCGGTTCCAGCTCAAAAGCTCAGGCCCTATTCGGGATTACGCTTGGTCCAGATCGATACTCGGAACGCAGATGCGTTCGCCAGGCACTTTGGCGATCGAGTGGAAATCATGCGCGAACTGGCCGCCGAAGGGCATACCGGGCATATGTACCTGGACGACAAGGGTGATGCCGTAGCATTCATTTGGGGCAGCAAACGCGACTACCATGATCGCCATTATTACGGCTGCTGGTTCCCGGTCAAGGACGGCGAGTTCTTCGCTTTCGGGGGCGAGATGACGCGACGTTACTTCGGTACGGCACTGTCAGTCGATGGCCAGATCTGTCTGTGGCAGGCCATGCAAGCACAAGGCTGCAACAAAGTGGTGGACGTCTGTGAGGCGCACAACATTCCTGCCCTTAAAGCGCACATTCGTATGGGGTATCGTGAGCAGGGGAGGATCAGGCATGTCTACGGGTTGTTCGGGCGCTGGCGTTTATTCCGCGAATCCCGCTACAGCGGCTCGCGACTCGATAGCCTTTGCAAGGCTCGGCGTTCCGCGTTGGCCGCGCCAGCGTGAGATGCAAACGCTCCTTTCACGCAAGCCGCTCACGTCCTTCCCTGGACATTAGCCGGCGAACAACTATTCAGAAGCTGTACCGGGCAGTCAGTTTCACATTACGTGGGTCGCCGTAGATGTCATACGGGCTATAGGCGCCATTGGCCACGCTGCTGTAGTAGGTACGGTCGAACAGGTTGCCTCCTCAAATCAAAGCCACTTTTGCTTCCCTGGAAATCGAGCCGTGAAGTTCGTCCCTGTCTCAGGCGTCGAAGTCACTTTCAAGTTTCCGCTGTGCGCGGTGGCGATCTGCGATGCGATGTACAAACCCAATCCGAGGCCCTCGCCACGTTGACCTGATTCCGATCGTGTGAAGGGTTCGAACAATAGCGGCAACAGGTTGGCAGGGATGGGGTCGCCCTGATTGGTCACGGAGATGACGATGTCATCAGCGTCGGCATAGGCTTGTACGCTGATGACGGCGGTCGTAGAGCCATGGGTGACTGCGTTGCCCAACAGGTTTGAAAGCAACTGGCTGATGCGCAGCGGATCGCAATACACCCCCGCAGGTAGGGCTATCGAACTGCTCAAGCGTGCGGCCGGGTTGGATGATTGAATTTCATCAACGGTCAGGCGCAGCGTGCGTTCCAGGTCATCTACCACCTGTCGTTTGCACGGTATCCCGCCGCCCATTCGGCCCCGGGCAAAATCCAGCACGTTTTCGATCAGGGTTCCCATTCGTATGGAGCTTTGGCGGATGGCTGCAACCAGACCCAGCGAACGTTTGTCGGCCGATTGGGTTTGCAGCAGTTCAGCACTCATGCGAATGGCGCTCAGTGGCGTACGCAAATCGTGTCCGAGCACGGCAATGAACTGCTCTCGCAGCCGGGCACTTTCATTGGCATCCACCAGCGAGGCTTGCGCAGCATGCAGGTCGCGCTGGGTATCGAGGTTCATGGCGATCAATTGAGCGAACAGCGTAAGCGTTTTCTCGATAGCAGGATCGTCCAGCTTTGCAGTAACGGAGTCGATGGCACACAAGGTGCCAAAAAAGTCGCCATTGGCTTTGATGATGGGGATGGAAATGTAGCTTTCCAGGCCGTAGATCCTGGGAGTGTGATGTCGCGAAAAAACCGGGTCTTGGCTCGCGTGGCCGAAAATGACCGGCTTTCTGTGCTGGCGGATTTCGTGGCAGATAGTCGATTCCAGCACCAGCTCTCCACCGGGCTGGAGCCCGAAGTTGATGGAGTCATCCACCGCGCAGGCAATCCACTTCTGCTCGGTCACTCTCGCCACCGCAGCAAATCGCATCCCGGTGATGTGTTTGACCATACTCAAGATGACCGGAACGGCGTCTATGCTGCGTATGGCCTCTACATCCGAGGAAAACTCTGGGCTGGTCATGATTTGGCGATTCGTATGGGGATGAGCAAAGACTATCTCCAAATGTGCCGCCGGGCCAATCCGAGGCCATCTGCCGCGGAGCGAGTATCGGGCCAGTGAGCGCTAACGTCAGTTGACCCGATCGGTCCTCGCATTGTGCAAGCCTCAGAAAGCAGGATTACCTGCAGCAAACGCCGCTCCCTCGATGTGATAGACCTGCGGTTCTGCCGAGAAATATTCCTGCAGGCCCGTCATGAACAACCGATGGTCTTCACTCGCTTCAAAGCCCGGGACGTGGTCCTCGAGTGATTGCCAGCGGACGATCAGGTTGAATTGCTGCGGGGTTTCGATCCCTTGGGCCAGCATGTGCCCGCCGTAACCTTTTGCGCGGCAGAGCAAAGAAGCCACCTGTGCAAATGCATGCCGGAAGCTTTCAATCTGGTCTTTGTGAACGGGCAGCAGAGCGATTTCATAAATCATGGGATTCCCCTGGAGTGAGTTCAGCGCTGGTGAGAAGCGACGGCACGACGGCAATCGCGATTTTTCCTTGAATACCGTTGTTAGGGCTTTCCAGTCGCGCATGGGCGAGCGCGAGGTCGGCGAGTGAATAGACGGCGCCAACGTGCGGGCGCAACTGACCGCGCTCAATCAATGCGCTCAACTCATCCAGCTTGCCGCGGTTTTGCCGGGTGAAGACAAAGTGATAACTCGCGTTCTTGCCCCAGGCCTGAACCAGGTTCTGTGGCTGGGCAATGTCCACGATGGAGACAACCCGGCCGAGTTGGGCGAGGGCGTCCGGGCTGCGGGCTAAGGTGTTGCCGCCGATGGTGTCAAATACCACGTCGACTCCGCGGCCATCCGTTTCCCGATTGATGGCGTCGACGTAATCCTCCTTTTCGTAGTCGATGATCACATCGGCACCCATGCTTCGTACGAACTCAAAGTTCGCTTCGCGCACGGTCGTGAAGACCCGCGCGCCAATGGCTTTTGCCAACTGGATCGCGACATGACCGACGCCTCCCGCGCCGCCGTGGATCAGAATGCTTTCGCCCACTTTGAGCGCCGCTCGCACGGTCAGTGCTTCCCACGCCGTTCCGCCGACCAGGCTCAGGCTGGCCGCCTCGAGATGGCTCAGGGAGGCGGGCTTCTTGCCGACAATGTTTTGGGCCGCAACGTGGTACTCGGCATAACTGCCCGAGCCGTCAAATATTTGCGGGGTGTACCAGACTTCGTCGCCGGGAGCGAAAGCCGTGACGCCCGGCCCGACTTCCTCAACAACGCCAGATACGTCGTGCCCGCTTATCGCCGGAAGTGGCACCAGGTCGGGATAATCGCCGCGACGCACCTGGTAATCCAGAGGGTTGATGGAGGTAGCGTGTACGCGTACCAGGACTTGTCCCGTGCCAGGTACTGGCTTGGTCACGTCGCAAAGTTCGAACGATTCCGGGCCACCGAAGGATTTGATGATCATCGCTTTCATTGTGAAACCTCACTTCTGGAAAAAGGGATATCGGGAATTATCGATGTGTGACCGCAGAGATAATAACTGCGTGTGTTCCTAGCTCTCACAGTGTCTTATTTCGGTTAAAAGGGATATCGAGAAATTTCGATATCATGCGGTAAAATATTACAGCTCTGTACCGATTATCTCGGCGAGTGCACGGATGGTTGCTTCGTTACGCTTGTAGTAGGTCCACTGACCAATGCGCCTGACTTCGACCAGCCCGGCTCGTTGCAGCGTTGCAAGATAGTCAGACACCGTCGACTGAGACAGACCGACGCCTTCTTGAATACTGCTGACGCAAACGCCAACCGTAAGCACATCTCCCTCATCCTGCGCAGGAAAGCTGTTCACCGGATCCTTCAATCCTTTGAGGATTTCGAGCCGGGTACGGTTTGACAGTGCTTTGAAAATTTCAAGTAAGTCCATTGCTTCAGGATATCGAAATTTACCGATATGTCAATGAGTGGACTAAGGCTCTGCAGGTGCTGCTGCGCCTAGTGGTGCAAAACAGGCGTCCAATCGCTAGCCATGGGTGGGTTGGTTTAAGCGTGCAGCCTTGAATTACTCATTTCCGCATGAGGTCTTGAGCGACGGCTGTTGGTCGATTATCTCCTGCTCCCTCACCGTGTTCATCCCAAGCAATGGCAGTCCCAACAGGGTCAACCCGACGCCCACCAGTGCACTCACGGTCAGCGGATCGCCGAACTGCAGCCACGCCCATAGCAGGGTCACCGGGGGCGTCAGGAACAGCGCACCGCTGATGCGTTGGATGCTGAAACGCTGCAGGCACAGCCAATAAAATCCATAACCGCCCAGAGTCGAGAAGACCACCAACCACACCACGCCCCCGGCAAAGCCGGCGCTGGTCGGCGGCAATATCGCTCCTTCGAGGCACGCCAGCACGGCAAACAACGGGATCACGGCGCATACCTGAATGAACAGCGCAGTGGAGGCGGGCATCAATGCGCCGGGCGAGGCTTTCTGGTACAGCGTGGCCGCCGCCAGGGAAAGGACTGCCAGCAGTGGCAGGCTGTAGACCCAGAGGTCTGTGGCGTCCCATTCCACGTTGGCGCCGCTGGCTACCAGCATGCCGGTCAGACACAACCCCAGGCCGACCCACTGCCAGCCGCGGGTGCGTTGCCCGGGCACGTTGACCGCCAGCACCACAATGGTCAGTGGTAGCAAATTGGCCAGGAGTGAGGCGGTGCCCGGCGCGACACCCAGTTGAATCGATGCGGCGATGGGGCCTATGTAGCCGCCAATCGCAAACAACCCCAGCAGGGCTTGATGGGCCACATAACGGCCGCCCAACGTCCGCAAACCCGCCCAGGCAAAGGGCAGTAACACAGCCGCCGCCAGGATAAAACGCCACACAGAGGCCAGGTAGACGCTTCCCTGATCCGCGACATAGCGGTAACCGATGAAACCAGAGCTCCAGCTGACGACCATGGCCGACAGCAGCACGGCGCTGATCAAAATAGGTGAGCGTATGACGTTCATCGAATGGCACCTGACAGGGGGCTGAGTTCGATGGTATGAATGATTGACTGATGCAATCAAACGATACGATTAGCACCACTGATGCAGGATTCATGAACCATGGCCGAAGCGTTTGATATCGATCTCCTGCGAACGTTTCACGCCGTCTTGCGCTTTGGGCAATTCCTGGCGGCGGCCAGCTTTTTGAACAAAAGCCCATCGGCGGTCAGCCTGCACGTTCGCCGCCTGGAAGCCGTGGCCGGGGGACGCTTGCTGGAGCGCGATAACCAGGCAGTCAGCCTGACTCCGCTGGGCCGTCGCTTTGCGCTCCAAAGCGCCGAACTGCTGCGGCTGCACGACGGGCTGCTAGCCAGCTTTATCGCGCCGGTGGCCAGTGGTCGAGTCAGGCTGGGCATTTCTGAGGAGTACGCCGGCGCGGTACTGGCTTGTACGCTGCCGCACCTGGCGGCGGATTTTCCCTGTGTCGAGCTGGAGGTTGAAACGGGTTCCAGTGGCCGTTTGAACACACGCCTGCAGCGTGGTCAACTGGACATGGCGCTGTTAGTGGCACCGGCTGATGTTGCTGTGTCGCAGGCGCGCTGCATCAAGACCTTCGGCATCACCCAACCTGTCTGGGTGGCCGCCCACGGCTACCTGCAGGACCTCGCCAAACCGGTGCCCCTTGCATTGCACGGCAAGGGTTGCCCCTATCGAAGCGTGGCTGTCGACGCGTTGAGTCAGCAGGGTCGCCGCTGGCGAACGGTGATCATCAGCGCCGGGGTGATCGCTTTGGAAGCCGCCATCGAGGCCGGATTGGCCGTTGGCATCGTTGATCGGGCCCGGGTAAGCCAAGGCATGCGCGTGCTGACGGTTGCCGACGGCTTCCCTGAGCTGCCCGTACACGAATTGCGCCTGATGCTGGCCCCAGGGGAATTAAGTGAGGCGGGGGAGGTGCTGGCTAGATTGATCAGCCTTGGTTTTGAGTGTTAGTGCCAGAGTTACGTTATCGTGCTGCATACGGTGCTGCGCCAAAAAACCCTCTGGAATGGCCCCGAGATGAGCGTCGATCGCCTTCCAGGCATTCACTCAAAGGATGAACACTATGGACCGCACCAACCATATCTGTCTGATGGCGATCTACAACGATTGGATGAACGCGAAGGTTTATGAGGCGGCCAGAAGTCTGACAGATGAACAGCTGTCAGTGGATAGGCAAGCATTCTTCGGTTCTATTCTCGGGACGTTGAACCACCTGGTAGCGGGGGACACGGTGTGGCTGCAGAGATTTGCCAAGCACCCAGCGAACTACTTGGCTCTGAAGCCGATTCAACAGCTCCCGGTCCCCCAAAGCCTCGACCAGTTACTGTTCTCGGATATCCGCGAACTGTCGGCACATCGCGTTTGGCTCGATCAGGTAATTGTCGCGTGGTCTCGCTCCATCAAAGAGTCGGATCTAGATTATCCCCTCAGTTACACAAGCATGAAGGGAGCCCCCGCTGACAGGAACTTTTATGGCTTGGTCATGCATTTCTTCAACCACCAGACTCATCACCGAGGGCAAGTAACGACTTTGCTCTCACAAAGTGGCGTCGACGTAGGCGATACTGATCTGGTCGCCCTTGTTCCTTCCGAGTCCCGCACATAAGCTGAAAAACCAGCTGGCTGATCTCTATGCCTGCTTCTTCGCTTGACTCGCTCAGAGCGCTATCTACAGTGAACGAAGGGACGTTTTTGGCCGTTTTCCGCGCCTCGCGACAGGCCTATGGGCCTGAAGCTAACCTTAGACTTTTCTACAACCGTTGACCGTTTCGCTGCTGTTTCACCTTATACATCTCGCGGTCTGCCAGCTTTGTGGCCTCATCCACAGTGATGTTGCCCGGTATCACGGTCACTACGCCAACACTCGCGCCGGTGTATTCAATTCCACCAAGACCATGGCCCAGTTCATATCGCCCGATTGTGGCTTTGGCCAGGCGAGCCTGAAGCAGTTCGGCGGCATGTCGCATGTCTTTTTCCTGGTCCGAGTGGCCGGAAGGTGTGCCCAGGGCGATCACGATGAACTCATCGCCGCCAGTACGCCCGATGATGTCGCTGCTCCTGAGGCCATGCTGCAGTTGGGCGGCGATGCCGCACAGTAGTCGGTCTCCCGCCAAGTGGCCGCGGGTGTCGTTGATGAGCTTGAAGCCATCCAGATCGATGACACTGATGAGGATGTACTTGTTCTCCCGCTGGGCGAGGGCGAACAGGCGCGCGGCGTCGTTCAGAGCGGCACGCCGGTTGGCCAGACCAGTGAGTGGGTCTGTCAGGGCCAGCTTGGTCAGCTCGGTGTTGGCGGCCTGGAGTTGCTCAACCAGCAGCCCACGTTCAAGGGCATATCCCAGTAACGCTGCCAGCAGCATCAGCAAGGGTTCCACTTCAGGGGAGCGAGCCACCTGATCGGAGCTGGCGGCGCATACGGTCCCCAACACCTGCCCATTCTGGGATCGGATGGGCGCGCTTACGTAAGTCCTGATACCCAAGGCTGCGGCGGCCTCCGAGTCACCCCAAATTTCGGCGACGTTATCCGAGTACATGCGATTTTCGTCCAGCGCGCGCTTGCACAAGGTGTCCGCCCAAGGCACGACCAACCCTTCGGGAATGACCATGTCACCGACGTTGCGTGCAAATTCGACACGCTGGACACCCTTGTCGGTGTCAATGGTCGTCAGGTAGGTCGACTCCATGCCGGTGACCTGGTTGAGCAGGGTCAGCAGGGGGCGCGTCAGCTGCTCCAGGGTCCGGGCTGTTGGAAGGGTATCGGAGAGAAAAGAGAGGATCTGATCCATTAGGGGTTGCCGATAACTAAGGGGTGGTTCAATTATCGACTGATCGGCGGATTACTGAACAGTGCAGAGTGTTACCAAAATAGAGTGACCGCTTCTTGCCGATTTTTACCCGTGATGGCAGCAATCGACCGAGCTGCCGGTCGGCAGCGGCTGAATTCGACCCAAGCAGGCAGTTAATACACTCGAACGGAACCTACGTCCATGTGGACCTTGGGCAGGTATTTTTCGTTTCAATCCCAAAAGTCCCGAGCCCGACTTACTCGATTACGTTCTCGATGCCCAACGCCGCCAATACCCCACGAACGTCGCCCGCCTGGGTTTTCTTGTCGTAGCCTCCCTCTGGAATAGACGATAAGCCCAGGCCGCGGAGGTCCGGCACCACGACGGTGTGATCCTTGGCCAAATCGGCGGCCAACGGTGCCCACATATCGCCGGTATCGCCGAAGCCATGCAGCATCACGACGGCCGGCCCTTTGCCGCCCACTCGCACATGGATTTTGGCACCGTCTACTGCGATGTCTTGCATATGAAACGAAGAAGGGAACGGCGTCACTTCAGCAGTAGCTGGGACGCTGACGGTCACGAGCATGGAAGCGATCAGTAGGGCTCGGATCATCACGGCGTCTCCAGATGTGTGTAATGGAGAAGCTTAGACCTACATCCGAAAATACGGATTTTGCGAAGCTTTACATTGTTTAGTGAATGCGATTTTCCTCGCGAACCTACAGCTATTTTATTTCTTTGATTGGCCGATAGCTGTCACTCGGGCGCCATCATGGCGGTGAGCGTCGCCGTGATGATTATTATTTATGGTGGTGGTCAAGGAGACGAGGATTGATGAGTGGGGGAGCTAACTCGGCGATATTTGACGAATGATTTTTTTCAAACTCCGCCTGGGCTTCATAGAACGTATCCCGCGCGGACAGCCACTCATCTAGATCTTCTATGGTGGGCGAGGATTTGGCTTGCAGCAGATCCCATTGACCCCTTTAGAATCGCGGTGTAATTCTGCGCGGAATTACGCCAGCACTGCCTATCGTGAAGGGCTGCAATCGACACAAAGCAGCCGGTCATTTTGGAAGCGACGGTGAGCATGAGCGGGATTTCAAACCAGGCTGAAAATGCTCGCTTCTCCAGTCTGTACATCGTACGCAACTAATGCCTCTTGAAAGGCGTCAGCGCTGCAAACGAGTTCACCGTGACTGTTCCAGATGGCAGAACAACCTGCTGCTACAAAGTCGTCGGCAGTGCCTATACAGTTCGCCATCATCACCGTCATGGAATGCTTTTTAGCAATCATCGGATAATGACTGTTTGCCGATGCAATACCTCTCTCAGACTTGGCCACGCTTGCCAGATACACCTGAGCGCCTGACTCTGCGGCTTGTGCGGCGTGGCTTGGTTGCAGTGACTCGTAGCAAATGGCGGGTGCAAGGACAAAATTTGCCTGACTCAGCACAAGCTTCTCGGTGCCCGGAGTGAAAAAAGGTAATTCGTCGAAATGTAGATGCTGTTTTGAATAGCTCGTGCGCTCCAGGCCGGGCTGGAAGGTGATCATGCTGATCTCGGTGCCTTTAGTTCCCTTCGTTGGCGCGCCAACAGCGATGGTCATCCCATATAGGTCGCTTAATCTCTGGAACTCATCAAAACGGCCGTCGCTCGGATGCACCGCCAAGACCTCAGCCAGCCTCGGTTCGTAACCGGTGAGGGAAAGCTCGGGAAAAAGCACGAGATCGGCGCCTTGGCTTGCAGCCAGGTGGATGACATCAATGTGTCTGGTGATGTTTTTCTGATATTCCCCGGGTACAGGGAGGATCTGCGCAGCGATTAGCTTCATTTCCCGTCTCGCTTCCATGTGTAGGGTTAACTTCGAGAGTGACTGAACGGTTGCTCAGCCTCTGCTTAAAAGTCAATGCATGCTGCACGAACGTTGGCAGTTTGAAAAGTGCGTACGCGGGAGTTTGCACGAACGACAATGGCCGCTCTTGGCCGATAACTGCCTACGAACGAGGCATGTAGTCGACTCATGGCTTACGGTTAAAACAGACGGAAATCGGCCAATAGACGAGGCCGGCGACAGGTAAAAGACTGGCCTGTATTCCCGGGCTTAAGCAGTAAATGGCTCAAGCGTATGTTTCGGCGCTGTTCGCCCATCAGCGTTTTAATGATATTGCTGTACCGGTTTTGTGACGCTCAGTCTGTACATCTGCGCTTGACGATTTTCCGTTTGCCGACTGTCATCCGGTTTTCAGTCGAGCGTTACGGTTCTTGGTTGCCATGCTCATAGCGCATTAGCAGGCTCCTCCAGCCTGCGCACATCGCCCAAAGAATCTCGCTGCATCGACTGCAGGTTTTTCTCGATGGTTTCGCAGAGGTCTTCCATCTGGATCTGGTGTTCGCTGTGGCGGAACGGGCTTTGCAAGTCGGTGCCGATGCGTTCGATGGCCAATAGCATAAAGCCCACGACGGTCGACGCCAGTGGCGTGAACCAGCCGAGGGATTCCACCAGGCCCACCGGCACGATCAGGCAGAACAGCGAGATAAACAGCCGCGGAAAATACACGTAAGGGTAGGGCAGCGGGGTATTGGCGATCCGCTCCATGCCTCCCTGGCTGTTGGACAGGTCCACCAGGGTTGACTCCAGCCGGGCCAGGCGAATGCTGTCCAGCCGCCCGGCCTTGTACTCCCGGGCCAGCAACGCTGCTGAGCCGGTGAGGATGTCGTTGGCAAAGTTATTGGTGGTGGCACTGCGAGCAAATTCCTCAGCGGGAATAAACGCGCGGACTTCCTCCGGACAAGCATGGCCTTGCAGATGCGCCGCCAGGCAATTCACATACGCCACGTGGCGGCGCAGCAGGGTCGACTTGACCGGATTGACCTCTGGGCCAGGGTCATCCAGCAGCGTCAGCACTTGACGGGCGAAGCTGCGAGAGTTGTTTATCATCGAACCCCACAACGTCCGCGCTTCCCACCAACGGTTATAGGCACTGCTGTTGCGAAAGCTGATCAGCACCACCAATGCCGAACCGAGCAATGTCAGGGGCATCAGCGGCAGGTTGATCTTGGCGTTGAGAAACAGCATGAAGTCCACGGTGACCGCAATGTCCCAGAGCAACAGCCAGAACAACGCCCAGCCCACATAACCCATGGTCTTGATAATCAGTCGGTATTTTTTGATGACGGCAGCTTTCAAACGGAAACCTCGTGGTGAGCGGTAAGCATTAACGCCTTACCTCGGACGCTGTTTTCGGGGGAAAGGTTCGGTTTGCGCCGCCGATTCATGATGAGTTCTACCAAGGCTGGCGGCGTTGCTTCTTCCTCAAATCGAACGCTGATTGACACGCGCCATCAGTTGCTCGGCACTTTCCTTGCGCTCCGAGTAGCGATCGACCAGAAAATCCTGGCGGTCGCGCAGCAGGAGGGTGAACTTCACCAGCTCCTCCATGACATCGACAACCCGATCATAGAACGGCGATGGTTTCATTCGCCCGGCGTCGTCGAATTCCATGTAGGCCTTCGGCACTGACGATTGATTGGGGATGGTGAACATGCGCATCCAGCGTCCCAGCACACGCAGCTGATTGACCACGTTGAACGACTGGGAGCCGCCACACACCTGCATCACTGCCAGGGTCTTGCCCTGGGTCGGACGAACTGCGCCGAGCTCCAGCGGGATCCAGTCGATTTGTGCCTTGAACACCGCCGACATCGCGCCATGGCGTTCCGGTGAACACCAGACCTGACCTTCCGACCACACCACCAGATCGCGCAGTTCCTGCACCTTTGGGTGTTCGACCGGAACATCGTCAGGCAACGGCAAGCCGGACGGGTTAAAGATGCGCACCTCAGCGCCGAAGTGCTCGAGCAGGCGGGCGGCTTCTTCTACCAGCAGTCGGCTGAAGGAGCGTTCGCGGTTCGATCCGTACAGCAGCAGGATGCGTGGTTTGGGGGCGCCCGGGGTCGATGTTTGCGAACCTTCGAACAGGGTGGCATCGAGGTTGGGCAGGTGTTCTGACATGGATTGTTCTCCTCAGAGAGTGCCGATGCGATCGAGCTCGTGTTTGAGTTCATCGCGGCTGAGACGGTTGAAGGGCAGTTCGAGGAAGGCCTTGCAGCGTTGTTCAATGCGCGCGAGCGTGGCACGGAAAGCGGCGTCGATCAGCGCTTCGTCACCGCTGACGTCGGATGGATCTTCCAGCCCCCAGTGGGTTTTCAGTGCCGGGCCGAAGTACACCGGACAGGTTTCGCCTGCGGCTTTGTCGCAGACCGTAATGACGATATCCGGCGGGTGTCCTTCGAAGGCGTCGTTGCCTTTGCTGTACAGACCATCGATGGAGATACCGGCCTGCTGCAAGGTAGACAGGCTGCGCGGCAACACCTGGCCCTTGGGAAAGCTGCCAGAACTCACCGCTTCGAACCCGGCGGGCGCCAGATGATTGAACATGGCTTCAGACAGAATGCTGCGGCAGCTGTTGGCCGTGCACATGAACAGGACTTGCATGGGGTACTCCAGCCGCTATGGGCGGACATCAAAGGGCGGATCGAAGGGGTTTCAGCAGCAGGCGCTTTCGCGCACAGGCCGTACATTCATGTTCTGCAGGCGTGAGGAGTTGTCCATGAGCCAATCGGCATTAGCCTTTGCCGTCACTCGCAGGATTTCGTGAACCCACTCCGGCAGCTGCGGGTTAAGACGGTAATACACCCACTGGCCCTGACGCCGATCCAGCAGCAGGCCGTTGCTGCGCAATTGTGCGAGATGGCGGCTGATTTTCGGTTGGCTATCGTCGAGCGCGCACATCAGTTCGCAGACGCATAACTCGCCCTGCTCGGCGATCAGCAGGGTGGCGCGCACGCGGGTCTCGTCGGCCAGGCTCTTGAAGATTTCAAGGGGGGTGATCATCGCAAGCGCTCTTTACATATGGATAATCGAATATACGGATAACCATATGTATTAAGCAAGTCAGAAACTCATGCGGCTTAGCCGAGGAGGCGTGGCGGCAATGCCATCTGCTTTTGTGTGCGTAATGGTTGTAGGGCCAATGGTTGCCAGGCTTGTGGCCTGGACTGTGCACGCGCGGTAGGCATGGGATGGAGTGTCTGCACTTTTCAGCTTTCAGCAGCAGTGCTTGGCTCCTGACCCGCCTCAGCTTCCATTTTCAAGCGGTCAGCCTTGCTGATGTATTTCGCCTTGGCCGGTGCCAATTTGGCGCTGGCCTTTTTCGCGTGAGCCTTCAATAACTGCTTTATTTTTTTCTGCCGGTTCATTTTTCTCTGCCCAACTTGTAAGTTCATCAATGATATCAGCTTACAAATTGAGGCAGATCCACATATGGACAAAACCTCCAGCGAGCTTCCACGGTTGCTCATCCGCCTGCCCATTCCCGCCGATGCTCGCGCGATCGCCACGTTGCACATCCGCAGCTGGCAGGCGACCTATCGGGGGCTGCTGTCGGATGGATACCTGAGTGCGCTGGACGCCAGCATAGATCGGCGCGTGGCCTTTCTGGCCAAAGCCATCGAGGATGGTAGCCAGGCAATTCGAGTGGCAGAACTGGAGGGCAACCTGGTCGGCTGGAGTTCATTCGGGTCCAGCCGTGACGAGGATGCCGCCGCAGGCGATGGCGAGCTGAAGGCCATCTACCTTGACCCACAGGCTTGGGGCCAGGGCATCGGCTCGGCGCTGTGGGCTGTGTCGCGCGAGGTGCTGGTGGGTGAGGGTTTGCAGCGAGTCAGCGCCTGGGTGCTGGACGGCAATGAGCGCGCCAGTCGCTTCTACCGCAAACTCGGTTTCACGGCAGAGGCGGCCAGCCAGCGCACCTTCGAGGAAAATGGCGAGCCACTACCGCTGACTCGCTATCACCTTCAGCTCAACGCTGGGTTGTGATCAATGGCTGCGCCAGGAACTCATCGATCAGCCCTACGACCTGCTGCTGGATTGCCTCTCGAGAGCGTCTGCCTTCGCCATCCTGGCAGATGATCCCGTCGCCTGGTACGTCCTCTTCAAGCATCGCCACCGCACCCGGTTTGCACAATGACAGGAAGCTGAAGTGACTGGCATCGCTGATCTCGATGTAACGACTGGATGCCGGGGGCAGGCGTCTGGCCAGGTTGGCAGATTCCAGCTCAGCGGGAAGGTCGGCAGATGGAGCGCCGGCAGCGATCACCAGGGTCGGCACCGGCAGCGCTGCCAGGCTGGCGTCGGTCATTCCCCGTGACTGGCCCAGGTCCAGGCTGACGACAGAGGTGACACGTTTATCGCGCAAATCCGCAGCCAGTCGGGTTCTCGCGTCCGGGGTGCTGGCGGGATTGATCTGTTGGTAAACGGAGCAACTGGCCAGCGTCGTGTGGACTTTGCAATCCAGGTCGAAGCGCTCGGGATCGAAACGTGCCCCGCCGATTTCCAACGCGGTCCAGCCGCCGAGTGAATGGCCCACTACGGCAACCCGTCCTGTCGCGACCTCGCCAAATCGTTTCGGCTGAGCCTGCACTGCATCGATGGCCCGGCTCAAATCGGCAGGGCGTTGCCATAACTGTGCTGCAGCCTGGGGGCTACGGTCATGAGTGGTGGTGCCGGGGTGGTTAACAGCGGCGACGATATAGCCCTTATGGGCCAAGGCAGTGGCGAGCCACGCCTGATTGCTCCAGTTACCGCGATAACCATGAGAGATCACCACCAGAGGATGCGCGCCGGCTGCCACGGGCGCATTGCGCACTGCAAGTACTCCGACGAATGCCGGGTTGTCAGCGATCAACTCGGGGGTTGCGGTAGATGCTGTGGGGTACCAGACGGCCAGCTCCAGTGGGCGGTGGTCTTGGGTGTCAGGTAGTGTGGAGCTCTGGAAGCCGACATGGGTGGTGTCAGCGACTGCACGGGTGGCCAGGCAGATGAGCAGAAGGGTGCCTATAGCGCTTTTCATTGTTTTTATCTTCCTTGAATGGATTCAGCCTGCGCATCAAAGCGTAAATCGTGCCGTCGTCAAGGCGGCTGGCTTAATGGCGGGTTTATGCGATCGATTGGCGGTTAGGCGCCAACACCGCTTCCTCCCCGGCAGTAGGCAAGGTTTCCGGCATGCCCACAACGAGCAAAACCAGCGCCACCGTTGCCACGCCAGCCAGCGTCAGGAACGCCGCGCTGTAGCCGGCCTCTTGCACGACAATGCCCGCCAGCCCGTTACTGAACGCCGCCCCCAGGCCGAAAACGGTCGTGAGCGCGCCGAGGCTGATGTTGAAGTGCCCGGTGCCTTTGGTGAGGTCTTTGACTACCACGGGAAACAGCGCGCCGAAGATCCCCGCACCGACGCCGTCGAGCAACTGCACGGCGACCAGCCAATAGGGGTCGTTGGACACGGTGTAGAGTGCGCCGCGCAACGGCAGAATCAGGAAACCGGCAAGCAGCAGCGGCTTGCGTCCCCAGACATCCGCCTTGGCACCCACCAGCCAGGCAACCGGCACCATGACCAACTGCGCCGCGACAATGCACGCCGACGTCAGTGGTGTCGCCATCTGTAGATTGACCTGGGCCAGCTTCTGACTTACCAGTGGCAGCATCGCGGCGTTGGCCAGATGGAACAGCGCACAACAGATGGCGAACACCAACAGTGGCTTGTTGGTGAGCAGCACTGACCATCCTGATGGTTGTTTTCCGTGCCCTGCATCGGCGGGATCGAAGCCTCGCGCGAGCTCGTGGTCGATCGCCCCGGCTGAAATAAACGTGACGGCCACCACACTGCCCAGCGCCATGACTGCCATCAGGTAGAACACGGCCACCGGGCCAAACAGGTACGCAAAACCGCCTGCAAGCAGCGCCGCGCAAGCGTTCCCCGCATGATTGAACGTCTCGTTACGCCCGGTCCGCTGGGTGAATGCCCGGGGACCGGTGATGCCCAGCGAAATGGCGCAGATCGCAGGGGCGAATACCGAAGCGGCGACGGCACTGATCGCTTGAGTCAGGGCCACCAGGCTGAACGAGGTCACAAATGGCAGCAGCAGGCAGCTGCCCGTCACCACCAGGGCCGCAATTGCAATAATCGCCCGCTTGCTACGTGCCCGGTCGATCAACGCTCCGGCAGGCGTCTGGGCCGCGAGCGCGGCGACACCCGCCAGCGTCATCACCAGGCCAATACTGGCCGGCTCCCACTGATGAACGGCCAACAGGTAGATGGCCAGATAAGGGCCGAGACCGTCGCGCACATCAGCGAGGAAGAAATTCACGCTGTCCAGCGAGATATTGTTACGGCGATCTTGATGGCTGACCAAGGCGATATCTTCAGTAATCGAGGTCTGGGGAAAGGACTCAACCTCCGCATCGCTAGTGACTGCCGGTGATGACGGTAAGTTTCATCAGCGCAGCTCGGGTGTGTGAGTAAGGAAAAACCCTGGATGCGGACAGCTCCACCTTCGAGATATCTGCCCCATTTGATCTAAGATTAAAGGAACCCTGCGGGAGGAAAAACGCCATGCCACTCGCGTTCGCACATGCACCCATCCTGGCCCTCGGTGTCCTGTTCTGCACGGCAGCATCCGCTGAAGGCGAAGCAGACCCCCATCACCCACCGCCAATACTTCCACTGGAATCCGAGGCGGTTCCGGCCCTGATCGCCTATCCGCCGCTTGCCGAGCCGCTCGCCCGCGGGGTTGTGATCATCCAGTATCGAGCAGAACACGCCAGGATCATGCCGGTATTCGGCAAAGCAGCGGTTGAGGTATCACCTCGTATGGCTCACCTTCACGTGACCGTCGACGACTGGCAGGGCACGTGGGCGCACACCAGCGAAGACCCGATCATCCTGGTTGGCCTGACCCCGGGTGCCCACAAGGTGCTGCTTGAGGTGGCAGACCCGACCCACAAGATCCTCACCCGTACGACCGTGAACTTTGTTGTTCCGGAAACGAAGCCGATGGACGATGCTCACTAAAAAGCATCCGCGCATTGGCTGACCATGGTCTGAAGGTGCTACTGCAACGACTCACGCTGGCGCACTGACAGGCGCCGACGCCAATCCCCGCCATGCTGGACTTGGCATTCCTCTTCAGAGTCGAACCGCACGCAGCGGTCCAACTGCACTGGATCGACACCCGCTTCGTGCAGCGCAATGGCCGTGAGTGCCCGCATGCGTGTGTCCTGCCCACAGGACAGGGCTTGCTCCTTGCTCGCGCGGGTCTCAAACACCCAGATCACCCTGAGGCTTTGTGGAAAAGCATCGTAGTCGACGGTGTGGGTCAGCCAGTCAAACCCGGTGATTTCAGCTTTCGCCGTTTCGCAGGCTTCGGTCAGCGTAGCGACCAGGCGGCGTTCGATACGGGCGCTGTCGCGCTTATTGGCAGGCATGTTGACTCCTAAAAGATAGTTGAAGCAAAGCGTGTGCGATCCGCGGCATTCAGCGCGGCAACCGGTGGATCCGCTCGTTGATCCACTCCCGACTGTACGTCAGCACCCTGTCGGCCAGCGCCGTCGGAAAATGGATGAACCCGTGTGCGCACTCCGGCAGATGGTGCACCTCAACAGATCGATTCGGTCAATGCGCTGGTGCGCTCGCACTACCTTCCCCTGTTTTCGCGCCTGGGCTGTTATTCACCCGGCTTGCTTGATCAGGCGGCCTGGAGTCAGGGGCGGCAGCGCACGCTGTTTGAATATTGGGGGCATGAAGCGTCCCTGCTGCCCTTGTCGATGTTCCCCTTGATGCGCTGGCGGATGGCGCGGGCAAGGCGGGGCGAAGATATTTATCAGCAACTGGCGCGTTTCGGTCGCGAGCACCAGGACATCATCCGCCGCGTCCTTGGCTCGGTTCAGGAACTCGGGGCGTTGGGCGCAGGCAGCCTGTCGACTCGCCAGGAAAGAGCCGGGCCATGGTGGGACTGGAGCGCGGAAAAACACGCGCTGGAATGGTTGTTTGCCGCCGGTGAAGTGACTGTCGCCGGACGACGTGGATTCGAGCGGTTGTATGACTTGCCGGAGCGGGTGCTTCCCGCGGTCATCCTCCAGCAGCCGATGCTCTCGGAAGATGAGGCCCAGCGTGGCCTGTTGCTGCATGCGGCCAATGCCTTGGGCATCGCGACGGAAAAGGACCTGCGTGACTACTTTCGCCTGAATCCGGGCGATGCGCGTTCGCGCCTGGCGGAACTGCTGGAGGCGGGCGCATTACTGTCCTGTGAGGTCCAGGGTTGGCGGCAACCGGCCTTTTGCCTGCCCGAGCCGAAAGTGCCACGCAAGGTCGAGGCCAGCGCCTTGCTGTCGCCCTTCGATTCACTGATCTGGGAACGCGGCCGTACCGAGCGGTTGTTTGATTTTCGCTATCGGCTCGAGATTTATACGCCCCAGGATAAACGGGTTTATGGCTATTACGTGCTGCCGTTTTTGCACAACGAACGAATATCTGCGCGGGTAGATTTGCGCGCGGAGCGCGCGCACGGCCGCTTGGCGGTGCATGGCGTGTACGAGGAAGAGCCGGGGCTGGATGATGAGGGGATGCTGGCGTTGGCGGTCAATTTGCGGCGGATGGCCGATTGGCTGGGGCTGGCGCAGGTGCAGTTGAGTTGCCAGCGGGTGAGTGCAGCCAGATTAAGAGTGGCATCGGCTGGGATTGAGGGTGCCTGAGCTGGCCTCATCGCGAGCAGGCTCGCTCCCACAGTTGGCCGCGTTTGGCAGAACAACGCGGTCAAAATGTGGGAGCTAGCCCGCTAGCAATTGTTTCAAAGTGGTTTACCGCCGGACTTGTTTCAACGTCTCGGCAATCAAGAACGCCAATTCCAGCGACTGATCCGCATTCATCCGCGGGTCACAATGGGTGTGGTAACGGTCTGACAAACCGTCCTCGGTAATCGGTCGCGCGCCGCCGATGCATTCGGTCACGTTCTGCCCGGTCATCTCGATATGAATCCCGCCGGCGTAACTGCCTTCGGCCTGGTGAACCTGGAAGAATTGCTTCACTTCGCCCAGGATCTGCGCAAAGTCGCGGGTCTTGTAGCCGCTGCTGGCCTTGATGGTGTTGCCGTGCATCGGGTCGCAACTCCATAGCACCTGTTTGCCCTCGCGCTGCACAGCGCGGATCAGGGCGGGCAGGTGGTCACCGACCTTGTTGGCGCCCATTCGGGCGATCAGGTTCAGGCGGCCAGGGTCGTTGTCCGGGTTGAGCACATCAATCAGGCGGATCAGGTCGTCGGGGTTCATGCTCGGGCCGACCTTGACCCCGATCGGATTGTTCACGCCACGCAGAAACTCGACGTGAGCACCGTCCAGTTGGCGAGTGCGGTCGCCGATCCACAGCATGTGCGCCGAACAGTCGTAGTAATCGTTGGTCAGGCTGTCGCGACGAACAAAAGCTTCTTCGTAATTGAGCAGCAAGGCCTCGTGCGCAGTGAAGAAACTGGTCTCGCGCAGCTGTGGCGAGCTGTCCATGCCGCAGGCGCGCATGAAGGCCAGGGTTTCATCGATGCGATCGGCCAGGTGGCTGTATTTCTCAGCCAGTGCCGAGTTGGCGATGAAGTCCAGGTTCCACTTGTGCACCTGATGCAGGTCGGCAAAGCCCCCCTGGGCAAACGCGCGCAGCAGGTTGAGGGTGGCGGTGGACTGGTGGTAGGACTGCAGCAGGCGTTCCGGATCCGGCACGCGGCTTTTTTCATCGAAGCCGATGCCGTTGACGATATCGCCACGGTAGGCCGGCAAGGTGACGCCGTCGATGGTTTCGTCATTGGCCGAACGGGGTTTGGCGAACTGCCCGGCCATGCGACCGACCTTGACCACCGGGCAGCCGGCAGCAAAGGTCATGACGATGGCCATTTGCAGCAGCACCTTGAAGGTGTCGCGAATTTTTGCTGCGGAGAACTCGGCAAAACTTTCAGCGCAATCGCCGCCCTGCAACAGAAACGCCCGACCCTGTGTCACTTCGGCGAACTGGCGACGCAACTCCCGGGCTTCACCGGCAAACACCAGCGGCGGATAGCTGGCCAGGGTCTGCTCGACCTGCAGCAAATGTGCAGCGTCGGGGTAGGCGGGTTGTTGCTGGATCGGCAGGGCGCGCCAGCTGTCAGGGCTCCAGGGTTGGCTCATCACGGTCTCGGTAGTTTTACGCTCGGACCCTCATGTTATCAGCAATTAGTGCGTGACCTGTTCCCGTTGCATCGCTGACAATCGCGCCTTTGCAGCCGCATCAGCGGTTGACTGCGCCGCTGTTTCCCCAAGCTGCAGGCCCGAGACGACCAGGAGACGAAATGACCGAGGAGCGCGTCGAGCATCTGCTCGCCGAGGTACAGGATGAGTTCGGCGTGATACGCGTGCTGGAAGTGGCGGATTACCGATTTCTCGAGTTCGGTGACGCCATCGAACAGAGTTGCGTGTTCACCGCCGACCCGAGCTGGCTCGAATACGATTACACCCGCGCGATGCTGATCGGCGCGTTGTGCCACGAGCAGCCGGAAAGTGCGCTGTTCCTGGGGCTGGGCGCCGGTACGCTGACCCAGGCCTGCCTGAAATTCCTGCCGCTGGAAGACGTCGAAGCCATCGAACTGAGGCCCGATGTGCCGCGCCTGGCCATTGAATACCTGGGGCTGGATGATGATCCGCGCCTGTATATCCGGGTCGGCGACGCGCTGGAGTTGCTGGACACTGCTGAGCCTGCAGACCTGATTTTCGTCGACCTGTATACCGATGTCGGGCCTGGGGTCGGCCACCTGGCCTGGAGTTTCCTGGAGAACTGTCAAAAGCGCCTGAATCCGGGCGGATGGCTGGTGATCAATCAGTGGGCCACCGACGATGGCAAGCCGCTGGGCGCTGCGCTGTTGCGCGGGCTGTATCACCGCCATTACTGGGAGTTGCCGGTGAAAGAGGGCAATGTGATTTTGCTGGTGCCGTCAGAGCTGGATCAGGAGCTGGACATGGACGCCCTGGTGGCCCGGGCCGAAGGGCTGGCGCCGCGATTGGGGTATTCGTTGCAGTCGCTGATCAAGGCGATTCGCCCGGCGACATGAGTCGGCGTCTGTGAGGGTCTCATCGCGGGCAAGCCCGCTCCCACAGGTTTCGAGTACGACGCAAATCACTGTGGGAGCGGGCTTGCCCGCGATGAAGGCCTCACAGTCAATACCTGCCTCAAAGCCCCTTAAACACGCCGGGTCGCTTCTCGATCATCGACCGCACCCCCTCCCTGGCATCCTCACTGCCCAGCAGCTTCTTCGCCAGCGGCGCCAGCCCCAGCGCTGCCGCCGTTTCTCCTTCATAGCGCGCCTGGCGGGCCGACATCAGGGTCGCCTGCACCCCAAGCGGCGCCTGACGGGCGATCCGTTCAGCCAACTCCAGCGCCCGTGGCAGCAAATCCTCACTGGCCATGACTTCCTGGACCAGGCCCAGGTGTAACGCCTCATGGGCATCGAACTCATCCCCGGTAAGTAACCAGCGCATTGCATTGCCCCAGCCGGCAACCTGATGCAGGCGCAAAGTGGCGCCGCCGAACGGGAAAATTCCCCGTTGCACTTCTTTCTGGGCGAAGCGGGTATTGCTGGCGCACAGGTTGATATCAGCGGCCAGCATCAATTCGATGCCAATGGTCAGGCAGTATCCCTGGGCGGCGACGATCACCGGCTTGCTCACCCGAGGGCCGGCCTGGATTCCCCATGGATCGCAGCCACCGGCGGGCACCTGCCAGCCTTCGGCCAGGCTGGCACTGGCGCTGACCAGGTCGAGCCCGGCGGTAAAATGCTCGCCGTGGCCAAACACCACCGCCACCCGCGCTTCGCGGTCGGCTTCGAACTCGCCATAGGCCAGGCTCAGTTCATTCAGCAGGTCGAGGTCGAACGCATTGCGCTTGGCCGCCCGGTTCAAACCGATCAACAGCACATGACCGCGCCGTTCGCGGCTGACTCGACTGGAGCAGGGCTGATTCATGGGGCAATTCCTCGGGCGGGAAGGGGGCGGTTGCCGGGCGCAGGGCAAAGGCGGCGGCTTAGCAGGGTGAACCGTTTTAGCGCCATCTCCAGCAGGGCCGGGCCTTTGAAAAGTAGACCCTGGTTGGATTCTGCGCAAAGCCTGTGACACAACGGCGTATGCGTCAGTTTTCCGACAAATAATGCTCCCTTTTTGCCCGAATTCCGGTATAGTGCGCGCCGGCCTTTAACCAGGCCGCGTTTAGGTAGCGCAATTCCCCGAAGTCAGCTTCGGCTGCACGTCCGCACAGCGGACTCTCCCTTGACGAATCTTTTTCATTCATTCGTTTTCGCAAATCCCCGCCGACAAAGCAGCCAGGGCGACTCTTGAGTCTTACACGGCATGCGCAGCTTTGGAGCATGGGTCTTTGCGGATGCACTTAGAGGCAGACCCATGACCCAGGAAACCGGCGGCTTCGCCGCTTTTAATCTTAATCCGAATATCCTTGCAGCCGTCATTGCGACTGGCTACGAAGAACCTTCGGCTATTCAGCAGCAATCGATCCCGATCATCATGGCCGGCCAGGACATGATTGGCCAGGCGCAAACCGGTACGGGTAAAACCGCTGCGTTCGCCCTGCCTATTCTGCATTGCATCGATCCTGCCAAGCGCGAGCCGCAAGCCCTGATCCTGGCGCCAACCCGTGAGTTGGCGCTGCAAGTAGCAACCGCTTTCGAAACCTACGCCAAGCAAATGCCGGGCGTTACTGTTGTGGCCGTTTACGGCGGCGCGCCTATGGGCCCACAACTGAAAGCAATCCGTAACGGCGCACAAATCGTTGTCGCCACCCCGGGCCGTCTGTGCGACCACCTGCGTCGCGACGAAAAAGTCCTGTCGACCGTGAACCACCTGGTTCTCGACGAAGCTGACGAAATGCTCAAACTGGGTTTCATGGACGACCTCGAAGTCATCTTCAAGTCCCTGCCTGCAACCCGCCAGACCGTATTGTTCTCGGCAACCTTGCCGCAGTCGATCCGTGCCATTGCCGAACGCCATCTGCGCGATCCGCAACACGTGAAGATCCAGACCAAGACTCAGACCGTTACCGCGATCGAACAGGCTCACCTGTTGGTTCACGCTGACCAGAAGACCTCGGCTGTATTGAGCCTGCTGGAAGTTGAAGATTTCGACGCCCTGATCATGTTCGTACGCACCAAGCAAGCAACCCTGGACCTGGCCAGCGCCCTGGAAGCCAAAGGCTACAAAGCCGCTGCGCTGAACGGTGACATTGCCCAGAACCAGCGTGAGCGCGTGATCGACTCCCTCAAGGATGGCCGTCTGGACATCGTTGTAGCGACCGACGTTGCCGCTCGTGGCCTGGACGTTCCGCGCATCACTCACGTGTTCAACGTTGACATGCCGTACGATCCAGAGTCCTACGTCCACCGTATCGGCCGTACTGGCCGTGCCGGTCGCGAAGGTCGTGCGCTGTTGCTGGTGACTCCACGTGAGCGCCGCATGCTGCAAGTGATCGAGCGTGTAACCGGTCAGAAGGTTGCCGAAGTTCGCCTGCCGGACGCACAAGCTGTTCTTGATGCCCGCATCAAGAAACTGACCAACAGCCTGTCGCCACTGGTGGCTGACGCCGAATCAACCCACGGTGATCTGCTGGATCGCCTGACCGCCGACATCGGTTGCACTCCGCGTGCCCTGGCCGCTGCCCTGTTGCGCAAGGCAACCAACGCCCAGGCGTTGACCCTGGCCGCGATCGAGAAAGAACGTCCACTGGTGCCGAACAATGCACCGCGTGGCGATCGTCCAGAGCGTACCGGTGATCGTCCGGACCGTGGTGATCGTGAGCGTCGCGCTCCGGTTCCATTGGCTGAAGGTCGTGCTCGTTGCCGTACCGCGCTGGGTGCGCGTGATGGTATCGCTGCCAAGAACCTGCTGGGCGCCATCCTGAACGAAGGCGGCCTGGCCCGCGAAGCCATCGGTCGCATCCAGGTGCGTGACAGCTTCAGCCTCGTCGAGCTGCCGGAAGATGGTCTGGAAAAGCTCCTGACCAAGCTGAAGGACACTCGCGTTGCTGGCAAGCAGTTGAAGCTGCGTCGCTATCGCGAAGATTGATCGGCCCTTGGGTTGATTGATCGAACATAAAAAATCCCCGACTGGTTCGGGGATTTTTTTTGCCTTTGAAGAGGTGCCTGCCGCTGCTGCTGCTGCTGCCGCTGCCGCTGCTGCCGCTGCTGCCGCTGCTGCCGCTGCCGCTGCTGCCGCTGCTGCTGCTGCTGCTGCCGCTCGGACTCACTGTAGGAGCTGCCGCAGGCTGCGATCTTTTGATCTTCAATTGCCCAAGATCAAAATCAAAAGATCGCAGCCTGCGGCAGCTCCTACGGGGTAGGTTAGTCAGTCGAGGTTGTTTGCGCTATCGGTCCGCCGCCCGCCGTTACCACCTGCACACTCATGCGCGGCGTTGCCAGATCCATTCCTGCCTCATCCAGATGGCGTTTGAGCGACAGGTTGAACGCCCGCGACACTTCCCACTGCTTGATCGGTGCCGTCTTGAACCGGGCGCGCAGGATCGCGTTGCCTGACTCGAAACTCTCGACGCCCTGGATCTCCAGCGGAGACCAGATGTTGCGCCGCTGCAGCGGGTCGGTGCGCATTTTCTGGCCGACGTCACGCATCAGCTTGATCGCTTCGTCGATGTCCATGCTGGACGGCACCGCCACCCGGAAAATCGCGTAGCCGAACTCCCGGGAGTAGTTCTTGATGCTTTTGATTTCGCTGAACGGGATGGTGTGCACGATACCGTCGATGTCCCGCAGGCGTACCGTGCGGATCGTGAGGCCTTCGACGGTCCCCAGGTGCCCGCCGACGTCCACGTAGTCATCAATGGCCAGTGAGTCTTCAATGATGATGAACAGGCCGGTGATCAGGTCGGCGACCAGGGACTGCGCGCCAAAACCGATGGCCAGGCCGATTACGCCGGCACCCGCCAGCAGCGGCGTGACGTTCATGCCCATGTTGGCCAGGGCGACGATCAGCGCGATGATGAAAATGGCCACGAACAGCACGTTGCGAATCAGCGGCATCATCGTTTGCGCCCGGGCGTTTGCCAGGCCTTTGCGCGAGCGGGTCAGGGCGTGGTGCACCGCGGTGTCGCTGAGAATCCAGATCAGCCAGGCGAAAATCAGCGTGCCGGCGAGGCTGAACAGCTTGACGCTGATTTCATGGCCTTCACCCTCGGTGAAGGCTATCAGCGACATGCCCCAGACGCGCAGGCCCAATTCGATGAACGCCAGCCAGACCACCAGGTGGGCCAGGGTGTAGAAGAAGCTTTTGAGACGATCTGAGTACAGTGCATGACGCTTGACCCCACGTTGCGGCCTGAGCGAGTGACGCCGCACCAGGCCGTTGATCACCATGCACAACACCAGCAGCACGGTACAGATCAGCGACTGGCGCAGGGCGGTGCTGGTGTCACCGGCGGATACGAACGTGGCAAACAGCGAGATCGCCACCAGCACCAGCGCCGGTACATACCAGAAGGTGCCCAGGATATCGATGCTGTCGCTGAGTGCGCGGCGGGTCAGGCGGCGCGACAGTGGCTGGTTGCGGATCAGGTGGGCGATCGGGCGGCGGAAACGCAAGATGAACAGGCCCGTGGACAGGGCTGCCAGGACATTGGCTATGGTCGCGGCGGTGTGGGCCAGGTGGGTGCCAAGGCTTTCCACCAGGCGCGGGTCGCTCAGCGCCTCACCAAACGCGGCAAAACTGCCGATCAGCCACAGTGGCCGGAAGGCCTGGTGCCGCAAGATGAACAAGGCGCGGTGCCGGTGCGGGCCGTCCAGAACGGAAAAAGCGATCACGCAGATAGCCGAGAAGCAGGTGCCCACCACCAGCGCATAGGCAAGGACCATGGCCAGGCTCTTGCCCAGTGACGAGGGCAGGGCGTAGGTCATGTAGACAGTCATGACCAGGGCGATCAACCAGGGCCCGAGTTTGCGCAGGGCGAAGCGCAACATATCCAGGGCCTTGGGGTGTTGGGGCAGCTCTTCGGTCAGGCCGAAGCGCATGCGCACGCGGTGGCCGAGCCAGATCAGCACGGCAGCAAGCAGGCTCCAGACCATCAGGATCATGGCGAAGGCGAAGATGATCGGCAGCCATTCGTTGGCCGGCAGAATCAGCGCTTGCAGCTCGTCCTTGGCCAGGTCGTACTCTTGGGACCAGCGGGTAATCGGGCTGTCCTCCCCGGAAAACTGTTTCTCGAAACTGGCCAGCGTGCCGCCGATCAAACCAAGCACACCTTGTTCGGCGGCTGGCTGGGCTTGCTTGGTGGCATCGCGGAGTTTTTTCAGGTCGGCCAGCAGTTTGCCGCGTTGCTGGTCGTTTTCCAGCGACTTGATGACATCGTCCAGGGACTGCCCGAGAGGCGCTTGTGCCTCCGGCTGGGGTTTCGCCGAGCCATTGAGCAGCCCGGGCAGGCCGACCGCCTCGGCAGACGCCAGCGGTAGCAGCGTCATGAGGCAGACGAAGAGGAAATACGGCAGGGCAAAAAGACGAACAAACACTAGGCGGTCAACCTTGGGAGATCAGATTGCCCGAGTGTACGAGCCCGCCAAAATCAATGCGAGTCGGGGCGAGTATTTATTCGTTGAGTTTGGCGAGGATCTTGAACACCACGGTGCCAAGGATCGTCAGCATGCCAATCCACATTGCGAACACGCCGGCATTCTTGTCGCGGAAATTGAATCCGATGGCCAGCAGGATCATCCCGGTGAGGATCGGGATCAGCATGGCGTGGAAGGATTGCATTGTGATCATGGCGACGGCCTTGTCGAAAGGGATTACTTGAATTCTAGGCGGGTTTGGTGGGTCGAGCACGGGCCGTGGGAGACTGGATTGCCGGCGATGGAGTCATTGAAATGGCCATCGCCGGCAAGCCAGGCGCCTACACAGGTGTCATGGCAATTCGTGACTGGCGTAGAACGCGCTCAGTACTTTCACCAGGTGCGCCAGGTCATGGCTGCCGCACAACTCGCGGATCGAGTGCATGGCGAACGTCGGCAAGCCGATGTCGACCGTGCGCACACCCAGGTGGCTGGCGGTGATCGGGCCGATGGTCGAGCCGCAGCCCATGTCGCTACGCACCACGAAGCTTTGCACCGGCACTTCTTCAGCCATGCACAAGTGACGGAAGAACCCGGCGGTTTCGCTATTGGTGGCGTAGCGCTGGTTACTGTTGACCTTGATGACCGGGCCGGCGTTGAGTTTCGGGCCGTGGTTGGCATCGTGCTTGTCGGCGTAGTTGGGGTGCACGCCATGGGCGTTGTCGGCCGATACCAGCAGTGATTTCTGGATGGTGCGGACAAACTCGTCACCCTCCGGCAGCAAGCGGCGCAAGGTTTGCTCAAGCATTGGGCCGTCGGCACCGCAGGCCGAGCAGGAGCCGACTTCTTCGTGGTCGTTGGCCACCAGCACGCAGGTTTCATCGGTCTCGGCGGTGAGCAATGCCTGCAAGCCGGCATAACACGACAGCAGGTTGTCCAGGCGCGCACCGGCAATGAAGTCGCCATGCAGGCCGATGATCGCAGCGGCCTGGGTGTCGTAGAAGCTCAGCTCGTAGTCGAGCACCACGTCGGCATTCAAGCCATGTTCCAGGGCCAGCTGGTTGGTGAGCACCGCACGGAAATCCACGCGCTCGTCACCGGCAAACTGCGCGAGGATCGGCGGCAGTTCGGTTTGGGCATTGATCGCCCAGCCCATGTTGGCTTCACGATTGAGGTGAATGGCCAGGTTGGGAATGATGGCAATCGGCAGCTTGAAATCGATCAGCTGGCTTTCGACCTTGCCGTCGCGGCGGAAAGTGACCCGCCCGGCCAGCGACAGGTCGCGGTCGAACCAGGGGGCCAGCAGGGCGCCGCCGTAGACTTCCACGCCCAGTTGCCAGAAACCCTGGCGTTGCAACTCCGGCTGCGGCTTGACCCGCAGGCACGGGCTGTCGGTGTGAGCGCCCACCAGGCGGATACCGCTGTTGAGTGGGGAGTGGCGGCCCATCTTGATCGCGACAATTGAAGAGTCATTGCGGGTGACGTAGTAGCGACCGTTCGCTTCGGTGTTCCAGGACTCGCGCTCGTCAAGGCGCTGGTAGCCCGCCGCTTCCAGGCGCTGTACAAGGCTGGCAGTGGCATGAAAGGGGGTAGGGGAGGCCTTGAGAAAGTCGATCAGGCCTTGGTTCAACTCTTCGCGCATAAAAAGCTCCAGACAGCAGTGGCGCCAGTTTAACGTATTGGGCGGCTAATGTGCCTATGGAGCCGATCCCTGTGGGAGCGGGCTTGCCCGCGATTGGCTGCCGCACGCATTAGCCTAGAACGGTGCGGGACACTCGAAGCGCAGGCGTTCGCCGGATTGCGGATGGGTGAAGCTCAGCATGCTGGCGTGCAGGCACAGCCTTGGCCAGGCGGCCAGTGCCTGTTCGTGGGCATAGAGCCCGTCGCCCAGCAGTGGATGACCAATGGACAGCATGTGCACGCGCAGTTGATGGGAGCGGCCAGTGATGGGCGTCAGTTCGACCCGGCACCAGTCACCGCAACGCTCCAGCACTCGCCAGAACGTCAGCGCGTGCTTGCCAAATTCGTGATCCACCACGTGGCGGGGTTTGGTCGGCGGGTCGTAGCGCAGGGGCAAGTCAATGCTGCCACTGTCCAGCTCCGGCTGGCCCCAGCACAGGGCGGTGTAGGCTTTCTCCGTTTCGCGGTCGTGAAACTGCCTGGATAACTCGCGATGAGTATCCGGGTCACGCGCCAGCAGGATGATGCCGGACGTCTCCCAATCCAGCCGGTGGACGATGCGAGCCTCGGGGTAGCCATTTTCCTGCAGGCGGGTGATCAGGCAGTCCTTGTTGTCCTCGGCCCGGCCAGGGACGGAGAGCAGCAAGGTCGGTTTGTTCACCACCAGGACGCCGGCGTCCTGGTGGATGATCTGGATGTTGGACAGCGGCATTAAAACAGCCTCGTAACAAACGCCAACGGCGACTCACGCCCTTCATTGTCCCCGCAGGAGCTGCCGCAGGCTGCGATCTTTTGATTTTGCATGAAGAACAAGATCAGAAGATCGCAGCCTGCGGCAGCACCTACACGGTCCCGAAGGGCCTAAGCCGCCGTGGCTCCAGCCGGATCGACTCAGCGATCAGGCAGGGTGATATTGAGTTCCAGAATCGAGCAGCTGCCCTGGTTTTCCAGAGCGACATGCACGTCATCGGACCCGATATTGACGTACTTGCGGATCACCTCCACCAGTTCCTTCTGCAAGGCTGGCAGGTAGTCCGGTGTACTGCGTTGGCCGCGTTCATGCGCCACGATGATCTGTAGACGCTCTTTCGCTACCGAGGCTGTGCTTGGCTTCTTGTTGGCTCGAAAGAAGTCAAAAATGTTCATTACCTACCTCCAAACAGGCGCTCGAAGAATCCCTTCTTCGTGACATCGAGGAAACGATGCTCCACGGTTTTGCCCAGCAGACGATCGACGGCATCGCTGTATGCCTGGCCGGCATCGCTCTGGTCGTCGAGAATCACGGGCACACCCGAGTTGGAGGCCTTGAGTACAGCCTGGGATTCCGGAATCACGCCCAGCAGGGTGACAGACAGGATTTCCTTGACGTCTTCGACGCCGAGCATCTCACCGTCATTCACGCGTTGCGGGTTGTAGCGGGTCAGCAGCAGGTGTTCCTTGATCGGATCCTCGCCCTTTTCAGCGCGGCGTGACTTGCTGGCCAGCAGGCCCAGCATGCGATCCGAGTCACGTACCGAGGACACTTCCGGGTTGGTCACGATGATCGCTTCATCAGCGAAGTACATCGCCAGGTGAGCGCCTTTCTCGATACCTGCCGGGGAGTCGCAGACCACGAATTCGAAGTCTTCCTTGAGCGCCATCAGGACTTTTTCCACGCCTTCGACGGTCAGCGCGTCTTTGTCGCGGGTCTGGCTGGCGGCCAGTACGTAAAGGTTTTCCAGGCGCTTGTCTTTGATCAGGGCCTGTTGCAGGTTGGCTTCGCCGTTGACCACGTTGACGAAGTCGTACACCACGCGGCGTTCGCAACCCATGATCAGGTCGAGGTTACGCAGGCCCACGTCGAAGTCGACGATAACTGTCTTGTGGCCGCGCAGTGCGAGGCCGGTACCGATAGCGGCACTGGTGGTGGTCTTACCCACACCACCCTTGCCGGATGTAACCACGAGAATCTTGGCCAAGGTGTTTCACCCCTAAGGAAAAAGGACATTTAGCCCCTGAAAAAACATCTCTGGAAAACTACTGCAGTCGGACAGCCTTGGCTGGAATCCGGCCCTGAACGGCGCTTACCTTCGGTAAACACTGCTTTCTGGCCATTTTCCCACTTCGTTCAAGCCGTTTTCGCTACGTTTTAGAGATGCTTGGAAAATGCGGCAGTATCCGTTAAAGCCGAATGATGTTCAACACATCGCCCGACAGGCTGACCTGAACGCCTGAACCCCATAAAGGGTCGCGTCGCAGGTCCTCCGAAACCTTGTAGTGGCCTGCAATGGAGACCAGTTCAGCGCTCATCTGCTGACAGAAAATCCTGGCCTTGGTGTCGCCTTTGACCCCGGCCAGCACGCGACCGCGCATCGGGCCGTATACATGGATGTTGCCATCGGCGAGAAGTTCCGCCCCCGGGCTGACGGAGGAGATCACCACCAGGTCGCAACCCTGGGCGTAAATCTGCTGGCCGCCGCGCACGGGGGAGGTGATGATTTTGGTCGGCTTGATCGTCGGCTCCGGTGGTTTCTCCGGTTTTTTCACGACAACCCCTTCATTCGGGTCCAGGGCTCGCTCACGGGCACCGGACGGTGGCAGCACCGGCAGGTCGACCGCGATGGCCGCAGCAATGTCCTCGATGCGACTGGCGCGGATCGCCAGGGTGCGCAGGCCATGCTGGCGGCACACGCGCATCAGGCCCGGCAGATCAACGGCGCCCTCACCCGGTGGAAGTTTGTCCAGGGCCAACACCAGTGGCGCGTTGCTGAAGAAGTTAGGCGCCTGGGCGACCTTGGCGGCCAGTTGTCGATCGAGGTTCTCGAGGTCGTTACGGGCCAGTTCCAGCACCGTAATGGCGAGCATGCTGCCCTTCAACTGGAACACGGGATCTTTGTCTAGCGGTTCGGTTTGGCTCATGGTCGGCATACAACGACTTGTCACTAAAAGTGCCGAGACTTATAACGAGAACGCCCGCAGGCCGCAAGCCGGGTCTAACGATGTAGAATGCGCGGCCATTGTCTTGACGGAACCTTTAATGGATCGCCCGCGTTTTCGAAGAGCATTTCTTTCCCCGCGTTTCTGGCCGCTGTGGTGTGGTCTGGGGCTATTGTGGCTGATTGTCCAACTGCCTTATCCGGCGTTGCTGTCCATCGGTCGGCTCCTGGGCGCCGTGATGTATCGCCTGGCGGGCGACAGACGGCGCATCGCCAAGCGCAATCTCGAATTGTGTTTTCCGGAAAAATCCGCCGCCGAGCGCAAACACCTGCTCAAGGAAAATTTCGCTTCCACCGGCATCGCCTTCTTTGAAATGGCCATGAGCTGGTGGTGGTCGCGCGAGCGGCTGGCGAAGCTGGCGCATGTCGAAGGCCTGGAGCATCTGCAAAAAGCCCAACGCGAAGGCAAGGGGGTGATCCTGATGGCCGTGCATTTCACCACCCTGGAAATCGGGGCGGCGCTGCTCGGCCAGCTGCACACCATTGATGGCATGTACCGCGAGCACAAGAACCCGCTGTTCGATTACATCCAGCGCCGCGGCCGCGAGCGCCACAATCTCGACTCGCTGGCCGTGGAGCGTGACGACGTGCGCGGCATGCTCAAGCTGCTGCGGGCCGGGCGCGCGATCTGGTATGCACCGGACCAGGACTACGGCGCCAAGCAAAGTATCTTCGTGCCGCTGTTTGGCATTCAGGCCGCAACTGTGACGGCCACCAGCAAGTTCGCACGGTTGGGCAAGGCACTGGTGGTGCCGTTCACCCAGGAGCGCCTGGCGGACGGCAGCGGCTATCGACTGATGATCCATGCGCCGCTCGAAGGCTTTCCGGGGGAAACCGAGGAAGCCGACTGCATTCGCATCAATCAGTGGGTCGAAGGCGTGCTGCGCGACTGTCCGCAGCAATACCTGTGGGCGCATCGGCGTTTCAAGAGCCGCCCACCCGGTGAACCCAAACTGTACGCCAAGCGCGGTTGAAACATGATCCCCTGCAGGAGCGGACTACCAACAAGCACCATGGAGCGTTGCGATGAGTCCCGTTGAACCGGTTACAGGCTTGATTCTTTCCGGCGGTGGGGCTCGGGCGGCCTATCAGGTGGGAGTGCTGGCGGCGATTGCCGAGTTGCTGCCGCAGGGTGCACGTAATCCGTTCCCGGTTATTGTCGGTACCTCGGCGGGTGCGATCAATGCGGTCAGCCTGGCCAGTGGCGCGCTGGATTTCCGTGCTGCCATCGAGCGCCTGACGGCGTTCTGGCAAGGCTTTCGCAGTCATTTGGTGTTGCGCAGCGACTGGCCTGGGGTGATCCATCAGGCCAGCCGCTTTGTCGGCCACAGCCTGCTCGGGATCGGTGCCCAGGTGCCGGTGGCCTTGCTTGACAGTTCGCCATTGCGCGGGCTGCTCGACGACAAGCTGCAGTTGTCCGGGATCGCTGAGGCGATCGCGCAGAAACAGTTACAGGCCGTGGCGGTCACTGCGTTCGGCTATGAGTCGGGTCAGGCCGTCACGTTTTACCAGGGCGGCGGCACCATCGACGCCTGGTTACGCCATCGTCGCATCGGCGTGCCTACGCAGTTGACCATTGAGCACCTGCTCGCCAGTTCCGCGATTCCGCTGCTGTTCGCGCCGGTGAAAATCGGTGAAGAGTATTTCGGCGACGGCGCGGTACGCCAATCGGCCCCCATCAGTCCGGCCCTGCATCTTGGGGCCAGCCGCGTGCTGGTGGTGGGGGTCAGCGGCAACCCGCGCGGGGTCGATCCCGAGCAGCCGCTGCAACGCGCCTATACCGGCCAGCAGCCGACCCTCGCGCAAATTGGCGGGCACATGCTCAACAGCACGTTCATCGACAGCCTGGAAAGCGACATCGAGCTGCTGCAACGTCTCAACCAGTTCAGTCACCTGATGCCCAATGGCACACCCACCCGAGCGCTCGGCGTGGCGCCGGTGGAGGTGCTGGTGATCTCTCCGAGCCAGCCGCTCGATGAGATCGCTGCGCGGCATCGGCAGGAATTACCAGCGGCGCTACGCCTGTTCCTGCGCGGGCCGGGGGCGACCAAGACGAGTGGAGCGGGGGTGTTGAGTTATCTGTTGTTCGAGGCGGGGTATTGCAGCGAGTTGATTGATTTGGGGCGGCGGGATGCGCTGGCCAAGCGTGAGGAGTTGTCCCGGTTTCTGGGGTTGCTGTAGGAGCGAGCTTGCTCGCGATGGACGTGAACGATGACGCTGGGAGCCTGACACCCCGTGGCGCTCTCTGGTCCTTCGCGAGCAAGCTCGCTCCTACAAATCGTGGCGCTCTCTGTCCTTCGCGAGCAGCCTCACTCTTACAAAATCAGAAGTGAACCTTGACCAGGAAGCTGGTCACGCTCTGATCGGTTTTGAAGCCCTGGCTGTCTTCGATACCGTATTTGTTTTTCCAGTAGTCATACTCGACACCGACGTACAACTGCTTGGCACCCAGGCTCAGGGCTTTGCCCAGGTCGTACTTGATTTGCGGATTGAAGTGCAGGTTGGCGTGGTATTCGCCTTTGTCGTTCACGTCGTTGTCGACGACCCAGTCCATGAAGCCGTCGATCAGCACGTCCGAGTCACCCACCGGGATGGTGTAGGACCAGGCTGGCGTGATCTGCCAGACGTCGTCACCCGGACGGTCGCCTTCGGTGTGACGGTTGTAGAAGTTCAACTGGAAGTAGTCGAAGCCGGGGATGGCCAGGTCGAAACCCGGACCGATCAGGTACGACTCGGTGTCGTCTTCGCCGAACTCATAGGTCATGGCCAGCAGCACGTCCTTGATCGGGCCGAACTCCAGCTTCTGGTTGAAAATCTTGTTGAATGACAAGCGCGGGCTGAATTCGCCGTAGTGAGTGTTCTTGCCGGCGAAAGAGTCTTCCTTGCCGTTGTAGAAAATCTTGTCGATGAAGAAGAAGTTGTCTCCGTATTTCCAGCCGTCGGCGTGTTCGAATGTCACGGTCTGCTGGATGCGCGGGTTGACCTGGAAGTCTTTGCCATACAGATAAGTCAGGCTGTTGTCCTGCCATTGCAGCAAGTCGCCGGCCATGGCCTGGCCCCCCGCCAGTAACGATCCTGCCAGCATCAGGCTAGTGCACGTACGTTTCATTCGGTTGCTCCCAAAAAGTAGTGGTATCACGTTATTTTTTTAAGGTCGGCGCTCTGGTGTGGCGCCTTTTTCTCAAGCTGCAAAAATCATCCATTCGGTCAGCTTTATTGCTGTTAGCAAAAGCTGCGCCAAGGCTTTGCGAAAACCAAAAAACTCCCGCTCGGCTGCTCAAAAACAGTCGATTGAGAGTGGTTCGGGGAGGCCTTGATACCGTCCAGAGCCGGGATAAGTTGGCTTTCTGGTCAGGAATTAAATCCGGGCTTTTTTTTAAAGCGGATTCAGGCGGCCGCGGAGAATACTGACTCCTTGGCCAGGTCTCAAGTGCCCCGCAACAGCGCACCGGCGACAGGTTTGGGGCACGGTTGCGGGTCATCTTAGAAGTGCACCTTCACCAGCAGGCTGGTGGTGTTTTCATTGGTGTCGAAACTGGCGCTGTTTTCGATGCCGTACTTGTCTTTCCAATAGCTGTATTCGATGCCGACGTACACCTGTTTCTCCCGCCAACCCATGGACTTGCCCAGGTCGTACTTGATCTGTGGGTTGAAGTGCACGTTGGCGTGATAAGTGCCACGGGCGTTCTGGTCGTTATCCACCACCCAGTCCAGGTAGCCGTCGATCAGTACACTCGAATTGCCGAGCGGAAGGGTGTAGGACCAGGCCGGGCTGACCTGCCAGACATCGCTGCCGGGGCGTGAGCCTTCGGTCTGGCGATAGTAAAAATTCAAGGTGAAAAAGTTGAAGCCCGGTATTGCGAGGTTAAAACCGGGGCCGATCAGGTAGGCCTCGCTGTCGTCTTCGCCATTCTCGTAGGTCATGGCCAGCAACACGTCCTTGATCGGGCCGAGTTCGAAGCGTCGGTCCAGGATCTTGCCGAAGGACAGTCGCGGGCTGAACTCGCCGTAATAGGCGTGAACGCCTTTGTTGCGGTCTTGCTCGCCGTTGTAGTAGGTGCTGTCGATGAACATGAAGTTGTCGCCGTACTTCCAGCCATCGGCGTGCTCGAATGTCACCGTCTGCTGGATCGACGGGTTGACCGCAAAGTCCTTGCCATAGAGATAGCTCAGGCTGTTGGTCTGCCACAGCAACAAGTCGCCGGCCATGACCTGGCTAGTGGTCAGCAGGGCGGCGCCCAACAGCAGGTTTTTCTGAGTCCGGATCATCTGGTGCTCCTTCTTGTTTTTATTGTTCAAGGCACGGGGGCTCCAACCCTGTGGGAGTGAGCCTGCTCGCGATGGCGGTGTATCAGTCAATGAAGTGTTGAGTCTGATAACGTCATCGCGAGCAGGCTCGCTTCCACCTGGCCGGGCGTGTACTTGTTTGTCAGTGCGCGTGGCAGTCGTTGATGGCGGCGCGTTCCTTGCCGCCGAGGATGTTGAACAGCAGGTTCAGCGACAGCGCGCTCAACGTCGCCATCGCAATTCCGCTGTGGGTGATCGGGCTCATCCACAAGGGCAGGTGGGCGAAAAACTCCGGCCGGACCACCGGGATCAACCCCATGCCGATGCTCACCGCCACCAGCAACTGGTTGCGACGGTCACCGATGTCGGCTTCCTGCAGAATCTTGATCCCGGTGGCCGCAACCATGCCAAACATGGCAATGGCTGCACCGCCCAATACCGCCGGTGGAATGGACGCCACCAGAAACGCCGCTTTGGGCAGCAAGCTCAGTACGATCAGCAAGCCGCCGGCGACGATGGTGACCGAGCGGCAGCGCACTCCGGTCATCTGCACCAGGCCGATGTTCTGGGCGAACGAGGAGTGGGTGAAGGTGTTGAAAAAACCGGCAAAGAATGAAGCACCGGCGTCGCACAACAGGCCGCGTCGCAGCATCCGCGGGCAAACTTCCTGCCCGGTGATCTTGCCCAGGGCGAGAAACATGCCGGTGGACTCGACGAAGATGATCACCACCACCAGGCACATGGACAGGATCGGTGCGAGCTCGAATTTCGGCATGCCGAAATGCAGCGGAGTGACGATCTGTACCCAGGGCGCCTGGGCCATGCCGCTGAGGTCGACCATGCCGATCAGGCCGCAGATCACATAACCCAGGCACATGCCGATCAGCACCGAGATATTGACCCAGAAGCCGCGCATGAAACGGTGCACCAGCAATATGGTGCCCAGCACCAGGGCGGCGATGGCCAGGTAGATCGGTGAGCCGAATTGCGCCGCACCGGCGCCACCGCCGGCCCAATTGACGGCCACGGGGAACAGCGACAAACCGATTGAGGTGATGACCGTGCCGGTCACCAGGGGCGGGAAAAAACGTACGACCTTGGACATGAACGGGGCGATGATCATGCCGAAAAAGCCCGCGGCAATGGTCGCGCCGAAAATGCCTTGCAGGCCGATGCCAGGCATTCCTGCCATGGCAACCATGCTGCCGACGGCGGCAAAGCTGGCGCCCATCATCACCGGCATGCGGATGCCCATCGGGCCGATGCCCAGGGACTGCACGATGGTGGCGATGCCGGCAACCAGCAGGTCGGCGTTGATCAGGAAGGCGATTTCTTCGCGACTCAGGCCTGCGGCCTGTCCGATGATCAGCGGCACCGCAATGGCGCCACCGTACATCAGCAGAACGTGCTGCAGTCCGACCAGGATCAGTTGCAACAGGGGCAAACGCTGAATAGCGGGTGCGTCGGGGATGCGCGCTTCGGATAGCTCGGACATGCAACACCTCGGATCTTTTTTATTCTTGTGATTTTGTGCATCAGGTCGACCGCGCCGCGGCCAATCGCGGGCAAGCCTTGCTCCTACAGAATTCCTGGGAATCCAGTGGGAGCAAGGCTTGCTCGCGATGCTTTTCAGCGGTTAATTGGTCTGGGCTCCCTGCACAATCCAGGCACCAATCAGGTCACGTTCCTGCTGGGTCATCTGGGTGATGTTGCCCAGTGGCATGATCTGGCTGGTGACCGCTTGCGCCTGGATACGCGGGGCGTTCTGGCGGATCTGGTCGGGGGTGTCGAACATCACGCCAGCCGGTGCAGCACTGAACAACGGGCTGGTCGGCTTGGCGGAATGGCAGACCGTGCAGCGTTCCTGGATCACGTTGTGCACCTTGTCAAAACCCGGGCCGGCATTCGCTGCCTGGGTTGGTGCCGTTGCAGGAGCCGTCGCTGGTGCAGCTTCAACCGGCTTCTTGTCACCGCCCAGGGCGGTTTCCGGCAGTGGCTGGTACTCGATGGCGGCCTTGGCGACTTCAGGCGCGCTGGACATCGGCTTCGGACCGGACACATAGGCCAGGCAAATCATGCCCACCGCTGCCACCGGCAGGGTCCAGGCAAATTTGTGGCTGTCGTGACGGGTGTTGAAGTAGTGACGTACCAGCACTGCCAGTACCGCGATCCCGGCCAGGATCAGCCAGTTGTACTGGCTGCCGTAGGTGCTCGGGAAGTGGTTGCTGATCATGATGAACAGCACAGGCAAGGTGAAGTAGTTGTTGTGCCGTGAACGCAGCAGGCCTTTGGCCGGCAGTGCCGGATCGGGCGTGCGGTTCTCGGCAATAGCCGCCACCAGCGCACGTTGTGCTGGCATGATGATGCGGAACACGTTGCCGACCATGATGGTGCCGATGATCGCGCCGACGTGCAGGTACGCACCGCGGCCGCTGAACACTTTACTGAAGCCGTAGGCGGCGCCAATGATCAGCACGAACAGAATGAAACCCAGCAGTGCAGGGCGCTTGCCCAGGGCCGAGTCGCAGAGGAAGGAGTAGACGAACCAGCCGACGAACAGCGAGCCGATGCCCAGCAGAACGCCTTCAGGACCGGTCAGGCTGCTGCCGGGTGCCAGCAGGTAGAGCGTCGGGTTGGAGTAGAACACCACGCACAGCAGCGCGATCCCCGACATCCAGGTGAAGTAGGCTTCCCATTTGAACCAGTGCAGGTTGTCCGGCATGGTCGGTGGAGCCAGTTTGTATTTTTCCAGGTGGTAGATACCGCCGCCATGGATCGCCCACAAATCACCGGCCAGGCCACTTTTCGGGTTGACCCGATTGAGGTTGTTTTCCAGCCAGACGAAATAGAACGACGCACCGATCCAGGCCACGCCAGTAATCATGTGAACCCAGCGCACGCTCAGGTTCAGCCATTCCAACAGATGTGCTTCCACAGTCTTTACCTCTCGCCTGTCACTCTGTTGTCGAGTGATCAGACCTTCTCTTATTGGTGGGGGGCAAGGATCAAACGCTCATCCTCTTTGAAAAAATGCTCATCGCAGTTATTGCCTGTGCCACTGCGATCAACCACCAGGAAGTCATCCCGCTTTTCGATCGTCAGCACCGGATGGTGCCAAACGCCGCGATGGTAATTAATGCCCTGCCTGCCGTTGGTGACGAAGGCGCGGACCAAGCCTGATACAGGTTCATCGCCAACTGGCGCGACCACGATCAGAAAGGGGTTGCCGAGCAGCGGAATGAAAGCCTGGCTGCCCAGCGGATGGCGCTCCAGCATGCAAACGGTCAGTGGCATGTCCTGCGCGTCGGCGCGGAAGATGCTGATGATGGCGTTGTCCTCCGGCGCAGCGGTTTCAACCGTCGCCAGTTTATGGAAGCGCATGGTCGAACCGTTGTTGATCATGAAGTGATCGCTGCCGTCGGTTTCAATGACGTCACCGAAAGGGGCGAAGGCTTCTTTGGTCAGCGGTTCAATCGTCAGTGTGCGCATGCTGTTCTTTTCCGAATTCTGTGTTGTTGGTTCTGTTGCTATCGCCAGCAGGCTGGCTCCCACAGGGGAATGCATTGCAAATGTGGGAGCCAGCCTGCTGGCGATTGGGTTCAGCGCTTATTTAGCGACCTTGCCGAGAACTCGCAGGCGGCTCACACCACCGTCCGGGAACACGTTCAGGCGGATGTGGGTGATGGGGCCCAGTGCCTTGATCTGCTCGGCGAAGGTGTGCTCGGCGTGCATTTCCAGCTTCTGCGCCGGCAACAGCTCACGCCAGAACAGCGACTGGGTTTCGATCTGGCTGTCGGTACCGCCTTTCACGAACGCGCCCTGGATCGAGCAGGTGTCCGGGTAGTTGCCCTTGAAGTGCAGGGTGTCGACGATGATTTTTTCGATCTCGCCCGGATGACCCAGCGCTACGATGACCCAGTCATTGCCCGGGGTACGACGACGTGCGGTTTCCCAACCGTCGCCCATGTTGATGCCACGGCCCGGGTTCAGAATGTTGCTCATGCGACCGAAGTGTTCGTCAGAGCAGGCAAGGGCGCGGCCGCCGTTCAGGGCTGCAGCCAGGTCAACTTGCTCGTTGTCGCCCACAGCCGACCAGTCGCGGAATGGAATGCCGTACACGCGCAGTCGAGCCACACCACCGTCCGGGTAGATGTTGAAACGCAGGTGGCTGAACGACTGGTCGTTGCTGATTTCGTGGTAGTGATGGCTGTTGCCCTGCAGCTCGACGGCCGACAGCACTTCAGTCCACTGGGTGTTGTCGTCTGGCTCGCCCGAGGCCAGGAAGCAGGCTTCCAGTGAGGCCGATGGCGGGAAGTTGCCGGTGAAGAATGAAGTGTCGATGTCCACGCCCTTGATCGAACCTGGTACACCCAGGCGGATCACGGCGCTGTCGTAACCTTCGAAGCGCTTGCGGCGCGACTCCCAGCCGTCCATCCACTTGCCGTTGTCATCGAACACGCCCTCCTTCCATACGGCCGGGGTCGGTTGGAACAGACGGTTGGCGTCTGCGAACCAGTCATCGGTGACCGAGATGATCTTGGTGCCCAGGCGGGCATCGGCCAGGTTGACGAACTTCTCGAAAGGTACGGCGTAAGCTTTCATTCTTCTTGTCTGCCTTTAATAAGTTGGCTTGGGATGCTTGCAAGGCCCCGGGTGTCATTTGCGTTTGAAAACACCTGGGCCAGGCTCGCTTATAGGGTCAGTAATCGGAACAGGGCGATCTTGTTGATCTCCGCCAGCGCGCATTTGAATTCGGTGTCGACCGAGTTGTTGATGCGCGTTTCGAACGCCGCGAGGATCTGATGCCGGTTGCTGCCTTTTACCGCCATGATGAAGGGAAACTTGAACTTGGCTTTGTAGGCGTCGTTCAGCTCGGTGAAGCGAGAAAACTCTTCTGCCGTGCATTGGTGAATACCGGCGCCAGCCTGTTCATTGGTGCTGGCTTCGGTCAACTGGCCCTGGACGGCAGCTTTGCCGGCCAGGTCCGGGTGAGCGTTGATCAACGCCAGCTGGCTGGCGTGATCGGCGCTCAACAGGATGTCGCTCATGCGCTGGTGCAGGGTTTCGATCTGGTCGATCGAGGCGTCCTGGCCCAGGTCAAAGGCCTTCTCGGCCACCCATGGCGAATGTTCGTAGATGTCGGCAAAGGCTTTGACGAAGGCGTCGCGGCTCAGGGTCGAGGGTTTGAGAGTTTGAAAAGTGCTCATTTTGCAGGCCCTTGGTACGGGTGGGTTTCGTGCCAGTGGCGAGCGATGTCGACGCGACGGCTGAACCACACCTGTTCATGACTTTTAGCGTATTCGATAAAGCGTTTGAGCGAAGCCAGGCGCGCCGGACGGCCGATCAAGCGGCAGTGCAGGCCGATCGAGAGCATTTTCGGTGCTTCGGCGCCTTCGGCGTACAGCACATCGAACGCGTCTTTGAGGTATTCGAAGAAATCATCGCCCTTGTTGAAGCCCTGGACCTGGGTGAAGCGCATGTCGTTGGTGTCCAGGGTGTAAGGGATCACCAGGTGCGGCTTGCCGGTCGGATTGTTCGGTTCCCAGTAGGGCAGGTCATCGTCGTAGGTGTCGCAGTCGTAAAGGAAACCACCTTCTTCCATGACCAGGCGCCGGGTGTTCGGGCCGGTGCGGCCGGTGTACCAGCCCAGTGGGCGCTCACCGGTGATCTCGGTCAGCACACGGATCGCTTCGAGCATGTGCTCGCGCTCCTGGGCCTCATCCATGTACTGGTAGTCGATCCAGCGATAGCCGTGACTGCAGATTTCGTGGCCGGCGTCGACCATGGCGCGGATCACGTCCGGGTGACGCTGGGCGGCCATGGCCACCGCGAAGATCGTCAGCGGAATGTCGAATTCCTTGAACAGTTTCAGGATCCGCCAGACGCCGGCGCGGCTGCCATACTCGTAAAGCGATTCCATGCTCATGTTGCGCTCGCCTTGCAGCGGCTGCGCCGAGACCATTTCCGAGAGGAACGCTTCAGACTCCTTATCGCCATGCAGAATGTTGCGCTCGCCACCTTCTTCATAGTTGAGCACGAAGGACAAGGCGATGCGGGCATTGCCCGGCCAGTGTGGGTGCGGAGGGTTACTGCCGTAACCGACCAGGTCGCGTGGGTAGTCAGCGCTCACTGCAGTCTTCCTTCTTGTTCGTTAACAGGTTGTGTGGCGGCCTGGCGGTGGAATCACAGGCTGGCGTCACAGCGATGGGATTATTGTATACAACTTTATGTGCACATTGTAAGTCTGAATTTTCGCATTTTTTACCCGCTGTCATCTTGCAGTGGTAGTGCAAGAAACCTGCCTGATTGGTCAGCTAATGGATCGAAGGTCCTTATGCGGCGTGCTGAGCGGCCGGATACGGCACTGATCCGCGGTTGGCGATAGCTGTGTGAAAAATGTCGTTTTTATTGTGTACAATTTTTTTGAGAAGTGTCTTAATCAGTCTCTAGCCGCAGCGTTTCGTGCTCCGAATCGGTGCGGTCTCCTTTTTAACTGACTTCGGGAGGCGCGAGGCCTGATGGCTCAACACCACAGGCGCGCAGAATCAATGGGACGTTTGACTACTCACGTTTTGGATGCAGCACACGGTTGCCCGGGCAGCTCGATCAAGGTCGAGCTCTACCGCGTTGAAGGCTCGCAGCTGGAATTGGTCGCCAGCGCGATAACCAACAGCGACGGGCGGGTCGATGCACCGCTGCTGCAAGGCGATGACTACCGTACCGGGGTTTATCAGGTGCAATTTCATGCAGGCGACTACTACCGCGCCCGTGGCGTGCAGTTGCCGGAGCCAGCGTTTCTGGACGTCGTGGTGTTGCGGTTCGGCATCTCTGCCGAACAGGATCACTACCACGTACCGCTGCTGATCTCGCCGTACAGCTATTCCACGTATCGCGGCAGCTGATCCCCCAAGCAGCTGCCCCAACCGGGAAGCGACTGCGCATATAGCTTCTTTGGTCTTTCGCCCGCTCACACTGCGGGCTTTTTTTTGCCTGCTGGAAAGTCAGAAGAGCACCACAATCCACTGTGGGAGCGGGCTTGCCCACGATGGGGCCCCAACAGGCAACATCACCTCCAGATCGTCCGAAGGCTCGGGCCGCGTTCGGACGATCTTTTGATTTTGCCTTGCTAACGGCTCAACAGCGACGCCGCACCCGCACCACTGAACAGGCCGGCACTGATCCGGTTAAACCAACTCTGCCCCTTGCCGCTTCGCAGATACCGCGCCGCGCCGTGCGCACCCAGCCCATAAGCCAACTTGCACAGCAGATCCAGCACCGTCCACGTCGCAATCATCACCAGCAACTGAGGCAGGAACGGTTGTTCGGCGCTCAAAAACTGTGGCAGAAACGCAGCGAAGAAAAGAATGTCCTTCGGATTACTTGCGCCCAATACAAATGCGCGCCCGAACAGTGCGCGAAAGCGCGGAACAGCCGCCGCCAGGGGCACTTCAGCGCCCACCGACGGTTGGCGCGATTGCTGCCAGCTCTGCCAGGCGAGGTAGAACAGGTACAGCGCGCCGACAATCTTCAGCGCGCTGAACAGCTGTTCCGAAGCCAGCAGCAGGGCGCCCAGGCCCAATGCCGAAGCGCTGAGCAGGCAGATCGAGGCAATCACACCCCCCAGGAAAGCGGGGTAAGACCGTCGCAGACCGTAATTCAGACTGTTGCTGATCATCAGCAACGATAGCGGTCCCGGGATCAGGATCACCACCAGTGCAGCGCCGCTGAACAGCAGCCAGGTTTCCAGACTCATCACTTTCCTCCATTTGCGCAAAAGCCCCACCCGACGGGGTGAGGCTGGTTCGGAACGCTTACTGCGTAACGCTTACAAGAAAACAAACTTGGCGATGAAGATCGCGCACAACACCCACAGGCTGACGGAAATTTCCTTGTACTTGCCCGTGCCGGCCTTCAGTGCCACGTAGGTGATGAAACCCAAGGCGATACCGTCGGCAACCGAGAACGTCAGGGGCATCATGATCGCGGTGACAATCGCCGGGATACTGTCGGTCGCTTCATCCCATTCGATGTGAGCCATGCCGCCCATCATCAACATGGCGACATAGATCAGCGCGCCGGCTGTGGCGTAAGCGGGAATCATCCCGGCCAGCGGTGCGAAGAACATCGCGGCAATAAATAGCACACCTACGGTGACTGCGGTAAGACCAGTCCGACCACCAGCGGCAACGCCAGCGGCACTTTCCACATAGCTGGTGACGGGCGGCACACCCACTACCGCACCGAAGACACTGGAAGCACTGTCGGCCTTGAGGGCGCGGGAGAGGTTTTCGATCTTACCGTCGGCATTCACCAGGCCGGCGCGCTGGGCCACGCCCATGAGGGTGCCGGCGGTGTCGAACATGTGCACGAAGAGGAAGGCGAGTACCACGCTGATCATGCTGACGTTGAACACGCCGGCGACGTCCATGGCCATCCAGGTCGGAGCCAGGCTCGGCGGGGCCGACATGATGCCTTCGTAGTGAACGAGGCCCAGGCCCCAGCCTGCCAGTGTCACGGTGATGATGCTGATCAGAATTGCGCCAAATACCCTGTGGTAGCTGAGAACAGCAATCATCAGGAAGCAGATGGCTGCCAGCAGCGGGCCAGGTTCGCGCAGGGAGCCCAGTTTGATCAGGGTGGCCGGGCTATCGACGACGATGCCCGCGGTTTTCAGGCCGATCAGCCCCAGGAACAACCCAACGCCGGCGCCCATGGCGTAGCGCAAACTCACCGGAATGCTGTTGAGCAGCCATTCGCGGATCCGCGAGAAGGTCAGGAACATGAACAGCACGCCAGACACGAACACCGCGCCAAGAGCCGTTTCCCAGTTGTAGCCCATGGTGCCGACCACGGTGTAGGTGAAGAACGCGTTAAGCCCCATGCCCGGCGCCAGGCCGACCGGCCAGTTGGCATAAAGGCCCATCAGCAGGCAGCCCAGCGCAGCGGCGATGCAGGTGGCGACAAAAGCCGCACCGTGATCAATCCCGGCATCGGCCATGATGTTGGGGTTGACGAAAATGATGTAAGCCATGGTGATGAAGGTTGTCAGACCGGCAATCAACTCGGTCTTCACCGTGGTGCCATGCAAGCTGAGTTTAAACAGACGCTCCAGCCAGCCGGTGGGGGCGGGCGGCGAGAGGTCCAGCGTCGATGCTTCGGATTTGCGGCTTTCCACAGCGAGTACTCCTCAAGAGTTTTATTGTTATTTCCAGGACCGGACCCATGAGGGCGGCAGCGGTCCTTTGAGGCACTTGCGAATTTGTTGACCGCTTGGTCAGGAACTCGCACGAGGTGGATTATGCTTTTGTGTACAAATAAAGCAAATATTGTTTTTGATCTTGTAGACGAAAAGTTTGCAGATCGGAGTATATCGCCTGACATGCCGCCTTCGCGAGCAAGCCCGGCTCCCACAGCGATATCCGCCGAACGCAAATGCTGCGTGCATCACCAACACCCTGTGGGAGGGGGCTTGCTCGCGAAAGGGCGAGGTCGGGCAATACATGCCCATCACGCCAGACTTAGCCGGTTGCATGGCTCCCCCCCAAAGCCAGATTCACCGCCAGCCAGCCATTCACCGCCGCCTCCCCAGCCTCGGCGAACACCTTCTCCAGCAGCTTCACCTGCTCGCGGCGCAACGACTGCTCGAATCGCGCGCCATCGCCAGTCAGTTCCAGCAGACGTTTGCGCTTGTCGGTCTCGGACGCCACGCTGGCCACCAGCTGCATTTCCGTCAGCTGGCGCAGGGGCATGTTCAGGGCCTGCTTCGTGACGCCTAGCAACTCCAGCAGTTGCTTGACGCTCAGGTTCGGGTAACGGGCAATGAAAAACACGATTCTCTGATGCACCCGGCTTAAGCCGCGACGCTCGAGCATTTCGTCAGCCTTGGCGGTGAACGCCTGATAGCCGAAGAAGAACGCTTCCATCGCCTGTTGTTGGGATCTTGGGTTTTTAAGGTCAAGCATATTGACGTATCCGCCTAAGCTGTCGTAATTTTGGTCAATCAGTTTGACTCATTTCCTTCAGGCCTCGCTACCGGTGATCCCATGGCATTTTCCGAACGTGTCTCACGCCTTAAAAGTTCGTTGATCCGAGAAATACTCGCCGCCGCTCAGCGCCCGCAAGTGATGTCGTTCGCTGGCGGCCTGCCGGCCGAAGTCATGTTGCCGAAGGTCGAATGGTCAGATATGCCCACTTCGATGGGTCAGTACGGCATGAGCGAAGGTGAGCCGGCCTTGCGCGAAGCGCTGGCGGCTGAAGCGCGGGCGTTAGGTGTGCCGTGTGAGGCGAGCCAGGTGCTGGTTGTCAGCGGTTCGCAGCAGACCCTCGATCTTGCGGCCAAGTTGTACATCGACAAAGGCACGCAAATTCTGCTCGAGGCCCCGACCTACCTGGCGGCGCTGCAGATTTTCCAGCTGTTCGGCGCCGACTGCATCACTGTGCCGCTGGAGGCCGATGGTCCTGACCTGATCAAATTGCGCACGCGCCTGGAACAGCACAAGCCCGCTTTCATCTACCTGATTCCGACTTTCCAGAACCCGTCGGCCGTGCGCTACAGCGAAGCCAAGCGTGATGCGGTGGCAGCGTTGCTCGATGAGTTCGGCGTGACGCTGATCGAAGACGAACCCTACCGCGAGCTGACCTTCGATGGCGGCAGCGCAACGCCAATCGTCAGTCGCTTGCGCAACAGTAGCTGGATCTATACCGGCACCGTGTCGAAGACCCTGTTACCCGGGTTGCGAGTGGGCTATCTGATTGCCAGCCCCGACCTGTTCCCGCATTTGCTCAAGCTCAAGCAGTCGGCCGACCTGCACACCAATCGGGTCGGGCAGTGGCAGGCGCTGCAGTGGATCGGCAGCGAGAAGTATCAGCGGCACCTGAGTGAGTTGCGCGATTTCTATCGACTGCGCCGTGATGCCTTCGAGTCGGCGCTGCACACGCATTTCTCCGACCTGGCAGATTGGCAGGTGCCGCAAGGTGGTCTGTTTTTCTGGCTGAAGCTCAAGCAGCCGCTGGATACTCGCACGTTGCTCCCGGCAGCACTGGCGGCGGATGTGGCGTTCATGCCGGGGGAGCCTTTTTTCCCCGAGCCTGATAAGCATCATGGCCATCTGCGCTTGAACTTCAGTCACATTGACCCGGCGCGATTGGATGAAGGTCTTGGCCGGTTGGCGGCGGTAGTGCGTCAGGCCGGGGTGGCGGACGCTGCCTGAGGCTGAGAACAAATAAACCGGCGCAGGGCCGGTTTATTGTTGTCAGGAATTTGTGGCCATCAACGGCATCAGAGAGTCTCAGGCCGCTGCAAATCGCTTATCCAGATAATCAATGATCACCTTTGACTCATACATCCAGGTGGTCTGCCCATTTTCTTCGATGCGCAGGCACGGCACCTTGATCTTGCCGCCTTGTTCCAGCAGGGTCTGGCGATCCTGTTCGTTGTTCTTCGCATCGCGCAGCGCGACCGGAACATTCAGGCGGCGCAGGGTACGGCGGGTTTTCACGCAGAACGGGCAGGCGTGGAATTGATACAGGGTCAGGTCCCTGGCGGCGGAGTTGACCTTGGCCTGAACCTCGGCTGGGCGCTGCTTCTTGCCCGGGCGGGTGATGAAGTCGATGAAAATGATCAGTTGGCCAAGGCCGACACGAAGCGCTTTTACGAACACGGTACAAGCCTCACGGTGGGAATTGATAAAGGCGCGCAGCTTACCTGATTTTTGCCGGACGAAAAAAAACCGGCGATGAATGCCGGTTTTCTCCGTGTTGCGAATTACTTGATGAGGCTGAGGAATTCGCTGCGAGTCGCGGCGTTCTCACGGAACTCACCGAGCATCACAGACGTGATCATCGACGAATTCTGTTTCTCCACACCGCGCATCATCATGCACATGTGCTTGGCCTCGATCACCACTGCAACGCCCAGGGCGCCGGTGACTTCCATTACCGCGTCGGCGATCTGGCGGCTGAGGTTTTCCTGGATCTGCAGGCGGCGGGCGTACATATCGACGATCCGCGCGACTTTCGAAAGCCCCAGCACCTTGCCACTCGGAATGTAGGCAACATGGGCCTTGCCGATGAACGGCAGCAGATGATGCTCGCACAACGAGTAGAGCTCGATGTCCTTCACCAGCACCATTTCGCTGTTGTCGGAGCTGAACAAGGCACCATTGGTGACTTCTTCCAGCGTCTGTTCATAGCCGCGGCAGAGGTACTGCATGGCTTTGGCGGCACGCTTTGGCGTGTCGAGCAGGCCCTCGCGGGATACGTCCTCGCCCAATTGGCCGAGAATCGCGGTGTAATTCTGTTCCAGGGACATGAAACTACCTGTGGGATTCTACGCAAAGGGCAAGGGTACGGTGGCGGACACGGCGCTGCAAGCGTGAAGCGACAGGTTTACTCGTCGCGACCTTCCATCATGGTGCGCTTGAGCATCACATAAACCGCTCCGGCACCGCCGTGTCGGGCCTGGCACGAGGTGAAGCCGAGCACCTGGGAATGCTGGCGCAGCCAGGTGTTGACGTGGCTTTTGATCATCGGGCGCTTGCCGTCCAGGCGCACGGCTTTGCCATGGGTGACGCGCACGCAGCGGATTTCGAACTTGGTGGCTTCGGCGAGGAAGGCCCAGAGGGTTTCCCGGGCTTTTTCCACGGTCATGCCGTGCAGGTCGAGGCTGCCTTCGAAAGGGATCTGGCCGACCTTGAGCTTGCGCATCTGGCTTTCCTGCACCCCGTCACGGGCCCACATCAGCTCGTCTTCGGGGCCGACGTCGATCACGAACTGGTCGGACAGGCCGTCAACGGTGGTGGCATCGGTGCGCACGGTGGCGGCCTGGCGCAGCTTGGCGATCTGCGCACGGTCAGCCTTGGGTTTGCCGGTTTCGGCGCGATCGTGCTTGATCGGCTTGACGCCTTGGATCGCACTTTTGAACAGGGAAAAATCGTCGTCTTGCATGTCAGCCTCCGCGAAGGGCGGCCAGTTTACCCAAGTCGGGGCTTGAGCCATAACAATTGAGGCCCGTCAGCAGGCGGGCCTTTGCATCAATCGTGTTTTTTCATCAGGTGCGGCGACATGTTCAGTTCCCGTGATTGCCGCGCGCGACGACGGCAGCGGCGCCACAACCATACGCCCAGGTACAAAACGAACAGCCCGACAGCCAGGATGATCGTCGAGCCCAGGGGGCTTGCATTCAGTTCGCCGAGTGCGGGCGGGCGGCCGAGCAGGCTGGCAGCGCCGGCCATCGCCAGCAGCACGCCGCAGGTGGCCAGCAGCGCAGCAAACGCGGCGCCAAAACGAAAACGCCAGTTGCTCTGGCCTTTGGGGCGCAGGCGCCGAGCGTCAAAACCATCGGATAACTTCATTCCGACCTTCCTCAATGGGTATCGGCCCTTCGACCGGGAGTTGACCGGGATGTTCCTGAGGCTAAGACAATTACAGCAAACGAGAGGCTTTTGCGGATGAGCGGCGATATGCACCGCTCGTCAGGCATCGGTCAAATCAGTTCGTGAGTCAGGGCGAGGGTGGCGAAGTTGTCCGCCATGATCGCCATTTCTGTCTGCTGCACGTGTTCGGCGCTGAGGAGTGTGCCCTTGTAGGGCAGGTCGCGGGTGGCACAGGCGTCTTCGACGAGGGTGCAGCGAAAGCCCAGGTTCTTCGCCGCGCGCACGGTGGTGCTGACGCTGGAATGGCTCATGAAGCCGCATACGATCAGGTCCAGCGAGCCCAGATTCTGCAGGCGCTCCAGCAGTTCGGTGCCGTGAAACGCGCTCGGCAGCAATTTGCCAATAATGGTTTCGTCTGCAAGGGGCTCCAGGCCCGGAATGAATTCACCGCGCTCGCCCTGGGGGTCAAACAGCCCACCCACGGTGCCAAGGTGGCGCACATGCACGATCGGCCGGCCGGCGGCGCGGGCAGCGCTTACCAGTTGCTTGATGTTCGCGACGGCAGCATCCATGCCGTTCAGGGCCAGGGGACCACTGAGGTATTCCTTCTGGGCATCGATGATGACAAGGGTCGCATGACTCAGATTGGCTGCTGCATAACCGCGGCCGCTGAGTTGAAACATCGTTTTTGGAACGGACATTCTGGGGCTCCTTCGGGTGGGGCTTTTGCGACATTGTCCTCTGGCTGAGCGCTTCTGTGAATCGCTACCATCGCAGATGCCGTCTTTACTGGCTTGCAGCCTTGTCAATACTCACAATTTGTTCATTGGCCTGGCATAAAAACAGAAAAGTCCTACATTTGCCGGGATGTTTTTACGGCGTCGTCGCAAGGCGTTTTGGCTGGTAGAATCGCCAGTCGTTTTTTCAGAGAGTTTGCCCCCGTGATCACTTCCCGACTTCGTACCCTGCGCGACCATATCCGTTGGGCCGTCAGCCGCTTCCATGGGGAGGATCTGTTCTTCGGCCATGGGACCGACAACGCCTGGGACGAAGCTCGTCAACTGGTGTTGGGTGCATTGCACCTGCCGTGGGAAATGGCGGACAGCTACCTCGACTGCAACCTGGAAGATGACGAGTTGGTCAACCTCCAGCGGTTGCTCAAACGGCGCATCGAAGAACGTATTCCCACTGCCTATTTGCTCGGTGAGGCCTGGTTCTGCGGCATGTCGTTCATCGTGGACGAACGCGTGCTGATCCCGCGCTCGCCGATCGGCGAGCTGATCGAAAAACGTTTCGAGCCATGGTTGGGCAGCGAGCCTGCACGAATCCTCGACCTGTGCACCGGTTCCGGTTGCATTGGCATTGCCTGTGCCTACGAATTCCAGAACGCCGAGGTAGTGCTGGCTGATTTGTCCTTCGAAGCGCTGGAAGTGGCCAACCAGAACATCGAGCGCCATGGCGTCGATGAGCGCGTGTACACGGTGCAGGGCGATGGGTTCGATGGGTTGCCGGGGCAGCGCTTTGACCTGATCGTGTCGAACCCGCCTTATGTCGATGCCGAAGATTTTGCCGACATGCCGGACGAGTACCAGCATGAGCCGGAACTCGGCCTGGCCTGCGGCGACGATGGCTTGAACCTGGTGCGCCGCATGCTCGCGCAAGCCGGCGAGCATTTGACCGAGAAGGGGTTGCTGATTGTCGAAGTAGGTAACAGCCAGGTGCACGTCGAGGCGTTGTACCCGGAAGTCGATTTCGCCTGGCTGGACTTCGAGCGCGGTGGACACGGGGTGTTCATGTTGACGGCGCAGCAGTGCCGGGAGCATCAGGCGCTATTCGCGTCCCGCGTCTGACCCGAGGACGCCATCGCTGGCAAGCCAGGCTCCCACAGGTTTTTGTGTCGCTCAGCCAGTATCGGAGCGACAGGAAAACCCGAGGACGCCATCGCTGGCAAGCCAGGCTCCCACAGGTTTTTGTGTCGCTCAGCCAGTATCGGAGCGACAGGAAAACCTGAGGACGCCATCGCTGGCAAGCCAGGCTCCCACAGGTTTTTGTGTCGCTCAGCCAGTATCGGAGCGACAGGAAAACCTGAGGACGCCATCGCTGGCAAGCCAGGCTCCCACAGGTTTTTGTGTCGCTCAGCCAGTATCGGAGCGACAGGAAAACCTGAGGACGCCATCGCTGGCAAGCCAGGCTCCCACAGGTTTTTGTGTCGCTCAGCCAGTATCGGAGCGACAGGAAAACCTGAGGACGCCATCGCTGGCAAGCCAGGCTCCCACAGGTTTTTGTGTCGCTCAGCCAGTATCGGAGCGACAGGAAAACCTGAGGACGCCATCGCTGGCAAGCCAGGCTCCCACAGGTTTTTGTGTCGCTCAGCCAGTATCGGAGCGACAGGAAAACCTGAGGACGCCATCGCTGGCAAGCCAGGCTCCCACAGGTTTTTGTGTCGCTCAGCCAGTATCGGAGCGACAGGAAAACCTGAGGACGCCATCGCTGGCAAGCCAGGCTCCCACAGGTTTTTGTGTCGCTAAGCCAGTATCGGAGCGACAGGAAAACCTGAGGACGCCATCGCTGGCAAGCCAGGCTCCCACAGGTTTTTGTGTCGCTCAGTCATTATCGGAGCGACGGGAATCCTGTGGGAGCCTGGCTTGCCAGCGATGGCGGCACCACAGCCCCCAAGGCCTACCTGTGCGTAGCAATCCAGATCAACAACCCCGCCTGAAACACCGCAAATGCCACCAGGCATGAGATGGTAAAGCGCAGCGCCGTGTCCTCGCGCCGGTACTTGCTGACCTTTTCCTCGTGTTGCTTGAGTTTGACCTCCTGCTCGGCCAGGTTCTGCTCGGCCTGCTGGAGCATCTGCGCCGCCTCGAGAATTTCCACCACCTGCACCTTCTCGCTGTTCCACTGCGCCTTCAGGTCGCCGACCGGCACCTCCTTGACGCTGCCCTTGAGATGCTGGGCATCGGCATAGATCACTTCAAAACCGTGCCCCTTGAGGAAGTCATCACGACGCAGGCGGGTGTCTTCGTTCAGCGCGTCCTTGTTATTGAGATCGCGGCCGTTGACCTTGTACCCGGGCCAGTGTTGCTTCAGCCAGGTGATGCCTTGGGTCGCCATGAAGCGACCGACGCCACGATTCATCGGTTCGATCTGCAAGCCGCTGTCGGGGCCGAAGTGCACGCTTTTGTCCTGGTGATCGACCCACACATCCAGCAGGTTCTGCTCCTTGCGCACTCGCTGGCCGGGCAGGGTGATGCTCATGCGCATCAGGCTGCGTTCCTTGTCATGACGTTCGGCGTAGCCGAATTCGACAAAGCGCAGCGGTCGTCCGCCGGTGTTGCGATCAGTCTGCAGGGGGGCCAGGCGCAGCATCTGGTGATGCTCGGCGTGCACGTCCGCCCACGGCAGCTCGACCGCTGGGGGCGCGTCCTGTTCAGCTGCGGTCGGGGTGTCAGTCATAACGGCAAGGTCCTGTCCAAGCTCGGCGTGTCGCCAGGCTTAATGCTGGCGACACCGGCTTATCGGCCGTTTTCTGCAGGACTGGAGGGTCAATAGCGCTTAGCTGGCACGAAGTCCGTCAATAAACCCGATGATGCGTGAGCCCAGCTCCGCGGCTAGCGGCAAATTCGGATCCTTGTAAGACGCCAACTGGCGCTTCACGTCGTTGGGTACGATGCGCATCACGTGGTTCATGCCTTCGATCAGTGCCAGTTCGGCGTCCGGCTTGGCCGCCTTGAGCAGCTTGGCGTCACCGACGCCGACCTGGATGTCGTTACTGCCCTGGATGATTAGCGCCGGCATCGCCAGCTTGGCGAACGCCGCTGCCGGATCCTGGCGAAACAGTGAGATCAGGTACGGCTGCACGCTCGGGCGGAAAATCACCTGCAGTTGCGGCGGCACGTTGTCGTCGGTGCGGCCGGCCTTGAGGCTGTCGAGCAATTCGTTGGCGCGCAACATCAAGGGCGCAGGCAGACGGTTGCTCAATTGCTGGCGCAGTACCTGGTCAATTGGCCGGGCGCTGCCGGACATGGAAATCACCGCCGCGGCATCAACATCGGGCGCGGCGAGGCTGGCGATCAAGGCACCTTCGCTGTGCCCCAGCAGAATCAACTGGCCGAATCGCGGGTCGGCCTTGAGCTTGCGCCCCCACGCCTGGGCGTCGGACACGTAGCCCTCCACTGACAGATTGCGCTCGTCCGGGGTGGCGGGCAGGCTCGCGGCAACGCCGCGCTTGTCGTAGCGCACGCTGGCGATGTTGTGTTTGGCCAGCACCCAGGCCAGGCGCTTGAGGCTGTCGTTGCGCCCGCCGTCGGGGTTGTTGCCGTCGCGATCGGTCGGGCCGGAGCCGGAAATGATCAGCACCACGGGCACGGGGGTGTCGGACTTTGGCAACAACAACGAACCAAACAGTTCGCCGCTGCCGGTGTCCAGCGAGATGGGACGTTGCAGGACAGTGGCCTGCACAAATCCGGTAAACAAGGTAAGGCTCAAGGCTAGAACTCGCAGCATCATCACGCCATCATTCACAAAGGTGCCGGTTGGACTCGCGGGCACCCATAAGGTTCGAGGATGAACTACTTGGGTAGCCTGCGTATACTGGCACGCATTACGTATTCACGTTCAATTCACGGAGCGTCCTGCATGTCCGGCAATACCTACGGCAAGCTGTTCACTGTCACCACCGCTGGCGAAAGCCATGGTCCGGCGTTGGTCGCCATTGTCGACGGCTGCCCGCCGGGCCTGGAAATCTCCCTGGAGGATTTGCAGCGCGACCTCGATCGCCGCAAACCCGGCACCAGCCGTCACACCACGCAACGTCAGGAAGCCGATGAGGTGGAAATCCTTTCTGGCGTGTTCGAAGGCCGCACCACCGGGTGTGCGATCGGCCTGTTGATTCGCAACACCGACCAGAAGTCCAAGGACTACTCGGCGATCAAGGATCTGTTCCGTCCCGCCCACGCCGACTACACCTACCACCACAAATACGGCGAGCGCGATTACCGCGGTGGCGGTCGCAGTTCTGCCCGTGAAACCGCGATGCGCGTGGCGGCCGGCGCGATCGCAAAAAAATACCTGGCGACCCAGGGCATCGTCATTCGGGGCTACATGAGCCAGTTGGGCCCGATCGAGATCCCGTTCAAGACCTGGGATTCGGTAGAAGACAACGCCTTCTTCAGCCCGGACCCGGACAAGGTGCCCGAGCTTGAGGCCTACATGGACCAGTTGCGCCGCGATCAGGATTCGGTCGGCGCGAAGATCACCGTGGTTGCTGAAGGGGTGATGCCAGGCCTGGGCGAGCCGATTTTCGACCGTCTTGACGCCGAGCTGGCCCATGCGCTGATGAGCATCAACGCGGTCAAGGGCGTGGAAATCGGCGCCGGCTTCGCCAGCGTCGCCCAGCGCGGCACCGAACACCGCGACGAAATGACCCCCGAAGGTTTCCTCAGCAATAACGCCGGGGGCATTTTGGGCGGCATTTCCTCCGGCCAGCCGATCGTTGCGCACCTGGCGTTGAAGCCGACGTCCAGCATTACCACGCCAGGCCGTTCGATCGACGTCCACGGCAACCCGGCGGATGTAATTACCAAGGGCCGTCATGACCCGTGCGTGGGCATCCGCGCCACGCCGATTGCCGAAGCGATGATGGCCATCGTGCTGATGGATCACCTGCTGCGCCACCGTGGGCAGAATGCCGATGTGCGAGTGAGCACGCCGGTGCTGGGTCAGCTTTAATGGCTGGCCTCACGGCCGCTGCTGTCTGATGACGACAGCGGCACTCCCGTACTGGCGGCTTTCCAGTTTCTATCTGTTCTATTTCGCCTTGCTCGGTTCGACGGCGCCGTTCCTGGCGCTGTACTTCGATCACCTGGGGTTTTCCAGCGCGCGCATCGGCGAGCTGGTGGCCATCCCGATGCTGATGCGGTGCGTGGCGCCCAATATCTGGGGCTGGCTGGGCGACTACAGCGGCCGGCGCCTGGCGATCGTGCGCTTTGGTGCGGTCTGCACGCTGCTTTCGTTCTCGCTTATTTTCGTCAGCAAGACCTACGCCTGGCTGGCCATGGTCATGGCCTTGCACGCGTTCTTCTGGCACGCGGTGCTGCCGCAGTTCGAAGTCATTACCCTGGCGCACTTGAAAGGCCAGACCTCGCGCTACAGCCAGGTCCGGTTGTGGGGCTCCATCGGTTTTATCATCACCGTCGTTGCGCTGGGGCGCTTGTTCGAGTGGCTGAGCCTGGACATTTATCCGTTGGCGCTGGTGCTGATCATGGCCGGGATCGTGATCAGCAGCCTGTGGGTGCCCAATGCCGATCCGGTGCAGAGCGAGCGGATCGCCGGCGACGGTTTTCTGCAACAGCTGCGCAGCCCGGGCGTCCTGGCGTTTTACGCCTGCGTGGGCCTGATGCAACTGAGCCATGGCCCGTATTACACCTTCCTCACCCTGCACCTTGAGCAGTTGGGCTACAGCCGTGGCCTGATCGGCATGCTCTGGGCATTGGGGGTGGTGGCCGAAGTCCTGATGTTCCTGGGCATGAGCAAGATCCTTGCGCGGTTCTCCGTGCGCCGGGTGCTGTTGGCGAGTTTTCTGCTGGCGGCGCTGCGCTGGGTGCTGCTGGGCTCGTTCGCCGAATATGTGTGGGTGCTGCTGTTTGCCCAGGTGCTGCACGCGGCCACCTTCGGCAGTTTTCATGCCGCTGCCATCCAATTCGTGCAACGTAGTTTCGGTGCGCGCCAGCAAGGGCAGGGCCAGGCGTTGTACGCAGCCCTGGCTGGCACCGGCGGCGCATTGGGTGCGCTGTACTCCGGCTACAGCTGGAATGCCCTCGGGGCGACGTTCACCTTTAGTATCGCCAGTCTCGCGGCCTTCGCCGCTGCCGTTATCATAGCCACACGCATGCAAGAGGACCGGCCATGAGCCTTACCCGTGAACACCTCGCCCAGGAAATCATCGATGCCGGGCGTTTTCTTTATGGCCGCGGCTGGTCGCCGGCCACCAGCAGCAACTATTCGACCCGTCTGTCGCCCACCGAGGCGCTGCTGACTGTGTCCGGCAAGCACAAAGGCCAGTTGAGCCTGAACGATGTGCTGGCCACCGACCTGTCGGGCAACAGCCTGGAACCGGGCAAGAAACCCTCCGCCGAAACCCTGCTACACACCCAGCTCTACAGCTGGCGCGCGGACATCGGCGCGGTGCTGCACACCCATTCGGTGAACGCCACGGTGCTGTCGCGCCTGACGCCGCAAGCCTTCATCGAGTTCGAAGATTACGAATTGCAAAAAGCCTTCAGTGGCGTATCGACCCACGAATCCCGGGTGCGCGTGCCTGTCTTCGACAATGACCAGGACATTGCGCGCCTCGCCGCCAAGGTTCAGCCTTGGCTGGAGGCGCACCCTGATTGCGTGGGATACCTGATTCGCGGCCACGGCCTCTACACCTGGGGCGCGCGCATGAGCGACGCGTTGCGGCAGATCGAGGCCTTCGAATTTTTGTTTGAGTGCGAGTTGAAGATGCGCTCGCTCTCCAACCGTAACGCATGAACCGTTAAGGAGTTGCCCTGATGAGCAGCCTGTCCGTTTACCACGTCTCAAGCCCTGACATTCCGAACAAGGTGCTGACCCATTTCGAAGACATCGCTTCGACCCTGGCCGAGCAGGGCGTGCGCTTCGACCGCTGGCAAGCGGCGGCGAAGATCCAGCCCGGCGCCAGCCAGGAAGAAGTGATCGCGGCGTACCAGGAGCAGATCGACAAGCTGATGACCGAACGAGGCTACGTGACGGTCGACGTTATCAGCCTCAACAGCGATCACCCGCAGAAGGCCGAATTGCGCGCCAAGTTCCTCGACGAACACCGGCATGGCGAAGACGAAGTACGCTTTTTCGTCGCCGGCCGCGGGTTGTTTACCCTGCACATCGACGATTACGTCTACGCCGTGCTGTGCGAGAAGAACGACCTGATCTCGGTGCCGGCCGGTACCGCGCATTGGTTCGACATGGGCGAACATCCGCACTTCGTGGCAATCCGCCTGTTCAACAACCCTGAAGGCTGGGTGGCCAACTTCACCGGCGAAGACATCGCCAATCGCTTCCCGCGACTCGAGGACTGAGCCGATGCCGATCAAAGCAATCCTCACCGACATCGAAGGCACCACCAGCGCCGTGAGCTTTGTGTTCGACGTGCTGTTTCCCTATGCGGCCAGGCACCTGCCGGATTTCGTACGGCAACAGGCCGGGCGCGCCGATGTGGCCAAGCAATTGGACGCAGTGCGCCAGGACAGCCATGAGCCGCAGGCGGATGTCGAGCGCGTCATCGAGATACTCCTGGGCTGGATTGCCGAAGACCGCAAGGCCACGCCGTTGAAGGCGTTGCAAGGGATGGTCTGGGAGCAGGGGTACAAGGCAGGGCAGTTGCAGGGGCATGTGTACCCGGATGCTGTTGAAGCGCTCAAGGCGTGGCATCAGGCGGGTTTTCAACTTTTCGTTTATTCGTCAGGCTCGATTCAGGCCCAGAAGCTGATTTTCGGCTGCTCGGAGGCAGGGGATTTGTCGCCGTTATTCAGCGGTTACTTCGATACGACCTCGGGGCCAAAGCGTGAGGCGCAGTCTTATCAGCGCATCACCCAGGCGATTGGCCTTGAAGCGGCGCAAATTCTGTTTCTGTCGGATATCGTCGAGGAACTGGACGCGGCGCGAGAAGCCGGCATGGCCACCTGCGGCCTGGCACGTGAAGGCGGGACGCTGACTGGTCACGTGACTGTCGACAGCTTCGCGAGCATCGATCCGACCAGATACTAAACAGTCTCCGGATAGACTATTGCCTGTAGGAGCGAGCTCGCTCGCGATGGTCGTCAACGATGACGCGGCAAGCCTGAGTGGCCAAGGCGCCTGGTAGTTTTTCGCGAGCAAGCTCGCTCCTGCAGGGCGCGTCTAAGGAGTCAGGCAGGGGCGTGTTTAGCCTTACAAACACCAGAAACAACTCAGGCCGTGAAGCGAAAGCTCTCACGGCCTGTCTGTTTGCAGCCCAGCAACAATTTACGCCGAATGATAAGTCGGCAGAGCGAACCGTTGCTGGCTTTGCAGCATCGAAATCTGTGGCAACTCGCTGGCTTGCTCAGCCAGGTCACGACGGATCGCGCTGATCACCCAGGACAACTGGTCGCCAGCATGCAGTTGCTGGTAGGAAATCGAGCGTTTGAAGACTTTGCCTTCCTGACTGCGCAGTGTCAGCAGGATGCCGCCGTCGGGGCGTGGCTGAGTGTTCACTTCGAAGTTGGAGAACAGGGAGGTAAATTTTTCTTGGATCAGGCTCATGTCTATCAGCTCCGTTAGCACTTGATTGGCAAGCATGGAGAGGTAGTTGCACCCTTTGTGCCAGCATTTGAAAATATTAAAACCTTTATAAATCAATAGGATAAAAAATCAGCCAATTTTTGCTTTCGTGCAATCTGCATGAAAGGCCATCGTGCATCCTGCATTTTGCGAGATTCGTGCGGTTTCAATGGAACCAATCGCCAAAACCGGGCTCACGTTGTCGCCGGTCTGTTATGCGGATACAAAACATTGCAAAAACTGCGTGTACAGCCCCTGAATCACTCACGTACTTTCGGCCACCACCCGACAATAAAAAGATCGAACGGGAGTAACGATGAGCCGCGCGCTGAACGACACGATTACCTGGGGCATGATGCTGCGCAAACTGCCCACCATCGCCAAGGCCCTGCCACGAGTGGTCCGGGGCATGAAAGCTGCCAACGTCAAGGATCCAACCCAGTCCTGTGGCCTGGGCTGGAGCTTCGAGCAAGCGACGTTGCGCAATCCCGACGGCCCGGCATTGCTTCAGGGCGATGTGCTCCTGACCTACGCCCAGGTGAACGAGTGGGCCAATCGCATGGCCCACCATTTGAGCGGGCAGGGCATCCGCAAGGGTGATGTGGTGGCGGTGTTCATCGAGAATCGTCCGGAACTGCTGGTGACTATCCTGGCGGTGGCCAAGGCGGGTGCGATCAGCGCGCTGCTTAATACCTCGCAAACCCGTGACACCCTGGTGCACAGCCTGAACCTGGTAGCGCCTGCGGCGATCATTGTCGGCGAAGAACTGGTGCCGGCGTTCTCCGCTGTTCGCGAGCGCGTGGCGCTGGAGCCCGCCCGCACCTGGTTCGTAGCGGATCAGGACACCTGCCGGCACCCGGGCATTGCGCCCGATGGTTTCATCAACCTGATGGCGGCCATCGCCGACAGCCCAAGCGCAAACCCGGTGACCAGCCAGCAGGTATTCTGCGACGATCCCTGCTTCTTCATCTACACCTCAGGCACCACCGGGTTACCCAAGGCCGGGGTGTTCAAGCACGGTCGCTGGATGCGCAGCTCCGCCAGTTTTGGCACGATCGCGCTGAACATGGCCCCGGACGATATCGTCTACTGCACCCTGCCGCTGTACCACGCCACCGGGCTGTGTGTGTGCTGGGGCTCGGCCATCAGTGGCGCCTCAGGTTTCGCCATTCGCCGCAAGTTCAGCGCCAGCCAGTTCTGGAATGATGTGCGCAAATACCGTGCGACCACCCTCGGCTATGTCGGTGAACTGTGTCGCTACCTGGTCGATCAGCCGCCCACTGCCCAAGACAGCCAGCACCGGGTCACCAAGATGATCGGCAACGGCCTGCGCCCCGGCGCCTGGGCTGAATTCAAGACTCGCTTTGCGGTGCAGCACATCTGCGAGCTGTACGCTGCCAGTGACGGCAATATCGGCTTCACCAACGTTCTCAACTTCGACAACACCGTAGGTTTTTCCCTGATGTCCTGGGAGCTGGCTGCCTACGACCACGACAGTGGCCAGCCTCTGCGTGACGCCAAGGGGTTCATGCGCAAGGTTGCCAAAGGTGAGCAAGGGTTGCTGCTGGCGAAAATCGACGACAAGGCGCCACTGGATGGCTACACCGACGCGCAGAAGACCGCAAAGGTGGTGCTGCACGACGTGTTTGAAAAGGGCGACCGTTACTTCAATACCGGCGACCTGTTGCGCAACATCGGCTTCGGTCACGCCCAGTTTGTCGATCGACTGGGCGATACCTATCGCTGGAAAGGCGAGAACGTCTCGACCACCGAGGTGGAAAACATCCTGCTGCAGCATCCGAATATTTCCGAGGCGGTGGCCTACGGGGTGGAAATACACAACACCAATGGCCGTGCCGGCATGGCCGCGATCACCCCGGCCGAATCCCTGGCGACCCTGGATTTCAGTGAGCTGCTGGCATTCGCCCGCGAACAGATGCCCGCGTATGCCGTACCGTTGTTCCTGCGGGTGAAGGTGAAAATGGAAACCACCGGCACCTTCAAGTACCAGAAGACCCGCCTCAAGGACGAAGGGTTTGACCCCGGTAAAACCGGCGACGATCCCATCTATGCCTGGTTGCCGGGAACTCACACCTATGTGCAGGTGACTGAACAGGTGCTGGCCGAGATTCATGATGGCAAACACCGTTATTGAATCTGGCTATGACCCTTGATCAGAAAAAAGAAGTGACAGTCTCCAGGCTGCTCGGGAAACTGTCGCCCTTTGCACTTACACAGAAAGTGGAGCCACCATGTCAGACCAAAGCCGCCAGATGACCCCCGAAGAAGCCGCTGAATTCGCCGAACAGGTATTCAACAAGGCGCGCGAGGGCGATGCGGCCATGATGGCCGCATTGCTGTCCAAAGGCCTGCCGCCGAACTTGCGCAACCACAAGGGTGACACCCTGTTGATGCTTGCGGCCTACCATGGCCATGTCGACACGGTGAAAGTGCTGCTCGAGCACAAGGCCGACCCGGAAATCCGCAACGACAATGGCCAGAGCCCGATTGCCGGCGCCGCGTTCAAGGGCGATCTGGCCGTGGTCAGCGCGTTGGTCGACGGTGGCGCGCAAGTCGAAGGCTCATCCTTCGACGGCCGTACCGCGCTGATGATGGCGGCCATGTTCAACCGAGTTGCCATCGTCGACTATCTGATCAGCAAAGGCGCTGATCCGAAGGCCAAGGATGCCAATGGCGTATCGGCGCTGGATGCTGCGAAGACGATGGGCGCAGTGGACACCACGGCGCAGCTGGAGAAGTTGCTGAGCTAATGGCTCAAGCCGGTCGAAAAACCCGTAGCGAGCAAGCCAGCTCGCCACGGGGGCTGTGACAGATTCCAGTTACATTCAGTAAACCCAGACCTCAACCCGCCGATTCCTGATCCGTCGCTCATCCGCGCTGTTCGCCGCCACGGGCATCTGCGCGCCAAAACCGCGGATCTCGCGCAGCACCACACCGCGCTTGGCCAGCTCCCGCCGCACCGCCATGGCCCGCAGCTTCGACAACAGGTCGGCGCGTGCCGGGTCCGTCTTGGCATCGCCAAATCCCACCAGTGTCACCTGCCGATCGGCCTTGTCGCGCTGTTTTATGTAATCCAGCACCCGCGACAAGTCCTGGCGCGCCTTGTTGTCCAGAGTGGCGCTGCCTTCTTCAAAGCGAAAATTCACGGTCAGGCGCTGCGCATGTCGGCTGAGGGTTTGATACTCCTCTGGCATCAACGCATTGGGTATCACGGACATGGCCTGGACGGTCTGCGCGATAAACCCGTTGGCTGCGACAATCTCCTGGCCCTGACTGCCCTGGGCGAATTTCACCAACGCTTGTGCCCAGGGATTGTTGCCCTTGGGCGGCAGGTAAAGGAACAGTCGACGTGACAGCGGGTAGTCTTCGGTGGCGATCAGATTGTTCAGTGGCAGCATCGCCTGGGAGGCACCGTCGGCAATCGCCACGGCTCTGGCCTGGCGCACGTAAGGCAATCCGATAAACCCGATCCCTTGAGGGTCCTGGCTGACGGCGTCCGACAATTGCTCGCTGGACTCGAAGCGTTGTGCGCTGGTGCTCAGGGTTTTCCCACGACCGTTGAGGACCAGTTCCTTCAAAGTGTCGTAGGTACCGGAGTGATCATCTCGCGCATACAGATGGATCGTCCCGCCGCTGCCACCGACTTCTTCCCACGTCCGGATGTCACCACTGAAGATGCGCGCCAGTTGATCGGTAGTCAGTTGTTTCAGCGGATTGTCTGGATGCAGGATGATCGCCAGGCCGTCGATCGCAATGACCTGCTCGGCGCCGGCACTCTTCAGGTCGCCCAGGGATTGCAGGCTGGCCAGTTCATTGTCCTTGATCGGGCGCGAGGCGGCGGCGAGGTCGGCAGAGGCTCTATGCAGCGCAGTGAAGCCGGTGCTGGAACCGTGCGCGGCGATCTCGACCTCCACCCGACGCCCCTCGGCGGTTTCGCCGACGACGCGCACTTCGTTGGTCTTGCCTGGCGCTTCGCGATGAACCTTGAGCACACCTTGTTCGCGCAGTAGCCCTTCGACCAGCGCCGGGCCCAAGGCTGCGCCGATGGTGTTGGAACCCTGGATGCGCAATACCGGGCCGTGCTCGGGCAGGGGTAACGCAACCGCCAGCGCCGATACGGGCGTGACAATGCTCAGCAGCAACAGGAACAATACGCGCAGCGGCATGCTGGCACCCTACAAGAGCAAAGGAAGTGCCCGCAGATTAAGTCAGTAGGGTTTCACAAAGATGACAGCTCAAAAGATCGCAGCGTACGCAGGAGCTGCGTAGGAGCTACGTAGGAGCTGTGTAGGAGCTGTGTAGGAGCTGTCGAGTGGAACGAGGCTGCGATCTTTTAAATATCAACTCAACTCAACTCAACTCAAGCCAGATCGGCGCATGATCCGACGGTTTTTCCATCCCGCGCAATTCATAGTCCACACCCGCATCCTTCACCCGTGGCAACAAGCCATGGGACGCCATGATCAGGTCGATCCGCAGCCCCCGCTTGGGTTCATCCTCAAAGCCACGGCTACGGTAATCGAACCAGCTGAAGCGATCAGCCACGTCCGGGTTCAGATGCCGGAAGCTGTCCACCAGCCCCCAATTCTTCAACCGCGCCATCCACTCACGCTCTTCCGGCAGGAAGCTGCACTTGCCGGTCTTCAACCAGCGCTTCATGTTGTCCGGCCCGATGCCGATGTCGCAGTCTTCCGGGGAGATGTTGACGTCACCCATGACTACAACCGGCTGCTCATTGCTGAACTGACTTTCCAGCAGTTGCTGCAAGTCATTGTAGAAGCGTTCCTTGGCCGGGAACTTGGTCGGGTGATCGCGGCTTTCACCTTGTGGGAAGTAGCCGTTCATGATCGTCACCGGCACGCCGTTGGCATCAGCGAACTTGCCCCAGATGAATCGGCGCTGGGCGTCTTCGTCATCGGTGGCGAAACCTTTGTGCAGCTCCAGGGGTTCCTGGCGAGAGAGCAGGGCGACACCGTAGTGGCCTTTTTGCCCATGGAAATACACGTGGTAACCCAGCGCTTGCACGTCGGCCAGCGGGAACTGGTCATCGTGGACCTTGGTTTCCTGCAGCCCGATCACGTCGGGCTGATGCTTCTCGATCAGCGCCGCCAGCTGATGCGGGCGAGCACGCAGCCCGTTGATGTTGAAGGAGACGATCTTCATGGTCGGCAGTCCTGGCGCAAAAGGGCGATGCTAACTGACATGCCTTCGAGGGGCCAGCCGTTGGTGTGTTTTCGGCTGTACTTGTCCATCCTGCGGCTCGCGGGTCGGCGAGCCCCGCGCACACCTGCGATCCACTTGGTCTATACCTTGTTAGACCCAGCGCACCTGCTGTTTTCAAACCAGCAAGGAACTGTGCCCGCACCCAGAGGCTCGTACCAACAAGAGCGCCGCCATTTTGAGCGGTGCCCCGGGGAGATTTGCCGTTATGCCCGAAACCTCGACCGCCATTGCCGATATCCACATGCTCGACAGTGGTTACTCCCGCGAAGCCCGCTCATTGCTGTACCAGGCCTACCGTCACGAGCCGACGTTCAGCTATCTGTTCGAAGCCGAACGTCCCGGCTACGAGCAGCGAGTGCGCGCCACCGTGCGCGAGCTGGTCAAGCAGCATTTCCTCCAGGACTTGCCCGCCATTGGCCTGCTGGTTAACGATCGCCTGATTGGCATCGCCCTGATCGCGCCGCCGCAACGTCGCCTGGGGATCACCGAAAGTTGGGCATGGCGTTTGCGCATGGTCCTCAGCACCGGGTTCCGCTGCACCCGCCGCTACCTGGAATACCACGATGCGGTCATGGCGTGCGTGCCGTCCGACTCTGTGCACCTGCTGCCCTTGCTGGGTATTCATCCGCAATTTCAGGGCAAGCACTTCGGCGAACAATTGTTACAGGCTGTGCACAACTGGTGCGCCGTCGATGAGCACTCCCAGGGCGTTGTGCTGGACACCGGCAACCCGCGTTACCTGGAATTTTACAAGCGCCAGGGCTATGAGGAGATCGGTGAAGTGGCTATTGGCCCGGTACGTGAGCACGTATTTTTTCACGCCAACCCCCAGGTCCTGCAAACCGCCACCGCATAAAGGACGAACTTTGCGCGCAAACCAGGCTCTATCACGCTCCCAAGCTCGTGATAGCATCCGCGCCTATGAAGTTTCCAGGAAGAATTACCAGTAGCGTGCTGATGCTGATAACCAGCTGCACAGCGCTGGCGCAAAGTGAATTGGATGTGCGGGTCAAACCGTCCAACGATGAACTCAAGGCCAATATAGAGGGCTATATCGGCAGCCTCGGCGATCGTGACGAAGAAGCCTTGTTGCGCTTCAGCCGCGGTGCCGAGGAGCAGGCGCGCAAGGCTGCCCAGGCCCTGGGTTATTACCAGCCGCAGATCGAGACAGACGTGAAGGGCGGCAAGAGCCCTCGGCTGATTCTCAACGTCGATCCCGGTGAGCCGATTCACCTGCGCAATGTCACTATTCGAGTCGAAGGACCGGCGGCGTCGCTGAAATCCTTTCGTGTTCCCAAAAGTGCTGCGCTGAAAACCGGCGCAGTGCTCAACCATGGCAATTACGAAGACGCCAAGCGCCTGATCCAGAACCAGGCTTCGCGTTTCGGTTTTTTCAGTGGGCATTTTTCCCGCCAGACTCTGTCGGTCGACCCCAGGGCCGGCGTAGCCGATATCGATCTGGTCTACCAGAGCGGCCCGCGTTACTCCCTGGGCAAGGTCAGTTTCGAGGGCGACACGCCATTCGACGAAGATTTGCTCAGGCGCATGGTGCCCTTCAAGGAAGGCGCTCCGTACGACTCCGAGCTGATCGCCGAACTCAATCAGGCGATGCAGTCCAGTGGCTATTTTGAAAGTGTGCGGGTCGATGCAGCCCCCACCGCTTCGACAAACAATGTGATCCCGGTCGACGTCAAGCTCGACACCCGCAAGCCGCGCACCATGGGACTGGGCCTGGGTTATTCGACCGACGTCGGCCCGCGGGTCAAGGCCAACTGGACGCGTCACTGGGTCAATCCCCAGGGCCACAGCTACGGCTGGGAAACCGAAATATCGGCACCCAGGCAGAACGTCGGGATTTTCTACGACATCCCCCTGGACCCGCCCCTGACGGACAAGCTACGTTTCGCTGGCGGCTACCAGAGCGAAGAAATCGCCGACAAGGACTCACTCAGCAAGCTGCTGACCATAGGTCCCGAGTGGCACAGCAAGCTGCCCAGCGGTTGGCAGCGCGTGGTGTCGCTGAAGTGGCAGCGCGAGGAATATCGACTCGGCGACGACTCGGGTCTCAGTACCCTGTTGATGCCCGGGGTCAGTTATTCCTATTTGAAAAGCGACAACCGCATCGACCCACACAACGGCTATCGCCTGCAATTCGAGACCAAGGTGGCCAAGGAGGGATTGGGCTCGGACAACAACCTGCTGTACGGCACGGCGCTGGTCAAAGGCCTGACCACGGTATTCGACAAACACCGCTTCCTTGGCCGGGTCCAGGTCGGCGGCAGCGCCACCAACGGCTATAAGTCGATACCACCGTCGCTGCGGTTCTTCGCCGGGGGTGATCAGAGCGTACGTGGTTACGACTACCAGAGCCTGTCCCCGGAAAACTCCGAGGGCGACCGGATTGGTGGCCGGTACATGGTCACCGCCAGTGCCGAGTACCAATACTCGGTCGCCGAAAAATGGCGGGTGGCGACCTTTGTCGATCAGGGCAACTCCTTTAATAAGCTCGAATTGCCGAACCTCAAGACCGGCGTCGGCATCGGCGTGCGCTGGATCTCGCCGGTGGGGCCGATCCGCCTTGACCTGGCCCACGCGCTGGATGACGACGGTGGTGTTCGACTGCACTTTTCCATGGGGCCCGAGTTGTGAATCGTGGTTTGAAGATAACGCTGCTGGCCATCCTCGGCCTGTTGCTGCTGATTATTCTGGCTATTTCCACCGTGCTTGGGACGGCGGCGGGCAGTCGCTGGGCGCTGGGTTTCGTGCCGGGCTTGAGTGTGGACAATTTCCAGGGTCGCCTGGGCGGTCAATGGAGCGCCGATCACCTGGTATGGCAGCAGGACAGCAGCCGGGTAGAGTTGAGCAAGGCGATCTTCGCCTGGTCACCCGGTTGCCTGGCCCGCCGGACCCTGTGCATCGAGCAGTTGCAGGCCGAGCAGGTCAGCCTGCAGTTTCCACCGGGCACCGACCAAGACAGCAGCGGGCCAATCAGCCTGCCTGACCTGGACCTGCCGCTGGCCATCGAGCTGGGTGATGTCAAGGTCGGGAGCCTGCTGTTCAACGGCAGCGAAGAACTCAGGGGCTTGCAACTGGCCGCCCACTGGACCGCCCAGGGCTTGAAGATTGACTCGGTCAAGCTGCAGCGCGACGAACTGAGCCTGAATCTGTCCGGCCTGCTGCAACCCAGCGGCAATTGGCCCGTGACCGCTGAAGGCAGCCTGACGCTGCCCGCGCCTGGCACCGGTCCTTGGGCCCTGGCCCTGAAAATCGACGGAGACCTGCTCAAAACCCTCAACCTCAAGGCCGACAGTAGCGGCTATCTGAACGGGCAGTTGACGGGTGAACTGCAGCCGCTGGTGGAGAACCTGCCAGCCAAGGTGCGCATTACGGCGGACGGCTTCAAGGCCAGCGCGGATCTTCCGGATACCCTGCAACTCAATAGGCTTGAACTCTCGGGCGCCGGTGACCTGAAAAACGGCTACCAGCTCCTCGGCACGGCTACGCTGCCGGCGGAACAAGGCCCGGTCGCCCTGGCGCTGCAAGGCAAGGTCGACGCACAGGGCGCGCAGATTGCCGGTCTGGACCTGAGCGCAAACGACAAACAGTACCTCAAACTCACCGGCCAGCTGGACTGGAGCAAAGGCCTGAGCGCCGATGCCAAGATCGACTGGCTGGACTTCCCCTGGCACCGCGTCTATCCGCTGATCGATGAGCCACAAGTCGCATTGCGCAGCTTCAACGGCGAAGTCTCCTACACCGACGGCAAATACCTGGGGCACTTCAAGGCTGCGCTGGATGGCCCGGCCGGTGCCTTCAGCCTGCAGAGCCCGTTCGCAGGCGACCTGACTAAAATCTACCTGCAGCAAATCCAGCTGGAAGCCGGGCAGGGCAAGGCCCAGGGACACCTGAACCTGCAATTTGCCGATGGCATCGCCTGGGATACCGCGCTGGATCTGTCGGCAATCGATCCGGCGTACTGGGTCGCGGAGTTGCCGGGCACGTTGGCCGGCCCGCTGCGCAGTACCGGTGAGATGAAAAATGACAAGCTCAGCCTTAACGCCGACCTCGACCTCAAGGGCAAGCTGCGTGGTCAACCTGCGGTCATCCAGGCCAAGGCCGATGGCGCCGGCGAGCAATGGAACCTCAGTGCCTTGCAGATTCGCCTGGGCGACAACAGCATCAATGGCAAGGGCAGCCTGGAGCAGAAACTCGCCGGTCAGATCGATATCAAGATGCCGCGTCTGGCGCAGCTGTGGCCACAACTGCGCGGTCAGCTCAACGGCCGGGTGGACGTCGCCGGTACACTCAAGGCGCCACAAGGCAAACTCGGCCTGCAAGGCACTCAGCTGGCTTTCCAGGACAATCGCCTGCAAAGTCTGAACCTGGACGCGACCCTGGACAGTGCGCAGCGGGCGAAAATCGACCTCAAGGGCAGCGGCATCCAGGCTGGCGATACTGCGCTGGGCACGCTGACGGCAAGCGGTCAGGGTGACATCAAGAAGCAAAAACTCAGCCTTGCCCTGCAAGGCCCGCAGCTCAAGCTCGCCCTCGGTCTGGACGGCGCGCTGGACCAAGGCAACTGGCGCGGACGCCTGGCCACGGGCGATATCCAGGCCGGCGGCCAGGACTGGAGGCTGCAAGGCCCGGCGAAGCTCGAACGCCTGGCCGACGGTAAAATCAACTTCGGCGCCCATTGCTGGCGGTCCGGCCCGGCCAGCCTGTGCGGTGAAGACCAGCGCCTGATGCCCGAGCCGAAGCTGCGCTATCACCTCAAGCAGTTCCCGATCGAAAGCCTGGCGCAGTGGTTGCCCAAGGACTTCGCCTGGAAAGGCGCGCTTAACGCCGACCTGCAGCTGGATCTGCCGGCCAGCGGTCCGAATGGCCAGATCAGCATTGATGCCAGTGGCGGCACACTGCGAGTGCGCGACAAGGATCAGTGGCTGGACTTCCCGTACCAGGCCTTGCTGCTCACCAGCAAAATGACCCCCAAGCGCATCGACACCGACCTGAACTTCGTCGGCGGCAAGTTGGGTGAGCTGCGGGTTCAGGCCCAGATCAACCCGCTGCCGGCAAACAAGCCCATGAGCGGCACGTTCCGCCTCAATGGCCTGGACTTGTCCGTGGCCCGGCCGTTCGTGCCGATGGTCGAAAAAATCACCGGGCGCCTGAATGGCAGTGGCACGATCGGCGGCACCCTGATGGCGCCTTTGGTTAACGGCAATCTGCTGTTGAGCGATGGCGAAGTGTCCGGACCGCAATTGCCGATCGAACTGCAAGCCTTGCAGCTGCAGGCGGTGATCGCCGGGGAAACCGTGCAGTTGAACGGCGGCTGGAAAAGTGGCAAGACCGGGCAGGGCACGCTCAATGGCAATATTGCCTGGGGCCAGGCACTGGTGGTCGACCTGGCACTCAAGGGCTCGCAGCTTCCGGTGTCCGTCGAACCCTATGCAAAGCTTGAGGTGGCCCCTGACCTGAAGATCTCGATGAAAGGCGATGAGCTGGCGGTCGCCGGCAAAGTGCTGGTGCCCAGAGGGGAAATCACCGTGCGCGAGTTGCCGCCATCGACGGTCAAGGTCTCCGATGACACGGTCATCGTGGGTCAGCAGACCGAGCAAGGCAAGGCGCCACTGGCGATGAAAATGGACATTGACGTGGAGGTGGGCGCCGACAAACTCAGCTTCGCCGGGTTTGGCCTGACGGCCAATCTGCAGGGCCACGTGCACATCGGCGACAACATGGACACCCGCGGTGAGCTCTGGCTCAACGACGGTCGTTACCGCGCCTACGGCCAGCGCCTGACCGTGCGCCGGGCCCGTTTGTTGTTTGCCGGGCCGCTGGATCAGCCATACCTGGACATCGAGGCCATCCGCCAGACCGATGACGTCATCGCCGGCATTCGCCTGAGCGGCAGTGCCGAACAGCCCACCACGCAGATCTTCTCCGAACCTGCCTTAAGCCAGGAGCAGGCCCTGTCCTACCTGGTGCTGGGGCGGCCGCTGAGCACGGATGGCGGTGATAACAACATGCTTGCCCAGGCGGCACTGGGCCTGGGGTTGATGGGCAGTGCCGGGGTGACCAGCGGGTTGGCCAAGAACCTGGGCATCCAGGACTTCCAGCTCGACACCCAAGGCAGTGGCGACCAGACCGCCGTGGTCGCCAGCGGCAATATCTCGGAAAAACTCAGCCTGCGGTATGGGGTTGGGGTGTTCGAGCCGGCCAATACCATTGCGTTGCGCTACAAGCTGAGCAAGAAGGTTTACCTGGAAGCGGCGGGTGGCGTGGCGAGTTCACTGGATATCTTCTACAAGCGGGATTTCTAAGCCGCGTTCCCTCTAGAACCCAGTCGCTGCCTTCGCGGGCAAGCCCGCTCCCACAGGGATCGGATGTCCTGCACGGATCTCACTTCAAGCGTCACCCATCCCACAGGTGTAACCCTGAACCTGTGGGAGCAAGCTTGCTCGCGATGGCGTCATCAAGGCCACCAGTACCCCCCCGTTTATCATCCAAATACAAAGCATCCTAACTATTACGTTGACATTCGCTGCCTAGGCAGTAACATCTTGTCATACATTCTCTGCCTAGGCAGCTAATCGGTGGCCAGATGAAACACTTCACCCCGGACGACTTCAAGAACTGCCACCTCGGGCTCCTGCTCGGGCGGGCTGCGCTGCTCAAGGACCGGATCATCGACACCCACATGGAACCTCACGGCATCACCGCCGCGCAGTTCAAAGTGTTGATCATCATGGCCCAGTTCGGCGTCGACACCCCGGCCGAACTTTGCCGGCACCTGTCCCTCGACAGTGGTTCGATGACCCGAATGCTTGATCGCCTGGAGCACAAAGGTTTCCTCGCCCGCCAGCGCTCGGAAGCCGACCGTCGTCAAGTGCAACTGGTACTCACCGCGCAGGGCCAGCAGCTGGCTGACCGCCTGCCAGACATCGGCGCGGCAGCCATGAACGAACTGGCTGGCGCCATCACCGAGCAAGAGCTGGCGACCCTGGAACAGATCCTGAAGAAAATTTTAGTCGCGGCGGGTGACTCCATCACCTTGCTGCGGGTAGGTGATAAATGAGCAGTAAACTCTCGCGCACCCGCTTGAGCCTGGTGCTGGTGGCCATGACCCTGGCGGGTTGTGCCAATTACAGTGGCTTGAAAACCGAAGGCGTCAGTCTGGATGCAAAAAGTCTCAAGGCCGGGCAGTCGCTGACCGGCGTCACCTTGTCGCCGGCCGCCTGGCCGAAAAGCGCCTGGTGGACGAGCCTCGGCGACCCGCAACTTGACGGGCTGATCCGCGAAGCCCTGCAAGACAGCCCCGACATGCAGATTGCCGAGGCTCGCGCGCATCAGGCCAGCGCCGCGGCCTACGCCGCCGATGCCGAGCGCATGCCGACGCTCGATGCCAGTGCCGGGGTCAGCCGGTCCCGCCTGGCTCGGGATCAGGACCCGCAGGGGCAGGGCGGGGCGTATTCCACCCTGCGTAACCTCGGTGCCAGTTTCAATTACAACTTCGACCTTTGGGGCGGTCAGCGGGACGCCTGGGAAGCTGCACTGGGCGAGGCCCGTGCCGCCGAAGTCGACCAACAGGCCGCGCAGTTGACCCTGGCCGCCGACGTCGCCCGGGCCTACAGCGATCTGGGCCAGGCCCACATCATCCATGACCTGGCCAGCGAAGACCTCAAGCGTACCCGGCAGATGCTCGACCTGAGCAAACGCCGCTTGAGTTCGGGTATCGACAGCCAGTACCAGTTCCAGCAGACCGAGAGCCTGGAAGCCAGCTCGCAGGCCAGCCTGATCGACGCTGAAAAACGCCTGAACAGCGCGAAGATCGCCATGGCGGTGCTGCTCGGCAAGGGCCCGGATCGCGGCAATGAAATCCCCCGGCCCAAAGTCCTCCAGGCCAGCGCCGTGGCACTGCCATCGGTGTTGCCGGCCGAACTGCTCGGTCGCCGACCGGACCTGATCGCCGCGCGCTGGCGGGTCGAAGCCGCGAGCAAGAACATCGCTGCCGGCAAGACCCGCTTCTACCCCAACCTCAACCTGAGCGCTGCCGCTGGTTTCGAATCGCTGCTGGGGGATGCAATGTTTGGTTCGGCCAGTCGTTTCTTCAACGTCGGGCCGACGATCTCCCTGCCGATTTTCGACGGCGGCCGCCTGCGTGCCGACCTCGATTCCCGCGACGCCGACTACGACCTCGCGGTGGCGCAGTACAACAAAAGCCTGGTCAAGGCACTCGGCGATGTCAGCGACTCGATCAATCAGCTGCGAGATATCGGCCGGCAGATCGGCGCGCAGCAGCACGCCACCGAGATCGCCCGGCAATCCTACGACACCGTGGTCCAGCGCTACGGTTCCGGCATCGGTAACTACCTGGACGTGCTCAGCATCGAGCAGCAATTGCTCCAGGCCCAGCGTCAGCTGGCCAACCTGAATGCCGAGCAGATCGACCTGTCGATCCAACTGATGCAGGCGCTGGGCGGAGGCTTCCAGGGTGACACCCTGGCAGCCGCCACTTCAGCCACGCAGCACAACTAATTCAAGGTAACTGTCATGGCCACTGCCGAAAACACTCAAAAAGCCGCCGATGCTCATCAGGACACCGGCAATCCGCGCAAGCGCAAGATCATGCTGGTGCTTCTGGCCATTGTCGTGATCCTCGCCGGTGCCGGCGTCTGGGCCTATCACGAGCTCTACGGGCGCTGGAACGAGAGCACCGACGATGCGTATGTGAACGGCAATGTGGTGGAGATCACTCCGCTGGTCACCGGCACCGTGGTCAGCATCGGTGCCGACGATGGCGACCTGGTGCATGAAGGCCAGGTGCTGATCAATTTCGACCCGAATGACGCCGAAGTCGGGCTGCAAAGTGCCCAGGCCAACCTGGCCCGCACCGTGCGTCAGGTTCGCGGCTTGTACAGCAATGTCGACGGCATGAAAGCCCAGGTCAACGCCCAGCAGGCGGAAGTGCAGAAGGCTCAGGACAACTTCAATCGCCGCAAGAACCTGGCAGCCGGCGGGGCGATCTCCCAGGAAGAACTGTCCCACGCCCGCGATGACCTGACCTCGGCGCAAAACGCCCTGGCCAATGCCCGCCAGCAACTCAAAACCACCAGCGCGCTGGTGGATGACACTGTGGTTTCGTCGCACCCAGACGTCATGTCCGCCGCCGCGCAACTGCGCCAGGCCTACCTGACCAACGCCCGCAGCACCTTGATCGCTCCGGTCACCGGTTATGTCGCCAAGCGCACGGTGCAGTTGGGCCAGCGGGTTCAACCGGGCACCGCGCTGATGGCGGTGATTCCCCTGGATCAACTGTGGATCGATGCCAACTTCAAGGAAACCCAGCTGCGCGACATGCGCATCGGGCAGCCGGTGGACATCGAAGCCGACCTCTATGGCAGTGACGTGAAGTACAGCGGCACCATCGACAGCCTTGGCGCCGGTACCGGCAGCGCGTTCGCCTTGCTGCCGGCACAGAACGCTACCGGTAACTGGATCAAGATCGTCCAGCGGGTGCCGGTGCGGATTCATATCAACGCCGAAGAGCTGGCCAGGCATCCATTGCGCGTCGGGCTGTCGACCCAGGTCGATGTGAACCTGCATGACCAGAGTGGTCCGGTGCTGGCGCAACAGCCGCCGCAAAAGGCCTCGTTCAGCACCAACGTCTACGACCGTCAGTTGGCCGAAGCCGATGCAATGATCGCCCAACTGATCCATGACAACAGCGCCGCGGCGAGCAAGACCGCGCAACGCTGATTCGCAACCACACAAACCCTGTGGCAGCGGGCTTGCCCGCGCCCACAGGGTCTGAAGCTCCAAAGGATTTGCGATGAGCAATAACGCCTCTTTCACGCCGCCCAGCCTGCTGCTCAGCACCATCGGCCTGTCGCTGGCGACTTTCATGCAGGTGCTCGATACCACCATTGCCAACGTGGCGCTGCCGACGATCTCCGGCAACCTGGGGGTCAGTTCGGAGCAGGGCACCTGGGTCATCACCTCGTTTGCCGTGAGCAATGCGATCGCCCTGCCGCTGACTGGCTGGCTAAGCCGGCGCTTCGGTGAGGTGAAGCTGTTTCTCTGGGCGACCATCCTGTTCGTGATTGCCTCGTTCCTGTGCGGCATTTCCACCTCTATGCCGGAGCTGATCCTGTTCCGGGTGATCCAGGGCCTGGTAGCAGGGCCTTTGTACCCGATGACGCAGACGTTACTGATTGCGGTCTATCCACCTGCAAGGCGCGGCATGGCCCTGGCGTTGCTGGCGATGGTCACGGTGGTGGCGCCGATTGCAGGCCCGATCCTCGGCGGCTGGATTACCGACAGCTACAGCTGGCCGTGGATCTTCTTCATCAACGTACCGATCGGTATCTTCGCGGTGATGGTCGTGCGTCAACAACTGAAGGCGCGCCCGGTGGAAACCAGTCGCCAGCCGATGGATTACGTCGGCCTGATCACCCTGATCATCGGGGTCGGCGCCTTGCAGGTGATCCTCGACAAAGGTAATGACCTGGACTGGTTCGAATCCAACTTCATCATCATCGGCGCGGCCATTTCGGTGATTGCCCTGGCGGTGTTCATCATCTGGGAAATGACCGACCAGCATCCGGTGGTCAACCTGCGCCTGTTTGCCCACCGCAACTTCCGTATCGGCACAATAGTGCTGGTGCTGGGGTATGCCGGATTCTTCGGGATCAACCTGATCCTGCCGCAGTGGCTGCAAACCCAGATGGGCTACACCGCGACCTGGGCCGGGCTGGCGGTGGCGCCGATCGGCATCCTGCCGGTGATCCTGTCGCCGTTTGTCGGTAAGTACGCGCACAAATTCGACCTGCGCCTGCTGGCCGGCCTGGCGTTCCTGGCGATCGGCCTGAGCTGCTTCATGCGCGCCGGTTTCACCAACGAAGTGGACTTCCAGCACATCGCGCTGGTGCAGTTATTCATGGGCATTGGCGTGGCACTGTTCTTCATGCCAACGCTGAGCATCCTGATGTCAGACCTGCCACCGAGCCAGATCGCCGATGGCGCCGGGCTGGCGACTTTCCTGCGTACCCTGGGCGGCAGCTTTGCGGCATCGCTGACCACCTGGATCTGGATTCGCCGGGCGGATCAGCACCACGCCTACATGAGTGAAAGCATCAGCACCTACGAGCCCGCCACCCGTGACGCGCTCAATGCGCTGGGCGGCCCTGGCAACCCGGCCTATGCACAACTCGATCATGTGCTGACCAGCCAGGCGTACATGCTTTCCACCGTGGATTACTTCACGCTGCTGGGGTGGGGGTTCATGGGGTTGATACTGATCGTGTGGCTGGCCAAACCGCCCTTTGCCGCCAAGGCCGGGCCTGCGTCGGCAGGGCATTAATGGTTGTGGCTGTAAAAAGATCGCAGCCTGCGGCAGCTCCTACAGGTGTACACATGACCCTGTAGGAGCTGCTGCAGGCTGCGATCTTTTGACCTTAAGAGGCTGTAAAATCAAACGGGGCCAACGCAAATCCGTTCTCATCGACCTGCAACGCCCACCCCTGGCGATCCCAGTCCCCCAGCACAATGCGCCTGGCCGCCTGCTCGCCAATCTGCAATTTGTGAATGGCTGGGCGGTGAGTGTGGCCGTGGATCAGGGTTTTTACCCCGTATTGCTGCATCACCCGCGGCACTTCCTCGGGGGTCACATCGACAATGTCATTGGCCTTCATTCGGGTCTGCGCCCGGCTTTCACTGCGCAGTTTGCGCGCCAGCTTGTGCCGCGTGCCCAGGGGCAGGTGGCGCAGGATGAACAGGGTGAGGGGATTGCGCAGGTAGCGACGCAGCTTCATATAGGCTTCGTCGCGGGTGCACAGGCTGTCACCGTGCATCAAGAGCACCGGTTCGCCTGCGAGTTGCACGATGCTCGGGTCTTTCAACAGCGTGCAGCCGGCCTGTTTGCAGAAAGCCTGGCCGAGCATGAAGTCGCGATTACCGTGCATCAGAAAAATGGCCGTGCCGCTGTCGCTGAGATCGCGCAGGGCCTGGCAGATGGAACGCTGGAAGGCGGTCATGGCATCGTCGCCAATCCACGCTTCGAAAAAGTCGCCGAGGATGTACAACGCACTCGCCGAGCGGGCGCGCCCGGAGAGCAAATCCAGAAACGCCCGGGTAATGTCCGGGCGCTCCTCTTCCAGATGCAAGTCTGAAATCAGCAGTATCACTCAATGATCTCGGCTTTCTCGATGATCACGTCTTCTGCGGGAACGTCCTGGTGGCCGGACTTCATGGTGGTGGAAACACCTTTGATCTTGTCGACCACTTCTTCACCGGCAACCACTTTGGCGAACACGGCGTAGCCCCAGCCCTGGGTCGTCTTGGCGCTGTGGTTGAGGAAGCTGTTGTCCGCCACGTTGATGAAGAACTGCGCGGAAGCCGAATGCGGCTCCATGGTACGGGCCATGGCTACGCTGTACTTGACGTTCGGCAGGCCGTTGTCGGCTTCGTTCTGGATGCTTGGGCGCTTGTCTTTCTTTTCTTTCATGCCTGGCTCGAAACCGCCGCCCTGGATCATGAAGTTACCAATGACGCGGTGGAACACGGTGTTTTCGTAGTGGCCGGCCTTGACGTATTCGATGAAGTTGGCAACGGTCAGCGGTGCCTTTTCAGCGTTCAGTTCCAGGACGATGTCGCCATGGTTGGTGGTCAGTTTGACTTGGGTCATGATCGGTACTCTTGATGAATTAAAGCTTCATGAGATAAAGCGTTTTCAATGAATTCGTGGTTTTGGGCATTGGTGCCTGCAACCGGTTCAGCCTGTATTGGGCCAAGAAACGCAGTTTAGCGCGACAGACGCGAATTTCGAGGCTGTTTTTCATTTGCAGGCGATTAAATGCAGCCGTTTTCGGGCCTGCTCTGTCAGCAGCTTGACGGCATCGGCTATGATAGCGGCTTTGATTTGTCAGGCCCCGTCTGCGGCCGCGCACTTGTACGTTCAAGGATCCTATGAGCAAGCCCACTGTCGAACCTACCTCGAATTCCAAGACCGGCCCAGCCGTGCCGGCCAATTTCCTGCGCCCGATCATCCAGGCGGACCTGGACTCGGGTAAGCACACGCAGATCGTCACCCGTTTCCCGCCCGAGCCCAATGGCTACCTGCACATCGGTCACGCCAAGTCGATCTGTGTGAACTTCGGCCTGGCCCAGGAATTCGGCGGCGTCACGCACCTGCGCTTCGACGACACCAACCCGGCCAAGGAAGACCAGGAATACATCGACGCGATCGAAAGCGACATCAAGTGGCTGGGCTTTGAATGGTCCGGCGAAGTGCGCTACGCCTCGCAATACTTCGACCAGTTGCACGACTGGGCAGTCGAGCTGATCAAGGCCGGCAAGGCCTACGTCGATGACTTGAGCCCGGAACAGGCCAAGGAATACCGCGGCACCCTGACCGAGCCGGGCAAGAACAGCCCGTTTCGTGATCGCTCCGTGGAAGAGAACCTCGACTGGTTCGCGCGCATGAAAGCCGGTGAGTTCCAGGACGGCGCGCGGGTACTGCGGGCCAAGATCGACATGGCCTCGCCGAACATGAACCTGCGCGACCCGATCATGTATCGCATCCGTCACGCCCACCACCACCAGACCGGTGACAAGTGGTGCATCTACCCCAACTACGACTTCACCCATGGTCAGTCGGACGCCATCGAAGGCATCACCCACTCGATCTGCACCCTGGAATTCGAAAGCCACCGTCCGCTGTACGAGTGGTTCCTCGAGCACCTGCCGGTACCGGCCCACCCGCGTCAGTACGAGTTCAGCCGCCTGAACCTGAACTACACGATCACCAGCAAGCGCAAGCTCAAGCAACTGGTGGACGAGAAGCACGTGCATGGCTGGGACGACCCGCGCATGTCCACGCTGTCGGGCTTTCGCCGCCGTGGCTACACGCCCAAATCGATCCGCAACTTCTGCGACATGGTCGGCACCAACCGTTCCGATGGCGTGGTCGACTTCGGCATGCTGGAATTCAGCATTCGTGATGACCTCGACCACAGCGCACCGCGCGCCATGTGTGTCCTGCGTCCATTAAAAGTGGTCATCACCAACTACCCGGAAGGCCAGGTCGAGAACCTCGAACTGCCGTGCCACCCGAAGGAAGACATGGGCGTGCGCGTCCTGCCATTCGCTCGGGAAATCTACATCGACCGTGAAGACTTCATGGAAGAGCCGCCAAAAGGCTACAAGCGCCTGGAACCCAACGGCGAAGTGCGCCTGCGCGGCAGCTACGTCATTCGTGCCGACGAAGCGATCAAGGACGCCGACGGCAATATCGTCGAACTGCGTTGCTCCTACGACCCCGAAACCCTGGGCAAGAACCCTGAAGGCCGCAAGGTCAAAGGCGTGGTGCACTGGGTACCGGCCGCGGCCAGCGTCGAATGCGAAGTGCGCCTGTACGATCGCCTGTTCCGCTCGCCGAACCCTGAGAAGGCCGAAGACAGCGCCAGTTTCCTGGACAACATCAACCCTCAATCGCTGCAAGTTCTCACCGGTTGTCGTGCCGAGCCTTCGCTGGGCAACGCACAGCCGGAAGACCGTTTCCAGTTCGAGCGCGAAGGTTACTTCTGCGCGGATATCAAGGACTCGAAACCAGGTCATCCGGTATTCAACCGCACCGTGACCTTGCGTGATTCGTGGGGCCAGTGATTCAAGGAAACAACTAAAGTGCTATCGATCTACAACACGCTCACCAAGAGCAAAGAAGTCTTCAAGCCGCTGGATGGCAACAATGTGCGCATGTACGTCTGCGGGATGACCGTGTATGACTACTGCCACATTGGCCACGGCCGCAGCATGGTCGCGTTCGACCTGGTGACCCGCTGGTTGCGGTTCAGCGGTTATAACCTGACCTACGTGCGCAACATCACCGATATCGAAGACAAGATCATCAACCGGGCGCGGGAGAACGGCGAGCCGTTCGACGCGTTGACCGAGCGCATGATCACCGCCATGCACGAGGACGAGGCGCGCCTCAACATCCTCAAGCCGGACATGGAGCCGCGTGCCACGGATCACATTCCGGGCATGCTGAGCATGATCCAGACCCTGATCGACAAGGGTTACGCTTACGCACCGGGCAATGGCGACGTGTACTACCGTGTGGCCAAGTTCATGGGTTACGGCAAGCTGTCGCGCAAGAAGATCGAAGATCTGCGCATCGGCGCCCGTATCGAAGTCGACGAGTCGAAACAGGACCCGCTGGACTTCGTGCTGTGGAAGGCCACCAAGCCGGGCGAGCCAAGCTGGCCATCGCCTTGGGGCGACGGTCGTCCGGGCTGGCACATCGAGTGCTCGGTGATGTCCACCTGCTGCCTGGGTGAGACCTTCGATATCCATGGCGGCGGCAGTGACCTTGAGTTCCCGCACCATGAAAACGAAATCGCCCAAAGCGAAGCGGCCACCGGCAAGACCTACGCTAACGCGTGGATGCATTGCGGCATGATTCGCATTAATGGCGAGAAGATGTCCAAGTCCTTGAACAACTTCTTCACCATTCGCGACGTGCTGGAAAAGTACCACCCGGAAGTGGTGCGTTACCTGCTGGTATCGAGCCACTATCGCAGCGCGATCAACTACTCCGAAGACAACCTCAAGGACGCCAAGGGCGCACTCGAGCGTTTCTATCACGCCTTGAAAGGCCTGCCGAGTGTTGCTCCGGCCGGCGGCGAAGCCTTTGTCGAGCGTTTCACCCAGGTGATGAACGACGACTTCGGTACACCGGAAGCCTGTGCGGTGCTGTTCGAGATGGTCCGCGAGATCAACCGCCTGCGTGAGACCGATATGGACGCGGCGGCGGGTCTGGCGGCGCGCTTGAAGGAACTGGCCAGTGTGCTGGGTGTGTTGCAGCTTGAGGCCGATGACTTCCTGCAGGCTGGCGCTGAGGGGCGGGTTGATGCGGCTGAAGTCGATGCGCTGATTGCTGCGCGTCTGGCCGCTCGGGCAGGTAAAGACTGGGCCGAATCGGACCGCATCCGCGACCAGCTCACCGCCATGGGCGTGGTGCTGGAAGATGGCAAAGGCGGCACGACGTGGCGTCTGGCTGACTGATTGCTTAGTTTGCTGCAAAACAAAACCCGCCTTGTGCGGGTTTTTGTTTTGTCGGGTGGATGCAGGTTCGGTGGCGTCTCGACTGTCATCGCGAGCAGGCTCGCTCCCACATTGGATCTTCGCCAGGTATGGGTTTTGTGGTGGACATAACACCCTGTGGGAGCGAGCCTGCTCGCGATGATCTCAAGCCGAACACTGCCAGTGCGGTTGAACACTCATTCAGCCTGGCGCAACCTTTTGTACAAGGTATTACGACTAACCCCCAACCGCCGGGCCAGGTGCGAAATATTCCCGCCCACAGCCTGCAACTGCCGACTTAAATCCTCGGCATCATCCAGATCCACTGCCAGCGGCTCCGGTGCGTCCACCGGCTCCATCTCCATATCGACAAAAAAATCATCGGGCAAATGCTCCGGGCGCACCGGTTGCTCCTCGGCCATGGCCAGCGCCACCTGCATCACGCTGCTGACCTGGCGCAAATTCCCCGGCCACGGGTGGCGAGCAAACAACTCCAGCACCTCACGACTCAAACCCGCCCACTGCGACGGTTCGCGATGCTGTTCCCACAATCGTTTGAACAGCTCCTGTTTGTCACTGCGTTCCCTTAACGGCGGTAACTCCAGAGTCAACCCGCCGATCCGGTAATACAAATCTTCGCGAAACCGGCCCAGTTGAACCTGTTCGCGCAGGGATCGATTGGTTGCGGAGATGATACGGATGTCGACCGGGAACAACTCACTGCTACCGACCGGTTGCACGCAACGCTCCTGCAACACTCGCAACAGACGAGCTTGAGTCGGCAGCGGCATGTCGCCGATTTCATCGAGAAACAGGGTGCCCTTGTCGGCCTTGCGAATCAGCCCGATGCTGCCTTTCTGGTTGGCGCCAGTGAACGCGCCTTTTTCGTAGCCGAACAGTTCGGACTCCACCAACTCGGCGGGGATCGCTGCACAGTTCACCGCGATAAACGCCTGGTTGCTGCGCGAGCTGGCCTGGTGCAGAGCCTTGACGAAAACTTCCTTGCCCACACCGGTCTCACCGTGGATGAGCAGCGGAATGTCCTTCTCCAGCAACCGCTCGGCCTGGCGAACCGCTTTTTCCACCCGGCTGTCGCCAAAATGCAAGGTATTGAGACTGATTGCAGCCGATGGCACTGCTGGTTGCTCGACGAACACTCGAGCCTTGACCGGCACTTGCTTGGGCCGTTTTAACAGGCACTGGAAGCGATTGCGTCCCGAGGTCTGCAGGGCGAAGGGCAGATCATCCGGCTGATTCAACAGTTCCAGCAATGACACCTTGAACAGGCTCTCGACGCTCACTCGCGACAGGCTGATGCCGAGCAGATTGTCCGCCCGTCGATTGGCCGACAGCACCTGGCCGCTCTCATCAAAAATCAGCAAGCCGGCCCACTGGCTGTCGAGGTTGTTCAAGCCGGTGTTGAACGTCAATTGGAAGTGCTGGCCGTGGAACAGGTTGAGAATCAGCCGGTTCTCCACGGTCTGACTCATCATCTTGACCATGCCCAGCGTGTGTGACGGTGGCAGGTAGCTGTCGCTGGACACATCCAGCACGGCGATCACTTTGCGCTCGGCATCGAAAATCGGCGCGGCAGAGCCGGTCATGAAGCGGTTGGCCTTGAGGAAATGTTCATCGTGTTCGATATGCACCGCCTGCTCACAGGCCAGCGCGGTGCCGATCGCGTTGGTTCCGCTGCAGCGCTCCATCCAGCTGGCCCCGGCGCTGAAGCCTCGGGTCAGTGTCGGCTCGATGAATCGCTGGGTCCCCCACGATGTCAGCACCTGGCCCTGATTGTCGGCGAGCATGATCAGGCAGTTGGAGTTACTGAGGATGTTCTCGTAGTACGGCAGGACTTCCTGATGAGTGGTCTGTACCAGCGAATGCTGGCTCTCCAGCAGTTGCGCTATGCCAGCAGCCGGCAGCTGATCGAAGGCCGGGGCGCTTTGATGGTCCAGACCAAACGCGCGGCAGCGGGACCAGGAGTCCTGAATGATGGCGTCATGGGAGAGCGGCGAGGCAGGTACGGCCATGGCAGGCGATCTCTGAGCTGACTTTTATTGTTTTTATGGGTACTTCAGTTGCCCACGACCTGCGTAGGAGCTGCCGAAGGCTGCTCCTACGGGGACCGTGAACGGTCCATAGAGTGTTGTTCACTATTGTTCATTGTCAACCGGCCAACTGTTCAATTGTTCATTGGCGGTTGTTCATTTCTGTTCAGCATCGAACCCCGGTCGCTCGCCAATTTGGCGTTTTTCCCGGTGGTTCAACGACTTGCGTTTCCTGGCATGAAACTCGCTCTACAGCCTGGGTCGCTTGACTCCAATAATAAAAAGGCCGAGCCATGTCGCTAACCCTGGAGCACGTCAGCCGCACCGTCGAAGGCCAGACCTGGATCGACGATGCGTGCCTGAATTTTGAAGCCGGTTCTTTCAACGTTCTGCTCGGTCGCACGCTGTCCGGCAAAACCAGCCTGATGCGCCTGATGGCCGGCCTGGACAAGCCCGACAGCGGGCGCATCCTGATGAACGGCGTCGACGTCACCCAGCGCCCGGTGCGTCTGCGTAACGTTTCGATGGTGTATCAGCAGTTCATCAACTACCCGACCATGACCGTGTTCGAGAATATCGCCTCGCCTTTGCGCCAGGCAGGGGTGTCCAGGGACCTGATCGAGAGCAAGGTTCAGGAAACGGCGAAGATGCTGCGCATCGAGAAATTCCTCCAGCGCCATCCGCTCGAACTGTCTGGTGGCCAGCAACAGCGCACCGCCATGGCTCGTGCCCTGGTCAAGGATGCCGAACTGATCCTGTTCGACGAACCGTTGGTCAACCTCGACTACAAGTTGCGCGAAGAGCTGCGCCAGGAAATGCGCGAGCTGTTCAAGGCCCGGCACACCATCGCGATCTACGCCACCACCGAACCCAATGAAGCTTTGGCGTTGGGCGGCACGACGACCATTCTTCACGAAGGACGGGTGATCCAGAGTGGCAAGTCGTCCGAGGTCTACCACCAGCCGCAGAGTGTGCTGGCGGCAGAACTGTTCTCCGAGCCGCCGATCAACCTGATGCCCGGGCGCATTGCCGGCAACGAAGTCAGCTTCGCCAATTTCGTGCACTTCCCGCTGAACGTCGACCTGCGACCGGTCGGTGAGGGTGAATACCGCTTTGGCGTGCGGCCCAGTCATATTTCCCTGGTGCCGAGCAACGACGATGACCTGGAGCTGGCAGTAACGGTCGAGGTGGCGGAAATCAGCGGATCGGAAACCTTCCTGCACGTGCGCAACGAACATTTCCTGCTGGTGCTGCACTTGCCCGGGGTTCACGAATACGACGTCGACGCGCCGATTCGCATCTATATCCCGACCCACAAACTGTTTGTGTTCGATGCCCAGGGCCGCTTGGTCCAGGCACCCGGGCGCCGTATCGCGAGGGTTGCCTGATGGCCGAGATCCGCTTGCAGAACCTCGCCCACAGCTATACGCGCACGCCGAGCGGTCCGGAGGACTACGCGATCCGCGAGATGGATCACATCTGGGAGCAGGGGGGCGCCTACGCCTTGCTCGGCCCTTCGGGCTGCGGCAAGTCGACCCTGCTCAACATCATTTCCGGCCTGCTCAGCCCGTCCCAGGGCCAGGTGCTGTTTGACGGCAAAGTGGTCAACGACCTGACCCCGGAAAAGCGTAACATCGCCCAGGTGTTCCAGTTCCCGGTGGTCTACGACACCATGACGGTGTTCGACAACCTGGCCTTTCCATTGCGCAACCAGGGCATGGCCGAAGCGAAAATCCACAGCAAGGTCCAGGAGATTGCCGAGGTCCTCGACCTGCAGGCGTTGCTGGGCAAGAAGGCGCGCAACCTGACTGCTGACGAAAAACAGAAAGTCTCCATGGGCCGTGGGCTGGTCCGCGATGACGTTTCCGCGATCCTGTTCGATGAGCCGCTGACCGTGATCGATCCGCACTTGAAGTGGAAGTTGCGGCGCAAGCTCAAGCAGATCCACGAGCAGTTCAACATCACCATGGTCTACGTCACCCACGATCAGCTGGAGGCCTCGACCTTTGCCGACAAGATCGCCGTGATGTACGGCGGCCAGATCGTGCAGTTCGGCACTCCGCGGGAACTGTTCGAGCGGCCGAGCCATACTTTCGTGGGCTATTTCATCGGCAGCCCCGGGATGAACCTGATCGACGTGCAGCCCCAGCCTGGGGGCGTCGGGTTTGCTTCGACCCACTTGCCGTTGTCCGACGCGCAACAGCAGCGTATCGCTGAATCCGAATGGCAGACCCTGAAGGTTGGCATTCGTCCGGAGTTCGTCCATGTGTGGGACGAGCCGTTCGATGACGCGATGCAGGCACAGGTCGTACACGTCGAGGATCTCGGCACCTACAAGATCATGACCTTGAACCTCGACGGCGCCCCGCTGAAAGTGCGCCTGGCCGAAGACAAGCCGGTGCCGCAAGGCACTGCCTACATCAGTTTCCCGGCCCAGTGGTTGATGGTCTATGCCGATGATTACCTGCTGGAGACGCAGCCATGAACAAGGTGCAGAACAACAAGGCCTGGTGGCTGGTGTTGCCGGTATTCCTGCTGGTGGCATTCAGCGCAGTGATCCCGATGATGACCGTGGTCAACTATTCGGTGCAGGACATCTTCGATCAATCCAGTCGTTACTTCGTCGGCGCCGACTGGTACAAGCAGGTGCTGCTGGACCCGCGGCTGCATGACTCGTTGCTGCGCCAGTTCATTTACTCCGGTTGTGTGCTGCTGATCGAGATCCCCCTGGGCATTGCGATCGCCCTGACGATGCCGACCAAGGGGCGCTGGTCGTCGCTGGTGCTGATCATTCTGGCGATACCGCTGTTGATCCCGTGGAACGTGGTGGGCACCATCTGGCAGATCTTCGGCAGGGCCGACATCGGCCTGCTGGGTTCGAGTCTCAACGCCATGGGCATCAGCTACAACTATGCGGCGAACACCATGGACGCCTGGGTCACGGTGCTGGTGATGGACGTCTGGCACTGGACTTCGCTGGTGGCGCTGCTGTGCTTTTCCGGCCTGCGGGCGATCCCGGACGTGTACTACCAGGCGGCACGGATCGATCGGGCCTCGGCCTGGGCAGTGTTCCGCCATATCCAGCTGCCCAAGCTGAAAAGCGTACTGCTGATCGCGGTAATGCTGCGCTTCATGGACAGCTTCATGATCTACACCGAGCCGTTCGTGCTGACCGGCGGCGGCCCGGGCAACGCCACCACCTTCCTCAGCCAGACCCTGACCCAGATGGCGATCGGCCAGTTCGACCTTGGCCCCGCTGCGGCTTTCTCGCTGGTGTACTTCCTGATCATCCTGTTGGTGTCCTGGCTGTTCTACACCGCCATGACTCACTCTGACGCCAACCGCTGAGGTCTGCCATGAGCAAAAGAAAGCTGATCCCGTTGCTGATCTACATCCTGTTCCTGCTGGTGCCGATCTATTGGCTGCTGAACATGTCCTTCAAGAGCAACACCGAAATCCTCAGCGGCCTGACCCTGTTTCCGCAGGACTTCACCTTGGCCAACTACAAGGTCATCTTCACTGATCCGGCCTGGTACACCGGCTACCTCAACTCGCTGTATTACGTGAGCCTGAACACGGTGATTTCCCTGAGCGTGGCGTTGCCGGCCGCCTATGCGTTCTCGCGTTATCGCTTCCTGGGCGACAAGCACCTGTTCTTCTGGCTGCTGACCAACCGCATGGCGCCCCCGGCCGTGTTCCTGTTGCCGTTTTTTCAGCTGTACTCCTCGATTGGTCTGTTCGATACGCACATCGCCGTGGCCCTGGCGCACTGCCTGTTCAACGTGCCGCTGGCCGTGTGGATCCTCGAAGGCTTCATGTCCGGGGTGCCTAAGGAAATCGACGAAACGGCCTACATCGACGGCTACAGTTTCCCCAAGTTCTTCGTGAAGATCTTCATCCCGCTGATCGGCTCCGGGATCGGTGTTACGGCATTTTTCTGCTTCATGTTTTCCTGGGTCGAGTTGCTGCTGGCGCGCACCCTCACTTCGGTGAACGCCAAGCCGATCGCGGCGGTGATGACTCGCACGGTCTCGGCGTCCGGTATCGACTGGGGTGTGCTGGCGGCGGCAGGGGTACTGACCATCTTGCCCGGGATGCTGGTGATCTGGTTTGTGCGCAACCACGTGGCCAAGGGTTTTGCCCTGGGCCGGGTATGAGGAGCTGATGATGGAATGGATGAGCTGGACTGTCCCCACCGCGGTGTTTTTCATCGTCATTGGCCTGATCCTGGTGGGCATGACGACGTGGGAGCTGCGTTCTCCGAGCGTCCTACGCCGCGGTTTTTTACCGATTGCCACCACCCGTGGCGATCGGCTGTTTATCGGTCTTCTCGGTAGCGCCTACCTGCATTTGCTGGTGATTGGCGCCACCGACTGGAGCATCTGGGTAGCGTCCGCGTTCTCCCTGGTGTGGCTGTTGGCTGTGATGCGCTGGGGCTAGTCGACATCGCTCGGCAAAGTTGCTCCAAAACTCAAACAGGAGGTCTCTATGTTCGACAAAAACAATAAGCTGCGACATAGCGTTTCATTGGCAGCCATGCTGGCACTCAGCGGGTTGAGCGCTGCGGCCTGGGCCGATGCCTATGAAGACGCCGCCAAGAAATGGATTGGCAGCGAGTTCAAGCCGTCCACGCTGACGCCAGAGCAGCAGCTCGAAGAGCTGAAGTGGTTTATCAAGGCTGCCGAGCCCTTTCGCGGGATGAACATCAAAGTGGTCTCGGAAACCCTGACCACCCACGAATACGAGTCCAAGGTGTTGGCCAAGGCCTTTACCGAGATCACCGGGATCAAGCTGACCCACGACCTGCTGCAGGAAGGCGATGTGGTGGAGAAGCTGCAAACCGTGATGCAGTCAGACAAGAGCATCTATGACGGTTGGGTCAACGACTCGGATTTGATCGGTACGCATTTCCGCTACGGCAAGACTGAATCAATCACCGACCTGATGGCCAACGAAGGCAAGAACTTCACCTCGCCGACCCTGGACATCAAGGATTTCATTGGCATTTCGTTCACTACCGCGCCGGACGGCAAGATCTATCAACTGCCGGACCAGCAGTTCGCCAACCTCTACTGGTTCCGCGCGGACTGGTTTGAACGTCCGGACCTGAAGGCCAAGTTCAAGGAAAAGTACGGCTACGAATTGGGTGTGCCGGTGAACTGGTCGGCTTATGAAGACATTGCCAAGTTCTTCAGCGAGGACGTCAAGGAAATCGACGGCAAGCGGATCTACGGGCACATGGACTACGGCAAGAAAGACCCGTCCCTGGGCTGGCGATTCACCGATGCCTGGTTTTCCATGGCCGGTGGCGGCGACAAGGGTATCCCCAATGGCTTGCCGGTGGACGAGTGGGGCATCCGCGTCGAGGACTGCCATCCGGTCGGCTCCAGCGTGACCCGTGGCGGCGATACCAATGGCCCGGCAGCTGTTTATGCGACGCAGAAGTACGTCGACTGGATGAAGGCCTACGCTCCACCGGAAGCCGCAGGCATGACGTTCTCCGAATCCGGCCCGGTGCCGTCCCAGGGCAACATCGCCCAACAGATCTTCTGGTACACCGCCTTTACCGCCGACATGACCAAACCGGGCTTGCCGGTGGTGAACGCCGACGGCACGCCGAAATGGCGCATGGCACCGTCACCGCGCGGGCCTTATTGGGAAGAGGGCATGAAGCTTGGTTATCAGGACGTGGGGTCCTGGACGTTCATGAAGTCGACGCCTGAAAAACAAAAACTGGCGGCCTGGCTGTACGCGCAGTTCGTGACCTCGAAAACTGTCTCGCTGAAGAAAACCATCGTCGGCCTGACGCCTATTCGCGAGTCGGACATCAATTCGCAGGCCATGACCGACCTCGCGCCTAAACTCGGCGGCCTGGTGGAGTTCTATCGCAGCCCGGCCCGTGTGCAATGGACCCCGACCGGCACCAACGTGCCGGACTATCCGCGCCTGGCACAACTGTGGTGGAGCCACATCGCCGAAGCCGCCAGCGGCGAAAAAACCCCGCAACAGGCACTCGATGGCCTGGCCAAGGATCAGGACGCGATCATGACCCGCCTGGAACGCTCCAAGGCACAGCCGGTATGCGGGCCGAAGATGAACCCGGAACGGGATGCGCAATACTGGTTCGACCAGCCCGGTGCGCCGAAGCCGAAACTGGCGAACGAGAAGCCAAAAGGTGAAACCGTGAACTACAACGAACTGCTGAAATCCTGGGCGGATGCGCGTAAGTAAAAGCTGACCGCGAATGGCGAACGGCACCGGAAGGTGCCGTTTTTATTTATGCCTGTACGACCGCAATCGCGAGCAGGCTCACTCCCACAGTTAGCCGCAGGCGTTCACACATGTTGTGTTCACCGCAGATCCACTGTGGGAGCGAGCCTGCTCGCGATTGCAGAGTATCAGGCACCACAGGTTTCGACTGACCTGACGCTTTCGCGGGCAAGCCCGCTCCCACAGGTAACCGCAGGCGTTCACACATGTTGTGTTCACCGGAGATCCACTGTGGGAGCGAGCCTGCTCGCGATTGCAGAGTATCAGGCACCACAGGTTTCGACTGGCCTGACGCTTTCGCGGGCAAGCCCGCTCCCACAGTTAACCGCAGGCGTTCACACATGTTGTGTTCATCGGAGATCCACTGTGGGAGCGAGCCTGCTCGCGATTGCAGAGTATCAGGCACCACAGGTTTCGACTGGCCTGACGCTTTCGCGGGCAAGCCCGCTCCCACAGTTAACCGCAGGCGTTCACACATGTTGTGTTCATCGGAGATCCACTGTGGGAGCGAGCCTGCTCGCGATTGCAGAGTATCAGGCACCACAGGTTTCGACTGGCCTGACGCTTTCGCGGGCAAGCCCGCTCCCACAGTTAACCGCAGGCGTTCACACATGTTGTGTTCATCGGAGATCCACTGTGGGAGCGAGCCTGCTCGCGATTGCAGAGTATCAGGCACCACAGGTTTCGACTGGCCTGACGCTTTCGCGGGCAAGCCCGCTCCCACAGTTAACCGCAGGCGTTCACACATGTTGTGTTCATCGGAGATCCACTGTGGGAGCGAGCCTGCTCGCGATTGCAGAGTATCAGGCACCACAGGTTTCGACTGGCCTGACGCTTTCGCGGGCAAGCCCGCTCCCACAGTTAACCGCAGGCGTTCACACATTTTGTGTTCACCGGAGATCCACTGTGGGAGCGGGCTTGCCCGCGATGACAGAGTGTCAGGCACCTCAGTTTTCGACTGACCTGACGCCTTCGCGGGCAAGCCCGCTCCCACAGTTTTCAGCGCGTCAGGAATTCTGCGGCCTCCGGCGGTAAAGAGCCGGGCTGGCGTCCGGAGCCTGAAATCTCAGTGCGCCAAACGCAAAAACGGCACCCGAAGGTGCCGTTTTGTTTTCTACCGATTACCGCCAAGCGATCAACCCGCCAATACCGCCTGCTGAACCAGGGTCAGCAACGGCTGTGGGTACACGCCGAGGAAGAAGGCGACCACAGCGATGGCCAGCAGCATCACGCCGCCTGCACGTTGTTCCCAGTGCAGTTGCGCATCGTGGCGACGCAGGTTCGGCTCGATCAGGTACAGGGTGACCATCACGCGCAAGTAGTAGAAGACGCCGATGGCGCTGCCCAGTACCAGGGAACCGACGAGCCACCATTGATGCGACTCGACGCCGGTGGCGATGATGTAGAACTTGCCGATGAAGCCCGCAGTCAGCGGGATACCCGCCAGGGACAGCATCATCACGGTCAGTACCGCAGTCAGGTACGGACGGCGCCAGAACAGGCCGCGGTATTCGTACAGGGCATCGGCGTCACGGCCGTTGTACGGCGAGGACATCAGCGTGATCACGCCGAAGGCGCCGAGGCTGGTGATGACGTAGGTGACCAGGTACACGCCAATGGCTTCCACGGCCAGGCCCTTGCTCGCCACCAGGGCGATCAGCAGGTAACCGAAGTGCGCGATGGACGAGTAACCCAGCAGACGCTTGAGGTTGCTCTGGGTCAGGGCCAGCAGGTTACCGAACAAAATCGACGCGATGGCGATGATGGTCAGCACGTCACTCAGCACACCGCTGCTTGCGGCTGGGGAGATCTGGAACAGACGCACCATCACGGCGAACACAGCGACTTTCGACGCGGTGGCCAGGAACGCGGCCACAGGTGCCGGAGCACCTTCGTAAACGTCCGGGGTCCAGAGGTGGAACGGTACCAGCGACAGCTTGAATGCCAGACCGACTAGCATCATGCCCAGGCCCAGTTGTGCCAGCGAGCTCGGCAGGCCGGTGGCCGCGAGGGCCTGGCCAATACCGACGAAGCTCAGGCTGCCGGAATCGGCATACAGCAGGGCCATGCCGAACAACAGGAATGCGGAACCGGCGGCCGACAGCACCATGTATTTGATGCCGGCTTCCAGCGAACGCTTGTTGAAGAAGGCATACGCCACCAGACCGTAGACCGGTACCGACAGCAGTTCCAGACCGATGAACAAGCCGGCCAAGTGCTGCGCGCTGACCAGCACCAGACCGCCGAGGGCGGACATCAGGATCAGCAGGTACAGTTCTTCACGGTTGCCCGGGTAACCCGAGCCGCCATCGCCGAGGTAGGCGTGGGCGAGGGTTACACAAGCGAGGGTGGCGACCAGGATCAGCGCCATGTACAAGCAGGCGAAACTGTCGATTTGCAGCAATGGAGTTACGGCCAGAGGCGCAACTTTCAGGGCAGGAAGGATCGACAGCAGCGCCAGGTTCAGACCTGCCACGGAAATCAGGAAGGTCTGCGAGTGGTTACGGCGCCAGGCAATCGCCAGCATCACCACGATGATCGTGACGGTGGTGATCAACAGCGGCGCCAGCGCGATAAAGTGTTGAGTCGTAAATTCCATAGCGCTCTTACCGGGCCGAAGCGAGTTGAGTGAAGGCGGTACTGAGCCATTGCTGCACGCCATGCATCGTGGCGGCAGAAGTATCGAGGAACGGTTGCGGGTATACGCCGAGGTAAATCAGCAGTACCGCAAGGCCCAGCACCATGATCAGTTCGCGAGCATCCATGCCATGCAGCACCGCGTCCGATTTGGACGGGCCGAAGTAGGCACGGTGAATCATGATCAGCGAGTACACCGAACCGAACACCAGGCCGGTCGTGGCAATCGATGTGATCCATGGAGCGCTGGCGAACGTGCCGATCAGGATCAGGAACTCACCCACGAAGTTACCGGTACCCGGCAAGCCCAGGGACGCGGCAGCAAAGAACAGGCTGATGGCGGGCAGGTAGGCGATCTTCGACCACAGGCCGCCCATCTGACGCATGTCGCGGGTATGGGTGCGCTCGTACAGCTGGCCGCTGAGGATAAAGAGCGCCGCTGCCGAAACACCGTGCGCCAGCATCTGCATCACTGCGCCCTGCAGCGCGAGCTGGCTGCCGGAATAGATGCCGATCAGCACGAAGCCCATGTGGGAAACGGACGAGAAGGCAATCAGACGCTTGATGTCGGTTTGCGCGAACGCCAGGAATGCGCCGTAGAAAATCCCGATCAGACCCAGGGTCATGGCGATCGGTGCGAACTCGGCCGAGGCATTCGGGAACAGCGGCAAGGCAAAACGCAGCAGGCCGTAGGCGGCGGTTTTCAACAGGATACCGGCCAGGTCGACCGAACCTGCAGTTGGCGCCTGGGCGTGAGCATCAGGCAACCAGGAGTGGAACGGCACGACTGGCAGCTTCACCGCGAAGGCAATGAAGAAGCCCAGCATCAGGATGTACTCGGTGGTGAGCGACATCTTGGTTTTCAACAGGTCGGCGTAGTTGAACGTGATCACGCCGGTGTTGTTGAAGTTGACCAGTACCAGACCGAGGATCGCCACCAACATGATCAGGCCGGAAGCCTGGGTGAAGATGAAGAACTTGGTCGCCGCGTAGATCCGGGTTTTCTTGCCGTCCGAAGAACTGTGACCCCAGAGCGCGATGAGGAAGTACATCGGCACCAGCATCATTTCCCAGAAGAAGAAGAACATGAACAGGTCGAGGGCGAGGAACACGCCGACGACACCGCCCAGGATCCACATCAGGTTCAGGTGGAAGAAGCCAACGTGACGCTGGATCTCTTTCCACGAGCACAGTACCGAGAGGATACCCAGCAGGCCGGTGAGCAGGATCATCAACAGCGACAGGCCGTCGAGGGCCAGGTGCACGCTGATGCCGAAACGCTGGATCCAGGTGTGCTTGAACTCAAGCGCCCAGGTTGGATCGGCGCCAGGCGCCGGGGCAAATGAATAGTTGCCGGTTGCCCACAGCCAGAGGCCAAGAGCGAGCAACAGGGACATGGTGATCAGCGCAATCCAGCGCGGGAGGGTAGCGCCGAAGCGCTCAGCCATCCAGCACAGCAGGCCGCCGATGAAGGGGATCAGGATTAGCCAAGGCAGAATCATGACGGGCTCAATTCCTTTCGCAAGTTCGCAAGGTTCATATTCAGACCGCTACCAGCACAATGGCGCCGATGACCAGCACGGAGCCGGCTGCCATCGAGGCCGCGTACCAACGCAGTTGACCGGTTTCGGTACGGCTCAAGGCGGTGTGACCGCCCTTGGCCATACGCGGGATCAGGCCGATGGTCTGGTCCAGCGGGTCTTTGCGCAGTACGTGGCTGATCGCCAGGTATGGCTTGACGAACAGTTTGTCGTAGATCCAGTCGAAGCCCCAGGCAGCGAACCACCAGGCCGAAAGGAAGCGGCCAATGCCGCTGTTGGCGATTGCAGTAACGAAACGACGCTTGCCGAGGAACAGCAAGGCAGCCAGCAGGATACCGGCCAGGGCGATGGCGCCCGAGGCGATTTCCAGACTGTGCTTGGCTTCGCCGCCGGCATGGCCGACGCTTTGCGGCAACACACCTTGCAGTGGCGGAACGATCATCGCGCCGATGGCGGTGGACAATACGATCAACACCGACAGGGGCAGCCAGTGAGCGATGCCATGACCGGCGTGCGCTTCAGTCTTCGCTTCACCGTGGAACGCGATGAAGATCAGGCGGAAGGTGTACAGCGAGGTCATGAACGCGCCGACCAGACCTGCATACAGCAGACCGTGGTTGCCGCTGGCAAACGCCTCCCAGAGGATTTCGTCCTTGGAATAGAAGCCTGCGGTCACCAGTGGCAGGGCCGACAAGGCCGCGCCGCCGACGATGAAGCTGGCGTAGGCCAGTGGCAGTTTCTTCCACAGGCCGCCCATCTTGAAGATGTTCTGCTCGTGGTGGCAGGCGACGATCACCGCACCGGAAGCGAGGAACAGCAGCGCCTTGAAGAAGGCGTGGGTCATCAGGTGGAAGATCGCACCATCCCAGGCACCAACGCCCAACGCCAGGAACATGTAGCCGATCTGGCTCATGGTCGAGTAGGCGAGGATACGTTTGATGTCGGTCTGCACCAGCGCGGCAAAACCGGCCAGCACCAGGGTCACACCGCCGACGATGCCGACCAGTTGCAGGATGTCCGGGGCCAGGGCAAACAGGCCGTGGGTACGGGCAATCAGGTAGACACCGGCGGTGACCATGGTCGCGGCGTGGATCAGTGCCGAAACCGGAGTCGGACCGGCCATCGCGTCCGCCAGCCAGGTTTGCAGTGGCAGTTGCGCGGATTTACCCACGGCGCCACCCAGCAGCATCAGGGTCGCCAGGACGATCCAGAAATCACCGACCTGGAACTTCTGCGGTGCCAGTACCAGCAGTTCCTGGACATTGAGCGTGCCCAGTTGCACGAACAGGATGAACAGGCCGATGGCCATGAACACGTCGCCGATGCGGGTCACGATAAAGGCCTTGAGTGCCGCGTTACCGTTGTTGCGGTTGCTGTAGTAGAAACCGATCAACAGGTACGAGCACAGGCCCACGCCTTCCCAGCCGAAGTACAGGAACAACAGGTTATCGCCCAGGATCAGGAACAGCATGCTGGCGATAAACAGGTTGGTGTAGGCGAAGAAGCGCGAGTAACCGTCTTCACCGCGCATGTACCAGGACGCGAACAGGTGGATCAGGAAACCGACGCCCACTACCACGCCGAGCATGGTTACGGACAGGCCATCCAGGTACAGCGCGAAGTTCGGCGTAAAGCCTTCAACCGCCATCCACTGCCACAACACCTGGGTGTAGTGGCCGCCTTCCGGCGGGGCGACGTTGAATTGCCAGATCACGTAGGCCGTGACGATGGCAGACAGGCCGATGGAGCCGACGCCGATCAGCGCCGAAAGGTTTTCCGAAAAGCGTCCCCGGGAGAACGACAGCAGCAGGAAACCTATGAGAGGGAATACGAAAGTCAGATAGAGAAGATTCATCCGCGCATCTCGCTGGCAGCGTCGATATCGAGAGTGTGGAAGCGGCGATACAGCTGCAACAGAATCGCCAGGCCAATACTGGCCTCGGCGGCTGCCAGGCTGATCACCAGGATGAACATGATCTGTCCATCCGGCTGGCCCCAGCGGCTACCGGCGACGATGAACGCCAACGCGGAGGCATTCATCATGACCTCCAGGCTCATCAGCACGAAGAGAATGTTGCGGCGGACCATCAGGCCGACCAGACCGAGGCAGAACAGGATGCCGGCGACCGCCAGACCATGCTCCAAAGGGATAGCAGGCATCGTCATTGCTCCTTGGCTTCGTTACGGCCCAAGTGGAACGCCGTGACGGCTGCAGCGAGCAGCAGCATCGAGGCGAGTTCAACCACCAGCAGGTAAGGACCGAACAGGCTGATGCCCACGGCCTTGGCGTCTACGGTGGTGTGGCCGATGGCCTGGCCGCTCTGATGGGCGAACAGCACATACAGCAGTTCAGCCAGCAGCAGCACGCCGAGGATGGTCGGGCCGAGCCAGATGCCAGGCTTGAGCCAGACGCGCTCTTGCTGAACCGAGGCCGGGCCAAGGTTGAGCATCATCACCACGAACACGAACAGCACCATGATGGCGCCAGCGTAGGCAATCACTTCCAGGACACCGGCAAACGGTGCGCCGAGGGCGAAGAACGTCATGGCCACGGCGATCAGCGAAATGATCAGGTAGAGCAGGGCGTGCACGGGGTTGGTGTGAGTGATCACGCGAAGCGTGGACACCACAGCGATACCCGATGCGAAATAGAAAGCGAATTCCATCTTTCTTCCTTAAGGCAGCAAGCTCTTCACGTTGATCGGTTCGGCTTCATTTTGCGCGGCGCCCTTGGGCTTTCCGGCAATGGCCATACCTGCAACACGATAGAAGTTGTAATCAGGGTTTTTGCCGGGGCCGGAGATCAGCAGATCTTCTTTCTCGTAAACCAGGTCCTGACGTTTGAACTCGGCCATCTCGAAATCCGGTGTCAGCTGGATCGCGGTGGTCGGGCAGGCTTCCTCGCAGAGGCCGCAGAAAATGCAGCGCGAGAAGTTGATGCGGAAGAACTCCGGGTACCAGCGACCGTCATCGGTTTCAGCTTTCTGCAGCGAGATGCAGCCGACCGGGCACGCCACGGCGCACAGGTTGCAGGCTACGCAACGCTCTTCGCCATCAGGGTCACGGGTCAGAACGATACGGCCACGGTAGCGCGGCGGCAGGTAGACCTGCTCTTCCGGGTACTGCAGCGTGTCACGCTTGCGGAAGGCATGGCCGAAGATCATCACCAGGCTGCGAAGCTGGGTGAAGAAACCATGCACGATGTCAATTATGTACTTCATGATTCTCTATCCTCACTGAGCCGCGACGGCGGGCGTGTTGAGCAACACGATCGCAGCGGTCACCAGCATGTTGACGAGGGTCAGCGGCAGGCAGAACTTCCAGCTGAAATCCATCACTTGGTCATACCGTGGGCGCGGAATCGAGGCGCGCAGCAGGATGAAGATCATGATGAAGAACGCGGTTTTCAGCGCGAACCAGATGAACGGGATCTGCGGCAGAATGCCGAACGGGCCATGCCAGCCACCGAAGAACAAGGTCACCAGCAGCGCCGAAATCAACACGATGCCGATGTACTCGCCAACGAAGAACATGCCCCATTTCATGCCGGCGTATTCAATGTGGTAACCGTCGGCCAGTTCCTGCTCCGCTTCGGGCTGGTCGAACGGGTGACGGTGAGTCACGGCGACGCCGGCGATGAAGAAGGTCAGGAAACCGAAGATCTGCGGAATGATGAACCACAGGTTCTGCGCTTGATATTCGACGATGTCGCGCATGTTGAACGAGCCGACCTGGATCACGATGCCCATTAGCGACAGGCCCATGAACACTTCGTACGACACGGTCTGCGCCGAGGCCCGCAAGCTGCCCAGCAGGGCGAACTTGTTGTTACTCGACCAGCCGGCGAACAACACCGCGTAGACCGACAGGCCCGCCATGGCGAAGAAGAACAGGATGCCGATGTTGATGTCCGCCACGCCCCAGGTCGGGGTGATCGGGATGATCGCGAAGGCAATCAGCAGGGCGCTCATGGCCACGACCGGTGCCAGGGTGAAGATCATCTTGTCGGCGAACGGCGGAGTCCAGTCTTCCTTGAAGAACATCTTGATCATGTCGGCCGCGATCTGGAACGCGCCGAACGGGCCGACGCGGTTCGGACCGTAACGGTCCTGCCAGAGGGCAAGCAAACGACGCTCGACCCAGCTCAGCAGCGCGCCGCACACCACCACGGCGAGCAGAATCACGATGGCCTTGAGAACCGCGATGATCACGTCAATCACTTCAGGCGTGAACCAGGTCATTGAGCTGCCTCCTGCAGACCGTCAACGGATTTGCCGAAGATCGCCGGTGGAATCCCGGCGATACCCGCTGGCAATGCAACCAGACCGGCACCCAGTTCTTCGTTGATCCGCAGTGGCAGACGCAGGGTCTGGCCAGCCACGTTCAAGCTGAGCAAGGCACCCTCGTTGACACCCAGGCGATCGGCTTCGGATTTGGCCAAAGCGACATAAGCAGCCGGAATACGCTCTTGAACCGGCGCGGCCTTGGAAGAGTTCTCTTCGCTGCCGAACAAGTGGAAGAACGGCACGACCTGCCAGGTACCCGGAGCCGGGTTGAATGCACGCGGTACAGCGGCGAACCAGTTCAGCGAATCGCCGGTGCTTTCGATCAGGCGGGTGCCTGGGTCGCCAGCGCGGATGTGACCACCGACTTCATCCTGGAACTTGTTCCAGGCTTGCGGCGAGTTCCAGCCCGGGGACCAGGCGAATGGCACTTGCTGACGCGGTTCGACCGAGCCCGAATAACCTTCCATCGAGAAGTTGAACGCGGTGTCGTTGTCCTGCGGTGTACGCGGTTCGTGCACGCTGATGTCGGCGCGCATGGCGGTACGACCGGAGTAACGCAGCGGTTCACGGGCCAGTTTCATGCCCTTGATGCGGAACGCGGCGGACGGTGCGGCATCGACGATACGGTTCAGTTGCGGCGTGCTGGCAGCAACGGCAGCGGTAACGTGGTCCAGCTGGGTCCAGTCGATCGGCTGGTTCAGCAGGGTGGCACGCAGGGCATGCAGCCAGCGCCAGCCTTCGTGGACCAGAATGCTCGCGTCCATGTACTTCGGATCGAACACCTGGAAGAAGCGCTGGGCGCGGCCTTCCTGGCTGACCAGGGTGCCGTCGCCTTCAGCAAAGCTGGCAGCGGGCAGCACCAGGTGAGCACGATCGCTGGTGGCGGTCTTCTGGTGGTCGGCGACGATCAGCACTTTCGCAGCGTTCAGGGCAGCATCAACCAGCGCCTTGTCGGTACGGGTGTACAGATCGTTTTCCAGCACGACCAGTGCGTCGGCCTGGCCATCGATCACGGCCTGCAGCGCTTCGTCGACCGAGTTGCCACCCAGCATGGCCAGGCCGAGGCTGTTGGCCTCTGGCACGATCAGGCTGATGGAACCGTTCTTCTCGCGCAGTTTAAGGGCTTTGGCGATGTTGGCAGCGGCTTCGATCAGCGCCTTGGAACCCAGGGAGGTGCCGGCGATGATCAGTGGACGCTTGGCGGCCAGCAGGGCGTCGGCAATGCGTTGGGCCAGTTCAAGGGCTTCGGTGTCGAGGCCTTCAACTGCTGGAGCGCTGGCGTCGAGGGCATGAGCCACGGCGAAACCGATGCGCGCCAGATCGTCTGGAGCGGCGTGCACGCACTCTTCGGCGATATCGTCGAGCTTGGTTTCAGCCAGGCTGGCGATGAACAGCGGGTTCAGCGCGTGCTGGCCGATGTTCTTCACGGCGGCGTCGAGCCAGGGCTGGACGCGCATGGCGTCGGCCATGTCTTCAGCCTTGCCCTTGACCGACTGACGCAGGGACAGTGCCATACGGGCAGCGGTCTGGGTCAGGTCTTCACCGAGGACGAAGATCGCGTCGTGGTCTTCGATGTCGCGCATGTTCGGGATCGGCAGCGGGCTGTCTTTAAGCACCTGCATGACCAGGCGAATGCGTTCCAGCTCGGCGGCTTCGATACCGGAGTAGAAGTGCTCGGCGCCGACCAGTTCGCGCAACGCGTAGTTGCTCTCGAGGCTGGCACGGGGCGAACCGATACCGACGATGTTGCGACCGCGCAGCAGGTCAGCGGCTTTATCCAGCGCTTCGTCGAGGCTCAGCTTGGCGCCATTGGCCAGCAAAGGCTGACGCGGGCGGTCTTCGCGGTTGACGTAGCCATAGCCGAAACGGCCACGGTCGCACAGGAAGTACTGGTTGACCGAACCGTTGAAGCGGTTTTCGATACGACGCAGTTCACCGTAGCGCTCGCCCGGGGAGATGTTGCAACCGCTGGAGCAGCCATGGCAGATGCTCGGCGAGAACTGCATGTCCCACTTGCGGTTGTAGCGCTCGGAGTGAGTCTTGTCGGTGAACACACCGGTCGGGCAGACCTCGGTGAGGTTGCCGGAGAACTCGCTTTCCAGGGTGCCGTCTTCAACGCGACCGAAGTACACGTTGTCGTGGGCGCCGAATACACCGAGGTCGGTGCCGCCGGCGTAGTCTTTATAGAAGCGCACGCAGCGGTAGCAAGCGATGCAGCGGTTCATTTCGTGGGAAATGAACGGGCCCAGTTGCTGGTTCTGGTGGGTACGCTTGGTGAAGCGATAACGGCGCTCGTTGTGGCCGGTCATCACCGTCATGTCTTGCAGGTGGCAGTGACCGCCTTCCTCACAGACCGGGCAGTCGTGGGGGTGGTTGGTCATCAGCCATTCGACGACGCTGGCGCGAAACACTTTCGCTTCTTCGTCTTCGATGGAGATCCAGCTGCCGTCGGTGGCGGGCGTCATGCAGGACATGACAATCCGACCACGGGTATCGTTGGCGTCGGTGTACTGCTTGACCGCGCACTGGCGGCAAGCGCCAACGCTGCCTAGGGCGGGGTGCCAGCAGAAATACGGAATATCGAGGCCTAGCGACAGACATGCCTGTAACAGGTTGTCTGCCCCGTCGACTTCGAGCTCTTTGCCGTCTACGTGGATAGTGGCCATGGTTCAAAGTTCTTCGTTGGCCCGGTGTCAGCGGGCGTGGCTAATGGAATCTTGTTATTCGCGTGATTCAACACAGCCGTTCAAGGCGTCATCACACGACAAAGCGAAGAGCACGGGCCCTTCGCCTTTTTAAGCGTTTACGCGCCGATTACGATCGGCCGTGCCAGAGGCGGGACGACGGCGCTGACAGGCGCGATGCCGGCTTCGAACTCATGGCGGAAGTATTTGATTGCGCTGCCCAACGGCTCCACGGCGCCCGGTGCGTGAGCACAGAAGGTCTTGCCCGGGCCGAGGAAACCGACCAGACCCAGCAGGGTCTCGATGTCGCCGGCTTGCCCTTCACCGTTCTCGATTGCGCGCAGCAGCTTGACGCTCCACGGCAAACCGTCACGGCACGGGGTGCAGAAGCCGCACGACTCACGGGAGAAGAACTCTTCCATGTTGCGCAGCAGGGACACCATGTTGACGCTGTCGTCCACCGCCATGGCCAGGCCGGTACCCATGCGGGTGCCCACTTTGGCGATGCCGCCGGCGTACATTTGTGCGTCCAGGTGTTCCGGCAACAGGAAACCGGTACCGGCGCCGCCCGGCTGCCAGGCTTTGAGCTTGAAGCCGTCGCGCATGCCACCGGCGTAGTCTTCGAACAACTCGCGACCGGTGACGCCGAACGGCAATTCCCACAGGCCCGGGTTCTTGACCTTGCCGGAGAAGCCCATGAGCTTGGTGCCCATGTCTTCACTGCCTTCACGGGCCAACGATTTGTACCAGTCCACGCCGTCGGCAATGATCGCCGGCACGTTGCACAGGGTTTCAACGTTGTTCACGCAAGTCGGCTTGCCCCACACGCCCACGGCGGCAGGGAAGGGCGGCTTGGAGCGCGGGTTGGCGCGGCGGCCTTCGAGGGAGTTGATCAGTGCGGTTTCTTCACCGCAGATGTAACGCCCGGCACCGGTGTGGACGAACAGCTCGAAATCAAAACCCGATCCCAGGATGTTCTTGCCCAGAAGGCCTGCAGCCTTGGCTTCTTCCACGGCACGGTTGAGGTGCTTGGCCGCGGTGGTGTATTCGCCACGCAGGAAGATGTAGCCACGGTAGGTTTTCAGCGCGCGAGCACTGATCAGCATGCCTTCGATCAGCAGATGGGGCAGTTGCTCCATCAGCATGCGGTCTTTCCAGGTGTTCGGCTCCATTTCATCCGCGTTGCACAGCAGGTATCGGATGTTGATAGCTTCGTCTTTGGGCATCAGGCCCCACTTCACGCCCGTGGGGAAGCCTGCACCGCCGCGACCCTTGAGGCCGGCGTCTTTCACGGTCTGGACGATGTCGTCCTGGGCCATGTCGGCGAACGCCTTGCGCGCAGCGGCATAACCGTTCTTGGCCTGGTACTCGTCGAGCCACACGGCTTCGCCGTCGTCACGCAGGCGCCAGGTCAGCGGGTGAGTCTCGGCCGACCGCTTGATGCGGTTGGCAGGACCAAAGGAAGTCAGGGTCATACGTAGCCCTCGAGCAATTTGGCAACGCCTGCTGGCTGCACATCACCGAAAGTGTCGTCGTCGATCATCAACGCCGGCGCCTTGTCGCAGTTGCCGAGGCAGCAGACCGGCAGCAGGGTGAAACGACCGTCGGCGGTGGTCTGACCCAGGCCGATGCCGAGCTTACTCTGGATTTCGCTGACCACAGACTCGTGGCCGCCGATGTAGCAGACCATGCTGTCGCAGACGCGAATGATGTGGCGGCCCACCGGCTGACGGAAGATCTGGCTATAGAACGTCGCCACGCCTTCTACGTCGCTGGCCGGGATGCCGAGGATTTCGCCGATGGCGTACAGGGCACCGTCGGGCACCCAGCCACGTTCCTTCTGGACGATCTTCAGGGCTTCGATCGACGCCGCGCGCGGATCTTCGTAGTGATGCAGCTCGTGCTCGATGGCCGAGCGCTCGGTTTCACTCAAGGTGAAACGGTCTGTCTGGATAAGCGTGCTGTTCATGCTTAGCGGTCCACGTCGGCCATAACGAAATCGATACTACCCAGGTACGCGATCAAGTCCGCGACCATGCTGCCTTTGATCACCGAAGGGATCTGCTGCAGGTGGGGGAAGCTTGGGGTGCGAATCCGGGTGCGGTAGCTCATGGTGCCGCCATCGCTCGTCAGGTAATAACTATTGATGCCCTTGGTCGCTTCGATCATCTGGAAGGATTCGTTGGCCGGCATGACCGGGCCCCACGAAACTTGCAGGAAGTGCGTGATCAGGGTCTCGATGTGCTGCAGCGTGCGTTCTTTCGGCGGCGGCGTGGTCAGCGGGTGATCCGCCTTGTACGGGCCTTCCGGCATGTTGCGCATGCACTGTTCGATGATCTTGATGCTCTGGCGCATTTCTTCGACGCGAACGATGCAACGATCATAGGCATCGCCATTGGCCGCCAGCGGCACTTCGAATTCGAAATTCTCGTAGCCGGAATAAGGACGCGCTTTACGCAGGTCGAAATCGCAACCGGTCGAACGCAGGCCAGCACCGGTGACGCCCCATTCAAAGGCTTCCTTGGTGTTGTAGGCGGCGACACCGATGGTCCGGCCTTTGAGGATGCTGTTGTCCAGGGCGGCTTTCTGGTATTCGTCCAGACGCTTTGGCATCCACTCGACGAAGTCTTTCACCAGTTTTTCCCAGCCGCGCGGCAGATCGTGGGCGACGCCACCGATGCGGTACCAGGCCGGGTGCAGACGGAAACCGGTAATGGCCTCGATCACCGTGTACGCCTTCTGGCGGTCGGTGAAGGTGAAGAACACCGGGGTCATTGCGCCGACGTCCTGGATGTAAGTCCCCAGGAACAGCAGGTGACTGGTGATCCGGAAGAACTCGGCCATCATGATGCGGATGACGTCGACCTTCTCGGGCACCTTGATGCCGGCCAGCTTCTCGACCGAGAGCACGTACGGCAGGTTGTTCATCACGCCGCCGAGGTAGTCGATACGGTCGGTGTACGGGATGAAGCTGTGCCAGGACTGGCGCTCGGCCATTTTCTCGGCACCACGGTGGTGGTAACCGACGTCTGGCACGCAGTCGACGATCTCCTCGCCGTCCAGCTGCAGGATGATGCGGAACGCACCGTGCGCGGAAGGGTGGTTCGGGCCGAGGTTGAGGAACATGTAGTCCTCGTTTGCCCCGGAACGCTTCATGCCCCAGTCTTCCGGCTTGAAGCGCGCGGCTTCTTCCTCGAGCTGTTGCTTGGCCAGGGTCAGGCTGAACGGGTCGAACTCGGTGGCCCGGGCCGGGAAGTCCTTGCGCAGCGGGTGACCTTCCCAGGTAGGCGGCATCATGATGCGGGTCAGGTGCGGGTGACCTTTGAAGTCGATGCCGTACATGTCCCACACTTCACGCTCGTACCAGTTGGCGTTAGGCCAGATACTGGTAACGGTCGGTACGCTGAGGTCGCTCTCGGACAAGGCGACCTTGATCATCACGTCACTGTTACGTTCGATCGACATCAGGTGATAGAACACGGTGAAGTCGGCGCCGCTCGGCAGCCCTTGACGCTTGGTGCGCAGGCGCTCGTCCACGCCGTGCAGGTCATAAAGCATGACGTACGGCTTGGGCAGGTTGCGCAGGAAGCTCAGGACTTCAAAAAGTTTGGCACGGGCAACCCAAAGCACCGGCATGCCGGTGCGGGTCGGCTGGGCGGTGAACGCCTCCGGGCCAAAACGGTTGTTCAGTTCGACGACCACATCCTGGTCGTCTGCCTTGTAAGGCGGGATGTACAGAGCACTGCCTGTAGTCATGGTTATTTATCGCTTTCGGTCAACGTAAAGAATGAAGCCAGTGTCTCGTTCTATAAAAGAAGCAGATCTGGATCAGACTTCGTCGGGGCTGCGCAGGTTGGTGACTGCGATTCGCTGTTCGCGGCGCTGTTCCTTTTGCGAAGGCATCTCGGCGCGGTATACGCCTTGATCACCGACGACCCAGGAAAGCGGACGACGCTCCTGTCCAATCGACTCCTGCAACAGCATCAAGCCTTGCAGGAAAGCTTCAGGGCGGGGCGGGCAGCCAGGCACGTAGACGTCCACGGGCAGGAACTTGTCCACCCCTTGAACGACGGAGTAGATGTCGTACATGCCACCGGAGTTGGCGCACGAACCCATGGAGATAACCCATTTAGGCTCGAGCATTTGCTCGTAGAGACGCTGAATGATCGGCGCCATCTTGATGAAGCAGGTACCGGCGATAACCATGAAATCCGCCTGGCGCGGCGATGCCCGAATAACCTCGGCGCCAAAGCGCGCGATGTCGTGGGGCGCCGTGAAGGCGGTGGTCATTTCCACGTAGCAGCACGAAAGACCGAAGTTGTACGGCCACAGGGAGTTCTTGCGCCCCCAGTTGATCGTGCCGTTAAGCACGTCTTCGAGCTTGCCCATGAAGATGTTTTTGTGGACTTGATCTTCTAACGGATCGGAAACGGTTTCCCGCTCGCCAATCGGATACTGCTCGTTAGGAGCATCGGGGTCGATCCTGGTGAGATTGTATTGCATTGCCAAAGCCTCATTGTTTCAGCTTCGCCTGCCGCTTGCGACGAGCTTCCGGAGCCCAGTCAAGGGCGCCCACTCGGAACAGGTAGACAAGACCTGCCAACAGAATTGCTATGAAAACGAGAGCTTCGACGAATCCGGTCCAGCCGCTTTCGCGGACGGACACAGACCAGGCAAAGAGAAAGAGGGCTTCGATATCGAAGATCACGAAGAGCATCGCGACCAGATAGAATTTGGCTGAGAGCCGCAAGCGGGCGCCACCTGTAGGTAGCATGCCCGACTCGAACGGTTCGTTTTTGCTGCGGCCCCAGGCTTTTGACCCAAGGAGGCTGGAAACACCAAGCATGAAGGCGCAGAGGCCGACGACGCCCAGAAGGAAAATGGCAAAGCCCCAGTTGTGGGCCATGAGTCCTGTCGCTTCGGGCATGCTGGAAATCCTTAACAGAGAGCAAAGGTCTCTGAGCTTGAAAAAGAAACAACGCAGTGACGATATGTCGCAGCAATCAATCCCGCTGATTTTATGGCACAACACGGTGCAAGTAAAATTCAGATAGCGAAATTATTTAATGGAATAAGGACATTGCCCACGGCAAAAGCGGCGTAGCCCTTGCGTTGCGGGCATTAGCCGGCTTTTAGGGAATTATGTTTTGTAAGGAATGTAACGAACATAGTTTTTACTAAATGATAATCAATACTGTTTGCGGCGGTTTTCAAACTGTTTAGGGGGCCTATGGTTGGGAAGTTGTCTTATATGCGCGCAACTGTAGGAGCTGTCGAGTGAAACGAGACTACGATCTTTTGATTTTTTTAACAGCAAAATCAAAAGATCGCAGCCTGCGGCAGCTCCTACAGGATTTTGTTGTTTCACGAAATCCCATGCAAAAAAACGCCCCGAGCAAGTCGGGGCGTCAGAGGTGCAGCGCTGCGGTTAGCTTTTCAGTCGGTCCGCAGCGGCTGTTATTTCAGGCGAAGCAGATCAGTGAAACTGTTCTTCTTCAGTCGAACCGGTCAGCGCGGTGACCGAAGACGAGCCACCTTGAATCACGGTGGTCATGTCGTCGAAGTAGCCGGTGCCCACTTCCTGCTGGTGAGCCACGAAGGTGTATCCCTTGGCGGCGTCAGCGAACTCTTGCTCTTGCAGTTTCACGTAGGCAGTCATGTCGTTGCGGGCGTAGTCGTGCGCCAGGTTGAACATGCTGTGCCACATGTTGTGAATGCCGGCCAGGGTGATGAACTGGTGCTTGTAGCCCATGGCGGACAGTTCACGCTGGAACTTGGCGATGGTCGCGTCGTCCAGGTTTTTCTTCCAGTTGAAGGAAGGCGAGCAGTTGTACGACAGCAGTTGGTCCGGGTATTCCTTCTTGATCGCTTCGGCGAAGCGGCGAGCTTCGTCCAGGTCCGGCTTGGCGGTTTCGCACCAGATCAGGTCGGCGTACGGCGCGTAAGCCAGGCCGCGGGCGATGGCCTGGTCGAGACCGGCGCGCACTTTATAGAAGCCTTCCTGGGTACGTTCGCCAGTTACGAATGGCTGGTCGTACGGGTCGCAATCGGAAGTCAGCAGGTCAGCGGCGTTCGCATCGGTACGGGCCAGGATGATGGTCGGTGTACCGGCAACGTCAGCAGCCAGGCGAGCAGCGGTCAGCTTCTGTACGGCTTCCTGGGTAGGAACCAGTACCTTGCCGCCCATGTGGCCGCATTTTTTCACGGAAGCCAGCTGGTCTTCGAAGTGAACGCCGGCGGCGCCTGCTTCGATCATGCTCTTCATCAGCTCGTAAGCGTTCAGTACGCCACCGAAACCGGCTTCGGCGTCAGCTACGATTGGCGCGAAGTAGTCGATGTAGCCTTCGTCGCCCGGGCCTTTGCCGGCTTTCCACTGAATCTGGTCAGCACGACGGAACGAGTTGTTGATGCGCTTGACCACGGTTGGAACCGAGTCTACCGGGTACAGCGACTGGTCCGGGTACATCGATTCGGCGGAGTTGTTGTCCGCAGCCACTTGCCAGCCGGACAGGTAGATCGCCTGGATACCGGCCTTGACTTGTTGCACAGCCTGGCCGCCGGTCAGGGCGCCCATGCAGTTGACGAAATCTTTCTCAGGGCGGAAGGACGGCTTGGCACCCTGGGTCACCAGGTTCCACAGCTTCTCGGCGCCGAGTCTTGCAAAGGTGTGCTCGGGTTGAACCGAGCCACGCAGGCGGACGACGTCAGCAGCGGAGTAGGCGCGTGTCACACCTTTCCAGCGTGGGTTTTCAGCCCAGTCTTTTTCGAGGGCTGCAATTTGCTGTTCGCGTGTCAGTGCCATGGAGATAAACCTCGTCGCGTCTTTTACGGAAAGTTGTTCTGCGGTGGAAAATACGTGCGCTCGCAGACCAGAAGCTTAGGTGGTCAAGTCGGATTCGGCGGGATTGGCGACGGGATGAACGATGGGCTCGAGGGGAAGTGAGCAGGTAAGGGCGAACTGGCGAACGCATTCGGGCATCGTGGGCCCTGGTGCAGACTTCAGTGTGGAGCCGGGTTACCTAATTACGCTTCCGTCCCTCGGGACAACTTCGTTCCAGTCGGCAACCTCGTCAAACACACCTTGTGGGCGGTACAGACACGAAGCGGTTCGCGGGGTAGGTGCGAACATCGCTTCGAAGGCCCTTGCCAGGGCCCCTGATTAGCGGGAGCGAGGCCATCATGCCCTTGCTTTTTTCGATCGTCAAACGTTTTGTAGTGCTTTTTTTCAAGCACTACATCTTTGGTCTAATACGACTAATCAGTCAGTTTTCGGTGGTTTAGTCCAAAGTATCGACTTTAACCCGCAGGGTCATGTCGTCCCGGCCTTGAGTCGAGTAGCTGCGGGTCAGGCCCTGTTTGTCGGACTGGGTCTGGCGATTCACCCCGGCCAGGGGGATCCACTCGCCAAGGCGCCCCGTGACAGTTGTGTCGGTGCTTTGCACATTCACTACATCGGGACGTTCCTGGCTCATGCGGTCACGGTTGGTACTGATATTCAGGTGAACGATGTCGCCGGTGACGCTGGCGGTGACGTAGAAGCCCTGGGTGACGTTGCGGTATTCGGTTTGGCTGCGCAAATCGCCGTAGGAATCGCTTTGACTGCTGGTCAGTGGCACGCTTTGGCCGACCTGGATCAGCGCAGGCGCACCTTCGCTGGCCTGGATCTGCTGGATGCCACCATCACGGCTGTCGGTGCTGCGGTTGATGATGCGAGTCTGGCTCGGCCTCGCGCCGTTCACCGAGTAGCCCTGGTCAGCCTGGAAGTTGTTTTCGCTGGTGTCGACGGTGATCAGCAGGCGCTTTGGCGCGGTATCCAGTTGGCTGATCAGTGCCTTAAGTTCGTCGATCTTGCGTTGATCTGCGTTGACAATCAACTGGTTGCCATAGGCGCTGACCTGGCCGTCCTTGCCGATGAAGTCCTGTGCCATCGGCAGCATGTCGGCGCTGGTGTGGTAGTTCAGCGGCACTATCTCGGTGGCTGCGCTGAGCGAAAAACTGCAGCTCAGCAGCAGCGTGGTGAGCAGGGTGCGTAGGGACATGTCCGTTATCTCCGCCAAATAAACAAAGCCCGTAGGAGCTGCCGAAGGCTGCGATCTTTTGATCCTGCCTTTGATTGATATTGCCAGTTTGTCGGCCCGGGGTGGGGCAAGTTGAATCACAGACAGCAAAACGCCCCGGCATCCGGGGATGGCGGGGCGTTTTGTGGTGTTGCTTCAGAAAAGATCGCAGCCTTCGGCAGCTCCTACGGATGTTCGCACAACTCTGTAGGAGCTGCCGAAGGCTGCGATCTTTTGATCTTCAGGAATGCCGAACCATGTCCACATGCGGAATCCCGGCTTCCAGGAATTCCTCACTGACCAGGCTGAAGCCCAGGCGCTCATAGAACGCCGTGGCCTGCACCTGCGCGCTGAGCATCTGCCGCTTCAGACCACGCTCCTCGGCCTCACCGATCACCGCCTGCATCAGCGCATCACCGACCTTCAAGCCACGCCAGTCCTTGAGCACCGACACCCGGCCGACGTGACCGTCAGGCAGGAGGCGCGCAGTGCCAATCGGAAAGTCACCCTCGAAGGCCAGGAAATGCACCGCTGTCGCGTCATCCGCATCCCATTCCAGCTCGGGCGGTACGGATTGCTCGGCGATGAACACCGTCTCACGAATGCGCCGGATCTCGGCGTTGTCCTTCTGCCAGTCTGCGACACGTACGTGAATTTTATTCATCGGCAAACCCCAGGCTTCCTTGCTTGATCAGCTCGCACAGCAGGCCGCGACCATCGTCATCGCCCAGCCATTCGCCGAGGTTATCGATGTGCAGCGCATCGGCGGCGCAGATCAGCTTCAACAGCTCGCGCAGCTTGCCCGGCAGATAACGGCTCTGGCCGCTGGCGAACAGCAGCAGGTCGTCATCGACTTCGGACCAGGCCAGGCGCGCGCTCGGGTTGCGAATCAGTACGGCGCCCTGTTCCAGGCTGGCAAGCAGGTCGTCTTCTTCGATCTCTTCCGGGCCTACCACCAGCTCCGGATAGCGCGGCTCGGTCATGAACTGGCCAAACCAGGTCAGCAACAGGCGCTCGTCGCTCATGTGTTCGGCCAGCAGGCCTTTAAGGCGGCCGAGGGCATCGTGCTGGATCTGGTGCGGATCGGCGACTGGCTGGGCATCGGCGTCGGTGTAGCGCTCTTCGTCCGACAGGAACTGGCTGAGAAAGTCGGTGAAGTGGGTCAGCACTTCAGCGGCGCTTGGCGCGCGAAAGCCGACCGAGTAGGTGAGGCAGTCGTCGACGGCCACGCCGCAGTGGGCCAGGCGCGGCGGCAGGTAAAGCATGTCGCCCGGTTCCAGGACCCATTCGTCGGTGGCTTCGAATTCAGCCAGGATGCGCAAGTCGGCGTGCTGCAGCAGTGGGCTTTCAGAGTCGCACATCTGGCCGATTTTCCAGTTGCGCTTGCCATGGCCTTGCAGCAGGAACACGTCGTAGTTGTCGAAGTGCGGACCGACGCTGCCGCCTGGTGCGGCGAAGCTGATCATCACGTCATCGACGCGCCAGCTTGGCAGAAAGCGGAAGTTTTCCAGCAGTTCAGCGACTTCCGGGACGAACTGGTCAACGGCTTGAACCAGCAGGGTCCAGTCCTGTTCCGGCAGCTTGCTGAATTCGTCTTCGGCGAATGGGCCGCGGCGCAACTCCCACGGGCGCTCGCCGTTTTCGATCACCAGGCGCGACTCAACTTCTTCTTCCAGCGCCAGGCCGGCCAGTTCGTCGGCGTCGATCGGGCTTTCGAAATCAGGAATCGCCTGACGGATCAGCAGCGGTTTTTTCTGCCAGTAGTCGCGCATGAACTCGCGCGCCGTGATGCCGCCCAGAAGTTGAAGAGGAATATCAGGATTCATGTGTAACCTATTGAAAAAAAGTACTTTTCAGACGGGAATAAAAACGCCCGGCGCTGCCGGGCGTTTCAAACGGGTGCAGCGGTCGATCAGATGCGCCTGGCTTGCTCTACAGCATTGCCGATGTAGTTCGCCGGGGTGAGCAGTTTCAGCTCGGCCTTGGCGGCGGCAGGCATGTCCAGGCCGTCGATGAAAGTTTGCAGCGCTTCGGGGCTGATGCCCTTGCCACGGGTCAATTCTTTCAACTTTTCGTACGGGTTTTCGATGTTGTAGCGACGCATGACGGTCTGAATCGGCTCGGCCAATACTTCCCAGCAAGCGTCCAGGTCGGCAGCGATCTTCTGGGCGTTGAGCTCCAGTTTGCTGATGCCTTTGAGGCTGGCTTCGTACGCGATGACGCTGTGGGCGAAGCCCACACCGAGGTTGCGCAGCACGGTGGAGTCGGTCAGGTCGCGCTGCCAGCGGGAGATCGGCAGCTTGCTCGCCAGGTGCTGGAACAGTGCGTTGGCGATACCCAGGTTGCCTTCGGAGTTTTCGAAGTCGATCGGGTTGACCTTGTGCGGCATGGTCGATGAACCGATTTCGCCGGCGATGGTGCGCTGCTTGAAGTAACCCAGGGAGATGTAGCCCCAGATGTCACGGTCGAAGTCGATCAGAATGGTATTGAAGCGCGCGATCGCGTCGAACAGCTCGGCGATGTAGTCGTGCGGTTCGATCTGCGTGGTGTACGGGTTGAAACCCAGGCCCAGCTCGTCTTCGATGAAGGCGCGGGCGTTTTCTTCCCAGTCGATCTCGGGGTAGGCCGACAAGTGGGCGTTGTAGTTGCCCACGGCGCCGTTGATCTTGCCCAGCAAAGGCACGGCAGCGACCTGGGCGATCTGGCGCTCCAGGCGATAAACCACGTTCGCCAGCTCTTTGCCCAGGGTGGTCGGCGAGGCCGGTTGACCGTGGGTGCGCGACAGCATCGGCACGTCAGCGAAACGGATCGCCAGTTCGCGGATGGCGTCGGCGGTCTGGCGCATCAGCGGCAGCATCACGTCATCACGGCCTTCGCGCAGCATCAGGGCGTGGGACAGGTTGTTGATGTCCTCGCTGGTGCAGGCAAAGTGGATGAATTCGCTGACGGCCGCCAGTTCAGGCAGCTTGGCCGCTTGCTCTTTGAGCAGGTATTCGATGGCCTTGACGTCGTGGTTGGTGGTGCGCTCGATCTCTTTGACGCGCTCGGCGTGCTCCAGAGAGAAGTTTTCCGCCAGGGTGTTCAAGACAGCGTTGGCTTCGGCGGAGAACGCCGGTACTTCGCTGATGGCAGAGTGAGCGGCCAGACGCTGGAGCCAGCGCACTTCGACCAGGACGCGAGCACGGATCAGGCCGTATTCGCTGAAAATAGGGCGCAGGGCCTGGGTTTTGCCGGCGTAGCGGCCGTCAACAGGGGAAACCGCAGTGAGCGAAGAAAGCTGCATGGGGTGTTCTCGGACAGTCGGGCAACGAAATGGGGCGCGTATCATACATGAAAAAATCCGCCGGTCCGTTGCCAACTGACCGGCGTATTACGCGTTACAGATCAAAATCGGTGTAGCGGGCGCTGTTCAGCTACTGCGCATCAGCGGATAAAGCTCTTTGAGCAATTTGCGCCGGCTGATCACCAACTGCCAGCGATGACCGCCCAACTGGCGCCACAGGCGCGCCGAACGAATTCCGGCCAGCAGCAGGGCGCGGATCTTCGAAGCGTTGCTTGGCTGCTGCAGGTTGCGCATGTCGCCGTGCACCTGAATGCGCTGGCGCAGGGTGCTCAAGGTGTCCTGGTACAACGCTCCACAGGCGGCGATCACGTTCTCGTGGGCCGGGCCGAAGTGCTCGACCTGGGACTGGATCTGCGGCAGCCGCTTGCCGATCACGTCCAGCAAGTCCTCGCGCTTGGCCAGCTGACGCTCCAGGCCTAGCATGGCCAGGGCGTAGCGCAACGGTTCGCGCTGCAGGGTGCTGGGGTCGCGTTCCAGGGCGCCGATCAGGGCGCGATAGCCTTCACGCAGGTTGATGTCGTCTCCGCCGTACACTTCCAGCGTGTCCTTGGGATCACGAATCAGCAGGCTGCCCAGCATGCAGGTCAGGCCCGCTTCGGTGGTCTGGCCGGTCTTGGCGATCTTGTCCACCAGGACAGCAGCGAGGAATACCCCGCCCAGCGCTGTCAGTTGCTCCTGGGTCGGGCTCATTGGGCTTGGCCCTTGCTCGCGTTCTTGCTCGTCCAGGGCTCGGCTATTTCGATCACGCCGCCACCCAGGCAGATCTCACCGTCGTAGAACACCACGGACTGGCCCGGGGTGACCGCCCGTTGCGGGTCATCGAAGGTGGCGCGATAGCCGGTAGCGGTTTTTTCCAGCGTGCACGGCTGGTCGCCCTGGCGGTAACGCACCTTGGCGGTCAACTTGCGTGGCTCGCTGAGGTCGATGGGGTTGACCCAGTAGATGTCCGAGGCGAGCAGGGCGCGGGAGAACAGGTATGGGTGGTCATTGCCCTGGCCGACGATCAGCTCGTTATGCTCCAGGTCCTTGATCAGCACGTACCACGGCTCGTCACCGGCGTCCTTGAGGCCGCCGATGCCCAAGCCCTGGCGTTGGCCGATGGTGTGGTACATCAAGCCGTGGTGGCGCCCGATGACTTCACCTTCGGTGGTCTTGATCTCGCCGGGTTGTGCCGGCAGGTACTGCTTGAGGAAGTCGCTGAAGCGGCGCTCGCCGATAAAGCAGATCCCGGTGGAGTCTTTTTTCTTCGCGGTGGCCAGGTCGTGCTTCTCGGCGATTGCGCGCACTTCGGGTTTTTCCAGCTCGCCCACCGGGAACAGGGTCTTGGCGATCTGTTCTCCGCCCACGGCGTGCAGGAAGTAGCTCTGGTCCTTGTTCGGGTCCAGGCCCTTGAGTAGCTCGGTGCGTCCATCGATGTCGCGGCGGCGCACGTAGTGACCGGTGGCGATCAGGTCAGCGCCGAGCATCATCGCGTAGTCGAGAAACGCCTTGAACTTGATTTCGCGGTTGCACAGGATGTCCGGGTTCGGCGTGCGTCCGGCCTTGTATTCGGCCAGGAAGTGCTCGAACACGTTGTCCCAGTACTCGGCGGCGAAGTTGGCGGTATGCAGCTTGATGCCAATCTTGTCGCACACAGCCTGGGCGTCTGCGAGGTCGTCCATCGCGGTGCAGTATTCCGTTCCATCGTCTTCTTCCCAGTTCTTCATGAACAGGCCTTCCACCTCGTAACCCTGCTCGATCAGCAGGAGAGCGGAAACGGAAGAGTCCACGCCGCCGGACATGCCGACAATGACGCGCTTCTTTTGTATGTCAGAAGGGGCTGGATCACGCATAGGGATTCAATGAGTGTCTTGAAAAAGGACGCGATTCTAGCAGGCCCAAGGCCACAAGGCTAAAGAGAAGGACGGATCAATTCCAGGCCGAAGCGCTGACCGCCCAGATAGTCGTCGATGCAGCGGATGATCAGTTCGCTGCGCCAGTTGTCGCGCTGTCCGATTAATTCCTCGCGGGTCAACCACTTGGCGCCGATGATGCCGTCGTCCAGTTGATACTCGGGGTGGTGTTTCAGCGGCTTGGCGATGAAGCAGACTCGCTGGTAGGTCACGCCATTGCTCGGGGCGGTGTACAGATAAATGCCCAATACCCCTGTGGGCTCGACGTCCCAGCCGGTTTCCTCGAGGGTTTCACGGATGGCAGCTTCGGTCAGGGTTTCATTCGGGTCCAGGTGACCGGCGGGCTGGTTGAGTACCGCTCGTCCGCCTTTGAGTTCTTCGACCATCAGGAAACGACCGTTGTCTTCGACGATAGTGGCGACGGTGATGTGGGGTTTCCAGTCCATAAAATGCCCTCAATGGTGAACATTGAAATCCGATCCCTGTGGGAGCTGGCTTGCCAGCGATAGCGGTGGGTCAGGCACCATCAATGTTGAATGATAGGGCCCCATCGCTGGCAAGCCAGCTCCCACAGGGCTTCGCGTTTTCTTCAAAAGCAAAAACCCCGGCACAAGGCCGGGGCTTCTTTGCAGCCTTACAACCTTACACCAGCGCAGCAATCGCCGCGTTGAAGGTGTTGCTCGGGCGCATTGCCTTGCTGATCAGCTGGGCATCAGCGTGGTAGTAACCACCGATGTCCACTGGCTGACCCTGTACGGCGTTGAGCTCGGCAACGATGGTTGCCTCGTTCTCGGTCAGGGTCTGGGCCAGCTGGCCGAATTGCGCCTGCAGTGCCGCATCTTCAGTCTGGGCCGCCAGGGCTTGTGCCCAGTACAGCGCCAGGTAGAAGTGGCTGCCGCGGTTGTCGATGTTGCCGACTTTGCGCGATGGCGACTTGTTGTTATCGAGGAACTGGCCAGTGGCCTGATCCAGGGTCTTGGCCAGCACCAGGGCTTTCGGGTTGTTGTAAGTAACACCCAAATGCTCCAGGGAAGCGGCCAGGGCCAGGAACTCGCCCAGGGAATCCCAGCGCAGGAAGTTCTCTTCCAGCAACTGCTGAACGTGCTTCGGTGCCGAACCGCCAGCGCCGGTTTCGAACAGGCCGCCGCCATTCATCAGCGGTACGATCGACAGCATCTTGGCGCTGGTGCCCAGTTCCATGATCGGGAACAGGTCGGTCAGGTAGTCGCGCAGTACGTTACCGGTCACCGAGATGGTGTCCTTGCCTGCACGGGTACGCTCAAGGGTGAACTTCATGGCGTCGACTGGCGCCATGATCTGGATGTCCAGGCCGGACGTGTCGTGATCCTTCAGGTAAGCCTGAACTTTCTCGATCACCACGCCATCGTGGGCGCGCATCGGGTCCAGCCAGAAGATCGCTGGCGTGCTGCTGGCGCGGGCACGGTTGACGGCCAGTTTGACCCAGTCCTGGATCGGTGCGTCTTTGGTCTGGCACATGCGGAAGATGTCGCCGGCTTCAACCGCTTGCTCCAGCAGCAGGCTGCCTTTGCTGTCGGTAACGCGAACCACGCCGCTGGTCTTGATCTGGAAAGTCTTGTCGTGCGAGCCGTACTCTTCGGCTTTTTTAGCCATCAGGCCCACGTTTGGCACGCTGCCCATGGTGGTCGGATCGAAGGCACCGTTTACCTTGCAGTCTTCGATGACGGCCTGGTAGATGGTCGCGTAGCAACGATCCGGAATCACTGCCTTGGTGTCGTGCAACTGGCCATCAGTGCCCCACATCTTGCCGGAGTCACGGATCATCGCCGGCATCGAGGCGTCAACGATGACGTCGCTCGGCACGTGCAGGTTGGTGATGCCTTTGTCGGAGTTGACCATCGCCAGCGACGGACGAACGGCGTAGACCGCCTGGATGTCCGCTTCGATCGCAGCTTGCTGATCGCTAGGCAAAGCCTTTATGCGAGCGTACAGGTCACCGATGCCGTTGTTCAGGTTGAAGCCGATCTGTGCCAGCACGTCGGCGTGCTTGGCCAGTGCGTCTTTATAGAACTCGGCAACGATCTGGCCGAACATGATCGGGTCGGAGACCTTCATCATGGTGGCTTTGAGGTGAACCGACAGCAGCACGCCTTTGGCTTTGGCGTCTTCGATCTCGGCAGCAATGAAGCTGCGCAGGGCGTTCTTGCTCATCACCGCGCAATCGAGGATCTCACCGGCTTGTACGGTGGTTTTTTCCTTCAGGACGGTGGTGGTGCCGTCTTGAGCGATCAATTCGATTTTGACGGCGTCAGCGGCGTCGATCAGGGCAGCTTTTTCGCTGCCGTAGAAATCACCGGTGCTCATGTGGGCTACGTGGGACTTGGAGTCCGCAGCCCAGGCGCCCATTTTGTGCGGGTGCTTGCGCGCGTAGTTCTTGACTGACAGCGGTGCACGACGATCGGAGTTGCCTTCGCGCAGAACCGGGTTCACGGCGCTGCCCTTGATCTTGTCGTAACGCGACTTGGCGAGCTTGTCGGCGTCGCTGGTCACGGTTTCCGGGTAGTCCGGTAGTGCGAAGCCCTGGGCTTGCAGCTCTTTGATCGCGGCTTGCAGTTGCGGAACGGAAGCACTGATGTTCGGCAGCTTGATGATGTTGGCTTCAGGCGTAACGGCCAGGTCGCCCAGTTCGGCGAGGTGGTCGGCTACGGCTTTGTCACCCAATTGCTCGGGGAAGCTGGCCAGAATGCGCCCTGCAAGAGAGATATCGCGGGTTTCCACGGCGATATCAGCGGAGGCAGTGAAAGCCTCTACGATAGGCAACAGTGAATAGGTGGCGAGGGCGGGAGCTTCGTCGGTGAAGGTATAGATGATCTTCGAGCGGGTGGGCATATTCGGATTAACTCTCTCTTCTTTGCTAAAGCGTGCGCAGAAACTCGAGGGGCGCCGGGTAAGCGCGTTCGTTCAAAGTCGTCCATGAGCCGAATGTCGAGGTTTGTGCGCGGTGATGTTGGGTGCATCAGTCGAGCGGCAAGCGGGTGGACTGCTGTAGCGGTCCTGCTTTTTCGGGCCGAAGCTCTCGCAATAGAGGGGTCGGCCGTCGTGACTCTGTGGTCAGCGGGCGGCATTATACATAGGTAGCTGGCAATCTGCCGATGGTTCATACACAACGTGTGTCGTCCATTGGTCTAAAGGTCGCAGGGGAGTGGGGGGCGTAGAGTCTTGCACCGTGCTTGAGTTTGGCGCTTTTCCCTTTGCATTCAGGCTTGTAGAACCCCAGCCGCACAGCTTTGCGGCAGATGGGTGGAACATGGGGTTTGCGTGCTGAATTAACTGGGGTACGCTCGAACCAAGCCAGATGTTCAATCCAAACAATGGAGTTCAGCATGGGATACAAGAAGATTCAGGTTCCGGCAGTCGGCGACAAAATCACCGTCAACGCGGACCATTCTCTCAATGTTCCTAACAACCCGATCATCCCCTTCATCGAAGGCGATGGTATCGGCGTTGATATCAGCCCGGTCATGATCAAGGTTGTCGATGCTGCTGTTAAGAAGGCTTACGGCGGCGATCGCAAAATTTCCTGGATGGAAGTCTACGCCGGGGAGAAAGCGACTCAGGTTTACGATCAGGACACCTGGCTACCTCAGGAAACCCTGGACGCAGTCAAGGATTACGTGGTTTCCATCAAGGGCCCCCTGACCACGCCGGTCGGCGGCGGCATCCGTTCGCTGAACGTGGCCCTGCGCCAGCAGCTGGACCTGTATGTGTGTCTGCGCCCGGTGCGCTGGTTCGAAGGCGTGCCTAGCCCGGTCAAGAAGCCAGGCGACGTCGACATGACGATCTTCCGCGAGAACTCCGAGGACATCTACGCCGGTATCGAGTGGAAAGCCGGTTCGCCGGAAGCGACCAAGGTCATCAAGTTCCTGAAAGAGGAAATGGGTGTCACCAAGATCCGTTTCGACGAAAACTGCGGTATCGGCATCAAGCCAGTCTCGCTGCAGGGCACCAAGCGCCTGGCGCGCAAGGCGCTGCAGTACGTGGTCGACAACGATCGCGACTCGCTGACCATCGTGCACAAAGGCAACATCATGAAGTTCACCGAAGGTGCCTTCAAGGAATGGGCCTACGAAGTGGCGGCTGAAGAGTTCGGCGCGACCCTGCTCGACGGCGGCCCATGGATGCAGTTCAAGAACCCGAAAACCGGCAAGAACGTCATCGTCAAGGATGCCATCGCCGACGCCATGCTCCAGCAGATCCTGCTGCGCCCGGCGGAATACGATGTGATTGCGACCCTGAACCTGAACGGTGACTACCTCTCCGACGCCCTGGCGGCCGAAGTGGGCGGCATCGGTATTGCGCCGGGTGCCAACCTGTCCGACACCATTGCCATGTTCGAAGCCACCCACGGTACTGCGCCTAAATACGCCGGCAAGGACCAGGTCAACCCGGGTTCGCTGATCCTTTCTGCAGAGATGATGCTGCGCCACATGGGCTGGACTGAAGCGGCCGACTTGATCATCAAGGGCACCAATGGCGCGATTTCCGCCAAGACCGTGACCTATGACTTCGAGCGTCTGATGGACGGCGCCACGCTGTTGTCGTCCTCGGCGTTCGGCGATGCGCTGATTTCGCACATGTAAGAAGCAACTCGTAACGAAAAACCGCCCTGCTCAAATCTTGAGTTGGGCGGTTTTTTTATAACAGAAGGTTGGGCGCAAAAATCATGCAATAACGGTTTGTTGCTCGCTGGCTGCGACGACTTTCGCGATATCCTGAGGCGCGCCGATGCTCACGGCGTGCAGGCCCTTGGGGCCCTGGATAATCTCGAACACCACAGCCTGGCCGGCCTTCAGGGTCTTGTACCCCTCCATCTGGATGGCCGAATAGTGGGCGAACAGGTCTTCGCTCTTGCCGTCTTCATTGATGAAGCCGTATCCCTTGGCGTTGTTGAACCATTTCACCTTGCCACTGACCTTGACACCTGACATACCCATATCCCTCTGCAACTGACTCCATCACTGGAGTATCATCCAGATAATCCGCAGTCGAATCTCATAAATAAGATTGACTCCGCGGACCTTTTTTACCCACTGTGGGCTCTATTGGTTGTAACACCGTTTTGCCGATAGTCAAGGTGACCGGGCAGTCGCAGTTGAAATCGTCCATAGCCGCCCCCACCACTGTATTCGCACAACTGACGAACCTTTCTTTCCATGCATGCAATCAGCCAGATTCGACTAACATTCAATCAGGATCATCCGGTTCTCCAGCAAGACAGTCCGGGGACCCACGACGACGATTCCGCAGGCATTGCTGTTCAGGAGGCAAAGCCTGCTTTACAGGCGCCACCGATGTACAAGGTGGTTTTGTTCAATGATGACTACACACCGATGGATTTCGTCGTCGAAGTGCTCGAGGTGTTTTTTAACCTGAATCGGGAGCTGGCGACCAAGGTCATGTTGGCCGTCCATACAGAAGGACGGGCAGTATGTGGAGTGTTTACCCGCGACATCGCCGAGACCAAGGCCATGCAGGTCAACCAGTACGCCAGGGAAAGCCAGCATCCGCTACTCTGTGAAATCGAGAAGGACGGTTAATCGCCGACCACTTGGGTATGAGGTGAAGCTATGTTAAACCGCGAGCTCGAAGTCACCCTCAATCTTGCCTTCAAGGAGGCTCGTTCGAAACGTCATGAATTCATGACCGTCGAACACCTCCTGCTGGCCCTATTGGATAATGAGGCTGCCGCCACCGTATTGCGTGCGTGCGGCGCCAACCTCGACAAACTCAAACATGACCTGCAGGAGTTTATTGACTCCACCACGCCACTGATCCCCGTGCATGACGAGGATCGTGAGACCCAGCCAACCCTGGGCTTCCAGCGTGTGCTGCAGCGCGCCGTGTTTCACGTACAGAGCTCGGGCAAACGCGAAGTGACCGGTGCCAACGTGCTGGTCGCCATCTTCAGTGAGCAAGAGAGTCAGGCAGTGTTCCTGCTGAAACAGCAGAGCGTTGCGCGCATCGATGTCGTCAACTATATCGCCCACGGCATCTCCAAGGTGCCCGGGCATGGCGATCACTCTGAAGGTGAGCAAGATATGCAGGACGACGAGGGCGGCGAGTCTTCTTCTTCTGGCAATCCCCTGGATGCTTATGCCAGCAACCTCAACGAACTGGCACGCCAGGGTCGTATTGACCCGCTGGTAGGCCGCGAAATGGAAGTCGAGCGTGTCGCGCAGATCCTGGCGCGTCGTCGCAAGAACAATCCGCTGCTGGTGGGCGAGGCAGGCGTGGGTAAAACCGCGATTGCCGAAGGCCTGGCCAAGCGTATTGTCGACAACCAGGTGCCTGATCTGCTGGCCAACAGCGTGGTGTATTCGCTCGATCTGGGCGCACTGCTGGCCGGGACCAAATATCGCGGTGATTTCGAGAAGCGCTTCAAGGCGTTGCTCAATGAGTTGAAAAAGCGTCCGCAGGCAATCCTGTTCATCGACGAAATCCACACCATCATTGGTGCGGGTGCCGCGTCCGGTGGCGTCATGGATGCCTCGAACCTGCTCAAACCGCTGCTGTCTTCCGGTGATATCCGCTGCATCGGTTCGACCACGTTCCAGGAGTTCCGCGGGATCTTCGAGAAGGACCGTGCCTTGGCCCGGCGCTTCCAGAAAGTCGATGTGTCGGAGCCTTCGGTGGAAGACACCATCGGTATCCTGCGCGGCTTGAAGGGGCGTTTCGAAGCGCACCACAGTATCGAGTACAGCGATGAGGCCCTGCGTGCGGCTGCCGAACTGGCATCGCGCTACATCAATGACCGGCACATGCCGGACAAGGCCATCGACGTGATTGACGAGGCGGGTGCCTACCAGCGCTTGCAGCCGGTCGAGAAGCGTGTGAAACGCATCGAAGTGCCTCAGGTCGAGGACATCGTGGCGAAGATCGCGCGGATTCCGCCAAAGCACGTCACCAGCTCCGACAAAGAGCTGCTGCGTAACCTTGAGCGTGACCTCAAGCTGACGGTGTTTGGCCAGGACGCTGCAATCGACTCGCTGTCGACTGCGATCAAGCTGTCCCGCGCCGGCCTCAAGTCGCCTGACAAGCCAGTCGGTTCGTTCCTGTTCGCAGGCCCGACCGGTGTTGGTAAAACCGAAGCGGCGCGTCAGCTGGCCAAGGCGCTGGGTATCGAGCTGGTTCGCTTCGACATGTCCGAGTACATGGAGCGCCACACCGTATCGCGTCTGATCGGTGCACCTCCAGGCTATGTCGGGTTCGATCAGGGCGGCCTGCTGACCGAAGCCATCACCAAGCAGCCACACTGCGTGCTGTTGCTCGATGAGATCGAGAAGGCGCATCCGGAAGTCTTCAACCTGCTGTTGCAGGTGATGGACCACGGTACGCTCACCGATAATAACGGGCGCAAAGCGGACTTCCGTAACGTGATCGTCATCATGACGACCAACGCCGGTGCCGAAACCGCAGCGCGCGCTTCGATCGGTTTCACTCATCAGGACCACTCTTCCGATGCGATGGAAGTGATCAAGAAGAGCTTCACGCCAGAGTTCCGCAACCGCCTGGACACCATCATCCAGTTTGGTCGCCTCAGTCATGAGGTCATCAAGAGCGTGGTGGACAAGTTCCTTACCGAGCTTCAGGCGCAGTTGGAAGACAAGCGCGTGCAGCTGGAAGTGACCGACGCCGCACGCAGCTGGCTGGCGGCAGGTGGCTACGACTCGGCAATGGGCGCTCGACCAATGGCACGCCTGATCCAGGACAAGATCAAGCGTCCGCTGGCGGAAGAGATCCTGTTTGGCGAACTGGCCGACCATGGTGGTGTGGTTCACATCGATTTGAAGGACGGCGAGCTGACCTTCGAGTTCGAAACCACGGCAGAAATGGCCTGACGTTAACCGCAACAAAGCAAAAGGCGCCGAAAGGCGCCTTTTTGCTGTCTGCCATTTGTACCCCGTCCCCCTGTGGGAGCGAGCTTGCTCGCGATGGCGTCAGCACATTCAACATTGATGCAAGCTGACCCACCGCCATCGCGAGCAAGCTCGCTCCCACAGGGGATCTGTGCAGGCTCCAAAAAATTTGGTCGTCGAATTGCAGACAAACAAAAACGCCCGGTGTAAGCCGGGCGTCTTGTATTGACCTGATTAGCGAGCGCGGTAAGTAATGCGCCCTTTGCTCAAGTCATAGGGCGTCAGCTCGACGCGCACTTTGTCACCGGTAAGAATACGGATGTAGTTCTTGCGCATCTTGCCGGAAATATGCGCGGTTACGACGTGCCCATTTTCCAACTCCACACGAAACATGGTGTTGGGCAGGGTGTCGACGACAGTGCCTTCCATTTCGAAGCTGTCTTCTTTCGACATGCAGTAAAGCCCTCGGTGTCCAATGAATGGCCCGGTGCAACTGCGCCAGGCAAAAGCGGCGTGCATTGTGCCCGAAAAATGGTGTTTACGCCAAGGGGTTTAGGGATTGCTCTAACTTAGAAGAACCCAGCGCTGGTTGATCAGCAGTTCGATGGGCCGATATTGCGTCTTGTAACTCATCTTTTTGCAGTTCTTGATCCAGTAGCCCAGGTACACCGCATCCAGCCCCAGGCGCCGGGCCTCGGCGATTTGCCACAGGATGGCGTACCGGCCCAGGCTGCGGCGTTCTTCGGCGGGTTCGTAGAAGGTATAGACCGCCGACAGGCCATTGGGCAGCAAGTCCGTCACGGCCACAGCCAGCAGCCGGCCGTCGCGGCGGAATTCATAGAAGCGCGAAAATGGCAGGTCGCGCACCAGGAAGGTGGAAAACTGATCGCGGCTGGGCGGGTACATGTCGCCATCGGCATGCCGCTGTTCGATGTAGCGCTGGTACAGGTCGAAGTATTCTTCGCTGAACTGTGGTTTGGCCGGGCGCACCTGCAGATCGAGGTTGCGCCTGAAAATGCGTTTCTGCTGGCGATTGGGTGCGAACTGCGCGACGGGGATACGCGCGGGTACGCAGGCATTGCAGTTCTGGCAATGCGGCCGGTACAGGTGATCACCACTGCGACGAAAACCCATTTCAGACAGATCTGCGTAGACATGCACATCCATGGGCTGGCTAGGGTCGAGGAACAGGGTGGTGGCCTGCTCTTCGGGCAGATAACTGCAAGAGTGGGGTTGAGTGGCATAGAACTTCAAACGCGCCAACTCGGTCATGATCAACCCTCGGGGATAAACTTTAAATAAGTGTAAGCCAAGCGCGCGAAAGTCGCTCAGCAAACCCAGCTGGCGCGGCTGGGTTGATCCAGGTGCAGGGCCAGGTAGCGGGCGAATTCGCTACGGGGAATCGCCCGGGCGCCGAGGCTGTGCAAATGGTCGGTGGGCATCTGGCAGTCGATCAGTATGAACCCCGAGTCTTTCAGATGTCGCACCAGTGTGGCAAAGCCAAATTTGGAGGCATTGTCGGCGCGGCTGAACATCGACTCGCCGAAAAACAGCTGCCCCATCGCCAGACCATAGAGGCCGCCCACCAGCTCGCCCTGGTCCCACACCTCCACCGAGTGGGCGAAGCCACGCTTGTGCAGTTCAAGGTAGGCGTCCTGCATCGCGGCGGTGATCCAGGTGCCGTCGGCATAATCACGCGGGGCCGCGCAAGCCTGGATGACTGCAGCGAAATCCTGGTCGAAGGTCACCTCATAGCGCTGTTGCCGAAGCAATTTGCCCAGGCTGCGCGAGACATGCAATTCGTCGGGAAACAGCACCGTGCGAGGATCGGGCGACCACCAGAGAATCGGCTGGCCTTCGGAGAACCACGGGAAGCACCCATGGCGGTAGGCCTGGATCAGGCGGTCGGCCGACAAGTCGCCGCCCGCAGCCAGGAGGCCGTTGGGATCGCGCATCGCTCGTTCCAGCGGCGGAAAGGTCAGTGAGTTGCGTTGTAACCAGGTCAGCATGGCATCCAGGCTTGCAGAAGGGGAGGGCGGTATCGAGCCGGTTGGCCCGTGATCAAGTTTGCCGTCAAACGCTGGAAATGTCGTCGATGTATTTTTCTGCGGTTGTGCCGTCGTGTAACCGCTCCTGCAACAGAGGCGCGGCGCTGCAACTTGGCGTTGTGAATGTGGTCGTAGATGAATCCCTCATAAGCCTTTGTCACGAAAGACAATGCATGCTCAAATTGGACCGCAGGTCGCACGCCCTTGGCTATGCTTGAAACTGAAGTTGCCAGCATGGCATCGGCCGTACAAACCCGTACAATGCGGGGCTGTTACACATTTTTGAGTTTGCGCCGTGTTTATGAAATGCGCGATGCAGTGGTAAAAAGTAGTTCCGGTTGCGCCTGTCAACTTTTTTGCCTGCCCGGATTGGGCAGTTTTATAGTCATTCAACAGATGGACGCGCCCCTGGCGCAGGAAAAGTAGCGTTTTGAAGAAATCCACCGCAGCACCAAAAACAGTCGTCGTTCCGCTCTGGCGGCAACAATTGCACTACCGACTCAAGGAAGGTGCATTGATCGCCATCGGTGCCTTGTGCCTGTTCCTGATGATGGCCTTGCTGACCTACGGCAAGGACGATCCGGGCTGGAGCCACAACAGCAAGATCGACGACGTACAGAATTTCGGCGGTCCTGCCGGCTCCTACAGCGCCGATATCCTGTTCATGGTGCTGGGTTACTTCGCCTACATCTTTCCGCTGCTGCTGGCGGTCAAGGCCTACCAGATCTTCCGCCAACGCCACCAGCCGTGGGAATGGAGCGGCTGGCTGTTCTCCTGGCGCCTGATCGGCCTGGTGTTCCTGGTGCTGTCAGGTGCGGCCCTGGCCCATATCCACTTCCACGCAGCCACCGGTCTGCCGGCAGGCGCGGGTGGCGCGCTGGGCGAGAGCCTTGGCGACCTGGCCCGCAATGCGCTGAATATCCAGGGCAGCACCTTGCTGTTCATCGCCTTGTTCCTGTTCGGCCTGACGGTGTTCACCGACCTGTCGTGGTTCAAGGTGATGGACGTCACCGGCAAGATCACCCTCGACCTGTTCGAACTGTTCCAGGGCGCCGCCAATCGCTGGTGGGCCGCTCGGGTGGAACGCAAGCAACTGGTCGCGCAATTGCGTGAAGTCGATGACCGCGTGCACGACGTGGTGGCGCCTACCGTTACCGACAAGCGCGAGCAGGCCAAGGTCAAGGAACGCCTGATCGAGCGCGAGCAGGCCTTGAGCAAGCACATGTCGGACCGCGAGAAGCAGGTACCGCCGGTAATCGCCCCTGCGCCACCGAAGCCGGCTGCACCCAGCAAGCGAGTGGAAAAAGAGAAGCAGGCGCCGTTGTTCGTCGACAGCGCGGTGGAAGGTACTTTGCCGCCCATCTCGATCCTCGACCCGGCGGAAAAGAAACAGCTCAATTATTCGCCCGAGTCCCTGGCTGCGGTTGGCCACCTGCTGGAAATCAAGCTCAAGGAATTCGGCGTTGAAGTGTCGGTGGATTCCATTCACCCGGGACCGGTCATTACCCGTTACGAAATCCAGCCGGCGGCCGGCGTCAAGGTCAGCCGCATCTCCAACCTGGCGAAGGACCTTGCCCGCTCCCTGGCGGTCACCAGCGTCCGGGTCGTGGAAGTGATTCCGGGCAAGACCACTGTGGGTATCGAGATTCCGAACGAGGACCGCCAGATCGTGCGCTTCTCCGAAGTGCTCTCGACCCCGGAATACGACAACTTCAAGTCGCCGGTGACCCTGGCCCTGGGCCACGACATCGGTGGCAAGCCGGTCATCACCGACCTGGCGAAAATGCCGCACTTGCTGGTGGCCGGTACCACCGGTTCGGGTAAGTCCGTGGGCGTGAACGCGATGATCCTGTCGATCCTGTTCAAGTCCGGCCCGGAAGACGCCAAGCTGATCATGATCGACCCGAAGATGCTGGAATTGTCGATCTACGAAGGCATTCCGCACCTGCTGTGCCCGGTGGTGACCGATATGAAAGACGCCGCCAACGCCCTGCGCTGGAGCGTGGCGGAGATGGAGCGTCGGTACAAGCTGATGGCGAAGATGGGCGTGCGTAACCTGTCGGGCTTCAACGCCAAGGTCAAGGAAGCCCAGGACGCGGGCGAGCCGTTGACCGATCCGCTGTACAAGCGCGAAAGCATTCACGATGAAGCGCCGCTGTTGACCAAGCTGCCGACTATCGTCGTGGTGGTCGACGAATTTGCCGACATGATGATGATCGTCGGCAAGAAGGTTGAAGAGCTGATCGCCCGTATCGCCCAGAAAGCCCGTGCTGCGGGCATCCACCTGATCCTCGCGACCCAGCGGCCTTCGGTGGATGTCATCACCGGTCTGATCAAGGCCAACATTCCGACACGCATGGCGTTCCAGGTGTCGAGCAAGATCGACTCGCGGACCATCATCGACCAGGGTGGCGCCGAGCAACTGTTGGGCCACGGTGACATGTTGTACATGCCGCCCGGCACCAGCCTGCCGATCCGGGTCCACGGTGCGTTCGTATCCGATGACGAGGTTCACCGTGTGGTCGAAGCCTGGAAACTGCGCGGTGCACCGGAATACAACGATGAGATCCTCGCCGGTGTCGAAGAGGCAGGTAGCGGTTTTGAAAGCGGCGGTGGTGGCGGTGATGACGATGCCGAAACCGATGCGCTGTATGACGAAGCAGTGCAATTCGTGCTGGAAAGCCGTCGCGCGTCCATTTCTGCGGTCCAGCGCAAGCTGAAGATCGGCTACAACCGCGCCGCGCGCATGATCGAAGCCATGGAAATGGCCGGGGTCGTGACGTCAATGAACACCAACGGTTCCCGCGAAGTCCTGGCACCTGGCCCGGTTCGCGACTGATCTGATTTTGCAAGGGCGGCGCCTCGCGCGCCGCCCGCACTCCCACGAATATCAAGAGGACTCCCATGCGTCTTATCCGCATGCTGTTGCTGCCGGTACTGGCTTTGACCACGCTTTCGGCCCACGCCGATGACAAGGACGTGGCGCGCCTGACCCAACTCCTGGAAAAATCCCAGACCCTGAGCGCACGCTTCTCCCAGCTGACCCTGGATGGCGGCGGCACCCAGTTGCAGGAAACCGCAGGGCAGATGTCGCTGCAACGCCCTGGCTTGTTCTACTGGCACACCGATGCGCCGCAGGAACAGCTGATGGTGTCCGACGGCAAGAAGGTCTCGCTGTGGGACCCGGACCTGGAGCAGGTCACCATCAAGAACCTCGACCAGCGCCTGACCCAGACCCCGGCGCTGCTGCTGTCCGGTGACGTGTCCAAGATCAGCCAGAGCTTCGACATCAGCGCCAAGGAAGCCGGTGGCGTGATCGACTTCACCTTGAAGCCGAAAACCAAGGACACCCTGTTCGACAGCCTGCGCCTGTCGTTCCGTAATGGCCTGGTCAATGACATGCAACTGATCGACAGCGTCGGCCAGCGCACCAATATCCTGTTCACCGGGGTGAAAGCCAACGAGCCGATCCCGGCGTCCAGGTTCAAGTTCGACATCCCCAAGGGCGCGGACGTCATCCAAGAGTAAGACGCAGTACCTGTGGGAGCGGGCTTGCCCGCGATGGCGTCGGGTCAGAAAACCATGATCTTGAATGTAATGTCGTCATCGCGGGCAAGCCCGCTCCCACAGGGACCGCAGCGTTCAAATAATTGAGTGATCGGCATCAGGACCCAGTGAGGTTTCATAAGCAGTGATGGACCTGTTCAGCAGCGCCCCGATAGCTCAACCCCTGGCCGCCCGCCTGCGTGCGGCCAATCTGGATGAGTACGTCGGCCAGGAACACCTGCTGGCCCGCGGCAAGCCCCTGCGCGAAGCCCTCGAGCAGGGTGCGCTGCATTCGATGATCTTCTGGGGCCCGCCGGGAGTGGGCAAGACCACCCTGGCGCGACTCCTGGCTGAAGTCTCGGACGCGCATTTCGAAACGGTCTCGGCGGTACTGGCCGGGGTGAAGGAAATCCGCCAGGCGGTGGAAATCGCCAAGCAGCAGGCCGGGCAGTACGGCAAACGCACCATTCTGTTCGTCGATGAAGTGCACCGCTTCAACAAGTCCCAGCAGGATGCGTTTCTGCCCTACGTTGAAGACGGCACCCTGATTTTCATCGGCGCGACCACCGAAAACCCCTCGTTCGAACTCAACAACGCCTTGCTCTCCCGGGCCCGCGTCTACGTGCTCAAAAGTCTCGACGAAGCGGCCCTGCGCAAGCTGGTGCAGCGCGCCCTGACCGAAGAGCGCGGCCTGGGCAAACGGCAGCTGACCCTCAGCGATGAAGGCTTCCAGATGCTGCTGACCGCCGCCGATGGCGATGGCCGGCGCCTGCTCAATCTGCTGGAAAACGCCTCGGACCTCGCCGAAGACCACTGCGAAATCGGCGTCGACCTGCTGCAGAGCCTGCTCGGCGATACCCGCCGGCGTTTCGACAAGGGGGGCGAGGCGTTTTACGACCAGATCTCCGCGCTGCATAAGTCGGTGCGCGGCTCCAATCCCGATGGGGCGCTGTACTGGTTCGCGCGAATGATCGACGGCGGTTGCGACCCCCTTTACCTGGCCCGGCGCGTGGTGCGCATGGCCAGCGAAGATATTGGCAATGCCGACCCCCGCGCCCTGAGCCTGTGCCTGGCGGCGTGGGAAGTGCAGGAGCGCCTGGGCAGCCCGGAAGGCGAGCTGGCCGTGGCGCAGGCCATCACCTATCTGGCCTGCGCGCCGAAGAGCAATGCGGTGTACATGGGCTTCAAGGCCGCCATGCGCAGTGCTACCGAACATGGCTCCCTCGAAGTGCCGCTGCACTTGCGCAACGCACCCACCAAGCTGATGAAACAGCTGGGCTATGGCGACGAGTACCGTTATGCCCACGATGAGCCGGACGCTTACGCGGCCGGCGAAGATTATTTTCCTGAAGAACTCGAGCCGCAACCGTTCTATCAACCCGTGCCTCGGGGCCTGGAGTTGAAGATCGGCGAGAAGCTCAACCACCTTGCCCAACTTGATCGTCTGAGCCCCAGGCAGCGGAGAAAATAGTGATTCCACTGGTTATCGCCGTTTCGATCGGCGGCGTCGCCGGCACGCTGTTACGCTTCGCCACCGGCAATTGGGTCAACGCAAATTGGCCGCGGCACTTCTATACCGCTACGCTGGCCGTTAATATCGTGGGCTGTCTGCTGATCGGCGTGTTGTACGGCCTGTTTCTGATACGCCCGGAAGTGCCGATAGAGGTGCGCGCCGGGTTGATGGTTGGCTTCCTTGGGGGGCTGACGACTTTTTCTTCTTTTTCACTGGATACGGTGCGCCTGCTGGAAAGCGGGCAAGTCCTGCTAGCCTTGGGCTATGCGGCCATCAGCGTATTCGGCGGGCTGCTCGCCACCTGGGCCGGCCTGTCCCTGACCAAACTTTGATAACGAGAGACCGACATGCTCGATTCCAAACTGTTACGTAGCAACCTTCAGGACGTAGCGGACCGCCTGGCATCCCGTGGCTACACCCTGGATGTTGCGCGCATCGAAGCGCTGGAAGAACAGCGCAAGACCGTCCAGACCCGCACCGAAGCACTGCAGGCTGAACGTAATGCGCGTTCCAAGTCCATCGGTCAGGCCAAGCAGCGCGGCGAAGACATCGCGCCGCTGATGGCGGACGTCGAGCGCATGGGCAACGAACTGGGCGCCGGCAAAGTCGAGCTGGACGCCATTCAGACCGAGCTGGACTCGATCCTGCTTGGTATTCCGAACCTGCCGCACGAGTCCGTGCCGGTCGGCAAGGATGAAGACGACAACGTCGAAGTGCGCCGCTGGGGTACGCCGACCGCTTTCGATTTCCCGGTTCAGGACCACGTGGCCCTGGGCGAAAAATTCGGCTGGCTGGATTTCGAAACCGCCGCCAAGCTGTCCGGTGCACGCTTTGCCCTGTTGCGCGGGCCGATCGCTCGTCTGCACCGTGCCCTGGCGCAATTCATGATCAACCTGCACACCAGCGAGCATGGCTATGAAGAGGCGTACACGCCTTACCTGGTCCAGGCGCCGGCGCTGCAAGGCACCGGCCAGTTGCCGAAGTTCGAGGAAGACCTGTTCAAGATCGCTCGTGAAGGCGAAGCCGATCTGTACCTGATCCCGACGGCCGAAGTGTCGCTGACCAACATTGTGGCCGGCGAAATCGTCGACTCTAAACTGCTGCCCATCAAGTTCGTCGCCCACACGCCATGCTTCCGCAGTGAAGCTGGCGCGTCGGGTCGTGACACCCGTGGCATGATCCGCCAGCACCAGTTCGACAAGGTCGAGATGGTCCAGATCGTCGAGCCATCGACTTCGATGCAAGCCCTGGAAGGCCTGACCGCCAACGCCGAGAAAGTCCTGCAACTGCTGGAGCTGCCTTACCGCACCCTGGCGCTGTGCACGGGCGACATGGGCTTCAGCGCGGTCAAGACCTACGACCTTGAAGTGTGGATTCCGAGCCAGGACAAGTACCGCGAGATTTCGTCGTGCTCCAACTGTGGCGATTTCCAGGCCCGGCGCATGCAGGCGCGTTTCCGCAACCCGGAAACCGGCAAGCCTGAGCTGGTTCACACCCTCAACGGTTCTGGCCTCGCGGTCGGTCGTACCCTGGTCGCCGTGCTGGAAAACTACCAGCAGGCCGACGGTTCGATCCGCGTACCGCAGGTGCTGAAGCCGTACATGGGTGGCCTCGAGGTCATCGGCTAAATGGACTATCTGCCGCTGTTTCACAACCTTCGCGGCAGTCGTGTGTTGGTCGTCGGTGGGGGGGAGATTGCCTTGCGCAAATCCCGCCTGCTGGCCGAAGCCGGTGCCCTGCTGCGAGTGGTTGCACCTGAAATCGAACCGCAGTTGCGTGAGCTGGTGGCTGGCAGCGGGGGCGAGTGCGTGCTACGCGGTTACGTCGAGTCGGATTTGCACGGTTGCGGGCTGATCATTGCCGCCACCGACGACGAACCGTTGAACGCACAAGTCTCCGCCGATGCCCATCGGCGCTGTGTGCCGGTCAATGTGGTGGATGCACCTGCGCTGTGCAGCGTGATCTTCCCGGCGATCGTCGACCGTTCGCCGTTGATCATCGCGGTCTCCAGCGGCGGTGATGCACCGGTGCTGGCGCGCTTGATCCGCGCCAAACTGGAAACCTGGATTCCCTCCACTTACGGTCAGTTGGCCGGTCTGGCGGCGCGTTTTCGCAGCCAGGTCAAAGGGCTGTTCCCGGACGTGCAGCAACGCCGGGCGTTCTGGGAGGATGTGTTCCAGGGGCCCATCGCCGATCGGCAACTGGCCGGGCAGGGCAGCGAGGCCGAGCGCCTGCTGCAGGCTAAAATCGACGGTGAAGCCACGGTGGCGACCGGCGAGGTGTATCTGGTGGGCGCAGGCCCGGGTGATCCGGACCTGCTGACGTTTCGTGCACTGCGCCTGATGCAGCAAGCCGACGTGGTGCTGTATGACCGCCTGGTGGCGCCGGCGATTCTCGACTTGTGCCGTCGCGATGCCGAGCGGATCTATGTTGGCAAGCGTCGGGCCGATCATGCGGTGCCCCAGGATCAGATCAACCAGCAGTTGGTAGATCTGGCCAAACAGGGCAAGCGCGTGGTGCGGTTGAAGGGCGGTGATCCGTTCATCTTCGGCCGGGGCGGCGAGGAGATCGAGGAACTGGCAGCCCATGGCATTCCGTTCCAGGTGGTGCCCGGCATCACTGCTGCCAGTGGCTGCGCCGCTTACGCTGGCATCCCGCTGACGCACCGCGATTACGCGCAGTCCGTACGCTTTGTCACCGGTCACCTCAAGGATGGCTCCACCGACCTGCCGTGGGCCGACCTCGTCGCGCCGGCGCAGACGCTGGTGTTCTATATGGGGCTGGTGGGCTTGCCGATCATCTGCGAAGAACTGATCAGGCATGGCCGTGCGGCAGATACCCCGGCGGCGTTGATCCAGCAAGGGACCACGGTCAATCAACGGGTGTTCACCGGGACCCTGGCCGATCTTCCACGGCTGGTGGCGGAGCATGAAGTCCATGCCCCGACCCTGGTGATTGTTGGGGAAGTGGTGCAACTGCGCGAGAAACTGGCGTGGTTTGAAGGGGCTCAGGCGCAGGTCTGAATCTGCAATTGCGCAGTCTGGGTGAAAAAGATCGCAGCCTTCGTCAGCGCCTACAGGATTATGCGATCCCCTGTAGGCGCTGCCGAAGGCTGCGATCTTTTGATCTTAATGCTGCTGCCAGACCCCTTTCCCACTCAACCGCGCTCGATCATGCCCGCCATTAAAATCCTGCTGCGGCCCCTTAGGCACAACCCCGGTCGGATTGATGGTCTTGTGACTGCCGTAGTAGTGATTTTTGATGTGGGTGAAATCCACTGTCTCGGCAATCCCCGGCCACTGATACATTTCCCGCAACCAGTTCGACAGGTTCGGGTAATCGGCGATCCGCCGCAGGTTGCATTTGAAGTGCCCATGATAAACCGCATCAAACCGAATCAACGTGGTAAACAGCCGAACATCGGCTTCGGTCAGGTACTCGCCCACCAGGTAGCGATTGGCACCCAATAGCGCTTCCAGCCGGTCCAGCTCCGCGAACACTTCGTCGAATGCCTGTTCGTAGGCCTGCTGCGACGTGGCAAAGCCCGCGCGATACACGCCATTGTTCACTGCCGGATAAATTCGCTCGTTCAGCCCATCGATCTCATTGCGCAGCGCCGCTGGGTAAAAGTCCAGGGCGTTGCCGGTCAGGTCATCGAACGCACTGTTGAACATACGAATAATTTCTGCCGATTCGTTGCTGACGATACGTTGCTGCTGCTTGTCCCAGAGCACCGGCACCGTGACGCGACCGGTGTAGTTGGCGGTATCGGCGGTGTAGCGCTGGTGCATGAAATCAAAGTGATCCAGCTTGTCACCGGTGGAGCCGAGATTCTCGTCGAAGGTCCAGCCGTTTTCCAGCATCAGCCAACTGACCACCGACACGTCGATGAGCCCTTCGAGGCCTTTGAGTTTGCGCAGGATCAACGTGCGATGGGCCCAGGGACAGGCAAGGGAAACGTACAGATGATAGCGCCCGGCCTCGGCGGCAAAGCCACCGACACCGCTGGGGCCGGGCTGGCCGTCGGCGGTCACCCAGTTGCGGCGCTGGGCCTGCTCGCGCTGGAATGCGCCGTCTTTGCTGCTTTCGTACCACTGGTCATGCCAGCGACCTTCAACTAACAACCCCATGTTCAAGACTCCTCAACCAATAAGCATTGGAGAGGAGTCTATTCCGATAGGTTCGAACAAAAAGCGCAAAGGTTGGGCGGTTATGATCGGTTAAATCGATCTGTCCCGGGCTTCCCAGTACTGCCGGGCCGTTTCGAACGCCTGCTCCCGGGGTTGGCCGAGGCCGCGCAAGGCCAGGGCCATGGTCGAGATCAGGGCCATTTGCGGGTAGCTGTCGACCACGTCGCCGCGCCACACCGCCTTCAAGTGTTCAGGGTCCAGTGCAGACGGTTTGACGTGCCGCTGGCTGGACATCTGTGGCCATTCCTCATCCCAGCTGACACCGCCGGTAGTGCCATAGAGGTGGCTGTCGGCGTCCGGGTTGATCTCGATTTCGCCACCATCGCCCTTGACCACGATCGCGGTGTCGCCGAGCAGGCCGCTGGCATCGCGGTGCACCGCCTGGTATCCGGGATGGAAAATACTTTGCAGGCCGCAGCGCGCGCCCAGCGGGTTGAGAATACGGGTCAGGGAATGGATCGGCGAACGCAGGCCCAGGGTGTTGCGCAAGTCGATCATGCGCTGAAGTTGCGGCGCCCAGTCCACCAGCGGCATGAACGCCAGGCCGCCATCCTCCAGCGCGGCACCGACCTGCTGCCAGGTGCGGCACAGCGGGATCTGCAATTGTTGCAGCAACTGCTCGCTGTACAGCCGGCCGGCCGTGTGCGCGCCGCCACCATGCATGAAAATTCGCACGCCGTTTTGCGCCAGGCACTTGGCCGCCAGCAGGTACCACGGCAGGTGGCGCTTTTTGCCGGCGTAGGTCGGCCAGTCCAGGTCAACATTCAACGCTGGCGCCTGCAAACGCTCACGCAAGGCTTCGGTAAAACCGGCCATTTCCTCGGCGCTTTCTTCCTTGTGGCGCAACAGCATCAGAAATGCGCCCAGCTGGGTGTCCTCGACCTGATCGTCGAGCACCATGCCCATGGCGACCCGAGCTTCGACCCGGGTCAGGTCGCGGGCACCACGCTTGCCCTTGCCGAGAATTCGCACGAACTGAGCGAACGGGTGTTCGGCGGGGGTTTCGAGGGTCAGCGCTGGGTAGTCGGTCATAAGCAATTCGTCGGTTTGGGCAGGCCCGCCAGTTTCGCGGCGAGTTTGGCAGGGGTGCCTTTGAACAGTCGGTTGAGGTGCAGGCTGTTGCCTTTTTCCGGGCCGAGCTTCAATGCGGTGTACTTGATCAGCGGTCGCGTAGCCGGGGACAACTGGAACTCGGCATAAAAACTGCGCAACAGGTCGAGGATCTCCCAATGTTCGGGGCCCAGCTCGATGTCTTCGGCGGCGGCCAGGGCGCTGGCCACTTCGGCGGACCAGTCGCTGAGTTCAACCAGGAAACCGTCCTTGTCCAGTTCGATGGCGCGGGCGCCGACTGTCAGCGCATTCATAACCAGCTGTTGACCTTGTCGTAGTGGACAGACAGTTCAACGAAGGCCGGGTAGTCGATGCTGGCGGCCCAGTCCGGAACGTTCACCGCCCGCGCCTGGACGTCTTCGGCCAGCACGAACAGTTTCAGGGCGCGAGTGCTCAGCGCGTTGAAGGGGGCAGTGCCCGGTTGCAAGGCATGGACTGCATCGCCACAGAGCAGCAGCCCATCGTCAGCTCCGATGATGCGCAGGCAACTGGTCAGGCGGTCGTCGCCGAAGGGGGAATGAGACACTACGTGCAAGGTCGACATCAGAGGGTAATCACCTGATCGTAACGGTCAATAAGTGCGGTGACTTCGTGGGCGGCCAGCGCCTGGGCTTCATCCAGCGCAAAACTGCTCAGGCCCCGGGCGGCGGTACTGTCGGCACAGACGAACAACGCTTCTACACCGAACATTGGCAGCGCTTGCAGATTGGCACTGAGGTCTTTCTGCTGCAGGGCCCTGGCGTCCTGTCCGGTGGCGAGCTGGAACACTCCGTCATCGAGAAACAGCAGGCCGATGGGCAGGTCGAAGGCGCCCCCGGCGAGCACAATGTCCAGCGCCTCCCGTGCGCTCGGCCCGGACCAGGGCGACTGGCGGCTGATGATCAACAAGGATTTGGCCATTTTACGCGCCTCCGAAACAGATCAGGCGGTCGGCGTCCTGGACCGCGTCGTGCAACTGGCCGAGGCCGGACAGCTCCCATGGTGCACCGACCGCGACCGAACGCTGGTAACGACTGGCTTCTTCCTCATTCAACACACCGCGACGCAGCGCGGCGGCGATGCACACCACGCCGTCGAGCTGATGGTCGGCGACGAGTTCGCGCCATTGCCGGGGCAGGTCCAGCTCATCCTGGGCAGTCACTACACTGGTCGATGCGTTATAGACGCCGTCCTGGTAGAAAAACAGCCGGACAATCTCATGCCCCCCGGCCAGCGCGGCCTGGGCAAACAACAGGGCACGGCGCGAGGAGGGCGCATGGGCGGCGGAAAACAGCGCGATGGCGAACTTCATGACGGACTCGATCAGCGGAACTGCGAGCATGATAAAGCTTTATCGGCTGTGCGGCGAAGTAGGTTTCTGTAGAGGCCGAGGCACTGTGTGCAGACGCCATCGCGGGCAAGGCTTGCTCCCACAGAGGTGTCGGCCATCCACAAATACTGCGCTCACCACCAATACGCTGTGGGAGCGGCGGTGCGAGGATTCGACTTGCCCGCGAAAGCGGCCGGCGTCTCAACCACGATATTTGGATCTACCGCGGCATATACCCCAACTGCCAACGCCGTGGAATCTTCAGCGACAACACCCCGATCACCCCCGCCAGCAGCCCGCTGACAAACAGCGCCTTGAGCCCCAGATGATGCTCCAGCAGTGCACCGAACACCGCGCCGGCGAACATCCCGGTCCACGGGATCAACTGCACTCGCCAGCCATTGCGCCGTTCGCCCAGCATCCATCGGCCCAGTCCACGACCAAACCGCGAGAGGGCGCCAGTCACGTAGGTGAGCCCGACCGGCAGGCCATTGACCTCTTCCACGGCCGCATTGAGCATGCCCATGGCGATGATCGCCGCGAGCAGGGCGGGCAGCTGATCTGCATATGGCCAGGCCGCCGCACCGCACAGCAGCATGGCGATGCACAGTAATAACGGCAGCGCCCGGCGGCCGCCAACACGGCTGACAACAATTCCCAGGGCATTGCCGACGACGAAGGTGGCGACCAGGATCACCAGGCGCAAGGTCAGGCCCAGATCGCCGTCACTGATGGCCACGGCGAGGCGGGTGGTGTTGCCGCTCATGAACGAGACGAAATCGCCACTGGCCATGAAGCCAATGGCATCGGTCATGCCGGCGAGCACCGAGAGGCTGGCGACCAGCGACAGGCCGATGCGACCACGCCATTTGCGGGCGTGCAGATGGCCGTCGCTGGCTCGGTTACTGGAGGACGATGGCAACATCGGCGCAGGCATCCTTGTGTGATGGGTTAGTGGGCCAACCCATATAACTCGCAATACTCCAACCAGTCCATGCCCGCCATCTCGGCCACTTCGCGGTGAACTTCCAGGCGCTGCGCCTGATAGTCCGCTTCAGTCGCGGCGGTCAATTGCAGCGTCAACTCCCAGGCAAACAGACCCAGGCGCTCGGCCTCGGCTTCGAAGGCTTCGTGCAGCCGTTCTTCGCGATACTGCGCGGCGGTCTCGCCCTTGGCCTGGGCCAGCAGAGGGTTGAGGGTGTCGAGTTCTACGCGCAGTTCAGGGCGCTCGTCGAGAAACTTCTTCAGCGCCTGATCATGTTGCTGTTCGGTTGCTGCCATGGTCGCTCCTTGGCAAGGGATTACGAAGTCTGCTTCTTGCTGGCCTTGGCCGCTGCCGCCAGACACTCCAGGGCAAATTGCTCAGGGTAGGTCATCTGGATTGGCGTGGTCTCGCCCTTGACGGTGCGTTCGCCTTCAAGGATGTAGCGGATGCGCTTGTCGGTCACACCGATGCGCTTGGCGATCCAGGACGGGGTCTGGCCAATCTGGCTGATCAGCTTGTCGGCGTATTCGGCGGTAGGTTTGTAGTATTCGGCGTTGGGTGTCATGACCTTTCCAGAAAATGGCCCGCAAATCGGGCAATCGGACGTTTATGGCGCGACAGGGTGCGCGAATCGTATCGCGGTGTCGCGGTATAAATGAAGTAAAGCAGAATGAAACGCCCTGCCTGGATGATACAGTCGGCTTTTTCCTGATGAGTGAACGCAATGCGAATTCTGCTGCTGGCCCTGGCCGCTACCCTGCTGGCGGGCTGCGCCGGCTCGGTGATGAACGATGCTCGGACCAAAACCCCGTACCAGACCCTGAAGTCGGACAAACCGGAAAAAGTCGTCGCCCAGTGCGTGCAGTTTTCCTGGCAGGACGAAGCGGTTTTCGGCGTCGATGCGGGCGCCTACCTGCAACCGGGCGAGAAGGGTGGGTCGACCGTCTACACCCGTGCTGCGGAGTCGTTCGTGGACGTGACCACGGATGCGTCGGGGACTGTGCTGAGCTATTACGCCCAGCACGACGATTTTGTGGCCAAGCGCCGCTTGGCTGCGTTGGCAACCTGCCTCTGATTCAACGAAATTACACATTTCAACCTGTGAGTGAGCCTGCTCGCGCCCACACGGTGGTTGTGTATCGCCTGGAGGGTCAGGCGATGGTCAGGCGCTTCTGGAAAAAGAAGCGCTTGTGCCCCGGCGGGTAATCGGCGATATGCCCGAACTCGCTATAACCCATCTTGCGGTAGAACCCCGGGGCCTGGAACTCGAAGGTGTCGAGCCAGATCCCCAGGCATTCCTTCTCCCGGGCGTGATCCTCGGCCATTTGCATCAGCCGTGAGCCCAATCCCTGTCCCCGGGCATTTTCCGGCACCGACAGCAATTCGATATATAACCACTGGTAAAACACCTTGCCGTACAAACCGCCGAGAACCTGGTCGTGCTCGTCGCGCACCAGCAAGGCGATCGGCTGCGCTTTCGTAACTCCCGTCTTCGAGGCGTTGTAGGCGCGCAACGGCAGGAGAATCGCCTGGTGCTGCTCTTCAGTGGGGTCTTGCGTGACTTCTATGTGCAGTGTCATCAGCTAAATCCTTATGGCCATGAGTGAATCGGCAGCAGCGTAGCGCGACGCGTGCGGTTTGATCCAGCCCTGGCGTGGAACTGTCGCGCAAGCGCAAATGTCTAGCCTTAACAGCGTCATTCGAGAACGCAGCCGATGAGGAACCACCGTGAATATTTTTGAAGCCTTGCGCGAAAGCCATGACCGTCAACGTACCTATGCCGACGCGCTGATCCAGACCAGTGGCGATACCCCGGAGCGTGCCGAGGCCTACAAGCGCCTGAAGTCCGAGCTGCAGGCACACGAAACCGCCGAGGAGCGGCATTTCTACATCCCGTTGATGGAATTCGACAATGGCGTTGACCTCAGCCGTCACGCCATTTCCGAGCACCACGAGATGGACGAGATGATGGAAACCCTCGACGAGACCGAGATGTCCAGCCCGTCCTGGCTGGCCACGGCGAAGAAATTGTCCGAGAAGGTCCATCACCACTTGAAAGAGGAGGAGCAGAAGTTCTTCCAGATGGCCGGCAAATTGCTGAGCGACAAGCAGAAAGAGACGCTGGCAGGGCAGTACTTGAAGGAGTTCGACGAGCAGCTCGCTCAGGCGTCCTGAAGGGCTTCTTCGCCTCGAATTTCGCCCGCAACCCCGGGGGAGCGCCGGGGATTGCGACCGGTGAAGGACAATGCGGCGCCGGGGAGGCGCAATACGCAATCGCGACCATACTTCGTACTGCTCTTGAAGCGTTCACTCTGTTTGTCCCCCGAAACTGAAAACAAAAAGAGACTGAATCATGAAGTTCGAACCTTTGGCCAAATCGCTGATAGCGACCTCCCTGGCGCTCAGTTGCCTGTCTGCTTATGCGGCCTCAGTGGCCCCGGTCGCCGCCGAAAACGGCATGGTCGTCACCGCCCAACACCTGGCCAGCCATGTGGGTGTCGATGTGCTCAAGAACGGTGGCAACGCCGTCGATGCTGCCGTCGCAGTCGGCTATGCGCTGGCGGTGGTCTATCCCGCAGCGGGCAACCTTGGCGGTGGTGGTTTCATGACCATCCAGCTGGCCGACGGACGCAAGACCTTCCTCGACTTCCGTGAAAAAGCCCCGCTGGCCGCCACTGCCGACATGTATCTGGATAAAGAAGGCAATGTCGTTCCGGACCTCAGTACCCGAGGCCACCTGGCAGTTGGCGTTCCGGGCACCGTGTCGGGCATGGAGTTGGCCCTGTCGAAGTACGGCACCAAGCCGCGCAAGGAAGTGATCGCCCCGGCGATCAAGCTCGCTGAGGACGGTTTTGAGCTGCAGCAGGGCGATGTCGAGCTGCTGGAATACGCTACGGACGTGTTCAAAAAAGACATGAAGGATTCCGGCTCGATCTTCCTGAGCAACGGCGAGCCGATGCAGGTCGGGCAGAAACTGGTGCAAAAGGACCTGGGCAAAACCCTGCGGGAAATTTCCGAGAAGGGCGCCGACGGTTTTTACAAAGGCTGGGTTGCCGACGCTATTGTCACGTCCAGCCAGGCCAACAAGGGCATCATTACCCAGGCCGACCTCGACAAATACAAGACCAGGGAACTGGCACCCGTAGAGTGCGACTACCGGGGTTATCACGTGGTCTCGGCGCCACCGCCAAGCTCCGGCGGCGTGGTGATCTGCGAGATCATGAATATCCTTGACGGCTACCCGATGAAAGACCTGGGTTACCGTTCGGCCCAGGGCATGCACTACCAGATCGAAGCCATGCGCCACGCCTATGTCGACCGCAACAGCTACCTCGGCGATCCGGATTTCGTGAAAAATCCCATCGAACACCTGCTGGACAAGAACTACGCGACCAAAATCCGCGCCGCCATCGACCCGAAAAAGGCTGGCGTGTCGCGCGAGATCAAGCCCGGCGTTGCGCCCCATGAAGGCAGCAACACCACCCATTACTCGATCGTCGATAAATGGGGCAATGCGGTGTCGGTGACCTACACCCTCAACGACTGGTTTGGCGCCGGCGTCATGGCCAGCAAGACCGGGGTCATCCTCAACGACGAAATGGACGACTTCACCTCGAAGATCGGCGTACCGAACATGTATGGCCTGGTGCAGGGCGAGGCCAACGTCATCGCTCCCGGCAAGGCGCCGCTGTCGTCGATGAGTCCGACCATCGTGACCAAGGACGGCAAGGTGGTGATGGTCGTCGGCACCCCCGGGGGCAGCCGCATCATTACCGCAACACTGCTGACTATCCTCAACGTGATCGACTACGGGATGAACATCCAGGAAGCGGTGGATGCCCCACGTTTCCATCAGCAGTGGCTGCCGGAAGAAACCAACCTGGAAACCTTCACCACCAGTCCCGACACGGTGAAGATGCTCGAAAGCATGGGCCACAAGTTCGCCGGGCCCCAGGATGCCAACCACGTCGCGGCGATTCTGGTCGGCGCGCCTTCGCTTGAGGGCAAGCCGGTTGGCAAGAACCGCTTCTACGGAGCCAACGACCCGCGGCGCAATACCGGCCTGTCACTTGGCTATTGAAGGTTGTATTTAAAGGGGGACAGATCTATTTTCTGTTCCCCCGCACCACCCACTCAAGGAAGGACAATCATGACCACCGCACTGCTGATCGTCGACGTACAGCACGCCTTGTGCACCGGCCAGTACCAATGCTTCGATATTCAACGGGTGATTGCCAACATTAACACGCTCAGCGCCAGGGCAAGGGCCGCCAGCATCCCGGTCGTGCTCATCCAGCACCAGGAAAAGGGCGACTTGCTGCAACATGGCTCCGAGGGCTGGCAACTCGCCAAGGGACTGGACACTTCGCCCGAGGACCTGCGAATAGGCAAGACCACCGGGGACTCCTTCTACCAGACCCCACTTGAAGCGTTGCTGCTGGAGCGTGAGGTTGACCGCCTGATCATCTGCGGCCTGCAAACCGACTATTGCGTAAACGCCACCGTCCGCCAGGCGCATGCCCTGGGCTACGACGTGGTACTCGCCGGCGACGCGCATTCCACGGTCGATAACGGCAATACCACCGCCGAAGACATCATTGCCGAACACAACAAAACCCTGGCCCACCTGACCGGCCCGGTAGGCCGGATCGATATAACAGCGGCCAACGAAATCAAACTTTAACGCCGAACCACGGCTACACTTATCGCCTGTTCCACCAACCCACATCCTTCCCTGGCATGAGGCGAATCTGTCGTGGAAGTTGTCGCACTTCTCTCTGGCTACCTGATGGCGTGGGTGATCGAGCCGGTCGCCCATCAGTTCGTTGGCATCTTTGACCTCAATGGCCGCTTTGGCCTGTTGTTCCTTGGCGTGTCCTACTCGGTCGCCTACAGCCTTTTTCGTTACCGCAGGCGTCGCGGTTTGACTGACGCTTCATCGTTCTGGCAATTCATCGGCGCCGGCAAGGTGCATTTCCACCCCTCTGCATTACTGGATTACCGCTACTACTTTGTGCGCGCCATCCTCAAGGTCGCCCTGGTGCTGCCGATCGTCGGCATCGTTGACCCGCACATCCTGCGCTCGGCCGACTACGTTGGTTTTTTCACCAACCTGTGGGGCGCTCGCGTGCAAGTGCAGCAACACCTCGGCCTGTCATTGCTGTACGGACTGGGTGTTTTCCTGGCGCGAGACTTCACCCATTACTGGACCCACCGCGCCTTTCATACGCGCTGGCTCTGGGCGTTCCACAAGGTCCACCATTCGGCACAGGTATTGGTGCCGGCGACAGCCAGCCGCGTGCATTTCCTGGAGAAGGTGGTGGAAAAGCTCTCCATCAGCGTGATGGTCGGCGCCTATGCCGGCGTATTCTGGTATGCCTGTGGCGGCGAGGTCAGCCGCTACACCCTGTTCGGCGTGACCTACCTGGTGTTCATCCTCAACGGGCTGGCGGCGAACCTGCGCCACAGCCACGTGTGGTTATCGTTCGGCCCAGCCATCGAACATGTGCTCAACAGCCCGGCCCAGCACCAGATTCATCACAGCGATGCGCCGCGCCACTTTGACAGGAATTTTGGCGTCAACCTGTCCCTGTGGGACTGGATGTTTGGCACGCTCTATGTCACTACGTCCAAGCCTGAGTCGCTGCAGTTCGGTATCGGCTACCAGGAGTGCGACCGGTATCGGACCCTCTACGGCTTGATTGTCAATCCGTTCGTTGAAACGGCGGATAAATTACGGCCTGATCGGGCGCGAGTGTCACGGTGTGCAGTCATTGAGCAGCCCACTGTCGCCGCTACTGGCCGGGTATCGTGGCGCGCTCGATGGCAGCCGGCACCGCATACACCTTGTACCAATGATTCATCCCTTCAATGGCAGTCTTCGCCGGCGCACTGTCACGGGCCCCCACCAGTTCCGCACAGGCCTGCGCCTTGGCGATGAGGGGGGGAGCTGTAGGAGCTGCCGAGTAAAACGAGGCTGCGATCTTTTGATCTATCCTTGCCTACCAACAATACCGCAATCCACCCCCACGGAGACAATCCGCCATGCCCCTCCAGGCCCTGCGCGCCGACGCCAGTCACCTCGACCTCATCGCTCCGTTGTTCGACGCCTATCGCGTTTTCTACCGCCAACCTTCGAACCTGGTGCAGTCGCGCGCTTTTATCGCCGAGCGTATCGCCCGGGACGAGTCGGTGATTTTCCTTGCCCAGGACGCCACAGGCGAGGCGCTGGGATTTGTCCAGCTGTTCCCGACCTTTTCCTCCATCGACGCGCACCGTACGTGGCTGCTCGGGGACCTGTTCACCACGGCCAATGCCCGCGGTCGCGGAGTCGGGACTTTGCTGATGAATACGGCACGCTCCTTTGCCGTGTTGTCGGGCGGCAAAGGCATGGTGCTGGAAACCGCTACCGACAATTTCAACGCCCAGCGCTTGTACGAGTCACTGGGCTACGTGCGCGACAGTGGTTACTACACCTACTGCCTCGATTTGCAGCAGCGCTGAAGTCAGCGTGCCGGCAGGCCCCAGGACGCGCGAACCTGCTCGTACTGCGCCTCGGGCATTTGCACCAGCACTGGCAATTGCCGAGGGTCCAGCCAGCCAAGCAAGCGGGTGATGTCCGCCGTGTCCATGGCCGTGCAACCCGCCGTTGGCGAGGTGGGGTTGCGCCAGATGTGGAAGAAAATGCACGAGCCTGCGCCGCGGGTCGCCGGGGTGTTGTGATCGATGAAGATGCCTTGGCGATACAGCACGTCCTCGCTGCGCATGCGCTCGGAGCTGTTCCAGTCTTTGGCAATGGCGGCGCCGTCGACCAGTTCGTTGTAGCGCGTGGATTGGCTGTCATCCACGCATTCGGTGGATGGCGTCAGCGCCAGGTAAGGCAGCTTTGTCGGCGCGGCTGGATCGAAACCGAATGCCGTGCCCAAGGTGAATACACCGGCAGGTGCCTTGCCGTCGCCTTCACGTTTGACCGGGCCTGGGCCGGGTTCGAACGAACCCTTGCCCCAGGCCATCCCGTGCTTGCCAACTACTACCGCAAAGGCGTCGCCGGCTTTGCGCAAGGTGCTGCCATCGCGTTCATAGCGCTGGGCGCTGCCCTGGATGTCGTCCCAGCTTTTGCTGGTGACCACGATCAATTGCTGGCTGGCGTCGATCAGATCGCGAGCGCCCAGGGGGGTGATCGGGAAGTCCATCACCTGTTTTTTCGCGCCTTCGCCCGCGTAGGTGAAGTGCCACCACTCCTTCGAATAGCCGGAAAAGCCCGCCTTTTCCATCGCGCTGGTGAGCCGCTGGCGATTGGCTTTTGCCGTGGCATTGATCGCGGCGCTGGCGGTGTGGGCGCGCTCGTCGAAACAATCAAAACCGGTGCCCATGTCGACAGCTCCATCATGCCACCGCTGGTCAACGGGCGCGGTGCAGTCTGCCTGCGAAGCTGCCGGCGTCCATTTGGCGGCTGGCAGCGCTTGCGGTCCGGTCAGGGTCAGGTCGACGGTTGAGCCTTTGGAGTGGCCGGAAACCCGCGCCACATAACCCAGTCGCCAGAAGTCCTGCTTATCTACCCGAGGGTAAAACTCGGTCTTGCGCGGGTCGCCCGGCTCTGTCGCAAAGCGGCCCATGTCGGCCACTGCGCGGTTGGGACGATAGCAGTCGAAAACCTTCAAGCCATAGCCTTCGGCCCGCAGGGATGACTGCACCCGGGCCAGGGCCTGTGCGGTCTCCAGGGACAACAGGCACTCGGCGGCGCCATACCCTTCAAGCGCGCGACCGGTGAAGTTATGGGCGCTGGCGTAGCGCATGTCCTGCTCGATGCTCGGGTCGATAGTGCGCAAATACACCATGTGCCCGGGCCGGGACTCGGCGCTGGCCGTGGCCACCATGGCAAGGTTCAGAAGGGCGAAAATTGCAGTTCTCAGGCGCATGGTCAGAGTGGCTTCCGGTGGATATGATTGGCCGCTTGGCTGGCTGAGCTTAGCCTCCACAACGATAGAAGGGATAGATGAATGGACTCATGGACGCTGCATTGGCTGGAAGCCTCGGGCGATCTGGCCGGGTTTCGCGCGGATTTGGCTGGCGAATTCGCCGCCGCCTACCAAACCCTCTCGCGCCTGCTGCCGCCGCCAAGGCTGGATATTCTGATCCAGGTACTGCCCGGCGAAACCATCCCGGAAATGGGCATCGTCGGGCGCGCTTATCGCAGCAGCATGTTCTCGATGACCCTGGATCCGGCCAACCCGAATTTCCTGGCGAGCCTGCGCAATGGCACGCTGCACCGGCAGATCATCCATGAGGTTCATCACTGCCTGCGCATGGCGGGTCCCGGCTACGGCTGGACTCTCGGCGAGGCATTGGTCAGCGAGGGCCTGGCCGGACAGTTCGTCCGGCATCTGCTCGGCAGCACAGCGGAACCCTGGGAGAGCGCGGTAAACCGCGAGGATCTGCTGCGCACTCCGACCGATCGCCAGGCCCTCGACGCAGCGTACTACGACCACAGCGCGTGGTTCTTCGGCACCGGCGTTCATCCAAGATGGCTGGGCTACACCCTTGGTTATCAGATGGTGGAGCAGTGGCTGGCGGGGGCAGGTGACATTGACGCGGCGACCTGGATCAATGTCCCTGCCAGCTTGATCATCGATTCGGCAGTCGAAGCAGGGTTGGTTTTACAGAAAACCTGAGTTAATCCCCAAACACCGGCCGGAAAAAACTGCGCTCATAGCTGAGAATGCACTTGGTTTCCTCAGCGTACTTGAAGGCGGCAATGCACTCCGGGTCTTGCATCGAGTCCTGGCGATAACGCTCATACTCCGCCAGGCTCGCAAAGGTGAACATCGCCATGGCGATATTGTTGGCGCCCTCGGAAGGCAGAAAATAGCCGTGATGCTGCCCGCCGAATTTTTCAACCAGTGGAATCCACAGCTTCGCGTAGTACTCGAACGCTTCGAGCTGATAGGGATCAAGCACGTACTTCAGATAACAAGTGACCACGATGTTTCCTCAATAATTGCCAATCAAAGTGCTATGAAATCACGGATCGCCCTGGCCCGAATCTTACCTGGAAAACTTTTTCGCCCCGGCCACACATAAAATCACCGCCACCGTCACCCCCAGCATGCCCGGGCTGACCTGCTCATGCAGCAGCGTGGCTGCCAGAGCCAGGCCGAAAAACGGCTGCAGCAACTGCAACTGGCCGACTGCCGCGATACCGCCCTGCGCCAGTCCGCGATACCAGAACACAAAACCCACCAGCATGCTGAAAATCGACACGTACCCCAGGCACACCCACGCCGAGGGCGTGATGCCCGAGAGGGTCGGCGGCGCGAGCCACCAGGCCAATGGCGCCATCACCGGCAACGACAGCACCAGTGCCCAGCAGATTACCTGCCAGCCACCGAGGGTCCTGGACAGCTTTGCGCCTTCGGCATATCCGAGGCCGCAGGCGAGGATCGCCGCCAACATCAATAAATCGCCGATGGGCGAGGCGGTCACGCCTTGGGAGAGAGCAAAGCCGACTACCAGCAGGCTGCCCAGTATCGAGAACAACCAGAACACCGGTCGCGGACGTTCACCGCCGCGCAGTACGCCAAACACCGCCGTGGCGAGGGGCAGCAAGCCGACGAAGACGATCGAATGGGCGGATGTCACATATTGCAGAGCCAGGGCGGTCAACAGCGGGAAACCCAGGACAACACCCAACGCGACGATGGTCAGGGGCACCAGTTGATGCCGCGCCGGGCGCTTTTCCCTGAACAGCCACAGCATGCACAGCGCCAGCAACCCTGCAATGCTGGCGCGGGCCACCGTGAGGAACACCGGATCGAACTCCAGCACGGCCAGGCGGGTGGCGGGCAGCGAGCCGCTGAAGATCAGCACTCCGATAAAACCGTTGAGCCAGCCGCTCGCGGACTTTTCCCGGCCAGGGTTTTGCAGGCTTGATGCACGTTCCATTTCGTCACACTCAAATTTGCAGAAAGCCATCCTAGGGTCGAGAATCAATAACAATCAAAAAATTGTCATGGATACATCGCCCATGCCGCGCTCGCGTTACAAATTCCTGGTGGATACCTTTGCCGCCGATATCCGTGCCGGTCGCCTGCTGCCGGGCACCCGCTTGCCGACTCACCGCCAACTGGCCACCCGTGAAGGTCTGGCGCTGGTGACCGCGAGTCGGGTGTACGGCGAGCTCGAAGCCATGGGCCTGGTGAGTGGCGAAACCGGGCGCGGCACCTTTGTCCGGGAGACTTCGCTGCCGCCCAACCTGGGCATCGACCAGCAGGAAGTCGTCGCTGGCATGATCGATCTCAACTTCAACTATCCGTCGCTGCCGGGGCAGGGCGAAATGCTGCGCAGTGCATTGCGCCAGTTGGCAGCCGGCGGTGACCTGGAGGCGCTGTTGCGCTATCAACCCCATGCGGGGCGCATGCACGAGCGTGCGTCGGTGGCGCGGCACCTGGGCGCGCGCGGGCTGACTGTCGATGCCGCTCAAGTGCTGGTGGTCAGCGGCGCCCAGCATGGCCTGGCGGTGACGATGATGGCGCTGCTCAAGCCGGGCGACGTGATCGCCGCAGACGCCTTGACCTATTCGGGCTTCAAGGTGCTGGCCGAAGCGCTGCACCTGGAAATCGCGCCGATTCCTGGTGGCGCCGGCGGGCCGGATCTCGAGGCCCTGGAAAAACTTTGCCGCAGTCGGCGAGTGCGGGCGGTGTACAGCATGCCGACGCTGCACAATCCCTTGGGCTGGGTGATGCCTGCCGCGCAACGTGAGCAATTGGTGGCAATTTCGCGCAAGCACGGGCTGCTGATAATCGAGGATGCAGCCTACGCGTTCCTCTGCGAAAACCCGCCGCCACCGCTGTTTACGTTGGCGCCGGAGCGGACCGTCTATGTGTCCGGTTTATCCAAGAGCATCGCCACCGGCCTGCGCATCGGTTTTGTCGCCGCGCCTCTGGACAAGGTGGCCGCCATCGAGCGCGCTATCCGGTCCACCACCTGGAACACCCCGGGGGTGATGACTGCGATTGCCTGTGCCTGGCTGGACGATGGCACGGTGATGCAACTGGAAACCCAGAAGCGGGCCGACGCCCAGGCCAGGCAGATCGTTGCGTTGCGTGCGCTGGATGGGCTGCGCTGCGTGACGCATCCGTCGTCGTATTTCCTGTGGTTGCCGCTGGGCGAAGATGCCCGGGCGGACCAGATTACCAAGGCGTTGATGGAGGAGAGTATTGCCGTTTCGACGGCCGAGCCGTTTGCCACTTCGGCGCATGTCCCCCATGCGATTCGCCTGGCATTGGGGTCGGTGGACATTGATACGCTTGGGCAGGCGTTGGCTCGGGTGAAGTGGATGGTGGAGGCGTATTCGTAGGCGGGCAAGATCATAAAAGTCGCGTGCAAGCCTTGCTCCCACAGTGTCCTTGCCGATCAGAAAAAAGTGCCATGCTCGCCGGCCCTGTGGGAGCGAGCCTGCAGCTTCAAACCCATTGTCTACCCCCTGGGGGTTACTCACTCAGCGTGATAGGAATTTTTTTGGTGATACGCATACTTGCCTGGCCGCTGGCAAAAGTCATCCGTTTCCTGGCCGGGACGTATTTCACCTCAAAGGTCCGACAATGAAGCTTGAACTCATACAGATGGCGGGTCGCGATGGCGATGTCGCCTACAACCTGCAGCGCACCCTGGATGCCGTTGCGGCCTGTGCGCCAGGTACCGATATCGTGATTTTCCCGGAGTCGCAGATCACCGGGTTTCTCGATCGCGCCAATATTGCCGCACTGGCCGAGCCGCTGTCCGGGCCCAGTGTCCAGGCGATCTGCCAGGCGGCCCGGGAGCGTGACGTCGCGGTGGTGGTGGGGCTGATCGAACGCGATGGCGAGCAGTTCTACAACACCTTGTTGTTCATTACCCCGCAAGGCATCGCACTGCGTTATCGCAAGACGCACCTGTGGGTGTCCGAGCCGGGCCTGGTGCTGCCGGGTGATCGCTACGCCACGGTGCAATGGCGCGGCGTGCGAGTCGGATTGCTGATCTGCTACGACATCGAGTTCCCGGAAAGCGCCCGGGCCCTGGCGGAACTGGGCGCGCAACTGATCCTGATCAGCGACGGCAACATGCACCCCTACGCTCGGGTGCACCGCACCGCAGTCGCCGCCAGGGCCCAGGAAAACCAGGTATTCGCGGTGATGGTCAACCGCGTGGGCGAGGGTGATGGCGAAACCTACGCCGGCGGCAGCACCGTGGTCGACCCCTTCGGCCAGCGCTTGCTGGAAGCCGGAGCGCAGGAGTGCCGACAAGTCGTCGAACTGGACATGGCGCGGATCGCTCCGGCCCGCGCGCTGTACGACTACCACGCGGAAAAACGCTTCGGCTTGCCGGGCGAGTTGATCGAACACCCCGACGGTCGCCGCGAATGGTTGATTCCCTAAAGCAGCGCTTTTGCAGCTCAACGATAAAAACAATCACAGCGGCCGATGTGTCTTCAAGAACAGATCAGCCAAGGAGCACCTCATGATATTCAAGCGATTGCTGCACGCAGGCCTGGTCGTGCTCTGCGGTTCCAGTGTTGGCACGAGCTGGGCCGATGCCCCGAGCGTGAATCTCTATAACTGGTACGACTTTATTGCCCCCGAAACGCCCAAGGACTTCCAGAAGGACAGCGGCATTTCCATCGTGCTGGATACCTTCGACAGCTCCGAGGTCATGCAGAGCAAACTGATGGTAGGGCGTACCGGCTACGACGTAGTGGTGGTCACCGCCGACGTACTGCCGAACCTGATCAAGGCCGGAGTGCTCCAGGAACTGGACGCCAGTCAGTTGAGTAACCGTTCCAACCTCGACCCGGACATTCTCGCCAAGGTAGCGATCAACGACCCGGGCAACCGATACGCGGTCCCGTATATGTGGGGCACTACCGGCATCGGCTACGACGTAGAGCAGATCAAGAAGGTGTTGGGCGCCGACGCCCCCGTGGACTCCTGGGACATGATCTTCAAGGAAGAAAACATTGCCAGACTCAGCCAGTGCGGGGTGGCGATGCTGGATTCCCCCGGCGAGATCATCCCCATTGCCTTGCACTACCTGGGCCTGCCCGCCGACAGTCAGAACCCGGAGGACTATCGCAAGGCCGAGGCGCTGCTGCTGAAGATCCGCCCATACATCACCTATTTCGACTCTTCAAAGTTCATCACCGACTTGGCGAACGGCAATATTTGCGCGGTCGTGGCCTGGTCGGGCGGGGTGCATGACGCTCAGGTGGCGGTGGCGAAGGCGGGCAACGGGCGCCAGCTGGTTTACCGCATTCCCAAAGAGGGTTCGTCGGTGTGGGTGGAGAACCTGGTGCTGCTCAAGGACGCCCCGCACTCACCCCAGGGTTTGAGTTTCATCAACTACATGCTGCGTCCCGAAGTGATTGCCAAGAGCTCGAACTACCTGGGATACCCCAACGCCAACAAAACGGCGACGCCCTTGGTCGATCAGGTTCTGCGGGACAATCCGGGCGCCTATCCGTCGGCCGCGACCCTCGCCACATTGTTCCCCGGCAAACCGCTGCCACTCAAGACCGAACGCATCCGTACCCGGGTCTGGACCAAGGTCAAGAGCGGAACCTGACTGGCGCGATTCACAGACCAGGCGCACCGCGAAAACGCAGGATCTGCGCCCCGTCATACGGATCGACCAGGTAGTGCGCCTGCACGCCGAACGTGTCTTGCAGGCGCTTGGGCGTGAGCACTTCCACGGGGGCGCCCAGCGCCACCAGTCGACCGCGCTCGAGCACGGCCAGGCGGTCACAGGTGAGTGCCTGGTTGAGATCGTGCAGGGCGATCACCGTGGTGACGGGCAGGGCATGCACCACCTGCAAAATCGACAGCTGATGCTGGATGTCCAGGTGATTGGTGGGCTCATCCAGCAGCAGGATCTGCGGCCGCTGGGCCAGGGCGCGAGCGATATGCACGCGCTGGCGCTCACCGCCGGAGAGGCTGCGCCAGGTGCGATTTTTCAAGTGCGCGGCATCGACGTCAACCAACGCCTGCTCGACAATGTGTGCGTCTTCCCGGGACCACGGGCGCAACGCTGACAGCCAGGGGGTTCGCCCCAGGGCAACGGCGTCGAGCACACTGATGGCATCCTCGGTGTTCGCCTGCTGTTCAACTACGGCCAGGGTTTGCGCAATCGTTCGCCGTGGCAGCTTGCCCAGGCGTGTGCCGCCCAGGAACACTCCGCCCCGGGACGGCTCGCGTACCCCGGCGAGCAACTTGAGCAAGGTCGATTTGCCAGAGCCATTGGGCCCGACGATGCCCAGCGTTTCCCCGCGTTGAATGTGCAGATCGATGTCGTGCAACAACTGCACCTCGCGGACATCAAAACCCAGCCCGGCGCAGCTCAATACCGACTCTTTACGGCTCACCGGGCATTCCTCCGCCCGACCAGGATCAACGCAAACACCGGTGCGCCCACCAGTGCGGTGATGACCCCGACCGGAATCACCTGGCCCTTGATCAACGTCCTCGACAACACATCTGCCGCAATCAGGAACAGCGCGCCACCCAGTGCGCTGGCAGGCAGCAGGCGGGCGTGACGGGTGCCCAGCAACAGGCGCACGGCATGGGGAATGACCAGCCCGACAAAACCGATGGAGCCGACGATCGACACCATTACGGCCGTCACCAGCGCCGCGCTGCCCACTAATATGAACTGGACCCGGCGCACCGGGATGCCAAGGGAGGCTGCGGAATCGACCCCGAACGTGAACGCGTCCAGCGCCCGCCGGTGCCACAGGCACACCGCCAGGCCAAGCAGGGCCACGGGCACCGATAACCACACCGACGGCCAGCGCACGCCACTGAGATTGCCCAGCAGCCAGAACAGGATGCCGCGAGCCTGCTCGGCACTGGCGGACTTGGTGATCAGGAACGCCGTCAGCGCGTTGAACAATTGTGAGCCGGCAATGCCGGCCAGGATGATCTGCCCGGTGCCGCTGGATGACCCGCTGACCCGCGCCAGCAAAATCACCAGGACGAAGGCTGCGACAGCCCCGGCGAAAGCGCCGACGGACAACGAAATGGCCCCCGCGCCCAGCCCCAGCAACGCCACCAGAACCGCCCCTGTGGAAGCCCCGGCGGAGATACCCAGCAGGTAGGGATCGGCGAGTGGATTGCGCAACAGTGATTGCAGGATCACCCCACAGGTGGCCAGGCCTGCACCACAAGCCGCGGCCACCAGTGCCCGGGTCAGGCGATAGTTCCAGACGATGCCTTCGTCGATCGGGTCGAGCACATGACCGGCGGACCACAACTTGTTGGCCAATACCTGGAACACCACGCCCGGCTCGATCGGCGTTTCACCAATGGCCACGCCGGCGATCACCGCCAGCAGCAGTGTGACGAAGGCCAGCAGCGTGCGAATCAGCGTCCCGGTCATTTCGGCAAGTCGTAGCCGTTGATGGCGGTGGCCAGTGTTTCCAGGCCATCGAACATCCGCAGGCTGGCCTGCATCGCCATGGCGTCGAGGATGATGATGCGATTGTTTTTCACCGCGTCCATGTTGCGCGTGACCGGGTCACTGCGCAGGAAGGCCAGTTTCTTTTCGTGGTCGTCAGCCGGGAAGCGGCGCCGATCCATACGGGCAATCACCAGGAATGTCGGGTTGGCCTTGGCAATGGTTTCCCAGCCCACCGTTGGCCATTCTTCGTCGGACTGCACCACGTTGCGCACGCCCAGGGTATTAAGCATGAAATCGGGAATGCCCTTGTGGCCGGCGACATAGGGATCGATATCCAGGCTGGCGCTGGAGAACCAGAACAGCGCGCTGGTGTGCTTGAGGTCCTTGTTTTGCACCATGGCAATGGACTTCGCCAGGCTGGCCTTGAGCTCGGCGTTCAACTTCTCGCCACGCGCCTGCACATCGAAGATTGCCGCCAGCTGGCTGACGCTCTTGTACAGGCTGTCGATGCGAAACGCTTCGAGACGCGTGCCGTCGGCGCCCACCAGGTTGTCCTTGGCTTCGCAGTCGGAAGGCATCAGGTAGGTGGGAATCTGCAACTCATGGAATTGTTCGCGGGTGCCGACGGCGCCTTGCGGGCCGACCATCCACTCCAGTTCCACTGCCACCAGCTGCGGGCGCTTGCCAATTACCGCCTCGAAGCTCGGCTCGTTGTCAGCCAGGCGCGGCACCTTGTCGTTCTCGGTCTTGTAGCGGCCCAGCACGTCGTTGAACCACAGCGAGGTGCCCACCAGCCGGTCGCTCAATCCCATGGCATAAAGCATTTCGGTGCCGGCCTGGCCGATGGTCACTGCTCGGCTCGGTGCCTGCTGGAAGGTCAGCGTGCTGCCGCAGTTCTCCAGGGTCAGGGGGTATTGCGTCGGTGCGGCCTGGGCGAGGGCGCACAGACCCAGGCCCGTGCAGAAGGTGGCGAAGCGGGGCAGCAGCATGGGGCGATCTCCAGTTGAACCGTAAACGGAGCAGGGCAATACGGTCTGGAAACACATCATCGAACGCTGCAGCAAATGCAGTGCACGGCTGGTCACCAAGATGACCCGCGCGCCAAGGATGTCCTTCCCGGACACCCCGCCGGTTAGTGATTTGCTTGGCCGGCAGGTCTCCTGACTGGTGCGTCATCACCTGGCTCCGGCCTTCCCGGGAGCGATCCCAGTGGCAGTCGTGGAGCAGGCTCAGCACCTACAGTTGCGGGGGCAGTTCCGTTTAATGCTGCGCGAGCATCACGGATTCCCTATTAATCCCATGTGGAAACCGGCGGCGGCATGGTAGTCGATCCGGCTGCCCTTGGGGAACCCGCGTGCCCAATTCCCGCAGGAGCTGCGCAGGAGCGGCGTAGGAGCGGCGTAGGAGCTGTCGAGTGCAACGAGGCTGCGATCTCTTGATCTTGCCTTTGAGCTAATCTCAGCAATCCAGCAATCCAGCAATCCAGCAATCCAGCAACAGCCCACTCCACCCCAGGAGCCCAGCCATGTTCAGCCACATTATCCTAGGCGCCCGCGATCTCGCCGCCATGACCACCTTCTACGACACGATCCTCCAACCCCTGGGCCTGGAGCGCATGCCAGACGAAAACGACGGCGGCCCACCGGGCTCGGGCTGGCAGTATCCGGGAAAGAGCTGGCCACAGTTCTTCATCCAGCTGCCCTACAACGGGTTACCGGCGAACTGGGGTAATGGCACCCAGGTCAGCTTTGCCTGCCGCTCGCGCGAGCAGGTGCAGGCCGCCTGGTCAGCGGCCATCGCCACAGGCGCGACGGATGAGGGCGCCCCCGGGATACGCGCGCATTACTCACCGGATTATTTCGGCGCCTATTGCAGGGATCCGGAGGGCAACAAATTGTGCTTTGTGCATGCGGATGGGTTGGAGTGAGAAGGCGTCAGTGCAGCCAACACAAGACGTCTAGTGCACCGCCACCTGCCGGCGCTCCCCCATCGGCGACAGACCAAAATAGCGGCTGTAGCACTTGGAGAAATGTGCCGGCGAAACGAAGCCGCACGCCAGGGCGACATCGCGGACCTGCGCCTCGCTACGCAGCAGCAACTGCCGGGCCCGGGACAGGCGCAGCTCCAGGTAGTACTGGCTGGGTGTGCGCTTGAGGTGTTTGTGAAACAGTCGCTCCAGTTGCCGCACCGACACCTCGTTCAAGCGCGCCAGTTCTTCCAGCCCCAGCGGCTCCTCGATGTTGGCTTCCATGATCGCCACAATCTGGCTGAGCTTGGGCTGGGAGGTGCCGAGCTTCTGCCGCAGCGGCACGCGCTGGCGTTCCTGAGCGCCTCGGGCGCGATCACACAACAGCAGTTCCGCAGCATGTGTGGCGATGTCCCGCCCGCCAGGTTCACGGGCGATCAACTGCAACGTCATGTCCATGGCCGCCACTCCGCCGGAGCAGGTGTAGCGGTCGCGATCGAGTTCGAACAACTGGTTGGAAATGACGATCCCGGGAAAGCGCTCGCTCAACGCCTCGTAGTCCTCCCAGTGGATCGTGCAGCGGTAACCCTTGAGCAGGTCAGCCCGGGCGAGCAAGTGGCTGCCGGTGCAGATACCGCCCAGGGGCACCTGCAGATGCGCCAGTTTGCGCAGCCAGCCGAGCAACGGTCGGCTGCTGTGGTTGGACACGATCGGGTTGGAGCCCACCACAAACAACATGTCGAGTTTCGGTGCGTCTTCGATCGAGTAGTCGGGCAGGATGCGCATGCCGTTGCTGGCGGTGACCGGCTCCAGGCTGGCGGCGATGATCAGGGTGCGGTACATCGGCTGGCGGGCGGCCATGTTGGCCATGCGCAAGGTTTCCACGGCGGAGGCGAAGCCGATGGTGGTGAAGTTCTGGATGACCAGAAAACCCACGGTTTTCACTGGCCGTTGTTCGTAGGCAGACATGGGCCATCCTCTTGTTCTGCGCTTGTACAAATAAAAAAACCGGCCAGCTTCGTGGTGGGAAAGCGGCCGGAAAGAGGTGAACGGGGGGGCAGCTTGGCGCTATTGAACCTCAGGCGTTGCGGGTTTCAGGAGAAGCTGGCGCAGGACGTATCCTGGCCTTGAAAATAGTGCCCATGCACACGATGGACAGGGTCAGCGCACCGGTGGCCAGCACTTCCATGCGGTGCTGAGGCAGAATCAGCATGACGGTCAGGATGCTCAAAATGCACAAAATCACCAGGTAGCTGAGCCACGGGTAGAACCACATCTTGAAGACGATCGGGTGTCCCGAGGCGTTCATTTTGCTGCGCAATATCAGCTGCGACACGGCAATCGCCAGGTACACCAGCAAGGCCACGGCTCCGGAACTGGCCAGCAGGAAAGCGAACACCTCGTTGGGGGCAAAGTAATTCAGTGCCGTGGTCAGGAAGCCCACTGCGGTGCTGGCCAGCACGGCGATGTAGGGTACGCCGGAGCCTGAGGTTTTCTGCAGGATGCGCGGGCCGTCGCCCCGTTTGCTCAGGGAGTAGACCATGCGCGAGGCGGTATAGATGGCGGAGTTCAGGCAGCTGGCGACGGCAATCAGGACCACGATGTCGACGATCATCTTCGCATGGGGAATGTTCATCAGCTCCAGCGCTCGTTGATACGAGCCCACTGTCACCAGCATCGGGTCATTCCAGGGAACGATGGAGATGATCAGGAACACCGAGACGATGTAGAAAATCCCCATTCGCCACACGACCGAGTTGGTCGCACGGGTGATCTGCTTCGACGGGTTCTGCGATTCGGCTGCGGCAATGGTAACAATCTCGGTGCCCATGAAACTGAACACCGTAGTGAGCATCGCGCCGATGACGGCGGTCCAGCCATTGGGCATGAAGCCGCCGAACTCCTTGCTGAGCTGGGCCACGCCACTGACGGTGGTCTCGGGCAGCCCACCCGCCAGCGCCAGCGCACCGAGGGCGATGAACCCCAGCACGGCGATGACTTTAAGCATGGCAAACCAGAATTCGAACTCGCCGTAGCGCGCCACGCTGAACAGGTTGGTCAGGGTCAGTAGCCCGGTGACCGCTATGGCGAACTCCCAAGTCTGGATGGACGGGAACCAGGCGTGGAGGATGGCGGCGGCAGCGATGGCTTCGATGGGAATCACCAGCACCCAGAACCACCAATAGAGCCAGCCGATGGTGAAGCCGGCACTGCGGCCCATGGCGCGTTCGGCGTAGGTGGAAAACGACCCGGTGTCGGGCGAGGCCACAGCCATTTCGCCAAGCATGCGCATGACCAGCACCACCAGGGTGCCGGAAAATATATACGCCAGGATCGCCGCAGGTCCGGCCGACGCGATGGCGTGGCCCGAGCCGATGAACAGGCCGGCGCCAATTGCTCCGGCGATGGACAACATGGTGACGTGACGCTGCTTGAGGCCTGGCGCCAGAGTTGAGGAACTGGACATGAGACTTACCCTTTTTTTGTTGTATTTGAGAGGGTGAAGCGTTAACCGCAGTGTTACCTGGTCGGGCACGTCCGTGCGCTGTTCAAGTCATTCAAGCGAAGGCTTCGCGTACCGCAGCGCTGATACCGGACACGCAGACGTCGAGGATCAACTGGCCTTTCTCGCGGCTGGAACCTTTAGGCGAAGACAGCGTGCCGCACGCGGGCGTGCGCTCTGGGATGATCGGGAAGACGTCGTAGGGCGGGAAGGTGGCGGGGGGATGATCCACCGCCCGGTCGAGATCGACCTTGTCCGGGTGCAAGGCCAGCATCAGCGAAGTTTCGAAGACGCCGCCGTGCTCGATATCCCAGCCGAGGAAGCCCTCGGGGTACAGCTTGGCTATGACGGCCGGATCGTTGACGAAATCCCAGTAGGACAGCACCACCACCTTGAAGTCGGTGATGCCGCCATAGCGCAGTTCGCGCAGCGCCAGGTCGATGCCCTCGACGATGAACATCGAGTTTTCAAAATGCCCATTCATCAGCACCAGCTTGCGCGCTCCGTGGCGTGCCAGCTCGCGAATGATGTCCTGCACGGTGTGGGTGAGGGTGGCGCCATCGAGGCTGGTGGTGCCAGGAAAGTGATTGCCACCGCCGGATTTCTGCTGGGACTTGTAGCCGTACGCCAGTGCGGGCAACACCAGGCCACTGACGTTATGCGCCACCGCCTTGCAGATCGCGGTGGGCAGCAGGACATCGACCTCCATGCACATGTGGTGTCCGTGCTGCTCCAGAGCGCCCACCGGCAGGAAGATCGGGCAGCCGGTCGCGACTTTTGCCGCGTATTCCGGCCAGGTGAGTTCTCCAATGACGACGCTGTTGTTCATCTGTACACCCATCTAAGTAATTGACCCACAGGTCATTTTCAGGCCGTGGCGGGTAAAACGATTCGATCAGATTGGCAGGTGGCAGATTTGTCCAAATCCGACCCGTAGTTGGCATTACGGCCTCATGCAGCTCCTTGTGGCGGCCACAGGTCGGGTCTGATCAATTGCAGGTCGGGCGTGCACAAAAAACACTGATGGCGATCTGCTGCAATGCTGCCAGCCAGCCAAGGATGCGTGGGCTTGGCCGCGACACGGATGAGGCACTTCCAACACCCGGGGAAACATGTCATGAACAAGCGCATCGACCTTTCACGCCGTACCTTCCTCAAGACTTCCGGCATCCTCGCAGGCACCGCGGCGCTGTGCGGCTTGCTACCGGCGAGAAGCTTCGCCGCTGCGGAAAAAGAACTGGTCATCCTGGCGTGGGCCGGGCACGCCGAGCCGGACATCGTTGCCGATTTCGAGCGCCAGTACGGGGTCAAGGTCCGGGCCAAGTACTACACCGGCGGCGACAACATGCTGGGGCTGATCTCGCAATCGCCGCCCGGCACCTTTGACCTGATCCTGTCCGATGCTGAATACGTGCAACAACTCAATGCTGCCGAATACATCGAGCAACTCGATCCGGCGGATTACCCCTTTGATGATTTCTACCCCGAGTTCCAGCATTTTCCAGGGCACTGGCAGGGCGACAAACTTTATTCGGTGCTGATCCGCTTCGGATTCCTGGGCATTGCCTACAACACTCAACTGGTTCCCGAAGCCAAGGTGCAAAGCTACGACCTGTTCTGGGACGAAAGCCTCAAGGGCAAGGTCGGGCACTTCGACTGGCACCTGCCCAACCTGGGGCAGATCAGCCTGCTTGACGGCAACGCGCGGCCTTACGACATCGATGCCGCGCATTGGCAAAGCGTGCAGCAGAAACTCATGAGCCTGCGCCCGCAAATCGGCGGCTTCTTCGATTATGGCGGGACCTTTTCTTCGCTGAAAAACGGCCAGGTGCATGCCATGTGCGGCATTGGCGACTGGATCACCGGGGTCCTGCAGCGCGCCGGCGCTCCGGTAAAAACCGTGTTGCCCAAGGAGGGCGGGCTGCAATGGACGGAGTCCTACTGCATCGCCCGGAAAGCCCACAGTCCGGATCTGGCGAAGAAGTTCATCCAGTACATCACCTCACCCCAGGGCCAGGTCAAGTCGGCAAAAATGGCCGCGTACCCCGCGCTTATTCCCAGTAAAAAAGGTTGGGAGCTGCTCAACCAGTCCGATCTCGCCGAAGCCAGGCGCCAGGGCATGGTGCTGGGACAACGCAACGTCATGGATGACATCCGCGACGGCCGCATCAAGTATCGCGAGCTGCCGGTCCAGCAGAGCCTGGAAGACTGGAACGACTTCTGGTCGCAATACAAGGGTGCCTGACAAGACGCGTGGAGAAGGTGGCAATGATTTCAGACAAGTTGAAGACTTCACCGCCGGTACTGTCCGACAGCAGCCCCGCCATACGCCAGCGCACCACCAGGAAGGCCGTGCACGTGCCGTGGTTCGGGCTGTGTTTTTCGCTGCCGATCCTGATCTGGCAACTGGTTTTTTTCGTGTTTCCGCTGGCCTTCCTGGTGGCGATCAGTTTCTGGGTGGTGCGCAACTTTCGGTTGGTGCCGACCTTCGAGTGGCTGAACTGGAGCTACATGTTCAGCCGCGGGTTCTTCTGGGACGCCTATGTGCACACCCTGGCCATGGCGGCGGGCGCCACTGTACTGGTCAGCCTGGTGGCGTTTCCGTGTGCCTACACCATTGCCTTCAAGTTTCGCGATTCTGCCCGGCAGCTACTGGTACTGCTGCTGATCACGCCGTTTTTCACCAGCTATCTGGTGCGCACGTATTCGTGGCAGGTGTTCCTGAGCGACAACGGGATTCTCAACGCGGCGCTGGGGCTGCTAGGCATCGGCTCGGTGGCCATGTTGAACACCACCGTCGGCACCTATGTCGGCTACTTCACCCTGTGCCTGCCCCTGGTGGTGCTGCTGCAATTGTTCAGCCTGATGTACATCGATCGTTCGTTGATCGAGGCCGCGCACAACCTCGGCAGCGGGCGTTGGCGCACCGTGCTGCTGGTGGTCATACCTTCGGCGCGGATTGGCATCGTCGTGGCAGCGCTGTTCTGTTTCATCCTGACCTTCGGTGATTTTGTCAGCCCGCTGTACCTGGGCGGCGGTCAACCACCGACCCTCAGCACCCTGATCACCGACACCACCAAGTCCGGTCAGCAATGGCCCCGTGCAGCGGTGATTGCGACGGTCATGATCATCACGCTGCTGATCACGGCCTTTGCTGCGGTTCGCTTTGCTTATCGGAGACGCCCATGAACGAGCATCGCCTGATCAACTTCCTGCTGCGCAGCTTTGTCGTGCTGGTGTTCATGTTCATCTTCACGCCCATTGCCGGCAGCTTTGTGTTCTCGTTCAATATCGACCGCTTTCCGTCCTTGCCCCTGGGCGGTTTCAGCCTGCACTGGTACGAGGTCATCGCTGCGGATCCGGCAGTCTGGCAGGCGTTCAGGAACAGTCTGCTGGTGGGCGTGGTGGTGTCACTGGTTTCGACTCTATTGGGTTTCACTGCGGCCTATACCGACTTTCGTTACCAGTTTTTCGGCAAGTCGATCTACATGGCACTCGCGACGCTGCCGCCGACCATTCCGGTGGTGATCATGGGCCTGGCGATGCTGGCGTTCCTTTCCCGGGTAGGTCTGTCAGGGTCGATCTACGCAGTGATGATCAGCCATATCGTGATGTGCACGCCGTTCGCCATGGCCGTCATCCGCATGCGGCTGGCGCAGATGGATCCCCATATCGAGGCGGCGGCGTGGAACCTGGGAGCCAACCAGTGGAAGGCCATGCGCTTCGTGATCCTGCCATTCACTGCGCCGAGCATCTTCGCCGCATTGTTCGTGACCATGGCAGTGTCCTTCGACGAGTTCGCGGTGGCCTGGTTCGTCTCGGGCCTGAACGAGACCGTTCCGGTGCGCATCCTCAATACCTTGCAAGGCCAGGTGAGCCCGACCATCAACGCCATCGGCACGATTGTCTTCATTACCACCATGAGCCTGGTGATCTTCGCGCAAATGCTGTTGATGCGTCGGCGCAACGCCTGACCGCGACGAGCGCCCCTACACCCCTCCAACCCGAAGGACTACGCCATGACTCAACCGCTGGTGGTATTTGACAACGTGGTCAAGCATTTCGGCAGCTACCAGGCTGTCGAGCGGCTCAACCTGGAGATCTACAAAGGCGAATTTGTCGCCATCATGGGTTCCAGCGGGTGTGGCAAGACCACGACACTGCGCATGCTCGCCGGGCTCGACAAACCGAGCGAGGGCGAAATCCGCCTGAACGGCGAGCGCATCAATGACCTGTATTCCTGGCAGCGGGAGACGCCACTGGTGTGGCAGAACCTGGCGTTGTTCCCATTTTTGAATGTACTGGAAAACGTCGAGTTCGGCCTGCGCATGCGCGGCATGGCCAAGGCGCAGCGGCGCAAAAAGGCATTGCACTGGCTTGAGCGTCTGGACCTCGGGGAGTTCGCCAATCGGGACATCAGCCTGCTGTCCGGGGGCCAGCGCCAGCGTGTGGCGCTGGCCCGCTCACTGGTCACGGAACCCCCGATCCTGCTGCTCGACGAGCCATTGAGTGCCCTCGATGCGCACCTGAGTGTGCGCATGCAGGGGGTACTCACCGGGCTGCAAAAGGACTTGGGCATTACCTTTGTCTATGTCACCCACAGTCAGTCCGAGGCCTTCGCGATGGCGGATCGCGTGGTGATCATGAGCCGTGGCCGGGTGGAGCAGATTGGCACGCCCCAGGCGGTATTTGTTGAACCGCACAATCGCTTCGTGGCCGAGTTCGTCGGCGGCAAGAACATCTTCCCCGGCACGGTGGCAGGGTTCGACGACAGCGGTCTGGTGCGGCTGGAATCAGCGCAGGGTAGTTTCGTCGCGCGACTGCCGGAGGGCAAATCGGTGAGTGCAGGGGAGGCGGTCACGGTCTGTGTCAGCGCCGAGCATATCGAACTGACCACCCGGCCGGTGCGGCAAAATCGGCTGGCGTGCACTGTCGTCGGGGAGGAGTTCATTGGCTCGATGGTCAACGTGTATCTCGAAGCCAGCGGCGGCCTGGAGCTGAAGGTGCAAAAGACCCATGCCGACTATAACCAGCTGGGCGTGCATTGCGGGCAGAGCCTGTTCGCCGAGTGGGACGGGGGACATGCGCTGATTTTGCGCGATGGCAGCTGACCCCCGACTGCCACCCTCTGCACAAGCAAAGATTGCTCGTTATGACCTTGGGCCAGTCGAAATCCAGGCTGGCCGACCGTCAGCGCGCATTTGAGAAAACCAAGTCCGGACTTTGCAACAGTCAGACGCAGACCGCAGTCAGCGTCCTGAATTCTTTTTATTTACGTGGCTTCCAGACGACTTGTTGGGTTACCCGTCGGCGCGTTTGTCGCTCATCATTCTGTTTGAACTCCTGTTAATGCAGCTCCGTCATCTGAACTGAGGGCGGCTGCGAAACTGTCGTGGCGCACCCGAAAACGCATTTTTCGAAAGGCGAGGGACGTCATGAATATTCCAGACAGCAGGACTGAAGGTCAGAACGATCATCAGGGCTCCGCAAGACCGGAGGCCGATTTTCAACATTTGAAGGAAGGCGTCACCGAGGCGCTCGGTGACGCGAGGCAACAAGCGGATGCGCAGTTCGGGCAGTACCGCGATACCGCTGCCGATCAGATCGAGGCATTGGCCAAAGGGGCAAAGTCCTTTGTCTCGGAGATCGAAGACAAGGACAGCCTCGGCATGTCCGACTACCTGGCCGACATGGCCGAATCCATGACCGGCCTGGCCGGTAATCTGCGTGGCAAAAGCGCCGAGCAGTTGCTGCACGATGCGGCCGACCTGGCGCGCAACAATCCGGCCCTGTTCCTGGCAGGCAGCGTCGCGCTGGGATTCGGCCTGTCGCGATTCCTCAAGGCTGGTACTGCTGCGGCCTATACCGCCAGCGCGCAAAAGCCTTCAGAGAACAGCAGCTCTGCGCCTGCGCCCGGCAGCTTTGGTGCGCAGCGCCCGTACGAAACATCGGTCGCTGCGCACACCGGGCTAGACACCGGCATCACCCCGTCCGCGCCGGGCGAGCAGGACCATCCCACCGACTTTGCGACCCCGACAACTCCAGGTTCGAATGACTTCAAGGGAGCACTGTGATGAACAGAGAAAACCCAGATCTGCCGGGCGCACGCCCCGTACCCGTGGTTGAAACCGACGCTTCAGTCGTCGGCCTGTTGCGCCAGTTGTCACGTGAGGTGCCGGCCCTGTTCACCAAGGAACTGGCCCTGGCCAAGGCCGAGCTGCAGGCCAGTCTCACTACGCTCAAGGCCGGCATTGCCGGGGTGGCCGGCGGGGCAATTGTGCTGCTGGCGGGCTTCATCATCCTGTTGATGTCGGTGGTCTACGGCCTGTCGATGGTGATGGCGCCCTGGCTCGCGGCACTGATAGTGGGCGTGGTGGTGATGATCATCGGATTCGCCATGCTGCAGTCGGGTAAAAAACAATTCGAGCCATCCCACTTCAAGCCTGATCGCACCCTGGATGCCTTGAACAAGGACCAGGAAGCCCTGCGGAGGAAAGTCTCATGAAAAGCGAATTCGAACTGGAATCGGAAAAAAGCCCGGAAGCGATCGAGCGTGAAATCGACGCGCAGCGCGCCAGCATTGGCAACATCGTCGATGCACTGGAGAGCAAGTTCACCCCGGGCCAGATGTTTGACCAGGCGTGGGGCGTGATGCAAGGCAACGGCACCGCGTTCCTCTCCAACCTGGGTACCAGCGTGCGCAACAATCCGGTGCCCGCCGTGCTGACCTCGGTGGGGTTGCTGTGGCTGATGATGAGCCAGAATCGCCCCCCAAGCCCGAACGTCGGTTATCGCAGTGGTCCAGAGCACAGCAGGGTCGGAGAGTGGGCCGATGGCGTGTCGGACGGCATTGACAGCGCGCGGGACCGCTTGCACCACACCGCAGATTCCATGAAGGAAGGCTACCAGTCCGTCAAGGGCAAGGCCGCGCACCTGGGCGACAGCCTGGGGGCCGCCACTGACAACGTCAGTCACGCCATGCACGACGCCAGTGATCGGCTCGCGCGCGGTACGCAGGCAATGGGGGATCAGTTCACACATCTACTCAGGGAACAGCCGTTGATGGTCGCTGCGGCGGGCATCGCGTTAGGCGCGTTACTGGGCGCCGCGATCCCCTCGACGGCTACCGAGCAACGTTACCTGGGCAAAACCAGCGCGGGACTGACGGACAAGGTCAAGCAGCAGGCGCGTGAAGGATTTGAAGCGGTGCGCGATACCGTCACCAAGACCACTGATCATGCCGATGCGCCAACGGCGGCCCAGACGGATATGAACAGTAGCGTCCCGAACGGGCAACAACGCACTGCCTCCAGCGCTCCAGCGGACTTGTCCGCAGGGTTGGGTACTTCCTGACAGCAGGTGTGAAAAAAGGGAGGCCTGCGTCAGGCCTCCCTCTATTTCGTGTGACACCTGTGGTCAGTTTCCATCGGCCACTTTGCGCTCTATCTCATCGACCTTTTTCTGCAGCTCTTGGGTGTCCTGCTCCTTGGTGCGGGTGGAGGAGGGCGTGATGACTTCGTCCACTGCGCGGGTATCGTCGTCCGTGTCCGCCAGATCCCTCTGCACCACATTCACCGGCTTGCCGGACGAGTCCCTGGGTGGTGCGTTGGATGTCACGGGTGATTCGCCATCATTGCTGCGGTCATCATTGTCGTTCATGTCGCATACCTCCATCGGCTTTCACATTGGATGCAAGGGTGCTGGTCGAGTTCGGGATTTTTCATACCCGCTGACCGCCGGCCCCCGGTTATTCAGGACGGCGTCGCCTCGGTCCAGTCGAGCTTGGCCGACTCGCGCCAGCGCACTTCGACAACGCCGTATTTTTCCGCCTGGGGCCTGGATACCACTTTGAGCGGCGGCCTTCCGGGTTTGGGGATGGGCGCTATGCCGGCATCACAACTTGCCCAATGCCAGGCATCGCGATTGCTCATCACTTTTGCACGGATGATGAACGACCTCGGCTCCCCGTGGAGCAGGTATTCAATGATGTAGAGACCGGTGCTGTTCATGAGGACCCTCCTTATGCTCATAGACAAAGGAGTGGTGGTGTCAGAAAAAATTCAAAGCAATTTCCCGGCGGCGTTAAGCGCTTATTTTCAGGAAAAAAAATGCACTTTATAAGGTTCTGGAGACTCCCTTTTCCAGCCGCTCAGCTGCAGATCAGCCTGACTGCCTTGGCGGCACGTTCCAGTTCCTGTTTGACGTCCACCGGTATTCGCTGCTTGCGCAAGGTTTGCTCCAGGAAGGCCTGGTTGCCCCGACTGTCGACTTCGGCATCAATGGCGGCGTCCTCGGCACCGATCGCCGTGGCGTGGGATTCCATCACCGAGTCAATCTCGACATCGTTCCTGGCGGCATCCAGGGCGCCGACGAGTTTCGCCACGTCCTCTTCCTCGGCCTTGGCATAAGCATCCACCGTCAAACCTGCCGCCAACGCCCGAGCCCGCACTTCGACTCCTTTCAATGCCTCCCTGGCTTCCCCGCAGCGTAATTCCTGGGTGTGGTTTTGCACATCGCGCCACTGCAGCAGTGAGTACGTCAGCGTGCCGACCATTGCCAGGGTGATACCGCTTATCAGGATCGGCTTCATGGGTGGATTCTCGAGCGGATGCAAAAGGGCGCGCTATTTCTTTCAGGCATTCACAGCGTAGCACCGGGCAGCGAGGGTCAGCGGCTTCAATATCTTTCCAGGTGCCGCCATTGCGCTTTCTCCATGCGGCCCATAACGTATTGGTTTTCGTCGCAAAGCAGGTCGACCATTGATCGAAAGACGCCAGTTCAGTGAAGGGTTAAAGGGCAAGAACCTTCGTTACCTGAATGACAACGCCAGCGCGACACCTCAAGTGGTGCGCTGCGGGTTCCTGCTGCTTGAGCATTTTTCGCTGCCGGCCTTCACGCAGGTGCTGGATACGCTCGTGACCGCCAATCTGTTGCGTCCAGGAGTGTTCACCACGCGCACCTTCGGCTTGAGCGAAGGCGAAGTAGTCAGCGATCTGGGGCTGGTCATTCGCCCGGATGCGCGTCTCGACGGTTCAGCGATCAAGGGGCTGGATCTGCTGGTGGTGTGTGGTGGTTATCGAACCGAACTCAAGGCCAACGAAGCGTTTATCACTCAGCTCAAGGCCGCAGCGGAGCAGGGCGTGATGCTCGCCGGCTTGTGGAACGGCGCCTGGTTCCTCGGCAAGGCGGGCCTGCTCGAGGGCTATCGCTGCGCCATTCATCCGGAACACCGCCCGGCGCTCGCGGAAATCTCCCGCGCGACCCAGGTCAGTAGTGAACCCTACGTCATTGATCGCGACCGGCTCACGGCGTCCAGTCCTTCGGGCGCCTTTCACATGGCCCTGGACTGGATCAAGAGTCTCTACGATAAAGCCCTGGTCGAGGGTGTCGAAGACATCCTGGCCTTTGAGGAATCGCGTTACCGGCGAATCAAGCCGGCGGAGAACATCTGCGTCAGCGCGCCGTTGCGCGAGGTGGTCAAGCTCATGGACACCAATCTTGAAGAGCCGCTGGAACTGGAGCAACTGGCGGTCTACGCCGGTCGTTCGCGGCGACAACTCGAACGCCTGTTCAAGGAACAGCTGGGCACCACGCCGCAACGCTATTACCTGGAGCTGCGCATTACCGAGGCGCGCCGGCTGCTGCAGCACACCGAGTTGTCTCAGGTCGAAGTTCTGGTGGCCTGCGGGTTCGTCTCGCCAAGCCATTTCAGCAAGTGCTACAGCGCCTACTTCGGCTACCGGCCGTCCAAGGAAAAGCGCCTGGTGAAGTAGCGTCGGGACGCTGCCCGGAGGAACTGCGTTGGTCTCGTTATTCTGTGGCTATGCTTGACTGACCGTCGCATCGGAAGACATCCATGCCCTCTAGCGCAGCCCTGCTCAGTCGCCCGCGCCAACTGCTGATCCTTGGGGTGCTCGGCCTTTGCGGCTGTGTGCGTCTGGGGCCGGATTTCCAGGCGCCGGGCGAAGCATGGAGCCGGCAATGGCGCCGCCCGGCCCTGGAACAGGCCAGCCGGCGCGAACAGAGTCCGGACCTGCGTGAGTGGTGGCAGGTGTTCAACGACCCGTTGCTGGATCGCCTGATTGCCGCTGCGGACGCGGGTAACGCAGACCTGAAAGTCGCGGGGCTGCGGGTCATGGAAGCCCGGGCGCGGCTGGGGATTGCCGAAAGCGGGCGTTACCCGCAGCTGCAGCAAGCCAGTGCCGACAGCCTGTACTTCAACCGCCGGCAATCCGGCGGCAGCAATCCGCAGGACAGCCACTTCTGGCAGCACAGCGTGGGTTTCGATGTGGGCTGGGAGCTGGATTTCTGGGGGCGCTTCAGCCGCGCCATCGAGTCGGCCGACGCCAGCTATTTCGCCGCGCGTGCCAACTACGAAGACGTGCTGGTGCTGCTGCACGCGCAAGTGGCGGACACCTATTTTGCCTTGCGCACCACCGAGGCGCGGTTGCGGGTGGCAAAGCAGAATGCCCGGCAGCAACAGCGTAATTTCGAGATCACCGAGAAGCTGTTCAACAGCGGGCAGAACGCCGAGCTGGATCTGCAGCAGGCCCGGACTCAATACCTGGGCACCCTGAGCACCATCCCCAGTCTTGAGGACCAGCTGCAACGCACCCGCAATGCCCTGGCCGTACTGATCGGCCAGCCACCCGGCGGCGTTCCGCAGTTGGCGGCGAGTGACGGGCTGATTCCGCTGGTGGATCGGGCGGTGCTGCAGGATGTGCCCGCCAGCCTGCTGCTGCGTCGCCCCGACGTGCGAGCTGCCGAGCTCAATGTCGCTGCGCAGTCGGCGCTGATCGGCGTGGCCGAAAGCGATTTTTATCCCTCGTTGACCTTGCTTGGCAGCATCGTCTGGTCCGCTGATTCACTGGATGGCACCCCGCGCAGCCTGGACCTGATAGGGGGGCCGAGCCTGCGCTGGAATCTGTTCGACCATGGCCAGATCAGCAACAACGTGCGAGTGCAGGATGCGCGGTTGCAGCAGTTGATCGAAGTCTATCGCGACAAGGTTCGCCAGGCGGCACGGGAAGCCGATGATGCCGCTGGCGGCTTGATCAAATCCCTTGAGCGCGAGCGCATCCTGGGCGAGGCTGAAGTGGCCGCCAAGCGCTCGCTGGTGCTGGCCAGCGCGCAGTACCGCGAAGGTTACTCGGACTTCCAGCGAGTGCTGGATGCGCAGCGGGCGCTGCTGGAGCAACAGGACAACTACCTGGTGGCCCGCAGCAATGCCGTGAGCAATGTCATTGCCCTGTACAAAGCCTTGGGTGGCGGCTGGTCCAGCGCCCAGCCAATGGTCGATCCCGCCACTCGCCGGCAGATGCAAGCGCGCACCGACTGGGGCGATCTGCTGGACGAGCCTGCAGTTGCCCAGCCTGCCTTTCCCCAGCCCGACGAGGTCAAAACACCATGAGCGACACTGTCCCGCCCTCGTCTGAAACACCGCCGGCGCCAGCACCTGCACCCGCTCCAGATCCGAGCCGCAAGGGCCTCAAGTGGGTGTTGGTGTTGATTGTCCTGAGCCTGGCCTGGTACCTGCTGGCGGATCGCTTCACGCCGTATACGCAGCAGGCGCGGGTAGGGGCCTTCGTAATTCCGGTGGCGGCGGAAGTGGCAGGGCGGGTGATTCGGGTCAATGTGCGGAACAATCAGGATGTGAAGGCCGGCGAGGTGCTGTTCGAGGTCGATCCCCAGCCGTACCAGATTGCCGTGGATCGGGCGCGAGCCGATCTTGAGTCGACCCGGCGCCAGATCGGTGCCGGCACTGCCGGCATTGCTGCCGCGCAGGCCAACCTGAGGGCGGCCCAGGCCAACGAACTCAAGGCGCGCCAGGACAATCAGCGCCTTGAAGGCTTGTATCGGGACGATCCGGGGACCATCTCGGTGCGCTTGCTGGAAGTCTCCCGGGCCAATCGCGAACAGGCCCTGAGCCAGGTCGCCGCAGCCCGCGCCGAAGTCCAGCGGGCACGGGAACAGGAGGGCGGCAGCGAGGAGGACAACGCGACCCTGCGCAGTGCCGCCACGGCGTTATCAAAAGCCGAACTGGATCTGGCCAATACCCGGGTGCGCGCGCGATCCTCCGGGTTGATCACGGACCTGCGCACCGATGCCGGCCAGTTTGCCGCTGCCGGAGGTCCGGTGATGACCCTGATTGCGATCCACGATGTGTGGGTCAGTGCCGACATGACCGAGAATAATCTGGGCCTGGTCCAAATCGATACGCCGGTGGCGATCGTGTTGGATGCGCTGCCGGGGGAGGTGTTCGAGGGGCGCGTGCGCAGCGTGGGTTACGGGGTCAGCGTCGGTCAGGCGCCCGCGCCCGGAACCCTGCCCAGTGTGCAGAACAGCCGCGACTGGTTGCGCCCGGCGCAGCGCTTCCCGGTGATTATCGAGTTCTCCTCCGAAGCCAAGGAGCACTTGCGCGACAGTCGCGGGATCCGCGCCGGCGGGCAGGCTGAAGTTATGGCTTTTCCCCGCGAGGGCAATCCGCTGAACCCACTCGGCCGCTTGTTTTTGGGCTTCATGAGCTGGCTGTCGTATGTCTACTGACACCACGATCAGGGCCCGGCGCGCGTTGCGCCTGGCCACGGGCACGGCGCTGTGCCTGGCGGCGAGTTTCGGCCTGGGCTTGCCGATTCCTTTCGTGGCGCCGGTGCTGGCGGTGTTGTTGCTGGCGACGCTGAATCGGCCCCTGCCATTCAAGGCAGCACTGGTCCTGGCGCTGGCGGCGCTGCTGACGACCGGCATCGGTCTGTTGTTGATTCCGGTCCTGCGGTACTACCCGCTCAGCGGCGTGTTGTTGATTGGCCTCTGTCTGTTCCTGGTATTGCGCTTCGGCCTGCGCGGTGGCAATGCGCTTATCGTCACGTTCCTGGTCATCGGCCTGACCATGATTTCGTCAGCCGGGGTGGCCGATTTCGGCCTGGCGGCGACGGTCATCGAGGCACTGGTCAAGGGCCTGCTGCTCGCAGTGCTGGCCGTGGCATGCAGTCACTGGCTGTTTGCCGAACCGGCGGATGCTCCGCCATCGCCCAGTCCCCCAGGCTTGCCGCCTGCCGAGACCGCACGGGTGGCGCTGCGAGCCACCCTGATCGTCCTGCCGACCTTCCTGCTGGCATTGATCGACCCGGCCAGTTACCTGCCGATCATTCTCAAGGCGGTCAGCCTGGGTCAGCAAAGCTCGACCAGCCACACTCACAGCGTCGGTCGGGAGCTGGTCGGCTCGACCCTGCTGGGCGGTTTGCTGGCGATCCTGTTGTGGTGTGCACTGAGCCTGTTTGTGCACCTGTGGATGTTTTTCCTGTGGATGCTGCTGTTCGGCCTGGTGCTGGCGCGCAAGCTCTACCGGCTCAGCCCAACGGGTTTAAGCCCGGGGTTCTGGCTCAACAGCCTGATCACGATGATCATCCTGTTGGGCCAGTCGGTGCAGGACAGCGCAGCGGGCAAGGACGTCTACACTGCCTTTGCCATACGCATGGGATTGTTTATCGCCCTGACGCTGTACGCATGCCTGATGGTCAATCTGCTCGAGCAACGCCGAGCACTCCCCGCCGCCCCAACCTCGCTCCCCACCCCGTAGGAGCTGTCGAGTGAAACGAGGCTGCGATCTTTTATCACCCAGCGCACACCAGCCACCAACATGTCGCCCCAATTCCCACAGGCATTTTCCCTACAACGCAGGCGTACGCGGCGGGATCAGGCGCTTGGACCCGGTGGACTCGAACGCACTGGCCAGGCGCAGCAACGACGAATCGTCATAGGCACGACCGGCAAAGGTCAGGCCCACCGGCATGCCAATGTCCGGCATCACGCCCATCGGGACCGTCACCGTAGGGACGCCCAAGTGGCGGATGGCGAGGTTGCCATTGGCGACCCAGACGCCGTTGCTCCAGGCGATGTCCGCAGAACGGGGATCGACATCGGCATTCGCCGGTGCCACGTCGGCAACTGTCGGAAACAGCACCGCGTCCAGGCCCAGGCGATCCATCCAGTCTTCGAGATCGATGCGCCGGGTTTGTTCCAGTCCGCGCAGGCCGTCAGGCACCGTGGTGATCTGGTCCCACGGCGTGATGCCGCGTTCGGCCATGCGCACATACTCGTCCATGCCCGCAACCAGGTCGCCTTCGCGGTTGGGCAGGGTGCCTGGGTCGTGGGGAAAGATCAGCGGGCCGTCGACGTCGACCAGCCGGTTGAGCTTTGGATCCCCGTTGGCCTGCAGGAAATCATCGAACGCCCAGGTCGTCAGGTCCCAGAGTTCGTGGTGCAGAAACGCCTTCGACACCAGGCCCCGAGTGAAGACCGTCGGTGCTCCGGGGCGATCACCCTCGCAATTGGACACCAGCGGGAAATCCACTTCGATCACTTGCGCGCCCGCTGCTTCCAGCGCCTGACGCGCCTGTTGCCAAAGCCCGATCACCGAATCCCGGGTGATGATGCGCTGGCCTGTCGGCCCGCCAATGCCCGGCGCTTCTGCCGTGCCAGCCTCGGGGTCGGCATTGATATACATGCGCGGTACGCCCAGGCGTTTCCCGGCCAGGGCCTCAGCCTTCGCGGCCAGCGCTGGGTAGCTCGCCGGACGCACCGAGGCCACGCTCGGAATCGGTACCCAGGGCTGCATGCGCCACAGGTCGCCGCGGGTGTCGGGATCTTCCGCGACCACCACATCGAGCACTTCGAGCAGATCCGCCATGGTCCGGGCGAAGGGCACGACCACGTCCATGGTCGGCGTCAGGGGCCAGTTGCCGCGCACCGAAATCACCCCGCGCGAAGGCGTATAGGCACACAAACCGTTGTTCGATGCCGGCCCACGGCCACTCGACCAGGTTTCTTCCGCCAGCCCGAACGCGGCGAAACTGGCCGCCGTTGCCGTACCCGCGCCATTGGACGAACCGGAAGCAAAGGGCGCAGTGAGGTAATCGGCGTTGTACGGGCTCTCCGCACGGCCATAAACCCCGCGTTGCATACCGCCATTGGCCATGGGCGGCATATTCGTCTTGCCCAGGCAGATCGCACCCGCACCACGCAGGCGCTCGATGGTGAACGCATCACGGTAAGCCACCAGGTCGACGAAGGCCGGGCTGCCGGAGGCGGCCGTCAGCCCCTTGACCAGATAACTGTCCTTGGCGGTGTAGGGAATGCCATCGAGCGGGCCGAGGGTCTGGCCCTTGGCGCGGCGCTCATCGGATGCCTGCGCTTCGGCGAGGGCTTCAGGGTTGCGCACCACCACTGCGTTCAGCGCTGTCGGCGTGTCGCGCCCGTCGTAGGCATCGACCCTGGCGAGATAAGCCTGGACCAGTTCAACGGCGGTGGTCTGGCCCGACTCGAGCGCCGCCCGCAGCTGCGCAATGGAAACCTCAGTGACCTCGATCATGCGGTTACCCCCGACATTGTTTGAATGATGTGCTGGGGTGAACCAATACGCTGGGTCCGGGGGGCATCACACTTCTCAACTTGGATATTCATATGACTCTCGTTGCACTGCATTCGCGACAGGGCCTGAGCTTATCGGTCGAGTGCCTATTTTGCACCAGAGTGGGCGCGCCGCCGGCAAAAAAAGTACCGAAGCCTCAACCCTCGCGGCCATGCGCAGCGGCGGCCAGCTGTCCGGTATCGACCCGCACGAACACCGAATCGCCCACCGCTGTCAGCACGCCATCGGCATACACCTCGCAGATCACCCGGGTCTTGCGGCCAACGTCACCTTCGACTTTGGCGCGCAAGGTCAGCGGCACACCCATGGGCGTCGGCTTGATGAATTTGATGCCCAGGTTGCCGGTGACGCAGTCGATGCGCGGCAGGCTATCGGCTGTGCGGGTTTCGGCGCGGTAGTGATAGGCCATGGCGGTCCAGTTCGAATGGCAGTCCACCAGCATGGCGATCAGTCCGCCGTACACCAGGTCGGGCCAACCGCAGTACCGGGCATCGGGCAGGTGCTCGGCCATGACATGGATGCCGTCTTCGTGCCAGAAGCTCTTGATATGCAAACCATGGGGATTCTTGCCGCCACAGCCATAGCAGACGCCTTCTGGCGCGGCGCAGTCTTGCAGGGAAGTGTCGAGCATGGGAGGTTCCTCTTTTTATTCCGGGAATCTGCCAAGCCTATAAGAATTACCTGACCTGTGGGAGCCTGGCTTGCCGGCAATGACGCCCCTGAGATCGCCATCGCCGGCAAACGAGCGCCTGCAAAATGCGCTGCCTTACGGTTTCACGACCACCGCCCCGCCCGGTAGCCCGACGCTGTTCACCGCCCCATAGGACACCCGCGGCACACCCCGCATCCGCTGCTCCAGCAACCGCGTGAGCGACTCCTCGGGATTCAGGTAAGCGTCGCCGAAATCCGCGCCGATCTGGTTCGGGTGGGCGACGATTTCCAATACTCCGTCGGTCGGCATGGCTGCGTTACGCAGGTCCACAGGCGTGCACACATAATCGGCAGTAGCGCCGGCCAATTGCTGGAGACGGGCGTTGAGCAAGCGCTTGAATACGCGCTTGGGCAGGTTGAGGTTTTCTCCCAGGTTGCGCGCCAGACGCACCGGCACGCCCTGGCGGGCGGCGAAGCGCGCGACGATTTCGCCGATCGGCCAGATGTTGTGCACGTGTTGATGGGAATCCAGATGGCTGGGTCGCACGTCGTTGTCCAGGCAGCGTTGCCATTGCGCCTCAAGCTCCTCCAGAACCGCTTGGCGATCTTCGCGGCTGAGCCAGAGGCGATGGCGGGGCAGGTTGAGGTCGAATACCCCGGCGTTGTCGCAGAAGTGTGGGCGCGAAAGAATGCCCAGGCTCAACGGCTGGCCGTAGGTGAGGTTGAAGTGCAGGCCGATGCGCCCGGTCAGCAGCGGATGCCGGGCCATGACGCATGCGGCTTCGAAGGCCGGCATGTTGGCCATGGCCGTGGCGGAGCTGATCACGCCCGCCTGGAATGCACCGAAAATCACGGCGTTTTCGTTTGGGCTGAGCCCGAAATCATCAGCGTTGACTATGACTTGACGTGGCATGTTTGCCCTCCAGTATGGCGGTGTTCCTGGCTTTGACCTGCTTGGCAGCGGGGGCAGGCGTGGTCACGGCGGCTTCCACTGGTTGCCCCGCTGCCGGTTTTACGGCCTTGGCCGCACGCCGCGCTTTCCATTGTTGCAACCGCGGCTTGAGCGCCTGCCATACCCGCAACGCCAGCCCCAGGGCGATACCGCTGGGTCGCCAGGAATAGAAGCTCCAGCGCCAGTGCTCCAGTTGCCCGGTCATGCGCTCGTGCAGTTGATGACTGGAATTTTCCAGGCTGACGCGCGAGGCATCGATCCAGCGCCAGTTGTCGTCCAGGCCCCAGCGAATCCACTCTTCGAGCAAGACGCGGCCGCTGCCCAGGTCGGCGTATTGCGGCAGGAATGCCAGGTTGTAATCGTACAGCCGACCCTGTTCGAGCAGCCCGAGGCGGTAACTGATGCAGCGCCCGTCCAACTCAAGGATTACTACCCGCACCAGCCCCTGGGCGGCGAGGGCGGTGAAGGCTTGATTCATCCATTGGCGGTGGCGCTCATCGGCAAAAATCCCCACCCCTTCGTCACCTTTCCAGCTTACCGCCTCGACTTCACTGATGGCCTGCAGCAACGGACCCATGGTCGACGCATCCGGGGTGATGCGCCGCACTTGTGCACCACAGGCAGCGATGCGTTTGCGTGCGCGGCGCAGTTTGTAGCGCGGGTCGCCGGAAATTTCCTGGTGGTCAGCCTCGCTGATCTGGTGCACCGGCACGCGACAACTCAGGCGCCGTTCACCGGTAGAGCTGCGCGCCATCCAGTGGGTCAGGGCGCTTTCCTCGCCGGCGGCAGCGCAAAACTCGTTCAATTGCAGCAAGGCGTGGGGCAGTTTGCGGCGAACCTGCGCCAATGCCTGGCGCACGTCCCCGGCGTCCAGGCGGGCAAGCAGCGCCAGGCGATCGGCCAGGGGGTAGCCCAGGTGGTGCAGCACCCGGAAAGGCAACCCGCCGAAACGCTCCACCGATGCCACCAAGGGCAGGCACAACTGCAGCTCATCGCCTCTCCAGGCCAGCAGCACATGCACCTGGCATCCGACGGCCAGGGCCTGTTCCGACGCGCACATCCAGGCCAGCGTGTTGAACGGAGTGTGCTCCGCGACCCGCAGGCGCAACGCTTCATAAGCCGCTGCCGGGAAGTCGGGTGTACACAGCGAAGTACGCCATTCAAATCGTGCTGTCATAGGTTCAGGTCGGTCCGTGGCGTTCATGAGGCGCTCCAGCGCAGGGCGAACAAGGTTTCCCCAGGCAGCTCGAAGCTGATGCGGCCGCCCTGGCATTTGAAAGGTGCTTCGCGGCTGCGATTGTCCGCGCCGAAGTAATGCAATGTGCCGTTGTTCAGCGGGCAGGCCGTGCCCTCCAGGCTGACCAGCTGGATGCGCGCGCCTTTGTTGACCCCGAACAGACTGCGTTGATGGTCGCTGGCCATGGCCAGCACATCCACTTCGAAGGCGTCGTTCTCCAGGCGCATCACCTCGTGCAGCCAATGCTGCTGCATGAACTGCTGGGCATACCCCACCGGTTTGAGCTCGTAGTGCTCTTCGTCGAGCATGCGCAGCATGCCTTTGCGATGGTCAGATTCGTCGGCGGCCTGGAACCAGCCGAGCATGTCGAGCAAGCCATCCTGGGATGAATTGATCGCTACCGAGGCCCACCACAGTGAAGCGTAATGGGTCTCCTGGTCGTACGGGCTGAGGCTGCTCCCGCTGGACATGTTGGTTTGGTCCAGCAGCAAGGCCTTGCGTGGGCGACCTTGGGCATCGAGCCCGACCAGTTCGGCAGCGCGCCGCACGCTGTCGCGATAGACCCGGGTCGCCAGCAGGTCGCGCACCATCCATTCGTGCCAGGCCAGCGCGTCGATGCTGTCCCCGGATTCGGCGAGCAGGCGCCTGGCCCAGTCGATGCCACGCCGGTCTTCGGCGTTTTCGATGAACGGACCGTTGATGAACCGCGAGCTCGCTGGCATCACAATGCGCACCCCGGCCTTGGCATTGGCCGGGTCGCTGCGTACCTGGCGGGCCATGCTATTGAAGATCGCCTGATAGCTCGCGTAGTCGCGGTAGTTGAGGTTTGGCTCGTCGGCGAAGCCGATGTAGTGCGTGCCTTTGCCGCCGAGGGCGCGAGTGGCGGCCAGCCAGGCATCGAGCCCGGCGGTGCTGTTGGCATCCAGGCGCAGGTCGGCCACTCGGTACCGCCCGGCCAGCAGGGTCAGGTTCTGCGTGATGCCGAAGCGCTCCTGGAACAGGCGACGGAATTTGTCTTCGTAATGCGGCCGGGTCGCCATGATATCGACCAGGCTGTAATGAGTCGCAGCTGTGGCCTTGAGCGCATCGAACAAGGCAAAAGTCGATGGCGGTGGCAACGCGTAGGGCATGGCGATGCCCAGGTTCGGGGTCTTGCCGATCACTCCCGGGTGCAGGGTCAGGCGGGTCTTGCCGAAGTCTTCGCGCACGGGTTTGAGTTGCTGTGGGGTCTGGGCAAACAGGTTGGCCGTGCCATCGAGCCAGAACGCCACTTTGCCACTGCCGCGCAAACGCAGGCGCCAGACCTGGTCAGCGGCGGCCACCGGCAACTCGATCTTGTCGAACTGCCAATACGCCGGGTAGGGCTTGAGGGCCAGCGACAGCTGCTTGCCGTCATCCAGCCGTTGCGCCTGCAAGGCCTCCACGCCGCCGTGGAACTTGCCTGCCAGTACCGCGCGCTCACCGGCCGCGACCTTGAAGTACAACTCCTCGTTGTCCCCGGGTTCGGCGCTGAAATGCACCTTGGCCGGGGCAAACAGCGCGACCGTGCGCTCGTCGTGCTCCACCGTGTACCGGCGGAAGCTGTAGCCTGGAATTTCCAGGCGGTAACTGGCCGCGCTCGGTGCCAGCGGCCAGCTTTGTCTGCCACTGGTTTCACTCGCGGCTATCTTGCGTTCGGCCTGCAATTTGCCCTGCCCATCGATCAGGTACAGCTGTTCTTCATTGGCTTGTGCCTGCCAGGCCGGCGTCCAGCGCACGGTCAGCGTGTCGGGGCTATCGGGTTGCAGGTACAGGCTGCCGTCGCGAATTTGCGCCCAGCGCATAGGGGCGGCTTCGACGCTCAGACACAAACTGGTGAGCAGTAACAGCCACTTCATGCTGACTTCCGTTGCAGCATTTGCAGCATGGGCGCCACGTCGCTGGGCAGGATGATCAGGGTTTGCCAGATAGGCACCCGACTCAAGTGGCAGTACAGCAGCAGCAGTGCCACAGTCACCGCCAGGTAGGCAATTGAAGAAGCCGCTGCCGCACCGACGATGCCATAGGCGGGGATCAGTATGAGGTTCAGCGGCAGGCTGAGCAGGGCGCTGAAACCCATCAGCAGGGAAATCGCGCCGGGACGGTTCTTGCCCAGCAGGTCCAGGCGCAGGATGCTCATGTAACACAGGCCCAGCAGGCCCGGCAGCAGTGCCAGGAGGGCCGGGTAGGCCGGTTGATAGGCAACCCCGAACAGGGTAATGATCAGCCATTCACCGATCAGCGCCATGGACAGGCACGCACCGATCATCACCGTGGCGGTGAGGCGCAATGCCAGGGGCGTGAGTTTCTCAATGCCCTTTTCCTGCTGTAGCAGGTTCTTCATCAGCGGAGTGGTCACGGCTTCGGGAACGATCAGCAGCAATTCGGCAGCCGCGCTGGCCATCGCGTAATGGCCCAGGGCCGTGGTACCCAACATGGCGCCGATGAACAGATAGTCGGAGCGCAGGATCACCTGCTGGAATAACAGGTCGGGATGGCTGCGGGCGCTGTAGCGCAGCAGTTCTTTCTGGCTGGCCCGATCCCACTGCAAGATCACCGGCTGGGCTCGCTTGAGCCACATCCAGCCGGTCAGCACCACCATGCTGAGCCCGGCCAACCAACTGATCAACGCGGCTTCCAGTGCCGCGTTTTTCCACATCCAGAACAGGGCGAGAAACAGCAGCAGCGGCGCCACCGATTCGATCAGGCGCAAGACGTTGAACGCCATCACGTTGCCCGAGGCGTTGTGCAGCGTCAACAGGCCACTCTTGAGTACCGTCAGCGGCACCGCCAACAACAATAACCAGGCGAGCAAACCCAGTTGCAGGGTGATGTCCAGTTCGCTGCCAAACTCCCGCGTCAGCGCCACTACCACCACCGTCAGCAACCCGGCGAGCAAGCAGCCGTACACCAATACCTGACTCAGCAACAGACCCATGGGCCGATGCTGCGCTGCCTGGAAGCCGACGGCCGAATTGAGCCCGCCACTGGTGGCGGCGCTGATCAGTTCGGGCAGGGTACTGAGCAGGGCAAACAGACCACGCTCGCTTGGCCCCAGAATCCGCGCCAGCAAGACGTTGCGCAGCAGGCGCACGGCGATCATCGCCAGCTTGGTGCCCATGCTCACGGCCAGGTTTTTCAGGTACGTGTTGCGACTCATGCGCGGGCTCCGCGGCAGATGCGCCAGGACAACAACTGCGGATTGCGCGCCACCCGTTGGCTGACGCCGAACCTGGGCAGTGCCAGCGGATCCGAGTGGCCACGGTAAATCCCGGTAGCGGTGCCCAGGGCAAACGGGAAATCATGGTCGGCGACCTGACGCCGCACCCGCGCATCGTTGTCACCATTGGGGTAGCAGTAGACTGGCAACGGCCGTTGGCAGCCGTTGTGCAGCGCATCGCGGCTACGGCGGATTTCCTCCGCCAGGGTACGATCGTCGAGCCCCGTGAGGATCGCATGGCTGGCACCGTGCGGACCGAAACGCACCAGCCCGGAATTTTCCAGCTCACGCACCTGCTGCCAGTCCAGTGCCTGGGGCATGGATTCGGCCGGACACTCGTCGGTGAGGCGGCTGAGCGCCTGGGGCGGCAGGCTTTTCAGGCTCTGCAGAAAGCGCAGCAGCGCCAGGCTGCGGCGTTGCTCGTTGGCATCGTGCAGCAACGCCGGCAGTGGCCGGCCGGCCTGTTGCAGGGATTCGATCAGGTGTATCCGCGCTTCCTCGCCATGAGTGCCCCAGAGCGTTTCGCCAAGGCTTTCCCACCAGAACCGCTGGCGGCTGCCGATGAAATCGCTGGAGAGAAAAATACTCGCCGGCACTTGATGCTTGAGCAATACCGGGAAGGCATGCAGGGCGTTGTCGCGCCAGCCGTCGTCGAACGTCAGGCTCACTCTTGGCCGCTTCGTCGGGCTTTGGGTGGGTTGCAGGATGTCCATCAGCGGCACGCAGTCGAAGTGCCTGCTCAGCCAGCCCAGAAAGTGTTCGAACGCCTGGGTTCCGATGCACAGTTCGTTGCGATGGGGCAGGTCGGCGGCGTTGTCATCGGGCAGCACCCGATGCAGCATCAGGATCACCCCGGCGCCTTGCAGTTGATTGCGCCCCACTGACGAGTTCAGGTACAGCCATCCGCTGGTCTGTTTGAACAATTGCATAATCCCCATGGTTCCATCCTCTCAGCGATTTTGTTCGGGGTTCCATCGTGCATAGCGTTGGCCGCGCAGGAACTGCCACAGCCCGATGCTCATCCCGGCAAGGGTGACCAGCAGGAAGGCGGCGAGGCGGAAGGGTTTGGGCAGGCGGTGTTGCGAGTCCAGAAGACCGGCGATGGCGATCGCATATCCGAGCAGTTGCGCGACCAGGAACACCTGGTAGAAAGCATGCTCCTGCCACAGCCAGAAATTGCTCAACAACAACGGCAGCAACAGGATGGGGGCCAGGCGGCGGATCAGCTTGTGGCTGATCAGCGCGATGGCGTACAGCCCGTGCTTGAACGGGTTGAGCAGTTCGCGGCGCTGGGCCAGGCTTTGCAGACCGCCGACGGTCACGCGCTGGCGCCGGCGGAATTGTTTGTCTGCCTCGTCGACACCCTGGTCGATCACTTGGGCCTGGGGCACGTAAACGATGCGTTTGAACGCCACAGGCGCGCAGGTGCTGATAAAAAAATCATCGTTGACCTCTGCCGGCACGGTCTGGAACAACTCGCGTCGCAACGCCAGTAGCGCGCCATCGGCGGAGACCATGCAGCCGGTGCGATTCTCCACCCGGCGCAACCAGCCTTCGTAATGTCGATACAGGCTGTCGCCGATGCTCAGGCCTTTGCCGGTCACCGGGATCACCATGTGCCCGGCGCAGGCGCCGACCGCAGGGTCTGTCAGCGGCGCGAGCAGGTGGCCGAGGGTGTCGGTGGCCCATTGATTGTCGGCGTCGGTAAACACCAGGATGTCACCGCTGCTCAGTGCTACCCCGGCGTTGAGGGTCGCGGCCTTACCCCCGCGGGGCAGGTCGAGCACCGTGATGCGCGGGTCGACAACCTTGTGCGCACAGGCCACGGTGGCGTCGGTAGAGCCGTCGCTGGCCAGGATGATTTGCAGCGAGCGTGGCTGGTAATCCTGGGCCAGCAGCGTGCGCAGTTTTTCCTCGATGTGCCGCGCCTCGTTGTGGGCGGCAATCACGATGCTCACGTTCATCGGTGGCGCCGGCGCTGGACGGCGCGCCGGGTACAGCGGTGCGAGCAACGTCAGCAGCATGGGATAACCCAGATAGGCGTACACCGGCAGCAGCAGGCACATCCAGAAAATGAATTCAGCCACGGGCGGGCCTCCTGGCATTCCATTGGCAAAGGCTGAGAATGAACGCGGCGCCGGCCAGGTGCAGACGCACCCAGTGCAAGCCCCAGAGTTGCACCGTCAGGCCGACGCTGCGGTGCCTGGCACTCTGGCGCAAGCTCAGCATCAGCGCCGGCAACAGTGTCAGCACAACCATCAGCAGCGCGTGATGCGGGTAGCCGTTGAGCAGTGCTGAAATGGCGAGGAAATCCACTACCCAGGCCATGATCGACAACAACGGAAAGCGTAGCAGTCGCAGGCTCACGCCGTGGGTGCGCAGCAATTGCAGATGACTGCCCTGACGCCACATTTCCTTGCCCATCCATTCCCGCCAGCTGCCTTCGTAACCCCAGTGCAGGGCCACGCTTTGGTTGGCGGTGAGCAGGCGCGCGCCGTGCTTGCCCAGGCGCAGGGTGAACTCCTTGTCTTCCCCGGTGCGCAGGTTTTCGTCGAAACCGCCGACCTTGTCGAACCAGCTGCGCTGCATCAGCAGGTTGGCACTGGGCAGCCAGTCCACCGTCTGCACGGTATGGGCGCTGGGGCGCAGCGTACGGCGCTGCCACGCGGTGGCGTACCAGGGCGCTTCGGCGGGGGTGTGCAGGTCCAGGCCAAATACATCGGCCTGGCCGGCGGCGTCGAGTTCGATCAGCCGGGTCAGCCAGTCCTCGGGCATCTCGATGTCGGCGTCGATAAACGCCAGCCAGTGACCGCTGGCGACGGCGGCACCGCGATTGCGCAAGGCGCCGATCGCCAGGCCAGGCATCACCAGCACCTGGGCGCCGAACTGCCGGGCAATCTGCGGGCCCCGATCAGTGGAGCCATTGTCGACCACGATCAGCTCGCATTGCAGGTCGGCGGCATGCGCGGCCTTCTGCGCAGCGAGCAGCGTGCGCCCAATATGCCGCGCCTCGTTGAACATCGGGATGACGATGCTGATGCTGTTCATGTCCGAGCCTCGAAGGGAGCGCTTTCTTCAGCTTTGATACGCAGCACGCTGGTCAGCGCGAGCATGATCCACAGGTACTTGTGGTTCGGCGCACTGAGGAACATCAGGAACAGCGTCAGCGAGACAAAGCTCATGCTCAGGTGCGTCAGCATGTCGACCTGCTCGCTATTGCCGCGCAGCCTCCAGGCGCGACGCGCCCGCGTCAGGTTGTACATGGCCAGGCCGAGCATGCCGACAAACATCAGCCCGGCAGGAATCCCCAGCTCACTGAAAATCTCCAGGTAGGTGTTGTGCGCGTGCCGGTACAGTTCCTCGGGGTTGCTGTTGAAGGCGAAGGCCTTCGAATAACCGGTGGCTGCGTAGTGCAGCGGGAAGGTACCGGGACCGGTGCCGATCAACGGGTTCTCGGCAATCATCCCGCTGCCGACCACGATGTAGGACGCGCGGCGGCCCAGGGACGCGTCCTGGCTCCTGGCGCCGGAGCTCAGGATGCTCAAGGACTCGATGCGTTTGATGTAGCTGGCCGGCATCGCGTACAGCGCAAGCGGAATCACGATCGCCAGACCCAGCATGGCAAACCCCAGATGCCGCGGACGGATGCGGGGCAGCAATGCCCGGTAGTGCCAGGCGCCGATCAACAGGCTGATAAACAGCACCACCAGGCCCGAGCGGGATTCGGTCTTGGTAATGCCGACCAACAGCAGGAGGGTGCATCCACCCCAGAACAGCCGATGCAGCATGTTCGAGCTACGCATGACCAGAAACAGCGCCAGGGGCACGGCAAAGGCGATCATCAGGGCGAAATTGTTCGGGTCTTTCAACAAGCCGGCAGCACGTCCGGCGTCCTGGTATTTAACGGAGAACAGCGTCATGGCGCAGGTCACCGCGACACTGAGGGTGACCAGTTTGGCGAAGGTGTTCAGATTCAGTTCGCGACCAATCAGCAAGGTGATGATAAACAGCACCAGGCCGACACTCAGGTCACGCAGATGCCCAAGCGATACGCTCATATTGTCGCTGTTCAGCAGGCTCAGCAGGTACAGCGCCATGAAGCTGAGCAGAAAGCGCCAGATATTGCTGCGCAAGCGTTCGGCCGGCAGCTGGTGCATCGCCAGTTGCAACATCAGGATCAGCACCAGCGAGGCCCCCAGGATTTTCGAACCGGGAAAGGCGCTGTCCTTGAACAGGCCCTCGAACGGCAGGATGGCGGCGATGCCCAATAGGCCCCAGGTCGGCTTGCGGTACAGGACCGCGACGCCGACCAGGCCCAGGACCACCCCCGGCGCCAGGAAAGGAAAAGGGCTGGCCAGCAAACCAAGGCAGACCAGGGCGAGCAAACTGACGATCGAGAGCGGAACAATCACGCGCGTGCCTCCCGTGCAGTACGGATATAAAGCTGCGACCAGCGTTCGGCCAGGGCCTTGAGGTCATAGCGATCCTGTTGCGTACGTCTTGCGTTGTCGATCAGTTCGCCGGTCAGTGCCGGCTCGGCCAGCAACGTACCGATCTGGCGGGCGAGGGCGCTGCTGTCGGCCGGCGTTGCCAGCAAGCCGTTGTGTCGGTCCTGCAATACGTCTGGAATCCCGCCGACCGCGAACGCTACCACCGGCACCCCGGCCTGCATCGCCTCCAGCAGAATCATCGGCGTGCCCTCGGTGCGCGAGCTGATCACCAGCGCATCAAGTTGTCGCCACCACTGGCCCATGTCGGTCTGGTAACCGGGCAAGCGGATGCGCTCCTGCAAGCCCGCTGCGTCGATGCGTGCCAGCAGTTCCTCGCGTTCCGGGCCGTCGCCAAGCATCACGGCGTCCAGGTGCGGGTACTGCTGACACAGCGGTATCAGCGCATCCAGAAACAGGTCCGGGCCTTTTTCACTGCTTAGCCGGCCAACGTAACCGGCGAGAAAGCGCTGCCGGTCGGTACTGGGGGGCAATTGCCCGGTGGCGGCTGGCAAACCGTTGGGAATCACCTGCAGCTTCTGCCCCTCGACCCTGGCTTGACGGTGCAATACGGCGATGCTTTCGGCGACGCAGACCACGCGATCCACCGAAGCCGTGCGGCACAATTGCAGGCTGAGCCAGGTGTAGAACTTCTGCTTGCGACTGCGCGGGGTGAAGCCGTGCTGAGTAATCACCAGCGGCAGGCGCAACAGCGTCGCGCCAACCCAGCCGAACAACAGGCCCTTGAAGTTATGGGTGTTGATCAGCGGCCGCTCGCTGCGGCGCCGGCGCAGGTGCCTGAGCAAGGCGCCCAGCCCCGCGCAACTGCGGCAGTCGACGCCGGCTTCGCGAAACCGCGCGATCAGCTCTGGCGGCGCATCCAGAAACAGCACCTGGTGCTGCCCGGGTGTTGCCAGGCAGTGATCGAGCAACATCCGCTCAGCCCCATAGAAGCCACCGCTGCTGAGCAAATGAATGATCGGCAGGGTGCTTGCAGGTGCAGTCTGGCTGAGCGGCGCGTTCAATTGCGCACCCAATGCGCGAAGCGCGGCACGGTCCAGTTCTTGTGCGGGTTGATCGGCTCGACGTTCTGATCGTTGATCACCAGCAGCACTGGCAAGCCCAGTTCGTGGGAGATTTGCGCTGGATGCTTGAAGCGGTGATCGAAGAATTCACGTACGTAAACGAAGGCGATCGCCAGCAGCAAACCGGTGAGCAGTCCCAATGGGATGATCACCATCGGTTTGGGAAATGCGGCTTCCGTCGGCTCGAACGGTGGGCTGAGAATCCGTGCGTTGGACAGGTCGTTGTCCAGCGAGCGGGCGGTGCTGCTTTCAGCAAAACGCTGGGCGTAGGTGGAGAACGCGGCGTGCAATGCCTCGATCTCGGTGTCCATCTGGCGCAGCTTGCTCTGGGTTTCCTGCAACTGGTGAATGCGGTTCTTGAACTGGGCAATGCGCGCGGTTTTCTGGTCGATCACCGAGCCGATCACGGCCAGGTCGGCGGTGCGTTCCTGAATGCGGTTGTTCACCACTTTGAGAAACTGCCCGCGAGTCCGGGTAATCTGTTCGCGCTGCAGCAACATGGGTTCGCTGCCAGGCTGGAACACCGACAGGTCATTCATGTAACGGCTGACCTGGCTGATCAGCAATTCGCCGAGTTGCTTGACCTCGCGATCCTCGAACGCCACGTTGTCGGTGGTGGTGGTAAAGGTATAGGGGAAGGAGTAATCGTTGAGTTTGGCGTCCTTGGCCGCAGCCAGGCTGGTTTTCAGGTAGTCGAGCCAGCGTTTGCTTTGCAGCAGGCGATCCTGGTAGAGGTTGAGTGCCTGCTCCTCGGTGTTGATGGCGTTCAGGCGGAAAGTGATTTCCTCCCGAGGATCCGCCGAGCCGACGCCTTCAAGCAGGGCGAGCCGGTTGCCTTCCAGGCCGTCGAGACGCACCTGGTACTGCATTTTCTTGGTTTCGTAAAAGCTCTGCGGCAGGTCGATCGATTGCAGAGCCTGACGGCTGACCAGGTAGTTCTGCAGCAGGGCGGCAACGAACTTGGTGCCCTGGGCCGGGTCGGGAAAGCTGTAGACGATCGAGATCACGTTGGAACCGGGCAGGGTCTCGACCTTCAGGTCGCTCATGGCTTGCTGCGTCAGAGCATCCAGTTCGGTGTCCCGTACCGGGTCGGTTTCCAGGCCCAGTGCATTGCGCACAGGATTGATCAGGTGTTCGCGAATGGGTGTGGTGACGTAGTCCTTGAATGGCTGCGCTACCAGTTTGGTGAACGGGCTCACCGGCGGCGTGTACTCGCTGTTCTCGCGCATCTGGCTGAGCGTTTCGCGAATCAGTCCCGGCGAACGCAGGATATTGCTCTCGGTTTCCATGTCTGCCAGCGATGGCGGAATGAACGAAGCGTTCTCCTGGTTGAGAGAGGTGGTGGCATCTCCCTGGGAGAGTTTTTTGGACTGCACGATCACTTGGGCGGTGATATCGAAGCTCTGCTTGAGCATCAGCGGCAAGATCAGTGCGATCACTGCAAAGATCAGGAAAACTCGTTTCACCAACTGCTTGTTGGCGAAAAAGATCCTGAAGAACTCGTGCAGGTAGTTTTCTTTTGGATTCATGACGGTCACCTGAGAGTTAGTTGTCGCTGCCTTTGTTGTCGACGCGGTAGCTGAAGCTCATGCCCACGCCCTGGAACAGCACCACGTCCGCCAGTTGCCGGGCGAGTTCGCCGGCGCTGGCCAGTTTGGTCTTGGGCACGTACAGCATGTCGTCAGGCTGCAGGTAGGCGATCTGCGTGGCATCGCCGGACAGGGCCTTCTCCACGTCATAACGATGGGCAGTCACCTGGTTGCCGTTGCGCCGCATGATCATTACCGAGTCCAGGCGCGCCTTGACGTTGGAACCGCGGGCCATGGTCAGGGCTTCGAGCACCGACACCGGACGGCGAATCGGGTAGGAGCCCGGCTGGCCGACTTCGCCCAGTACGTAGATCTCGTTGCCGGCGGTGGACTTGAGCAGCACGTCCACGGTCATGCGGCCCGGCAGGGTGGCGTAGCGTTTATTGAGGAAGGTTTCCAGCTGGTTGACCGTCATGCCCTGCAGCGGTACGGCGCCGATTTCCGGAAAGCTGGCGTAGCCGTCGGTGCCGACGATGATCTCGCGGCTCATGCCGGTATTGGGGTGGTTGAGTGTCGACTTGAGGTTCTGCTCGTTGGTCAGCGGGCTGACCACATTGAGCGACAGTGTGTTGCGATTGGGCTGGAACAGCTGCTTGCGCTCATACGCACGCTGGATTTCCACGCGGGCCTGTTCGCGGGTCAGGCCTTCGACTTTCACCGAAGTGTTGGCCCCCGGAAGCTCGATGGTGCCGTCGGGCAGTACCAGCTGGTTACCGTTGAGCTGGCTGGCCGCGGTGAAATTCAGCGCAACCATGTCGCCCGATTGCACGCGGTAGGCGTCAGAGCCACTGGTGCTGACGTGGAAGATCACGTCCAGGACATCCTGGGGCCGCAGGGTCTGCTCGACCTGGGGCACGTCAGTGGCCTGGGCATTGGTCGGTGCAGCGGTAAGAATCTGCACCGGCATCGACTGGGTTTCTTGGGAGGTGCTGGAGCAACCTGCAAGCGGCAGCAACAGCAGGACAAGCATTCTGGCGTTCATGTCGTCATCCTTTGGCGTTCGCTCACAGGTTTTTGTAGAGCCATTTAGGCATGTAGTACTTGCGTCGATTAAACACACTGCCCACCAGTTTTGCCCCGGCCTGGGTCAGGCGCTGGACAGCGGCCTGGGCCACTTCCCAACGGGTGTCTTCGGCGCGCACGACCATGATCACGCCGTCCACCTGGGTGCTGATGACCAGGGTGTCGGCGGCCGAGTAGACCGCGTCGCCGTCGATCACGACAAAGCGGTAGCGGCTGCCCAACTGGTCGAGCAACGGGCTCAGGGTTTCAGGGGTCAGGTGTTCGTCGCCCCGGGCATAACGCCCATTGGGCAGCACGTGGAAGGGCAGGCTGGAGACGTCCACCACACAGTCCTGTAGCAAGGGCGGGCTCTGGGTGTTGAACAACAGGTCGCGAAAGCCGCGCTCCTTGGTCAACCCAAGCTGTTGGGTGAGGTTGCTGGTGGACTGGCTCGCGTCGACCAGCAACACCTGGCCGCTGCTCATCTGGGCCAGTTGACTGGCCAGCACCAGGGCGCTGGTGGTCGTGCCCGCGCCGGGGTTGGCGGCGGTCAGGAAGAGGATCCGCAGATCTTGATCGAGCACAGTCGAAGTCAGGTTGGACTCGCTCGGGTTCGCGATTGTCAGGCTTTTTGCAGTTGAACCGTCCATTTAACTCGCTCCGTGGCCGCTGAATACTTTGAAGGGGGTTTTCAACAGGATCTTCAGATCAAGCAGCAGGCTCTGCTCGGCGATATAGCTGAGGTCCAACTCAACGCGCTGGTCGAAGTCGATATTGCTGCGCCCGGAGATCTGCCACAGGCCGGTCATGCCGGGGTAAATGCTCAGGCGCGCAAGATGATTGTCTTTGTAGCGGTAGGCATTGAACGAGGTGGGCCGAGGGCCCACCAGGCGCATGTCGCCGGCCACCACGTTGAACAGGTTGGGCAATTCGTCGAGGCTGCTGCGCCGCAGGAAGCCACCGATGCTGGTGATGCGGGGGTCCTTGTCGATCTTGAAATCGATCGCATCGGCGCCGTGTTTGTTGAGGTGACGCAGGGATTCCTTGAGCTCCTCGGCGTTGGCAACCATGGTGCGGAACTTGTACATGCCGAACGTGCGACCGCGGTAGCCGGTGCGTTTTTGCACGAACATCACCGGCCCCGGGCTGCTGAACTTGATCACCAGCGCCAGGCCCAGCAGCAACGGCGAGATCAGCACCAGGATGATCAACGCCCCCAGGAAAGCCAGTACCCGGTTGGTGCGCGATAACGTCCAGGGGCGACCACCATCGCGACCAGTGATCCAGCCACGGCCCTGCATGTGGATGGCGGCATCCATGCGGATGCGGTGTTCGGGGTCCAGCCGCTTGTCCCGCCTCAATTGTTTGAGGGGTACACCTTTTTCATGTCCAGTCATGGCATCCTCCGCTGAAGTTCAGCCGCGAACGGCGCGTGGGCGATAGGCAGTGGGTAGTAGTCGCGAAACCAGGCAACGAAGCGCCCAAGTCCCTCATCCAGCGCGATCCGTGGCTGGAAACCGGTGGCCTGGGCCAGGTCGCTGGCATCGGCACAGGTATTGAGCACATCGCCAGGTTGCAGGGGCAGCAACTCGACCACGGCTGTTTGTCCAAGGTGTTTTTCCAGCAGCGCCAGGTAAGCCTTGAGCTCGACCGGGTGTTGCCCGCCAATATTGAAAATGCGCCACGGCGCCATGCTGCTGGCCGGGTCCGGGGTTTCCCGGTCCCATTCAGGGTTGGCCTGCGGTGGCCGCTCAATCAGGCGGGTGATGCTTTCGATGATGTCGTCGATGTAGGTGAAATCACGCTGGTGCTCGCCGTAGTTGAACAGCTTCAACGGCTGGCCTTGGGCAATCGCCCGGGCGAACTGGATCGGCGACATGTCCGGGCGGCCCCAGGGACCGTACACGGTAAAAAAGCGCAGCCCGGTGCAGGGGATGCCGAACAGATGGCTGTAACTGTGGGCCATCAGCTCGTTGGCTTTCTTGGTCGCGGCGTACAGCGACAGCGGGTGATTGACGCCGTCCCGGACCGAGTAGGGCGTGTGCTGGTTGGCGCCATACACTGAACTGGACGAGGCGTAGATCAGGTGCTGAACCGGGTGGCGCCGGCAGCTTTCGAGTATGTTCAGGAAACCACTGAGGTTGCTGTCCAGGTAGGCCCGCGGATTTTCCAGTGAGTAACGCACGCCGGCCTGGGCGGCCAGGTGAATCACCACTTGGGGTTGTTCACGGGCGAACAGCGCCTCGATGGCCGCGGCATCGGCCAGGTCGACTCTTTCGAGCTGGAAACGGCCGACCTGCTCCTGCACCCAGGACACTCGATCGTGTTTGAGTTGCGGCTCGTAGTAGTCGTTGAAGTTATCCAGCCCGCACACTTGATGCCCGTCGCGCAGTAGCCGCAACACACAATGGGCACCAATGAAGCCGGCGGCTCCGGTCACGAGAATCTTCATGGACGCAGCGCCTCGGGCACGATGTGACGCAAGCCGATGCCGCTGTAGTGCAGGCCGGCGGCCGCCACGTGCTCGGGGTTATAGAGGTTGCGCCCGTCGACGATCACCCGCGAACGCAACTTGCTGGCCAGCAGCTCGAAGTCGACCACGCGAAAATTCTTCCACTCGGTGCAAATCACCAGGGCGTCGGCGTCTTCCAGGGTGTCATCGCGAGTGGCGCACAGGTGCAGGTCGTTGCGATAGCCGTAGAGGCGACGGCATTCGGACATGGCTTCCGGGTCGTACGCCTGCACGCTGGCGCCCTCGGCCCACAAGGCTTCCATCAGATAGCGGCTGGGGGCTTCGCGCATGTCGTCGGTATTGGGTTTGAACGCCAGGCCCCAGATCGCAATGGACTTGCCGGCCAGGCCTTCGGGGAATCGCGCTTTGAGTTTGCCGAAGAGGATGTGACGCTGGCTGTCGTTGACGTCGGTCACGCTGCGCAGCAGGCGCAATGGCATGCCGTTGTGTTCGGCGGTGTGCAGCAGGGCGCGCAGGTCCTTGGGAAAGCATGAGCCACCGAAGCCGCAGCCCGGGTAGATAAAGTGATAACCAATGCGCGGGTCCGAGCCAATGCCCTTGCGCACCGCTTCGATGTCGGCGCCCAGCAGTTCGGTGAGATTGGCCAGTTCGTTCATGAAGCTGATGCGAGTGGCGAGCATCGCATTGGCCGCGTATTTGGTCAGCTCGGCACTGCGATTGTCCATGAACATGATTTTTTCATGGTTACGACAGAAGGGGGCGTAGAGCTCGCTCAGCTGCTCGCGGGCCTGCTCGTCGTCGGTGCCGACGATGATCCGGTCCGGGCGCATGCAGTCGGCCAACGCGCTGCCCTCCTTGAGAAACTCCGGGTTGGACACCACCCGTACCTTAAACATTGTCCTTTCCCGGCATCGCAATTCTTCGCTGGCCGCGGCGACCACCTGATCCGCCGTGCCGACCGGTACGGTGGACTTGATGATCAACGTGCGATCGGCCTCCATGAAACTGGCGATCTGACGGGCCACGTTGAGCACGTGGCTGAGGTCGGCGGAACCGTCCTCATCGGCGGGCGTGCCCACGGCGATGAAGATGAGCTCGGCGTGTTCCACTGCATCGCTGGCCTGGGTGGTGAACAGCAAACGACCGGCCTTGATGTTCTCTTCCAGCGTGCCGGAGAGTCCCGGTTCACTGATCGGCGGTACCGCTTGTTGCAGCTGCTTGATCTTGTTCGGATCAATGTCGACGCACAGGACGCGATGTCCGACATCGGCCAGTGCCGCTGCTTGTATCAGGCCAACGTAGCCCGTACCAAATACGCTCACGTCCATTTTGGCGTGCCTCGTAAGACGGTGGAGAGGATCAGAATTAGACTGTCAAAATGGGTATAGACCAGCCGTGGAAATCCGTGTCAGCAAAATGACGTGTTGCATCGGCAAGACAAACCCCAAGGTTGGGGGCGATATGCCATCAAGTGCTTGTCGCAGCTGCGTTTGCCCCGGTTTTGAGGGGTTTGAGGGGTGTTCAAAGAAAACGATAGACGGTCGTTGAGCGATTCTGGGGAGGGTTTGTACGCTTCAGGTGTGTCAGATTTGAGTCAACGTTTTTTTGACGCTTTGTAAAGAAGTCCGACATTTCTTGCGCAAAAATGGCTATGTGCCAGCGCCAAGAAATAGCCGACAAACTATTGGCAAAATGCATTGCCGGGTGGCAACTCTTCGGGGATAAAGCTTGCGATTATTCGAGGTGATTCGCGCGAACGATCACAGCGCGGATACAGCATCTACCCTCACGCCAAGGCGCGTTTGTTAGCGAGCAGCGCTTCAGTTCATCACTGCGGACGACCCCTTGAGCATCTCCGAGCGTGCAGTGCGCACTGGATCATGCAGCAGCGAATATCCGCGCTCCAGCAGCGTGCGGCCGATTAATCGCGAACCACCCTCATTCAGGTGCGAATCGTCCAGGTACAACAACTGCCCCTGAATGATCGGGCTGCAAACCCCCGCCGGGCATATCACCTGATTGGGGTCGATAAAGCGCACCTGGGGAAATTTCGCCCGCACGTCCGCCCAATACGGTGCGAGCGCGCTCTGGGCTACCGAACAATCGCGCTCGGAGCCAAACATCAAACGCCTGATCGGGCAACTGGCGGCCTTTTCGATGTGCTGGTTGCTCAGGATCACGATGACCTGGCCGCTGCTCTCCACCACCCGCCGAATGCTCGCCTCAACGATATCCCCCGCATCGGCTTCCTTGGGCCAGACCGCCGCCATCACCACATAAGGGTATTTGTTCTGCTCGATCAGGCTGAACACCCGCTCGTTGCGTTTCGCGCAGTGGGCGGCGTACACCGGCGACATATCGGCGTCGTAGCCGGGGATCGGCGGGCACGAGTCCATGGTGTAATCCATGATCGATAGATTGTCGGGTCTGGCCAGCAGATCGACCATTCCCGTGAAGTGATTGGCAAACGAGTCGCCGATCATGATGCCGTCCAACACCGCTTTTTTCGTGCCCAGGCGGCATGAGTCATCAGGACCGGTGCTGTACAACGCATTGGTGACATGACAGCCGCGACGAATTTCGTTCGGCCGGCTCTGTGTCATCGCTTCCAGCGCTGAAACCTGGGGACCAAAACGCTGCGGGAAACCGTTGAAAACAACGCTCAGCACGGCAATGGCAGCCAGTCCCAAGGCCGGGAGCGCAAATCGGCGAACGAACACCCGGGAGAAATGCCAGCTCGCGCCGGCGCGCCGGAAGGGTACCTCGACATAACGCCAGGACAGCCACGACAGCCCGATCGATACCGCGATCAGCAGCGCACCGACGGGTATGTCGACAGGGATTTCCAGATAATTGAGGTAGGCAATCAGTGGCCAGTGCCACAGATACAGCGAATAGGAAATCAGCCCGATAAACACCATTGGCCGGCAGGTCAGCAATCGCGAGTGCCTGTCGCCGCTGCCCGCGAGAATCAACAGCGCTGCACCCAGGCAAGGGATCAGGGCGTTAAGTCCGGGAAAGGTCGATTTCGCGTTCAAGGCAAACAGCGCGAAACCGATCAGCAGGTAGCCCGCCAGCGCGAGGGCATGGGTGGTCAGCTTGCCCATGACACGGGGCTGCTGCAGATAGATGCCCAACACCCCGCCCAGCATCAGCTCGAAAAAACGCGTCGGCAGCAGGTAGTAGGCGGCCGTGGCGAAGACGCCCGTCGCGTACTCGGAAACGGCCACTGCGAGCACCACGCCGATCCCCAGGATCGGCAGAACGTAACGCGGTGCCAGGCGATAAACCAGCACGATGAACAGCGGCCAGATGACGTAGAACTGCTCTTCGATGCCCAGCGACCAGGTATGCAGAAGAGGTGCCTCGCCGGCATCGGCGGCGAAGTAGTTGCCGTACTTGATCCAGATATAGATGTTGGAAACGCCCAGCAGGGAGAGCAGGGCGCTGACGTTGAGCCGGATCAGGTCGGCCGGGGACAGGATAAAAGCGCCAACGATCACCGTCGCCAGCAACACCGTCGCCAGCGCCGGGACGATACGATTGATGCGTCGCTGATAGAAGCCCTTGAGCGAGAACGCGTTGCGCCTGACCTCGGAATACACCTGGGAGGTGATCAGGAAACCGGAGATCACGAAGAAAATATCCACGCCCACAAAACCGCCTGGCAGCAGGCTGGTATTGAGGTGGTGCAGCAGTACCGCGATCACCGCTACAGCTCGCAGACCATCGATGTCCGAGCGGTATTTGCCTTCAGCCATGCGCCTGACCATCCCTAAAGCTTTCGCCATCCAGCCAAGTCCGACCCATGACAACCACAGTCAAGATTTTGGACAGTTAAACCCACATGTCATTTGTAGCTGGGAATTGGCTGGACGCAAATCGCCGTCAGTCGCCGCAGGCGCCCGGCACCCGGGCAATCGTGATCGGACAAAAGTCCTGCCAGGCCGCTATCCTTGGCCGACGCTCACCGAACGGGTCGACCCATGCTTGAAGTCCACGCAGTGTTCAAAAGCTACGCAACGCCGCAAGGGCCCTTGCCGGTGCTGCAAGGCGTCGACCTGATGTTGAAACCTGGCAGCAGCCTGGCCTTGATGGGCGAATCGGGCAGCGGCAAGAGTACTTTGCTGCACCTGATCGCCGGGCTGGACAAGGTGGATCACGGCACCATCACCAGCGGCGAGTATCGGCTGGAGCAGATGAACGAACGACAGCTGGCCAACTGGCGCCGCAGTGAAATCGGCCTGGTGTTCCAGCAGTTCAACCTGATCGGCAGCCTGCGCGTGGAGGATAACCTGGCGTTCCAGGCGCGCCTGGCCGGGCGCCATGATCGGCAGTGGCAAGCGCACCTGGTGCAGCGCCTGGGGTTGGCAGATCTGTTGCGCCGCTACCCGGAACAACTTTCCGGAGGACAACAGCAACGGGTTGCTTTGGGTCGCGCGCTGGCGTCCAGACCCAAATTGCTGCTCGCCGATGAGCCCACCGGCAGTCTCGATGAGGGCACCAGCGATGAGGTATTGACGCTGCTGCTGGAACTGCTCGACGACAGCCCCACGACCTTGCTGATGGTCACCCACAGCACTCGGGTCGCCGCGCGCCTCGCCGACAAAGTGGTGTTGCACCGTGGTCGCCTGGCTGGCGCGGACGGGCGCTGAGGTGCGGGTTTTCTACCAGGCATTACGCGCGCTGCTGAGCCACTGGCGGCAGCACCCGGTGCAATTTTTCAGCGTGCTGACCGGGCTGTGGCTCGCCACCAGCCTGCTCACGGGCGTACAGGCCTTGAACAGCCAGGCACGGGACAGTTACGCCCGGGCCAGCGAGCTGATTGGTGGCGAACCCCAGGCCAGTCTCAGTGCCCCGGGCGGGGGAACATTTTCCCAGCAACTGTTTGTAGACCTGCGGCGTGCTGGTTGGCCGGTTTCGCCGGTGCTGCAGGGACGGGTGACGCTCAAGGGACTGGAACAACAGCGACTGCAACTGATGGGCATTGAACCGGTGTCGCTGCCGGCGGGTTCTGCGGTGGCCGGGCGGGCGCTGGCGATCGAGCAGATCGTCGAGTTTTTCACGCCCCCGGGCAGCACCTGGGTCGCACCCCAAACGTTGCGGGCCATGGGGCTGCATGAGGGCGAACGGCCGGTCAGTGCCAACGGCCAGATCTTGCCACCACTGCATGCCCAGGCCGACATGGCGCCTGGCGTACTGCTGGTGGACATCGGCTTTGCCCAGCAGATTCTCGACCAGCCCGGTCAAGTGTCGCGCCTGCTGTTGCCCAAGGATTTCAGCGCGCCGCTGCCGGACGGGTTCAGCGCTGTGCTGCAACTCACGCGCAGTGGTGAAGAAAACAATCTGGCGCGCCTGACCGAAAGCTTTCACCTGAACCTCGATGCCTTGGGTTTTCTTTCATTCGTGGTCGGCCTGTTCATCGTCCATGCGGCCATCGGCCTGGCCTTGGAGCAACGCCGTGGTCTGCTGCGGACTTTGCGTGCCTGCGGCGTCAGCGCGCGGATGTTGATCGCTTGCCTGGTCGTCGAGCTGGGCGCTTTGGCGCTGGTCGGCGGAGTGGCCGGGGTCACCAGCGGCTATCTGTTGGCGAGTGTGCTGTTGCCGGATGTCGCCGCCAGCTTGCGGGGCCTGTATGGCGCCGAAGTCGCCGGGCAACTGAACCTGAGCCCGTGGTGGTGGTTGAGTGGCATCGGCTTGAGCCTGCTCGGGGCGTTGCTGGCCGGAACCAATAGTCTGTTGCGGGCGGCGCGCCTGCCCTTGCTGGCCCTGGCCGATCCCCAGGCCTGGCACCAGGCCCACTCGCGCTGGCTGCGCCGCCAGGGCTGGGTCGCAGCGCTGGCAGCGGTGATCGCGCTGTTGGCATTGTTCCTGGGCGATAGCCTGGCCAGCGGCTTTGTGCTGCTGGCTGCGTTGTTGCTCGGGGCCGCGCTGGCGCTGCCGGTGGTGCTCAATCTGGTGTTGAACGCAGTGCTGCAGCGCAGTCGCTCGGTGCTCGGCCAATGGTTCGTCGCTGATTGCCGCCAGCAGTTGCCGGCGTTGAGCCTGGCATTGATGGCGCTGCTGCTGGCGCTGGCCGCAAACATCGGCGCCGGGAGCATGACCGGCGGTTTTCGCGAGACCTTCAGTCACTGGCTGGAACAACGCTTGAGCGCCGAACTGTACCTCAACCCACAGAACCCGGCGCAGTCGGTCGAGTTGTACGCCTGGCTCAAACAGCAGCCGCAGGTCGAGGCGGTGCTGCCCAACTGGCAGGTGTCGACGCAATTGCAGGGTTGGCCCACGGACGTCTTTGGCGTGATCGACCACCCAACCTATCGCCAGCACTGGCCGCTGCTGGAGGCCCAGGGTGACGATCCATGGAAGCGCCTGGCGAGCGACGACAGCGTGATGCTCAGCGAACAGCTGGCCCGCCGGTTGAAGGTCCGGCTGGGGGATTCGCTGCCAATGACCACGCCCGGTGGAACCTGGTCGCCGCAAATCATCGGCATCTATGCCGACTACGGCAATCCCAAAGGCCACGTACTGGTCAATGAGCGACACCTGCTGCGCCATTGGCCACAGCTGACGCCCAATCGATTCAACCTGCGAATTGATCCGGCCTCGATTCCGTCTTTCCTCACCACGCTGCAGGCGCGCTTCGCCCTGGATGACAATCGGATCGTCGATCAGGCGCGGCTCAAGGACTGGTCCTCACAGGTGTTCGAGCGCACCTTTGCCGCAACCGCCGCGCTGAACAGCCTGACCCTGGCGGTCGCGGGGGTCGCTTTGTTCATCAGCCTGCTGACCCAGAGCCAGAGTCGTCTGGGGCAACTGGCACCGCTGTGGGCGCTGGGGGTGACGCGGCGCCAATTGATGTTGCTGAACCTGGGGCAGACCTGGCTGCTGGCGGTGCTGACGTTGGTCCTGGCATTGCCGCTGGGCATCGCCCTGGCCTGGTGCCTGGACGCCGTGATCAATGTCCAGGCGTTCGGCTGGCGCCTGCCGCTGCGGGTGTTTCCGTGGCAGCTGTTGCAATTGATGGGGTTGGCCCTGCTGGCGACACTGCTGGCGTCGGCCTGGCCGCTGTACTCGTTGTATCGCACGCAACCGGCGGATCCGCTGAGGACCTTTGCTCATGAGGATTAAGCTCGCAGTACTGCTGCTGATCCTGCTCAGTGGCTGTGATCAGCCGGCGCCGGTCGAAAAAGGGTTTGCCGGTCTGGGCAGCACGGCGTCGTCATTTACCCCGGTCGTTCCAGGGCGGGTGTTCAGCTTTCCGGCTGATCACGGCCCCCATGATGGTTTTCGCATCGAATGGTGGTACGTGACCGCCAACCTCAAGGACGCCCAGGGCCGCGAGTTCGGCGTGCAATGGACCTTGTTCCGCAGCGCCCTGCAGGCCGGGCCGACAGCGGCGGGCTGGGCCAGCCAGGTGATCTGGCTGGGGCACGCGGCAGTGACCTCGGCCACCGCGCACCACGCCGCCGAGCGTTATGCCCGGGGTGGGGTGGCGCAGGCGGGCGTCGCACTGGCGCCGTTCAAGGCATGGATCGATGACTGGCACTTCAGCAGCCAGGGGCGCGATGCGCTGGCCGACCTGCAACTCAGCGCCCGGGACAAGCACTTCAGCTACAACCTGCGCCTGACGTCCACACGCCCGTTGGTATTGCAGGGTAATCAGGGCTTTAGCCAGAAATCGGAACAGGGCCAGGCGTCGTACTACTACAGCCAGCCGTTTTTCCAGGCCAGCGGCGAGCTGGTGATCGATGGCACCCGCTATCAGGTCAGCGGCCCGGCGTGGCTCGATCGCGAATGGAGCGGCCAGCCTCTGACCGCCAACCAGACGGGCTGGGACTGGTTCTCCCTGCACCTGGACAGTGGTGAGCAGGTAATGCTTTATCGCATGCGGCAAAAGGACGGTGAGCCTTACCTGACCGGTACCTGGATCGATGCCCAGGGCCGCACCCAGGCGTTGCACGCCAGCGAGATCAGCCTGGCGCCCGAGGGCACCGCGAAGGTGGCCGGTCGCACCATGCCCGTCAGCTGGTCGATCAGGATTCCGGGCAAGCAACTCGACATCCGCCTCCGTGCGCTGAACCCGAATGCCTGGATGGATTTGCGCATTCCCTACTGGGAAGGACCGGTGCACCTGAGCGGCAGCCATGGCGGCCAGGGCTATCTGGAAATGACCGGGTATTAGCCGCGCAAACGGCTTGGAACTCCAGCCCACCTGCAACTCTCTACCGTACGAACCCCTGCCGGGAACGCCGCATTTTATGACTGCGGTGAGCGTGGCCGGGACAGTCGACGATCCTGAGCCTGAGGAGGCCAGCAATGAAACCGGTAACCGAAACGGAACACCCTGACGAGCCCCGGCCACCCGGGGAAGTCGAGCGCGACAATGATGCGTTGCGGCCCACCGACCCCAATCGCCGCAAGGAACAAGGCAAAGGCACCGCCAGCGGGGAATCGACGGCGCAGGAGACGGCTGACAATTCCTGATGATTATTCAAATATAACTTTCACACAGTTCTGACAGTAAGTTTATTGGTCGGACGGTGAATTCGAGAATTGGGTTGCATGATATTTAAAGTGACATCCTGTTAAATATAATGTCGATAAATTTCATGTTGGTTTCGGCGATTTATCTTCAAACCTATATTAAAATAGAGTTCGTTCGCCCAGTGTCATGGCTCTTTACCAGTGCATGGATTGCCAAGGCCATTGCACTGGGCGAACCCCTCTTCATCAGTCATTGCCAGGTTATGCGGCGTTCACAGGGTCGCTCTTTTTTGTCGTTAAATTCCGAGTGTCATCTCTACTTGTAGATTGCCTGGTTTGCACAATTGAAAATTGCACCGTTGGGACTGAAACGAACCGACCGGGCTGATGGTCAATGAAACAGGCACATCGACCCGGAGCGGCTACAACATGAAAATCCTGATGGTTCTGACGTCCCACGACCAGTTGGGTGACACCGGCAAGAAAACCGGTTTCTGGCTGGAAGAATTCGCTGCACCCTATTTTGCCTTCAAGGACGCCGGTGCCCAGTTGACCCTGGTGTCACCGAAGGGCGGTCAGCCGCCGCTGGACCCCAAAAGCGACGAGCCGGATGCGCAGACCGCCGCCACCGAGCGCTTTCGCAAGGATCCTGCGGCGCAATCCGCCCTGGCTTCAACCGCGTTGCTGAGCAGCGCCAGGGCCGAGGACTACGATGCGGTTTTTTACCCCGGCGGCCACGGCCCGCTGTGGGACCTTGCCGAAGACAAGGTGTCGATCGCACTGATCGAAGCGTTCTACAAGGCTGGAAAACCGGTCGCGGCCGTCTGCCATGCGCCGGGTGTGTTGCGTCACGTCAGGGGCGCGGACGGCCAGCCGCTGGTCAAGGGCAAGCGGGTGACGGGCTTTACCAACTCCGAGGAGGAGGCGGTGCAACTGACCGATGTCGTACCGTTCCTGGTTGAGGACGTGCTCAAGGCCAACGGTGGCCTCTACTCCAAGGGCGACGACTGGGCCAGTTACGTGGTGACTGACGGGTTGCTGCTGACGGGGCAGAACCCGGCGTCTTCCGAGGCAGTGGCCGAGGCGCTGCTGGCCAAGCTGCGCTAACCCTTCGCCAAAGAGCTACGGTGCACGGCCTGAAGTCAGGCGAAACACTGCTCGATTGAACGGCGCTGCGTTTCGGCGTACAGCGCCAGTTCATCAATGGTCGAGCGTCCCAGGGCCTGCTCGAAGGCGTGGCGGTTCGAATGCTCACCGTAGTGGCTTTGCGCAGCGTCCCCAAGGTTGGACTGAAAAATCCCCGCCGCACTGACCGGCAGGAAATCCTCGTAAACCAGCGGTTCCACCCGCAGATAGCCATTGCGTAGAAGTTCCTCCAGCGCCATGGTTTGCAGCGCTCCCGCAGCCCGGCCCTTGTCCGTCACGAAGTAGCGAAAATACGCCAGCTCTTGCTGGCGCATGCCCTCGAGCGTGTCAGGAAACTCGCTGAAATGCCGCTCCATCAACGCGTTGTAGCGTGCGGCGTTGCTCTCGTTGGGAAATTCGCCGAGTTCATCCCGGGCCGCGTTGAGCAGCCGGTCATACAGTGCGCGCCCTTTGGGGGTGAGCGCGGCGCCCCGTTGTTCGATTTCGCCAAAGCGGGCGCTGTGGCTGCCGCGACTGTCGGCTTGATCGGTAAAAGCGATCGGCTCATCCAGCGCCTTGAAACTGGTCTGGCGCAGCAAAATCGGACACTGGCGACGGGGTGGGCCTTCGACCACCGCCTTGGGGGTGATGCCGTGGTCCGGCATTTGTGCCTGTACGACATCGATGTCCAGGGTACGTGGCGTCAAGTGATTGATGTGGGGGCCCTTGAACGCCACCACGTCGGCGATCAGACGGTGTTGGGCGCTGAGTTTTTGATACTGCTCGGCGGTGACGGTGGCGCTGTGGTGCCAGCGGAAGGTTTCCAGCGCCTGTTCGACGAACTGTTGCGCCTGCTCTTCGCCGAGGCCGCCCTCGCGTTCGGCGCACTCGATAAGGTGCAGCGCCGCCGGGGTGAAGATCCTGCGATTATCCAGGACCGCCTGGGCGAAGGTGCGCAGTGCCTGATCTTCGATCAGCTCAAGGCGTAGCAATGAGGTGAACACCCGAAACGGGCTGACTTGCAATGCGGCTTCGTGCACCGCGCGAAACGCGGTCGAATGCACCGGCACCCCCGCCGGGGTCAGGTCGTAGTAGCCAACGGGCTGCATGCCCATGACCGCAAACAGGCGGGCCAGAGTGGCCAGTTCATCAGCCGTACCGACGCGAATTGCGCCATGGCGCTCCAGGTCCAGGCGCTGTATTTCGCCGGTACTGTCCAGTTGCCGGGCCACTTGTGGATCGCTTTGCAGCACGTGACGGTTGGTTTGCTCCACCAGTTGCATCAGCGCGCCGTACAGCGGGACCTCTTCGCGGTACATGTCGGACATCGCTTTGGAGAAGCGTTGGCGGATCAGGTCGGGGCTGACGAAGCTCGGATGGCTCATGGAAGGTTTTCCTGGCGCTGGCGTGAAGGATGGGCAAAAGATCGCAGCCTTCAGCGTCCCCGACAAACGAAGAATCTTCCGAACTTCATTCTGTCACGGACTGCAAACAGGGGTCAGACCGGCAAGTGCGAGCGTTGGGATGCCAAAAATTCTCCATACAGTCGCGCCGTGTGTGCGGGCTGTTCGACCATCGGCATATGCCCGACGCCTTCGCCGATCTCCACCCGCAGGTCGGCAATGCCCTTGCTCCAGACCGCCACGCTGCTGACATCGATCAGCCGGTCCTTGCGCCCCCACACCAGCAGGGCCGGGCACTTGATATCGGCCAGTCTTGGCTCCATCGGCGGGCTGGCGCGAAAGTCCCTGAAGATCTCCTCCAGCTCATCGCGAGACTGTTGATAGCGTTGGGCGAAGGCATCCAGCACCACCCCCGGCACCCAGGGCGGATTGGCCATGGTCATGGCATAGAACTGGCGGAATTCCTCCCGGGAATGAATCAGGAACGGGTTATGCCCCTTGCCCAGCTGCCGCTCCAGATCACTGATCTCCGGTGCAGTGACGCCGGCCGGGTCGATCAGCGCAACCGACGCGATGCGGTCCGGGTAGTGGGCGGCAAGCCAGGCCGCCATGTAACCCCCCATGGAGTTGCCGATCACATGCACTTTTTCCACGCCGCAGACGTCGAGCAGCTGGATCATGCGCTTGGCCTGGAGCGGGATGTCGTAGCCGCCACCGGCCTTGAACCCGGTTTCGCCATGGCCGGCAATATCGGGGATGATCACCCGGTACTGGCCGACAAAATGCCGGGCGAAGCGCAGCCACAGGTTCTTGTCGGCGCTGTAGCCATGCAGCATCAGCACGCTGCTGGTGGCCTCGTATGGCCCACCTTGCCAGGTCGAGACCGTCATTTCGGGGATCGGCACGACGATCTTGTGCAGCCGGTACAGCTTGGCTTCGATGGCGGTGCTCAAGTCATACAGCAAGTAACCGATAGCGGGGTAGCTCAACCAGCTCCAGGCCACGAAAACAGCGATAGCGACAACCAATAAAAGCATCAGCGTCTTCCTTCTATCTAACGAATCAGGAGAGCAGGTGATCGGCGGGTTTCAGCGCCCGGGTGAGCCGGTGATAGCTGAAACTGAACCCCGGAAACATGGCGATTACATGACCGCTCTTGCTGTGATACCAGCTGTGGCAACCGCCAGACTTCCATACCGTGCGCTCCATTTCTCTGTGGATCATTTCAGTGTAGGTACGTTCCGCCTCAGGGCGCACCTCTATGCTGCGTAAACCCTGTTTTTTTAACGTGCCGATACAGTCGAGAATGTAGTTCATCTGCGATTCGATGATGAACAGTGCCGAGGTGTGGCCGATTCCGGTGTTGGGCCCGGTGACGATAAACAGGTTGGGAAAGCCCGGCAGGCTGGTGCCGAGGTAGGCCCGGGGGTATTGCGCCCAGACATCTTGCAGACGCGTCGCGTTCTTTCCGTAGACCGGATAGGAAATCACCCCGTCGGTGGCGTCGTAACCGGTGGACCAGACGATCAGGTCCAGATCGAGGTGCTGGCCATCGCTGGTCACGATGCCGCTCTCGTCAATACGGGCAATCCCTTGTTCGCGGCTGTGCAGTGTCACATTGCTGCGCCCGAGCGCCGGGTACAAGGTGCTGGAAACAATCACCCGTTTGCAGCCGATGGCGTAATCCGGGGTCAGCTTGCGCCGCAGTTCGGGATCGGCCACCTGGCGCTTGAGAAAACCCAGCGCCTGTTGCTGGACCAGGCGGATCGCCGGCCGGGAGTACTTGAAGGCAATCACCCGGGTTTCAAATTGCCAGTAGATCATCCAGCGCAACAGCTTGTAGGCCGGCTTGAGGCCCAGGAGCCAGCGCTGGAACCGGCCAAACCGGCGATCTGCCCGGGGCAGCACCCAGTGTGGCGTGCGCTGGAACACATGCAGCTGCTGAACGTGCGGCGCGATCGCCGCGATCACCTGGGCAGCACTGGCGCCGCTGCCGACAATGGCCACGCGTTTGTTGCGGTAGTCGTAGGCGTGGTCCCACTGGTTGGTGTGAAACGTCTTGCCCTTGAAACGTTCCTGGCCTTCAAAGCGGGGCACCACCGGCTGGCTCAGCGGCCCGGTGGCATTGATCAGGAACTGCGCCTGGAACATCCCCCGCGAGGTGTGCACCACCCAGCGCCGGTTGTCATCGTCCCATTCGATGCGCTCGACATTGGTCTGCAGTTCGACCTTGTCCCGCAAGCCGAAATGCTCGATCACGTACTCGGTGTAGCGTTGCAGTTCGGCCTGTTCGGCGAACATCTGCGTCCAGCGGTACGGCGCAAATGACAAGGAATAGAGCGGCGAGGGCACGTCCACCGCAGCGCCGGGGTAGGTATTCTGGCACCAGGTCCCGCCAAAGAAATCCCGCCGTTCCAGCAGGCGGAAATCTTCGATACCGGCCTTGAGCAAATTGATCGCCGCGCACTGGCCGCCGAATCCGCTGCCGATGATCAGCACTTGAAAGGTTTGCATGGACTTCCTTTTTTGATGGCGCGCCCCTTCATGTATAGCCAAACATTCGGCCCACGCCTGCCATCAATGTCGGGATATTCAGGCCGCCAGCCGGTGATGGCTATTTAACGTTGCCCTGATAGACTTCAGCACACACGCAACCCAGGTGTCAGCAGGTTCTGTTCAGTGGCATAGAGGCCCCATGGAAAAATCGGGAGTCAAAGGACTTTCACTGGCACGCAGGCTCTACACCTCGCGAACGTTAGGCTTGGCCCTGGGCCTGTTGTGCGTGGCCGCAGCCATGTACCCGCTCGATCCGCCGCATTGGGTCTGGGCGCTGATGCTATTCAATGGCCTGGTCTGGCCACACGTGGCTTATCAATGGGCCCGACGCAGGAAAATTCCTTACCACGCCGAACAGCGTAACCTCCTGGTGGATGCCTTTCTCGGCGGATTCTGGGTCGCCGCCATGCAATTCAATCCGCTGCCCAGCGCCGCGACCATTTCCATGATGGCCATGAACAACGTCGCAATTGGCGGGCTGCGTTTCCTGCTGGCCGGCACGGCGGCGCAGATCCTTGGCCTGGGCGTCGGCCTGCTGATCTTCGCGCCTGCCTTCGTGCCTGAAACCAGCCAACTGCAGTTGTACGCCTCCTTGCCCCTGCTGTGCCTTTATCCTTTGGCTTTAGGCTGGATCTGTTTCCGCCAGGCCCACACACTTGGCCAGCACAAACGTGAGCTGCTGGCGTTGAGTCGCACCGACAGCCTGACCGGCCTGCTCAACCATGGTGCCTGGAAAGACCAGCTGGAACTGGAGTTTCAACGGTGCCGCCGGCAGGGCAAGGGCGGGGCGATTGCGTTGATCGATATCGACCACTTCAAGGCGATCAACGACACTTACGGGCATGTGGCCGGCGACATCGTCCTGCGCCAGCTGAGCAAAATGCTCCGGCAGAACCTGCGGGTAACCGACCTGGCCGGGCGTTACGGCGGTGACGAATTCTGCGTGATCCTCCCAGACCTGCCCCTGAGCAGCGCGGCGGCGGCCATGGATGTGCTGCGCGACCGTTTTGCGAAATTGGGCCATGAACAGGACCCGGCGCTGAGAGTCAGCCTGAGCATTGGCCTGGCAGCATTGAACCCGACCCACACAGACGCCATCTTGTGGCTCAATGATGCGGACCAGGCGCTGTATGAAGCCAAGACCACCGGGCGCAATCGGGTTATCTGCAGCAATGACAGCCGGTCTGAGTGGGAATTGCTGGATTCGGTATAGCGACTTTGGATGCGCGGTGCTGTAACCGCATCGCGAGCAAGCTTTGCTACGTCAGGGATAGCGCCAAAAGATCGCAGCCTCGTTGCACTCGACAGCTCCTACACAGCTCCTACACGGCTCCTACGCAGCACCGGAGGCCGCAAACCCAGCCTCGGTCACTCCTTGACGCTCATGAACTCCTCAGCCCAACGAATATATTCCTCAGGTTGGGTATAGGTATGGGTCAACTCGGTAGCACTCAAATCCGATGCCTGAGTGAAAATCTGCCGCTGCTCACGCAGACTGTCATAGGTCGCCTTGATCGCCGCAAAATACGCCCCATGCCCATCAATCGTCACCCGCACACCCAACTCGGCCAGGCGCTTGTCATCACGCAACAGCGGGTTGCCATAAGTCACCAGCATCAACGGCACAGTCAGGTGCTCGGCCAACTGCTCAAGGTGATCAAAATCACGCACACCCACCATGCAAATCCCGTCCGCCCCGGCACGTTGATATTGCTGAGTTCGGCTGATGATTTCCTGGACGGGCAGAATGCCGGCGTTGGTCCTGGCAATAATCGCCATCTCCGAATCAACCCGGGCTTCCAGCGCCGCGCGGATCTTGCCGACGCCCTCGGCAACCGTGATCAGGTCAGTGGATTTGCGGCCGAATTGCGCCGGCAGCAACGTATCTTCAATGGTCAGGGCGGAGATTCCCGCGCGCTCCAGTTCAACGATGGTGCGCATCACATTCAGCGCGTTGCCATAGCCATGGTCGGCGTCGGCAATCACCGGCAGTTGAGCGACGCGGCCAATGCGCGTGGCCTGTTCCGCGAACTCGCTAAGGGTAATCAAGGCAAAGTCGGGGGCGCCCAGGACCTGCAGCGATGCGACCGAGCCGCCGAGAATGCCCACTTCGAAACCCAGGTCTGCGGCAATGCGCGCCGACATCGGGTCGAACACCGAAGCGGTGTGGTAGCAGGCATTGGAGGCGAACAGCTCGCGGAAGTTACGCCGTAAATCTTGATGAGAGAGCCTGGACATATGAGTTCCACCATTGAAATGGACGGGCTTGAGCAAAAGTGTCAACGCCGAAGAAACAAAAGGCTATCACGCGAGCGCAGGAAGAATGATGACGAATTTACCGAATGCCCTGGCAAAGCCCTTGCCAGGGCCGATCAGGCGGCGGCCGCCTCTCGCAGCGGGTCGACCAGTGGCACGGCGCGTACCGAGTCGCCGGGTTGCAGTTGCAGGCGCTTGGCAGTGAGACGATCGACCACCAGGCTGCCGTCCACCTGCTGCCCATGGGCCGCAGTAATCCGGCAGTTTTCCAGGCGGCGATTGTGGATCAGCCAGAGCGGCGCCTGCTCGTCCAGGCTGCCGATGGCCAGCGTCAGCGCCTGGCTGTCGCGTACCGTGCGGATGTCGGACACCGGGGCCTCGATGACCGGCCCGGCGTCAAAGATGTCGATGTAACCCTGATGGGTAAATCCTTCGGCGGTGAGGATCCTCAGCGCCGGTTCGGTGTTCGGGTGGGCCTTGCCGATCACCGCCCGGGCCTGCTCGGTCAACAGGCAGGTGTAGAGGGGCTGGCGGGGCATCAGTTCGGCGATGAAGGACTTGCTGCCCATGCCGGACAACTGGTCGGCATGGTGGAAATCCTTCCTGAAAAAGTGCCGGCCCAGGCTGTCCCAGAAGGGCGAGCAGCCATCGAGGTCGGCATGCCCCCGCAGTTCGGCAATCAGCCTGTCGCCGAACAGATGGGTGAACTCGGCCACAAACAGCAAGCGTCCCAGTGACAGCAACCTGCCGTTGCTGCTCGAACGCAGGTCGGGATGCAGGAACAGCGAGCAGAGTTCCGATTGCCCGGTCATCTCGTTATTCATGACCAGTGTCGGGATCTGACGCTCGATCCCCAGGTCTGGCGACGAGCTGTGTGTCATTGCGACCCGATAGTTGTACCAGGGCTCGCGCAGGCCTACGGCGCCCTTCAAGGCGCTCACGCCGACGATTTGCTGCTCGTCGTCCTCGAGCACGAACAGGTAATCGGCATCAGCGCGTTCGACCTGCTCGGCAAAGGTGCGCCGGGCCCAGCGCACCCGGTGCGCCAGCCGATCTTCGTTGGCCGCAAGGCTGGTAAACCCGGGACCGGCCTGGCGGACCAGCGCCAGCAGGGCAGGCAAGTCGGTGGCGCTGACCGGGCGCACGATCATTGCGCCGCTCCCGAAGTCTGTCCTGGGGCGATTCTTCGAAGGCTGTTCACAGCGCGACCACGCGGATCAGGCTGCCGGCGTGCACATTCAACGCGGCGCACAGTTGCGGGGGCAAGGCCACAGGTTGCCCGGCACGCACGTCCAGGTCGGCAACGATCGCGCGGAAGTCCCTCAGCGAATCATTGCTGACCAGATATCGGCCGCGCGCATCGATGGCGGCAACCGGCCTGACGCTGGCAGTGAATCCCTGGGCCACCGACCGGATGGCGCAAAGAGGCGCATGCAGGGTCGGCCCACCGTCGAACAGATCGACATAATGATTGGTCTTGAAGCCCTCGCGTTCGAGAATATCGAAGGCTTCCTGGCCATCGGGATGGATGCGGCCGATGCACGCCTGCGCAGCCTCGGGCAGCATCGGCACATAGATCGGGTAATGCGGCATGAGCTCCGCCAGGAAGGTCCGGCTTTGCAGGCCACACAGGCGCTCGGCCTCGGTGTAGGGCAGGTCGAAAAAGTGTTTACCCACCGCGTCCCAGAACGGTGAATGGCCTTCATCATCGCTGAACCCGACTATCTCGGTAATCACCGAGTCGGCAAAACGATGGCGGTGAGCGCCGATGAACATCAGGCGAGCCCGTGACAGCAATTCGCTGAACCGGCTCCCGACCAGGGTCGCCTCGACATGAAAGCCGCGCAGCAAGGTGTGCCCGCTCAGGTCGTGACACAGTGACAAGGCGGGTACGGCATGTTCGACGTTGAGTTCCCGCGAGGCGGCGGTGTAATCCCGGTGACGCAGGCTGTAGAAGGGCGTTTCGAAACCCGCCGTGGCGAGAATTTCCGAACAGCCCATCAGGCGTTGGGTATCGATGTCTTCCAGCACGAAGAAGTAGTTCTGCGGTCCTTGCACGGCGGCGTCTTTTTCAAATGAATCGCAGGATCCGATAATCCGCTCGCGCAGGCGTCCGGTGTCGTCGGGCAAAGACGTGACGCCCGGCAGGCTGTCACGGGCTAGTCGTTGCAGCTGGGGCAGGTCGCTCAATTCGACTGGACGCAAGACCAGCATGGATGCACTCCTGTATCAAAGGGTCGGGTGACAAGCACCCGGCCTGACTATCACTGTCGGTTTCCACGCATTGCAGGGGCGGCTCACCTGATCGGTATCAGGCGCCACTCTTCATGTTTTTCAGTTTTCACGACGCTGGCAGGGTCGCGGCGAGTCGTTAAACGCGCTCAGGCCGGCAGCGCTATGCCACAAAGGTCACGGGGTGAAGGAGATCATTATTCTAAAGATTCAGAGGGGGCATCCGGGCTCCTGCTGGATGTTTTTTCGTTTAATTCACAGTTGATGAATCCAGTATTTATGCAACGCGCCGTGGCTGTCTAGTGATTTTTTCAGGGCTTTTTGCTTCCCTCGGACACGGCGTGAGGCCTGTCAGTAAAGGCCTACAGACATGGTCGTAGTTCGTGTAGGCCACTTGCCAATCCGTGTGTCAGACACTGCCGTGTTGCACCCAAGAAAACGCCTGCAGACTAGCCGCGGCGTGTTACCGTTTCCTGACTTTTTGCAGCGAGCATTCCCAATTGCGGGCGACCCGTTTGACCTTGATCTGCCATGCGAGAACCGTCGCACAAAAGTTGGCGCGGTTTCCTACAAATGAGCCGTTGGAAATGGATTGGCAATCGGCACAGGGTTCCCGCAGTCGCCAATTCAAAACGTCGTCAAGACTCCTGTCTGCACCGGAGTTGCGCGCCCGGCAAACCGCTGGTTTATTCGGCCGTGAAGTGGAGACTGTGGAGGCGCTGCGCGACTGCGACTTCGGTCGGTGGTGCGGCGCGCAGATTGATGACGTGCACGAGGCCGAACCCCAGGCGCTGCAGGCCTGGCTCCAGGATGCTGATTCGGCGCCCCATGGCGGCGAATCGGTCGCCGCGCTCACTCTCCGGGTGGCGGCCTGGCTGACCGCGCTTGAGGCGACACCCGGGCACATAGTGGCGGTCACCCATCCATTCGTGATTCGTGCGGCGTTGACCTGGGCCCTGAAAAGCTCGGCGTTTAACCAGATTGATGTTGAACCGCTGTCGATCGTCGAGCTGCGGTTCAACGGGCGCTGGCGTTTTCGTTTAACAGGCGATGGGCATGAGGAATCGCAGCCATGAAAAAACTCCTGGTGATTGGCATCGGCGCCGGCAACCCTGACTACATCACCCTGCAGGCGGTCAAGGCGCTGAATAGCGCCGATGTGTTTTTCCTCATGGACAAGGGTCAGAGCAAGGACAAACTCATCGACCTGCGGCGCGACATCTGCGAGCGCTACATTACCCACAAGGCCTATCGTTTCGTCGAGGCCCCAAGTCCCGAGCGGGAGCGGGGAGAGGTGGACTACAGGGCCAGCGTGGAAGACCTGAACCTGGCCAGGCAGTCGACCTTTGAGCGGCTGATCCATGAGCAGATGGCCGACGACGAGTGCGCGGGTTTCCTGGTGTGGGGCGATCCGGCGTTGTACGACAGCACCATCAGGATCCTCCAGGCGATCCTCGATTCTGGCTGCTGTGAGTTCGAATTTGAAGTCATCCCCGGGATCACCAGCGTCCAGGCCCTGTGCGCCCGGCATAAGGTGCCACTCAATCGCATTGGCCAGTCCATCGAAATCACCACCGGGCGTCGTCTGGCGGCGGGGCAGGTGAGCGATGCCGACAGCCTGGTGGTGATGCTCGACGCCCAGGATGCCTACCACCAGGTGGCAGATCCGCAGACCGAGATTTACTGGGGCGCTTATCTGGGGACACCGGATGAGCTGCTGATCCACGGCAAGCTCGAGGACGTCGCGCAGGAAATCGAGCGGGTGCGCAAGGCGGCTCGGTTGGCCAATGGGTGGATTATGGACACCTACCTGTTGCGCAAGCCTTGAATCAGGCGCCGTCCATGCCGGCCCCTTCGCGAGCAAGCCCACGCCCAAACCGCTCCCGATACACCGATGGCGGCACCCCCACGACACTGCGAAACGCCACCCTGAAGCTTTCTACCGAGCGGTAACCGCAGCGCTCGGCAATCTGCTCGGTATTCTCCCGGGTGCCTTCCAGCAACTCCCGCGCCCGACCCACCCGTTCATGTTGCAGCCAGGCCTTGGGCGACAGGCCGGTGGCTTCGGTGAAGCGGCGCAGGAAGGTGCGCTCGCTCATGGCCGCTTCACTGGCCAGGTCGCGCACCTCCAGCGGCTGGTGCACGCGCTCGCGGGCCCATTGCATCACTCGCGAAAGATCACTGCGCGCCGCCACACTGACCGGCGCCGGAATGAATTGCGCCTGGCCGCCGGTGCGTTGCGGCGACATCACCAGGCGCCGCGCCACCGAGTTGGCGACCTGGGTACCGAAGTCCCGGGCCACCAGGTGCAGGCAGGCATCGATACCGGCCGCACTCCCGGCCGAGGTGATCAGTTGGCCTGCATCGACGTACAGCACCTGCGGGTCCACCAGAATCTCGGGAAAGCGCTCAGCCAGTTCGCTGCTGTAGCGCCAATGGGTGGTGGCGCTGTGGCCATTGAGCAAGCCGGTGGCCGCCAGCACGAACACCCCCGAGCAGATCGACAACAACCGTGCGCCCCGTGCATGGGCCTGGCGCAGGGCCGTCAACAGCGCCTCGGGTACCGGGGCACTGCGGTCGCGCCAGCCAGGGATGATGATGGTGCGGGCCTCTTGCAGCAGTTCCATGCCGCCATCGGCCAGCACCCGGAAACCGCCCGTGGCGCGCATCGGGCCCGGGTCCACGGCGACAATGCAGTGGGTGTACCAGGGGAAATCGAACTCCGGCCGGGCAAGGCCGAAGATCTCCACGGCAATGCCGAACTCGAATGTGCACAGGCCATCGTAGGCCAGGATCGCGACCGATCCAGGGGCGGAATGCATTTGGCGGAAACTTCCCGGTAAGTGTCTTGTGCGCCACTGTAGCCCGAAGCGAGCTGTCGATACAGTCATCCCACACCCCTCAACACCCAGGAGTACTGCCCATGACCAGCCTCGTTCGTGAAATCCCCGCTGCACCCTCGGCCATCGCCCTCATGCATTTCAGCAATCGCCTGACCTTCGAGACCGATTGCTCCGACGTCTACGGCAGCCAGGCGGCCGGTGAAGTGGATTTCATCCTGGTCGACGTCCGCGGGCCACGGGCGTTCGAGCGCGGTCATGTGCCGGGGGCGATCAATATCCCGGGGCGATTGCTGACGGCTCAAAGCCTGGCGCACTACCCCAAAACCAGCCTGTTTGTGGTCTATTGCGCCGGCCCGCATTGCAATGGCGCGAACAAGGCTGCCGTGAAGCTGGCCGCGCTGGATTACCCGGTCAAGGAGATGATCGGCGGGGTGACCGGATGGCTGGATGAGGGATTTGCCCTGAATGTTGCCGTGCCGCGCGTCGTCACCCCGGGCATTGGCTGCGAATGTTGAGCCCGCCAGCAACCCGATAAGTGCACCGCGCCACCGGCCATTTGGCCAGTTGGCGCGGATCTTCCACACTGGATCATCACGCTGATCATTCTTGCAGTGTTCTTGTAAATATTTGTCGCCTGGACGTAATTTAACGGCTTGTAGCCGCTCTAGACTGCCGGCCACTTCGGTTTTTTCCAACCGAAAGCGACCAATCGAACGCTGCCAATAAAAACCTCCGCACACAGGAGTTGTGAATGAAGAAGCTAGTGATGTTCGGTGCCCTGGCACTGTCGATGCTGTCCCTCGGCGCCGTGGCTGATGACGCCAAGCCGATCCGTATCGGTATTGAAGCCGGCTACCCGCCATTTTCCATGAAAACCCCTGACGGCAAACTCACCGGTTTTGACGTGGATATCGGCGACGCATTGTGCGAGCAGATGAAGGTCAAATGCACCTGGGTCGAGCAGGAGTTCGATGGCCTGATCCCGGCGCTGAAGGTCAAGAAAATCGACGCCATCCTGTCGTCCATGACCATCACCGACGACCGCAAGAAGAACGTCGATTTCACCATCAAGTACTACCACACCCCGGCACGCTTCGTGATGAAGGAGGGCAGCGAGGTCAAGGATCCGCTGACCGAACTCAAGGGCAAGAAAGTCGGTGTGCTGCGCGCCAGTACACATGACCGCTTCGCCACTGAAGTGCTGCAGCCTGCCGGCATCATCCTGGTGCGCTACGGTTCGCAGCAGGAAGCCAACCTGGACATGGTGTCCGGTCGCCTCGACGCGATGCTGGCCGACTCGGTCAACCTGGACGACGGTTTCCTGAAAACCGACGCAGGCAAGGGCTTCGCGTTTGTCGGCCCCACCTACGAAGACGCCAAGTATTTCGGCGGCGGCGCAGGTATTGCAGTGCGCAAGGGCGATACGCAACTGGCGGAAAAATTCAACACCGCCATCACCGAGATTCGCGCCAACGGCAAGTACAAGCAAGTGCAGGACAAGTATTTCGATTTTGACGTTTACGGTCATTAATCAAACCGTTTAAAAAAGTGGCAACCGTTAGCGCGGTTGCCATTTTTTTTGTCACGTGCGCAGATCCAGAGACACGGAGCTTCAACATGCAACGCATCGACCATCCACTGCCCTGGAGCCACCTGGGCACCGAACGCACCCTCAGTGTATTTCGTTACGGCGAGGGCACGCGCAAGGTGTACATCCAGGCCAGCCTGCATGCCGATGAATTGCCGGGCATGCGTACCGCCTGGGAATTGAAGAAGCGCCTGGGCGAACTCGAGGCCCGGGGGCAGCTGCAAGGGGTGATCGAACTGGTGCCGGTGGCCAACCCGATTGGCCTCGATCAGCATGTGCAAGGCAGTCATATGGGCCGCTTTGAACTGGGCAGCGGCAAGAACTTCAACCGTTCGTTCGTCGAACTGAGTGCACCGGTCGGGCAGTTGATCGGTGAGCGGTTGGGCACCGATGCCGGCGCCAATATCGCCCTGATTCGCCAGGCCATGGTCCAGGTGCTGGACGGCTTGCCGGCGCCCATGTCGCAACTCGAAGCCATGCATCGCCTGCTGCTGCGCCATGCCTGCGATGCCGACATTACCCTCGACCTGCATTGCGATTTCGAGGCGGCGATTCACCTGTATGCCTTGCCGCAACACTGGCCGCAGTGGCAGTCCCTCGCAGCGCGATTGCAGGCTGGTGTGGCGCTGCTCTGCGAAGATTCCGGTGGCAGCTCGTTCGACGAGTCCTGTTCGTCGCCCTGGTTGCGCCTGGCACGGGCGTTCCCTGAAGCGGCTATTCCACCTGCCAACCTGGCCACCACCCTGGAACTGGGGAGCATGGGCGACACCCGGGTCGATCAGGCACAGGCCAATTGCGAGGCGATACTGGGCTTTCTCGGCGAGCAGGGTGTGATCAAGGGCCAATGGCCGGCAGCACCGGACACATGCTGTGAAGGCATGCCGTTCGAGGGCACCGAGTATCTGTTTGCGCCTCATCATGGCGTGGTGAGTTTTTTGCGCGAAGCGGGCGAGTGGGTTGAAAAGGGCGATCCTTTGTTCGAAGTGGTGGACCCGTTGAATGATCGGGCTACCACGGTGTGTGCCGGGACCAGTGGCGTATTGTTCGCCATTGATCGCGGGCGGTACACCCAGCCGGGAACATGGCAGGCGAAGGTGGCGGGGCGCGAGCCGATTCGGATCGGGAAGCTGATCAACGACTGATAGCCAGGTTCTGCGGTGGGTGCAAGTCCGCTTCGCGAGCGGGCTCGCGAGGGCGGCTTGAACAACATCGAATACCTCACAGTGTTAGGCTTCAATCCAATCCTGCACCTGTGAAGGAAGGTTTATGTTGAAGTTTTTCGCTCTGCTGACACTCCTGGCGTCCGCCGCCGTCCACGCGCAAACCCCGCTGCAAGCCGATCTGCCGCTCAAATACCTGGAGCAAACCCACGCCGATTCGCGCAACCTGCCCCTGGTGATTTTCCTCCACGGCTATGGCAGTAACGAAGAGGACCTGTTCGGCATCAAGGATCAATTGCCCGAGCAGTACAATTACCTGTCGGTACGCGCGCCGATGGTGATGGAAGAAGGCAGGTACCAGTGGTTCCGCCAAAAAGGCCAGGGTGCCTACAACGGCGAAACCGATGACCTGAAGAACAGCAGCCAGGTTTTGCTGGACTTCATCACCCAGGCCGCCAGCAAATATCGGACCGCACCGAACAAGGTGTTCCTCGTGGGCTTCAGCCAGGGTGCGATCATGTCCTACGAGGTGGCGCTGCGTCATCCGCAGGCGCTGGGAGGCATTGCAGCGCTGAGCGGGCGTATCCTGCCGGTGCTCAAGACCGAGCTCAAGACCGAGCTCAAACCCGATGAAAAACGCCAGCAGCTGGCGATCTTCATCGGCCATGGCACCGCAGACAAACGCCTGCCTTACGTCGATGGCACAGACGCCAACAGCCTTCTGCAAAGCCTGTCGCTCAAGCCCCAATTTCATGCCTACCCTGGGGTGGGTCACAGCATCAGCGCCGCCGAAATGCAGGACTTGAACGCCTGGCTACAAAGCCTCAACCCTTAGGTTTATTTACCGCTGAGCATCCGCTTGATCAGGGTTTCATGCGCCGCCATGTCGCCGGGCCGGGAAATCACCCGGACCACCGCCATGTGGCTGCCAGAGGCCGCCATCAGCGTGGTGTTGAGGGTTTGCCCACCCCCCTGGGTGGCCGTGCTGTCAACCTGGCGCACACCCAGGCCGGTGCTTTTGAGGGTCAGGCTTTTCTCGCTCAACTTGTTGTAGTCGGGAAGGGCCGTGCGCTGCGCCGCGTCAAAGTCCGCCGCAGTGCCGTCGAGAAAGGCGCCGTCATTGTCCTTGACCTTGAGACCCTCGGGCAGGGTGTTTTCTGCGGCGATCACCACGGTCTTGGTGGTTTCGTTGGCGTACATGGTCCCGCTGGCCCCCGAAGAGCTGGCCGGCAATGGCGTGGCGACGAAGCCTTTGGGCAGGGTAAAGATGAACTTGCCGCCCAGCATCGACACCTTCTGCGACGATGCGGAACTGCTGGTGGCCTTGGCCGCCTGAGCATTCAGGGCCCCCAGGCTGGCAGCGACGGCCAGCAACAGGACAACGGCTTTGTTGCTCAACAATGACATTCGGAATCTCCAGGGATTGTCGCGCGTCAGCCGCGAACGGTTCAGACGCGATCATCCCATGCCGCGTGCAAGTCACTCCAGTACCGGTGCTCGGCCAGTCACTCGTCGCAAGCCTGGGCGCGCACGCTGACCGCAGGTTTTGCCAGCAGGCGTCGGGTCACACCGAGCATGGCCACCGAGACCGCGACGCCGAGGGCAAATGCGCTGAGGCCCATTGTCGGCAAGGCCATGGCCAGGACCAGGCAAAAGGCGGCAAACGAATACATGCCAGTCGCCGTGGCGCGCAGCAACGCAGCCGTGAAAGCCGGCCCACGGGTTTGCTGGGAGAACACCGCCATTACGCTGCCGAGCACCGGGAATACCGCGAGCAGACCGCTCCAGCGCTCGCCCACGGTACTTGCCAACAAGGTGACCGCCAGCGTCAGCAGGGCACCGGCGACCATGCGCCATAGCAGTCTGTCAGACTTGGGGGCGGTGCCTGAGATCACGGGCTGCACCGACGGAAACAGATAAGGCGCCGCCAGCAACGCGCTCGCAGCGGCGATTGTGGAAAACACCAGGGACGCGGGGATCGACGATAAAATCACCGCCAACATGGCCCACACGGCTAACGAAAGACTCAGCGCGGTCGGCCAGTTGCTGCGCTGTGCGACCTGGGCATAGGTGACGCAAAAGGCGATCATCGCGAACATGGCCGATAACGCGGCGGTGGCCGAGCGGGCGGCAAATGCTTCGCCTTGTTCGATGGCCAGGAAGAACAGAATCGGCCCGACCACCACTGGCAGTCCTGACAGCCACCCGGCTACGCTGGGGCCCCAGCGTTTGCCCGCCAGGGAGATGAGTAGCAGAAATCCGGGAATGACCAGCAGTTTGAGCAATAGCACGCACGCGTCTCCATCCTGTGTGAGACTGCCACGTTAGCATGCGCCAGACGGATTGTTGTATAGCTTTGCGGTTTTTGTATACAACATTCAAAGCTTGTACAGTTTGGGTTTTGGCGTATAAATTTTGGGCATCCTCTGCGCTGAATCGAGCCCATCATGAATCGCTCCCGATCCATTCTGCGTCATAGTTTGTGGCTGCTGGCCTTGTTGGCCGGTCATGCGCTGGCCAACTGGCAGGAGTCGTTGCCTGGGGCGCGGATCATCGGTGCCGGCGAACTTCGCTGGTTTGGCTTTGATGTCTATAACGCCCGCCTGTGGAGTGCAGCCAAGCCTTTGGCGAGCGACCAGCCGTTTGCCCTTGAACTCATTTACCAGCGCAAGATTTCCCGGGACGACCTGGTTCAGGCCAGCGTCGATGAGATCAGGCGCCTGTCAGGCGAGTCGGTGAGTGCCGCGCAACTGGAGGCATGGCAGGGGCAGATGCAACAGGCATTTGTCGATGTGCAGGCCGGAACGCGGATCACCGGGGTGTATCTGCCGGGGCAGGGGGCGCGGTTTTACGTCGGGCAGCGCTTGCAGCACGAGGTGAACGACCCGGCATTCGCCCGGGCGTTTTTTGATATCTGGCTGGACCCGCGAACACGCAATCCGCAGTTGCGCGAGCAATTGATGGGAGTGGCCAAATCCCGGTAGGCGCTGCCGCAGGCTCGGGCCGCGATCGGACGATCTTTCAATTTTGCTTGCAAGCGCTCCCACCACAGACAAGATCCCCGTAGGAGCTGCCGCAGGCTGCGATCTTTTGATCTTGTTCGCAAGCGCTCCCAACACAGACAAGATCAAAAGATCGCAGCCTGCGGCAGCTCCTACAGGGAGATGTTTGATTGATGTGTAGAGCTCAGGGATCGTTTTGTTGATGTGGAGCAGGGGACCGTTGATGCGTGGAGCCCGGTGCGACAGGTGTCACACCGGGTGTGTTGCCAGGCTGCGCGGTTCTTCGTGGGTCCCCGTGCCGCCTGTTGAACGCTTTACGCCCGCTCGATGGCCAGCGCCACGCCCTGGCCGCCACCGATGCACAAGGTGGCGAGGCCTTTCTTGGCGTCACGCTTGATCATTTCATGCAGCAAAGTCACCAGCACCCGGCATCCCGATGCGCCAATCGGGTGGCCGAGGGCGATGGCGCCGCCATTGACGTTGACCTTGTTCATGTCCCAGCCCAGGTCCTTGGCCACCGCCAGGGATTGCGCGGCGAAGGCTTCGTTGGCTTCGATCAGGTCCAACTGAGCGATCGACCAGCCGGCCTTGTCCAGGCAGCGGCGAGTGGCCGAGACCGGGCCGATGCCCATGATCGCCGGATCAACGCCGGCATTGGCATAGGCAGCAATTTTTGCCAGCACGGGCAGCCCCAGGGCTTTGGCTTTTGCCGCGCTCATAAGCATTACGGCCGCGGCGCCATCGTTGAGCGACGAAGCATTACCGGCGGTCACCGAACCGTCTTTTTTGAACGCCGGGCGCAGTTTGCCCAGGGCGGCGGCGCTGGTGTCGGCTCGCGGCTGCTCATCGGTGGCGAACGACAGCGGTTCACCCTTGCGCTGGGGAATCAGGATCGGCGTGATTTCATCGACAAAACGTCCGCCTTCAATGGCGGCCGAGGCTTTCTGTTGCGAGGCCGCGGCGAAGGCGTCTTGTTGCTCGCGGGTCAGGTTGTACTGCTCAACCAGGTTCTCGGCGGTGATGCCCATGTGGTAGTCGTTGAACGCGTCCCACAGGCCGTCGCTGATCATGGTGTCGACGATTTGCGCGTGGCCCATGCGCAGGCCGGTACGGGCGCCGGGCATGACGTAGTTGGACAGGCTCATGTTCTCCTGGCCGCCGGCGATCATCACCTCGGCGTCGCCGCAGCGAATCGCCTGGGTGGCCAGGTGCAAGGCCTTGAGGCCCGAACCGCAGACCTTGTTCAGGGTCATGGCTGGCACGGTGAACGGCAGGCCGGCCTTGATGGCGGACTGGCGCGCGGGGTTCTGCCCGGCGCCAGCGGTCAACACCTGGCCCATGATCACTTCATCCACTTGCGCCGGGTCGAGCCCGGTCTGCGCCAGCAACTGACGGATCACTGCGGCGCCCAGGTCCACGGCGGACACATTGGCCAACGCACCCTGGAAGCTGCCAATGGCGGTACGGGTGGCGGCTACAATTACGACGTCTTGCATGGAATTATTCCTCACTGCGCAGCGAACTGCATTTCCGGAACGTGATCGGGCACGATCAGTTTACCCGCGGTCTTGGCGACGATTTCCTCGACGCTGACACCCGGTGCGCGCTCCTTGAGAATGAACGCGCCGTTTTCGATTTCAAGGTAAGCCAGGTCGGTCAGCACGCGCTTGATGCAACCGGCACCGGTCAACGGCAGGCTGCATTTCGCCAGGAGCTTGGACTCACCGTCCTTCGAGGCGTGGGTCATGATGACGATGATGTTGTCTGCACCGGCCACCAGATCCATGGCGCCGCCCATGCCCTTGACCAGCTTGCCGGGAATCATCCACGAGGCGATGTTGCCTTGCACGTCGACTTCGAAGGCGCCCAGCACGGTCAGGTCGACATGCCCGCCGCGAATCATCGCGAAGGACTCGGCCGAGGAAAAGATCGACGCACCGATGCGCGCGGTCACGGTTTGCTTGCCGGCGTTGATCATGTCGGCATCGATGGTTTCTTCGGTCGGGAACGGGCCCATGCCGAGCAGGCCGTTTTCCGACTGCAGCATGACTTCCATGCCTTCGGGGATGTAGTTGGCGACCAGGGTCGGGATGCCGATGCCCAGGTTCACGTAGAAGCCGTCCTGCATTTCGCGGGCGACGCGTTGAGCCATTTGTTCGCGGGAAAGTGCCATTGTTGTTATTCCTTCAATTCGGGCCGGGGGCAGGTGATCACTTACGCACGGTGCGCTGTTCGATGCGCTTCTCGAACGTGCCGCAAATGACCCGGTCGACGTAGATGCCAGGGGTGTGGATCTGCGCCGGGTCCAGCTCGCCGGGCTCGACGATTTCTTCGACTTCGACCACGGTGATCTTGCCGGCGGTGGCCGCCAGCGGGTTGAAGTTCTGCGCGGTGTGGCGATAGATCACATTGCCGAAGTGGTCGGCTTTCCAGCCTTTGACGATGGCGAAGTCACCGGTGATGGACTCTTCCATCAGGTACTGGCGACCGTGGAATTCGCGCACTTCCTTGCCGTCGGCGACCGGTGTGCCGACGCCGGTGGCGGTAAAAAAGGCTGGAATGCCAGCGCCGCCAGCGCGCATTTTTTCCGCGAGGGTACCCTGGGGCGTCAGGACGACTTCGATTTCGCCTTTGAGCAGTTGGTCTTCGAACAGTTTGTTCTCGCCGACATAGGAGGCTACTACCTTGCTGATCTGCCGGTCTTCCAGCAGCACGCCCAGGCCAAAGCCGTCGACGCCACAGTTGTTGGACACCACAGTGAGGTCGCGTGTGCCTTTGCGCTTGATCTCGGCGATCAGGTTTTCCGGAATCCCGCACAGACCGAAGCCGCCGGCGATGACGGTCATGCCGTCTTCGAGACCTGCCAGCGCCTCCTCGTAGGAATTCACACGTTTGTCGAAACCTGCCATATGCACCTCTTTTATTCTTTATGGGCGGCTGGCTAGCCGAATGACTGAAGTGTCTCGCCGCAAGATTGATTTGTTAAGTTGATTTTTAGCAAGTATTAATAGATAAAACTCACTAATAGTTTTTCATTTGCCAAGGCCACTCTGCGCTGTGGTAGCAAAGCTTGCTCGCGATAGCCATTCCGGGGGCGCCATTGCACGCAGGCCATGCACCCACAAGCTTGCAGCTCAAGTCTCGAGATTCCAGGAGCCAAGCGACATGACCGTCAAACAGATCCGCGCCTTCCTCGCCGTCGCCCAGAGTCTGAGTTTCGCCGTAGCCTGCGAGCGCCTGCACCTGTCGCAATCAGCGCTGAGCCTGACCATCAAGGCGCTGGAACAAGGCCTGGGCGGGCGCTTGTTTTCGCGCAACACCCGCAACGTCGCACTGACGGCCGAAGGTGAGGCACTGGTGCCCCTGGCGCGGCGCCTGATCGCCGACTGGGACAACGCCGAGGATGAGTTGCGCCAGCGCTTCACCCTGCAACGCGGGCGAGTCACGCTGGCCGCGATGCCCTCGTTTGCCGGCAACCTGTTGCCACCGATCCTCAAGACATTTCGTGCGCGTTACCCCAAGGTCAATGTCACGGTAAATGACGTGATCAACGAGCAGGTGCTGGAAATGGTGCGGGATCGACAGGTCGAGCTGGGTGTGGCGTTTGAGCCGACCACCAGCTCGTCGCTGGCCTTCACACCGCTGTACATGGATCGCTTCGTCGCGGTGGTGTCCCTGGATTCACCGCTGGCCCGGCTTGACGATATTACCTGGGAGACCCTGCTGCAGGAACCGTTCATCACCCTGCAGCGCCCGTCCACGGTACGGGTGATGCTCGAGGAGCATCTGCAGGCGCGTGGAATGAAATTGCCGGTGGAGTTTGAAAGCCATCAGCTGGCAACGGTGGGGCGTATGGTTGCCAGCGGGCTGGGCGTCAGCGCGGTCCCGGCATTGTGCGCCGGGCAGATGCGCGAACTGGGTGCGCATTGCCTGACCCTGCATGACCCGGTGATCGAGCGGGCGATCGGAGTGCTGACCAAGCCTGGGGTGGAGTTGTCAGCGGCGGCGCAGGCGTTGTTTGATGTGCTGAAAGAAGAAAACGCGAGTCAACGATGCTCATGAGCTGAAGAGCGTCAGGGTGGGAGCAACTGTCTTCCCCCTGCCACATCAATATCGAATGTGCAGACGCCATCGCGGGCAAGCCCGGCTCCCACAGTGGTCTGCGCCGTACATAAATGCTGCGTCCACCACCACTACCCTGTGGGAGCAAGGCTTGCCCGCGATGGCAATCTCCCTGCCACATCAATGTCGAATGTGCAGACGCCATTGCCAGCAGGCTGGCTCCCACAGTGATCTGCGCCGTACATAAATGCCGCGTCCACCACCACTACCCTGTGGGAGCGGGCTTGCCCGCGATGGCCATCTCCCTGCCACATCAATGTCGAATGAGCAGACGCCATCGCCAGCAGGCTGGCTCCCACAGTGTTCTGCGCCGTACATAAATGCCGCGTCCACCACCACTCCCCTGTGGGAGCGGGCTTGCCCGCGATGGCCATCTCCCTGCCACATCAATGTCGAATGAGCAGACGCCATCGCCAGCAGGCGGGCTCCCACAGTGATCTGCGCCGTACATAAATGCTGCGTCCACCACCACTAGCCTGTGGGAGCAAGGCTTGCCCGCGATGGCAATCTCCCTGCCACATCAATCGAATGTACAGACGCCATCGCCAGCAGGCTGGCTCCCACAGTGGTCTGCGCCGTACATAAATGCTGCGTCCTCCACCACTATCCTGTGGGAGCAAGGCGTGCCCGCGATGGCAATCTCCCTGCCACATCAATGTCGAATGTGCAGACGCCATCGCCAGCAGGCTGGCTCCCACAGTGGTCTGCGCCGTACATAAATGCTGCGTCCTCCACCACTATCCTGTGGGAGCAAGGCGTGCCCGCGATGGCAATCTCCCTGCCACATCAATGTCGAATGTGCAGACGCCATCGCCAGCAGGCTGGCTCCCACAGTGGTCTGCGCCTTACATAAATGCTGCGCCCACCACCATTCCACTGTGGGAGCGGGCTTGCCCGCGATGGCAATCTCCCTGCCACATCAATGTCGAATGTGCAGACGCCATCGCGGGCAAGCCCGGCTCCCACAGTGATCTGCGTCGTACATAAATGCCGCGCCCACCACCATTCCACTGTGGGAGCGGGCTTGCCCGCGATGGCGATCTCCCTGCCACATCAATGTCGAATGTGCAGACGCCTTCGCGAGCAAGCCCGCTCCCACCGGCGCCTGGAAAATCAGGTGGACAGGTGTTGCGCCAGCAACGGCAGCAGCTGTTCGCACGACGCTTCGATCTTCAGGTCTAGCAGCTCATCGGCCCGCGTCTTGCCCAGATTGATCGCAATCAACGGTTTGCCCTGATCCACCACGGCCCGGCACAAGCGAAACGCCGAATACGCCATCAACGAAGACCCCACCACCAGTAATCCAGCGGCTTTCTCAACCGTCGCCATGGCCCTGGCGGCCGTTCCCTGTGCGACGTTCTCGCCAAAGAACACCACGTCCGGTTTCATCCGCTCACCCGCACAATGGGGGCAACGCGGCACCTGGAAGCGCGCTTCGAAAGCAGGGTCGAGCAGGGTGTCGCCATCCGGCGCCTGCACTGCATCCACACCTGCCAGGTAAGGATTGCGCTGTTCCATCTGGTGCTGGATCGAGTCGCGCTCGCTGCGCTCCCCGCAATCCAGGCACAGTACCCGCTGCAAGCTGCCATGCAGTTCGATAACGTCATGGCTGCCGGCGTGATCGTGCAAGGAGTCGACATTCTGAGTGATCAGCGCGCTGATTCGCTGGCTGCTTTGCAAACCGGCCAACGCCTCGTGCGCCACGTTTGGCTGGGCCAGGCGCACGCGCGGCCAGCCCAGCATCGCCCGCGCCCAGTAGCGGCGGCGGGACTCGGCAGCTGAGAGAAACTCCTGGTACATCATCGGCTGCCGACCACGGCGCACGCCCTGGTTGTCCCGGTAATCGGGGATGCCCGAGGGCGTGCTGATACCGGCTCCGGTCAGCACCACGAAGGGTTGTTCGGCCATCAGGTGTCGGAGCTGATCGAGTTGTTCGCGGATTCGGCCATCTAGCATGTTCAACACTCCAGGGATGTGCACAGTGTAGAAGCTGCCCCCCACCTGGTGTGTTATTTACGCGCCTCCAGTATCAGGTTGAACGGCGTCTGCGTGGCTCGGCGGAATGTCGTGAAGCCCGCCTCCGTGAACACCTTGCGCAACCGCGCCTCGCCGGCCTGGGCGCCGAGCCCCAGGCCGACTTCCTGGGACAGCGAATTGGGGGTGCAAATGAAAGTGGATGCGGCATAGAACAGGCGGCCCACCGGGGTCACGTTGTCGTCCAGGTCATCGTTGGCGAAAGGCTCCACCAGCAGCACCGTGCCGTCGGGTTTCAGCGATTGGAACGCGTGTCGCGCCGCGCCTACCGGGTCGCCCATGTCATGCAGGCAGTCGAAGTAGCAGACCAGGTCATAATCATCGCCCGGATAACTCTTGGCGGTGCCCTGGAAGAACCGCGCACGCCCGGCCACGCCACCTTCCTCGGCGCGCTGGGTGGCGACGCTGACGGAGGGGGCGTGGTAATCGAACCCGACGAAGCGCGAATCCGGGAACGCCTGGGCCATGATCACCGTGGACGCACCATGGCCGCAGCCGATGTCCGCGACCTTGGCCCCGGCCTCCAGCTTGGCGACCACGCCCTCCAGCGCCGGCAGCCATTCGCTGATCAGATGCGCCTTGTAGCCTGGGCGGAAGAACCGTTCAGTGCCGCTGAACATGCACGGATGGTGATCGCCCCAGGCCAGGGCACCATCGCCGCGCATGGCCTTGACCAGTTTGTCCTTGTCGTGGAAAAACGACGCGACCACGCCGATTCCGCCGGCTACGTACACCGCAGAATCTTCGACCGCCAGCGCCTGGGCCTGCTCTTGTGGCAGGCGGAACTGGCCGTCGTGGTGTTCCATGTAACCCGACGCAGCGTGTGCGCTGAGCCATTCGCGCAGCAGGCGCGGATTGCAGCCGGTCTTGTCGGCGAGGGCTTCGGGGGTAAGGGACTGACTGTCAGCCATCGCGCGGTACAGCCCCAGTTCTTCGCCGAGGATGACATTGGCGAGCATCGCCGCGCCCCCCATGTCATTGATCAGCTTGCCCATGAAATCGTTGAGTCTGGCCTCGTCCATCACGTGTGCTCCTTTGGCAGGATCACGGTCCAGGGGCGCAGGGTTTCGACGCGTTCGCCACTGGGCGGTGGTCGTGGGAATGAACAGGACGCCAGGGGGTGTCCTGTGTGCATTAAGTTTAGTTCGCAGGGCCTGAGGCGCGTTTCCAAGCGACGAAAGTGCTAACTGGAGCAAGCCGGCTCCCACAGGCGGACTCGGGTGTTGCGTGTATGGGAGTGTATCCAGCCCGCCTGGCGATACAGTTGCCCACACTCCCGGCCCCCACCGAACACAGGCCCGATACATACCGACGCTTAGCTGGACATCCGTTTCCAGCACCCCGGAATCAACCGCATGCACAGTCCCAAGCCCCCAGCAAAAAACCGCGTCGGCCTCGGCCTGCGTCGAGGCCTGATGAAGGACTTGCAGGCTGCCCCGGCAGGGGATTTCGACTTTCTCGAGCTCGCCCCGGAAAACTGGATCGGCGTGGGGGGCGCGCAGGGTGCGGCGTTGCGCGCCCTGGCGGAAAAGTTTGCGCTGTCGTGCCATGGCTTATCGTTGTCCCTGGGTGGGCCGGCACCGCTGGACGTCGCATTTGTGCGCGAAGTCCGGGTTTTTCTCGAGCTCTACAATGTGCCCCTGTACAGCGAACACCTCAGCTACTGCAGTGATGACGGCCACCTCTACGACCTGCTGCCCTTGCCGTTCACCGAAGAGGCGGTGCACCACGTGGCCGCGCGGATTCGCCAGGCCCAGGACATCCTGGGGCGGCGCCTGGCGGTGGAAAACGTGTCCTATTACGCGGCGCCGCGCCAGGACATGGACGAAGTCACGTTCACCAATGCGGTGCTGCGTGAAGCTGACTGCGACCTGCTGCTGGACGTCAACAATGTGTACGTCAACTCGATCAATCATGGTTTTGATCCGCAGGCGTTCCTGCTCGGCATCGACCCGGGGCGGGTGGTGGGCATGCACGTGGCCGGACATTTCGACGAGTCTGACACCTTGAAGATCGACACCCACGGGGCTTCGGTGAAGCCTGCGGTCTGGTCGTTGCTGGCGCAGGCCTACGCGCGGTTCGGTGCGCAACCGACGCTGCTGGAACGGGACTTCAATTTCCCGGTGTTCGCCGAGTTGGTCGCCGAACTGCACATCATCCGCCGCCTGCAGGCCGCAGGAGTGAATCGTGGATAAGCCCGGCCTGTTTCAGGAGCAGATCACCTTTGGCCGCTACCTGCGCGACCCCGACCATTGCGCGCCGCCAGGCCACATGGACGCGGCAAGGGCCCAGGTTTACCGCGACCTGATCTTTGCCAATCTGTCGCAATTACTCAGCGCCACTTTCCCTGTGTTGATCAGGATCCTCGGTGAGGCGCGCTGGCGCCTGCTGGTGCGCAGTTTTCTGCGTGACCATCGCGCGCGCACGCCGAAATTCGGCGAGATCGCCGAGGAGTTCGTGGGCTTTGTGGCGACTGTCCCCCAAGGCGACTGGCCCGGGTTCATGGTCGAGCTGGCACATTACGAATGGGTCGAGATGGCGTTGCAACAGTCCGACGCCGACCCCCTGCCTGTCAGCACTGGCGCAAGCTTACTGGATTGCCCGCTACGCGTTTCGCCCCTCGCCTGGCCATTGGCGTATGCCTGGCCGGTCCAGCAGGTCGGGCCGGATTTCCAGCCGTCGATGCCGCCGGCCCAGCCTACGTTGCTGCTGGTGCGTTGCGGCGAAGACTGGAGCGTGAAGTTTTCCCAACTGAGCCCATTGGCCTGGCGCCTGTTGCAGCGCATAAACGAGCTTCCCGCACTTAATGGCCAGGCCCAGTTGCAAGCCCTTGCACAGGAGGCCGGTGCTGAAGACGTGCCCGCTTTCGTGGCAAGCGGCCTGGCCTTGTTGCAGCAGTTGCACGGGGAGGGCGTGGTGGGAGGGGTGGCCCGGTGAGTGTGAGTCCCGGGCCGAGCACTTACCGGGAGCGGGTCGCATCGCCCGGCCAGCCGGCCTGACCCAGGGCTTTGAGCAGCGTGTGTGCGTCCAGTCCCGGCACCGCATGGCCGTTGCCTTCGGCGGAGTCGGAGGCCAACAAGGCGTTGATGATCGCTTCCTCGACGGCTTCGGTGGCAGCCAGAAACAACTCGCTGATGTGATCGTTGTTGACCATGCGCAACTGGTCGCACGTCGGTGCACCCTTGCCCTCATAAGCGGCTGGCGGCATCTGGTTGCCGGTAGCGAAGGCGATGAAGATGTCGCCACTGTGGTCCTCGTTGCCGCCACCGGTACGGGCCAGGCCGAGGCTGGCGCGTTGGGCCAGGCGCGTGCACTGGTGCGGCAGCAGCGGCGCATCGGTGGCCAGGCACACCACGATCGAGCCCATGCCCGGATACGGCAGCGATGCCTTGAGGAAGGGGGAGTCGGCCTGTTCCATGTAGCGTCCCACCGGATAACCGTCGACCCGCAGTTCATTGCGAATGCCGTGGTTGGCCTGGACGATGGCGCCGACGGTCCAGCCGCCCTGCGCGGCGCTGAGTCGGCGCGAGGAGGTGCCGATGCCGCCTTTGAATTCATGACAGATCATGCCGCTGCCGCCACCCACCGCACCTTCGGTCACCGGGCCGCCGGTCGCGGCTTCCAGGGCCTGGGCGACGTGCTCGGGCTTTACATGGAAGCCGTTGATGTCGCTGAGCAGGCCGTCGAAGGTTTCCAGCACCACCGGCATGTTCCAGTAGAGTCGGCCGTCGTCCGGTTGCTGCTGGCGATCCAGCGCAATCAGCGCATCGCGCACCACGCCCAGGCTGTGGGTGTTGGTGAACGCAATCGGGCTGGTCAACAGGCCGGCTTCGCGAATCCACTCCAGGCCCGTGGCATCGCCGTTGCCATTGAGTACATGGACCCCGGCAAAGCATGGCTGCTGGTTGGTGGAACCCTGCCGCGGTTCGATCAGGGTGACACCGGTGAGGATGTCGCGACCGTCGGCAGTGCGTCCTCGCACATTGCTGTGACCAACCCGTACGCCGGGCACATCGGTGATGGCATTGAGGGGGCCGGGTTGCAGTTGGCCAAACTGGATGTTCAAGTCGCGGGCACGTGGTTTCATCTGTAGTCTCATCGTCAGGTTGTGGCCAAGTGCGTGCAGAGTACTGGCAGGCAGATTGCTCACCCATTCCCATCATGGGTTACTCGAAAGGGGTAGTGCGTGGACGCGTTGTTGAGAGAGTTACCGGTGCACCAGGGCCTGGCGCGGGTATTTGCCGAGGTGGGGCATGACGGTTTCTGGCGTGCGCTGGTCGATACCCTGCGTTTGCTGGTGCCCCTGGACAACGCGCTGGTGGCGGTGATGCGGGCGGGCAGGGTGCCCAGGCTGCTGATCGACTTCGACTCCAAAGGCAGCGCCACCGAGCACGACGAACTGGCCGACTACAGCGCCGGCATGTACTTGCTGGACCCCTTTTACCAGGTGGCCTGCGCCGGTATCGCCGACGGTTTGCACAGCCTCGAATCAGTGGCGGCTGACCAGTTTCAGCAGAGTGAGTATTACCTCAGCTACTTCCAGCCGGTAGTTGGCGGGGACGAGTTGCAGTTCATGCTCAACATGGACGGCGCGGTACTGGGCCTGTCCCTCGGTCGTTCGACGCGCTTCACGCTCGAAGAGCAGGGTCGGCTATTGTGCGTGCGTGACTGGGTGCTGGCGGCGATCCGCCGTCACGTGCAATTGCTCCCCGCGCTAGCACCCACCGGCGAAGCCGCAGCCGGTGACCTGGCCTCTCTGCTGGACCGCTTCGACGCGCGCCTGACGGTGCGCGAAATTGAAACGGCGCGCCTGATCCTGCAAGGGTTTTCCAGCAAGGCGATCGCCCAGCAGATGGGCATCTCCCCGGAGACCGTGAAGGTTCACCGGCGCAATCTTTATCAAAAGCTCAACGTCAACGGGCATGGCGAGTTGTTCGCGCTGGTGCTGCAGCCGCGTTGAGCTGAAACCGGGTCGTTCTGATCGCGAGCAGGCTCGCTCCCACAGGGGATCTTCGCCGGGCGGGGAATACGTGCACGACGCGGGGTCCATGGTGGGAGTGAGCCTGCTCGCGATGCGGGTGCTGCGGTCCTATAGCCGGAACACCAGCGCCTTCAGCCCACACTCGATATCAGCGTCTGGAAACTCCGGCGGGTTTTCCAGCCGCCGCTCGAACCGCAGGCTCGGCGCTTCCCGGGTGACGCCTTCGATGAGGAAATCTGCACCGAATGCCGGGTCGTTCATGCAGGCCAGCACCGTGCCCTCGGCGCCCAGCAGCTCCGGGAGCCGACGCAGGACTCGCTGGTAATCCTTGGTCAGCAGGAAGCTGCCTTTCTGGAAGGACGGCGGGTCGATGATCACCAGGTCATAGGGCCCCTTGCCGATCACCTTGCCCCAGGACTTGAACAGGTCGTGCCCCAGGAACGTCACCTTGCCCAGGTCGTGCCCGTTGAGTCGGTGATTGTCGCGACCACGGCTCAGGGCCGCGCTGGACATGTCCAGGTTGACCACATGCTCGGCGCCGCCTTCGATTGCTGTCACGGAAAAGCCGCAAGTGTAGGCAAACAGATTGAGTACGCGCTTGCCCTGCGCATTGGCCCGCACCCAGTCGCGCCCGTAGCGCATATCGAGGAACAGGCCGTTGTTCTGCTTGCGGCCCAGGTCCACCCGATAGCGCAGGCCACCCTCGGTGATGGTCATGTCATCGATGGCGTCCCCCACCAGCCATTCGGTGGTGCTTTGCGGCAGGTAGCGGTGCTGCAACGCGAGCGTATGTGCGCCGCAGGCGACCCAGGCAGGCGAAGCGGCGAGCCGCAACAGGTCTGCCTTCAGCGCCTCCAATTGCGCCGCCTGCGGTTCCTTGAACAGCGACACCAGCACCACCCCCTGCAACCAGTCGACGGTCACTTGCTCCAGGCCCGGCCAGCAACGCCCACGGCCATGGAACAGCCGGCGGGTTTCGGCGGGGGCGTCTGCCAGGGCGGTCAGCAGATGGGCGTGGAGGAGGGCGAGCGCTTCTGGATTCATCGGCCTGGTTCGGTCATTTGAGGGGGCGGCATTTAACCACAACTTGGGCCAGCGCCTGCTTTCCGGGCGTCGGGAGTTATCACGTTTAATTTAAGTTTTCGTGAGGATTTGGCGATCTGACGGCCCACATACTCGGCTCCATCGAACACCAGCCGCCGGGAGAGCCATCATGTTGCAGCAACCCACGGTCAGCACACATCCGCGCTGGCTACGGCTGACTCACTGGCTCAATGCCTTGGCGGTGCTGGTGATGGTTGCCAGCGGCTGGCGCATCTACAACGCCTCGCCGCTCTACGATTTCAGTTTTCCTCCGTCGATCACCCTGGGCGGCTGGCTCGGCGGGGCGCTGCAATGGCATTTCGCGGCGATGTGGTTGCTGGTCATCAATGGCGTCATTTATCTACTGGTCAACCTCATCAGCGGGCGCCTGTCTCGACGGTTTTTCCCCCTGTCGCCCAAGGGCATCCGGCACGACGTGCTGGCCGCGCTGCGAGGCAAGTTGGGGCATGCGGACCTGCGTCAGTACAACCAGGTGCAGCGCCTTGCCTACCTGTTTGTGATGCTCGACATCGCGCTGCTGGTGGTTTCCGGGCTGGTGCTGTGGAAGTCCGTGCAGTTTCCGTTGTTGCGCGAGCTGCTGGGCGGCTACGAAGCGGCGCGGCACGTGCACTTTATTGCCATGGCGCTGTTGCTGGGGTTTGTCGCGGTGCACCTGGTGATGGTCGCGCTCGTCCCCAAAACCCTGGTTGCCATGCTGTTCGGTCACAAGGAACCCTTATGAAAAAGCGCATTCAAGGACCCGGGCTGGATGAGGCGTCCATTCTCGCCGACGCTCGAAAAATCATCGCCCCGCAAATCGAAGACCCCTCGCGTCGCTCGTTTCTGTTGCGTGGCCTGACCCTCGGCGGGGTGGCGATGTTGTCCGGTTGCAACCTGACCGACAACGACAGCGTCGAGACCGCGTTGTCTTCGATGTCGCGCTTCAACGATCGGGTGCAGGGCTGGTTGTTCAACCCCAATGCACTGGCGCCTACCTATCCGGCGTCGATGATCACCCGGCCATTTCCGTTTAATGCCTTCTACGGCATCGACGAAGCACCGACCGTTGATGCCGACAGTTTCCGACTGGAAGTCACCGGCCTGGTCGCCGACAAGCGCAGTTGGCGCCTGGAGGAACTGCGCGCCATGGCCCAGGCCGACCAGATCACCCGGCACATTTGCGTCGAAGGCTGGAGCGCGATCGGTCGCTGGGGCGGTGTGCCTTTCAGCGATTTCCTCAGGCGCATCGGCGCCGATACGCACGCCAGATACGTGGGCTTCAAATGCGCGGACGATTACTACACCAGCATCGACATGGCCACCGCGCTGCACCCGCAAACCCTGCTGGCGCTGACCTACGACGGCGCGGTGCTGCCGCGGGAGTACGGCTTCCCAATGAAGCTGCGCATGCCCACCAAGCTGGGCTACAAAAATCCCAAGCATATCCAGGCGATTTTCGTCAGTAACACCTACACCGGCGGCTACTGGGAAGACCAGGGTTACAACTGGTTCGGTGGCAGCTGACGGACATCCGCCAGGTTCATCCGCGCAGCCCGTGTTGCGCACATTCGCACCTCAGCTCCAGGAGATTCATCATGAAAAAACTGACCAGCATTGCCCTGTCCCTGTGCCTCGCAGCAGGGGCCGCCAGCGTGTTTGCCGCCGATACCATGAGTCAGGAAGGCATGAGCAAGGACTCGATGTCCAGGGACGCGATGAAAAAAGACTCGATGAACAAAGACAGCATGAGCAAGGACGCCGTGAAGCAGGACAGCATGTCCAAGGACGGGATGAAAAAGGACAGCATGTCCAAAGACGGGATGAAAAAGGACGCAATGTCCAAAGACGCCATGAAAAAGGACGACATGGCCAAGTGATCTTCGCTTCGCGAACGGCTGGACGCCTGATTTCGTCGACTGCCTGTATCAAAAATGAATTTCCGCCGAGTCCGCTGCTCATACCTGTAAGCAGCGGATTTGAGCCCGCGAAATTTTTGAGCAATCAGGGAGTGGCACCGTCATGAGTCCAGTCACAACGGCAAACGATCACCTTCCCGACGGGTTGATTCTTGTGGTCGAGGATGATCCGTTGATCCTGGAGTTTCTCTGCGAAATTCTTCAGGACGAAGGTTTTACCGTTGAACCCCAGATCAGTGCGGATGCTGCAGCGGTCTATCTGGAGCAGCACTGCGACAAGGTCAGTTTGTTGCTGACCGATATCACCATGCCCGGCAAACTCAACGGTGCCGACCTGGCGAATCAGTTCGGCGATCGCTGGCCGGACAAGCCGATCATGATCATGTCAGGGTTCGAAACGCCGGAGACTTCCGGGGTCCGGCACGACGTTTCTTTCATCAAGAAACCCTGGGCGCTCGGGCAATTGCTCGATTGCGTTGAAGGGGCACTGAAGAAAGCCCCGGTGCAACGTTGATCCTGTACATTGGGTGAAACCCCGCCCGTTACCTGGATAGGAAGTCTGCTTTTGCCTGCTGACGATGCTGTTTTCAATCGCGCTTACCGCGCCTTTCTCTTCGACATGGATGGCACCGTTCTCAACTCCATTGCTGCCGCCGAGCGAATCTGGACCACCTGGGCCCTGCGCCACGGCATCGATGTCGCATCATTCCTGCCCACCATCCATGGCGCCCGCGCCATCGACACGGTTAACCGTCAAGGTTTGCCGGGCATTGATGCACAGGCAGAAGCAGCCTGGGTCACCCAGGCCGAGATCGAGGATGTAGAGGGCATTGTCGAGGTGTCGGGGGCCGCGCGATTCTTGCGGTCGCTACCGGCCAGGCAGTGGGCGATCGTGACTTCGGCGCCCAAGGCATTGGCTTTGCGGCGGATGGCAGCGGCCGGTGTGCCGGCGCCAGACGTGATCATCACCGCCGAGGATGTCAGCGCGGGCAAGCCTGATCCTGCCGGTTACAAACTGGCGGCTGAGCGGTTGGGCGTAGAGATTGGCGAGTGCCTGATTTTTGAAGATGCCAGTGTGGGTATCCAGGCGGCTGAAGCGTCCGGCGCTGATTTGCTGGTGATCACCTCGACGCATCCGCACCCGATGGATACGCCCCACGCAACACTGGAAAGCTATGAGCGGGTGAGTGTTGCGGTGGATGTAGACGGGCAATTGACCTTGCAAAAGCGCTAAGACAACTCCGCCCGTATGGGCTGCCGCAGGCTGCGTTAACAACTGCGTCCGTAGGAGCTGCCGAAGGCTGCGTTAACAACTGCGTCCGTAGGAGCTGCCGCAGGCTGCGATCTTTTGATCTTCAGCAATTTACGAAAAATCAAAAGATCGCAGCCTTCGGCAGCTCCTACAGAATCAAAAGATTGCAGCCTTTGGCAGCTCCTACAGGGAGCCGCAGGACGTGTCGGGCTGGCTTACTGCCCCGACGCAGCACCATCGTTGATCAGGATGGCCCGGGCCAGGTCTTCATCGGTAGCGTTCAGGCCGGGATTGTCCTGGCGAATCTGATGCATCACCGACTCCAGATACACCCCGCGAATGGCGCCGCCGCTGGCAACGAAGCTTGAGGCATCATCCTTGGCTGGAATCATCAATTTGTGATCCTTGAACGTGGAATACAGCGACGCTGAAACCCCGGCCGAAGTGGCGACATCGCCGGCATCGACTTTGGCCATGGCAGAACCGAACGGCAAGCAAAGTACCAGTGAAGAGATCAGAACAAGACGGCGCATGACGGTGTCCTCCGACAGCTTGAAGCATAAGGGAATTACCACATACCTTAAGATGCATGTCGGGGCTCACTAGTTCCTTGAGCGGCAGATAATCATTTCAGACAACAAAACCTACCCGGCATTTCAAGGCCCCCGCGCACGTATGCAGGCCCTGGCAGGCATGCCGTGGGATACCGCAATGCAGATAGATTGCGCGCAGCTGTCTGTTTCCCCAAAGCGTCACCTGTACCGGTGATCAGCGCCCAGGCTGGCGGGGCTCGGCGGGTCTAAACTTGGCAGTGCGCCCATCGCAATGGGAGAACTGCAATGATCAATACAGCTACTGCCTGCATGCTGGCCGATTACAAGCGCTGGGCGGACCTGCGCCTGTTCGACAGCCTTGCCGCGCTGCCACCCGGTGAAGTCGATAGGCAACGGGTCTCGGTGTTCAACAATATGATTGGCACCTTGAACCACATCTACGTGGTGGACTGTATCTGGCAAGCCCACCTGGAGGGCCGCGGACACGGTTTCAAGACGTCACACGATCTGCTCCACGCTGACCTGCCGGACCTGCGCCAGGCCCAGAAGGACATTGATCACTGGTACTGCGACTGGAGCGCCAGGCAAACCGATGCCTCGCTGCTCAAACCGGTCGAGTTCGCATTCGTTTCCGGCGAAAACGGCACCATGAGCGCCGGCGCGATGCTGATGCACGTGATCAACCATGCCAGCTATCACCGTGGCTGGGTGGTGCAGATGTACTTCGAGATCCCGGCCATGCCTCCGGTAACGGATCTGCCGGTGTTCCTGCGCGAATATGATCCGCAGTTGAAGACACAGAAAGCACCGGCGGCGGCGCCGACATGTGTCGGGCTATTCGCGAGCGCCACCAACGTTTTGCCGGATCGTTATCGTTGACGCCGCTACACACTCTCGACAGCGGCGACAGCACAATGTCGAAGGGCGGAGCATCGGCACGCAACTGGCTGCTGCCTTCGATCAAACTTTACTCGGTCAGCACCTTCCTGAACGTTTCCACCAACGGCCGCAAGTTGATCCGGTGCCAAGCCGCCCACAACGGCGTGGTAAACGCTATCCACGGGACCTCCCGTAACACCACCCCTGGTGGCGCATTTCGACTCAAGCCTTTCTGAATCATCGCAATCCCCAGCCCTGAGGCGACCAGCCCCAGGGCGGTGAAGGGTTCGGTGGCTTCCATGCGGATGTCCGGGGTGAAGCCGGCGCGGATGCAGGCACTGACGAAGTCTTCGCGACTGGCGCGGTTCTGCCGGTGTTGCACGCCGATCCACTCCTGGGTGGCCAGGTCCGCCGGGGTCAGCATGCTTTGCCGTGCCAGCGGATGGTGCTCGGGCAGGGCCAGGAGCATCGGGTCGTCGAGGACCTGAAAGCCGAGGAGGTCGGGGTCGTCGTCGGTCGGTGGTTCGCTGACAAGGGCGATATCCAGACTACGCTGACGCAGGCCTTCGAGTTGTTCGGCGCAGCTCAGGTTGTACAGCGCGACGTGCACGCCTGGCCGGTCTGCCCGCAGCACGCGCAAGGCATTGGGCAGCACCCCAGCGTGCATGGCGTTTTCGATGTAGCCGATGCACAGGCCGCCTTCCTCACCGCGACCCAGGCGTTTGCCAAGGGATTCCAGGCGGTTGGCATGGGTCAGCAGGGCGCGGGTTTCGGCAAGGAAGGTCTGGCCGTCGCGGGTCAGGCGGATGCGTTGCTGGCTGCGCTCGAACAGGGTCAGACCCAGGCGTTCTTCGAGCTGGGCGATCTGCCGGCTCAAGGGCGACTGGGAAATGTGCAGGCGCTCGGCGGCGCGGCCGACATGCTCTTCTTCGGCGACGGCGACGAAGTAACGCAGTTGGCGGATGTCGATCATGTCAGACCCTCAGGGACTCAAGTGCTGCACATTATGTCTTGGACGGTCCGATCATCACAATCCAGAATCTGCTCAACGGTCGATTGACCGATCTCTGAATACGACGAGGTTTGCATCATGAGCTTGAAAGACAAACTGCCCGGCGCCCTGGGTTTTGGCACCGCGCCGCTGGGCAACATGTTCCGTGCCATTCCCGAGGAAGAGGCGCTGGCCACCGTGCACGGAGCCTGGGATGCCGGCGTGCGATATTTCGACACCGCGCCATTTTATGGCTCGGGCCTGGCGGAAATGCGCTTGGGTGCGGCGCTGGCTGGGTACAAGCGCGACGACTATGTGTTGAGTAGCAAAGTCGGGCGGGTAATTCTCGATGAGGTCGAGGATGCCGCGGCCCGGGACCTGGGCGAGAAGAGCGGAGTGTTCGAACACGGCCGGCCTAACAAAATCGTCAATGACTACAGCGCCGACGCGACGCTGCGCTCAATTGAAGACAGCCTCGAACGCCTGCAAACCGATCGCCTGGACATCGTCTGGGTGCATGATATTGCCCAGGATTTCTACGGGGACCAATGGCTCGAATACTTCAATCAGGCCCGCACCGGTGCCTTCAAGGTGCTGACACGCCTGCGTGAAGAAGGGGTTATCAAGGGCTGGGGGCTGGGGGTGAACAAGGTCGAGCCCTGTGAGCTGACTCTGGACCTGACCGAAGCGCAGCCGGATGGTTTTCTGCTGGCCGGGCGCTATACCTTGCTTGATCACGACCGGGCCCTGCAGCGCTTGATGGCGTCGGCGCTGGCGCAGAATGTCGAGATCGTGGTCGGTGGCCCTTACAGTTCCGGGATCCTGGCGGGCGGTGCACATTTTGAGTACCAGAAGGCCAGCCCGCAGATCGTCAGCAAGGTCGAACAGATCAAGCGCATTGCCGCGGCCCATGGTGTCGACGTCAAGGCTGCTGCGTTGCAGTTCAGCCTGGCTAACCCGGCAGTGGCGGCGGTCATTCCAGGTTCCAGTCGGCCGGGGCGGATTGCCGAGGATGTGGCGGCGCTGTCGGCGGTTATTCCTGCGGCGTTCTGGCAGGCAATGCGTGAAGCGAAACTGGTGTCCGAGCGGGCGCCGTTGCCAACGATGGGAGCTTGAAGATGAAAATTGATCTGAGCGAAAAACTGGCCATTGTCAGTGGCAGTACGGCCGGTATTGGCCTGGGCATCAGCAAGGCGCTGGCCGAATCCGGTGCAACGGTGGTGGTGATCGGCCGGGATACGGCCAAGGTCGAGCAGGCCCTTGAGAGCATTCGCCAGAGCGTGCCGGGCGCGCAGGTGCGGGGCCTGACGGCGGACCTTGGGACCGCAGAAGGCGCAGCGCAGCTGTTCGCTGCCGAGCCACGGGCGGACATCCTGGTGAATAACCTGGGGATCTTCAACGAGGTGGATTTCTTCGACGCGCCGGACAGTGAATGGACGCGCTTTTATGAAGTCAACGTGATTTCCGGCGTGCGCCTGTCCCGGCATTATGTGCCGGACATGGTCAAGCAAGGCTGGGGCCGGGTGATTTTCCTGTCCTCGGAATCCGGGGTGGCGACGCCAGCCGACATGATCAATTACGGCGTGACCAAGAGTGCTAACCTCGCGGTGTCCCATGGCCTGGCCAAGCGGCTGGCGGGCACCGGTGTGACGGTCAACGCGATCTTGCCCGGCCCGACGTTCACCGACGGCCTGGAGCAGATGCTCAAGGATGCCACCGCCGAATCCGGCCGCAGCGCCCGGGAGGAAGCTGACGCCTTTGTGCGCAAGGCGCGCCCGACTTCGATTATCCAGCGCGTGGCAGATGTCGAGGAGGTTGCCAATCTTGTGGCTTACATCGCTTCGCCATTGTCTTCGGCCACCACCGGCGCTGCTTTGCGTGTCGATGGCGGTGTTGTCGACAGCATGGCAATCTGATTTTTTTGATTGATGGATTGAGAGAGAACCTACATGGCAACTGCATCAGCGTTCATTGATATTCCGGCTTCGGCCGACGATGTCTGGCAATTGATTGGTGGCTTCAATTCGCTGCCGGACTGGCTGCCGTTCATTCCGAAAAGCGAACTGAGCGAAGGCGGGCGCGTGCGCAGCCTGCAGACCTCGGACGGCGCGGTAGTGGTTGAGCGGCTTGAGTCCTTTGATAACGCCGGGAAGACTTACAGTTACTCGATTTTGCAGGCGCCGTTTCCGGCCACTGATTATCTGGCGACGATCCGCGTTGAGGCTCAGGGCGAGGGTGCGCGCGTGACGTGGTCGGGGCAGTTTGTACCGGTGGGCGTGACCGAGGAGGAAGTGGTGGCGTTGTTCAGCGGGATTTACCAGGGTGGCGTGCAAGCTTTGCGGGCCAATTATCCGGGGTAACCCCGATCGACATGGGGCCAGTGTGGGAGCGGGCTTGCCCGCGATGGCGGTGGGTCAGGCAACGCACATTTTGAATGTGCCAGCCTCATCGCGATTCATCGCCCCATGAACCTCAGGTCTGGGCAATGGGCGGTTGCCGGCACTCAAGCACCAGCCGAGCGCCGCCCAGTTCGCTTTCACCGAGGTCCAGGGTGAACCCATGCAGGCTGACGATCGCTGCGACTATCGACAGGCCCAAGCCAAATCCGCTTTGCTGATTCCCGCCCTCGGCGCGGTAGAACCGCTGGAACACGGCTTCTCTTTCTGCCAGCGCAATGCCAGGCCCAGAGTCGAGCACTTCGATTCGCGTATGCCCCCCCGCATCGATCCCGCGCAAAATCACCTCGCCACCCGGTGGCGTGAACTTGATCGAGTTGCTCAGCAGGTTGGCCAAGGCCTCGAACAACAAAGCCCGATCGCCATTGAGCGGCGGCAACGTAGCGGGCAGCTGCAGCCTGAACGTCAGTTCGCCTTCCTCCGCCAGTGGCAAGTAGAAATCATGCAGCTCCTGCAGCATGGGCAACGGGTCAAGCTGCACGAAACCGGAGCGCCGCTGCCGGTCTTCCAGTTCGGAGATCCGCAACAGGCCACGAAAGCGTGCCATCAGGGTATCCGCCTCACCCAACACTGAATCAAGCTGCGCGGCCAGGGGCGAGCCGTCGTCCGCCTGCTGCTGAATCCGGTACAGCTGCGCCCGCAGGCGCGTCAGTGGGGTGCGCAGGTCGTGGGCGATGTTGTCGCAGACGCCCTTGACCTCATTCATCAGGCGCTCGATGCGTTCAAGCATGGCGTTGACGATGGCGGCCAGCATGTCCAGTTCGTCACGGCGATTGGACAGCGGCAGGCGGCGGGTCAGGTCGCCGGCGACGATCGCCTCCGCGCTGGCCTGGATTGCGCGAATCCGCCGCAGGGGGCGGCGGCGCAACAGGTGCCAGCCAGCGATGCCCGGAAGTATGGTCAGGGTCACTCCCCAGAACAGCGCGTGCAAAATGATCCGCGTCACCGCGAACAGCGAGCCGTTGTCGCGCACCAGGATCAGCCAGCGACCGTCCTGCGTCTGGGTGGCGACCGCGTCACAGCTGTCGGCAGGCAGGCTCGGGTCATCGGAATCGGCGCAGTCGCTCAGCATGTGGATTTTGCCGTCCAGCAGCAGACCTTTGGGGATGTGGTCCAGCGCGCCGCTGAGGTAGCGGTGCTGATCGTCAAACAGGCCATAAGCGTCGATGCCGCGAATGTCGAACGTCATGCTGACGGCCAGGGCGTCAAGCAGTTGCTGGCCCTGGAAATGCGAGAACAGGTGCTGGCGTTGCAACAGCGAGTGCTTGGCCAGGTTGTCGAGGTAGGCGGACACCTCGTAGTACATCACGCCCATCAGAATCCCGCTCCAGATCACGAACAGCGAACTGTAGAGCGCCAGCAACCGGCTGCTGGAGGAGCGCCAGCCGTTAGAGGGGTTCGGCAATGACATAACCTGAGCCTCGCACGGTCCGAATCAGTGGGACATTGCCAGGCGGGTCGATCTTTTTGCGCAGGCGACCGATATGCACGTCGATGAGATTGGTGCCGGGGTCGAAGTGATAACCCCATACCTCCTCGAAAATCATCATGCGCGAGAGAATCTGCCCGGTATTGCGCATCAGGAATTCGAGCAGTTTGTATTCGGTGGGCAGCAGCGTCAGCAGTTGGCCGTCGCGACTGGCTTCGTGGGTGATCAGGTTCAGCTCAAGGTCGGCGACCCGCAACGTAGTGATCTGGGCGGTGACGGTGTTCTGCCGGCGCAACAGGACTTCCACCCGGGCTGCCATTTCATCGGTGGCGAAGGGCTTGGTCAGGTAATCGTCACCGCCTGCGCGCAGCCCGCGAACCCGCTCATCGACGTCGGAGAGGGCGCTGATCATCAGGATGGGCGTGGCCACACCCATGGTGCGCAAGGTGGTGACGATCGCCAGGCCATCCAGCTCGGGCAGCATGCGGTCGAGGGTGATCAGGTCATAGTTGCCACTGACTGCCCGCTCGAGGCCTTCTCGGCCGTTATCCACCCAGTCCACGTCAAGGCCATGGCTGCTGAGTTCGGCAACGATTTCCCGGGCGGTCACGGCGTCGTCTTCGATGGTCAAGATTCGGGTCATTGGCGGGCCTGATTGGGGTTCACAACGGTGGATCCATTTTGCCAAGAAAACAGCTCGTTCTTTCTAAATAAAAATTCATCCGCAAATGCAATGCATAAAACCCGCTGATATCGACGTTTTGTTGCAATTTGCATGATGCTGGCAAGTTCAATTTTTATAAGCTATTGAAAAATATAGTTTTATTAAAAAATCGCGCTTGGCACGCCGACTGCAATTGTTCAGGCAGCTACTTGTAACAATATCTTTCCTGCCTGGAGCGACACAATAATGAATAGATCCTCGGATGGTTTCTATCCTGCCGCAGAAGAATCAAACGCGCGGTCGGGCGTTTCCTGGGGTGCGATTTTTGCCGGTGCCGCTGCGGCGGCGGCGTTGTCGCTGATCCTCGTATTGCTGGGCTTTGGCCTTGGCTTCTCGGCGGTTTCGCCATGGGCCAACGAAGGCGTAAGCGCCAAGGGGCTGGGCATTTCCACGATCGTCTGGCTGGCCTTCACACAAATCGTCGCATCGGGCCTCGGTGGCTACATTGCGGGCCGTCTGCGGGTCAAATGGGCCAACATGCACGGCGATGAAGTTTACTTCCGTGATACCGCCCACGGCTTCCTTTCGTGGTGCGTTGCAACGCTGGTGGCCGCGACCCTGGTGGTCGGTTCGGTCAGCAGCATCATCAGTGGTGGCGTGCAAGCCGGTGCCAGTGTGGTCGGGGGTGCAGCCAGCATGGCTACCCAGGCAGCAGGTTCGGCAGCGGGCAACACCGACAGTGACCAGTATGGTTACTTCATCGACAGCCTGTTCCGTGATGATCGTCCAGCCGCCGTCGGCGATGACGCCGCCCGTGGCACCGTCACCCGCATCTTCGTACGCAGCCTGAACGACGGCCAACTCGCCGCCGAAGACCGTACCTACCTTGCACAACTGGTTGCCCAGCGTACCAACCTGACCCAGGCCGATGCCGAACGTCGTGTTGACGAAGTGTATGCCCGTACCCAGAAAGCCGTGGCCGACGCCAAACAGGCTGCCAAGGAAGCGGCTGACACCGCTGCCAAAGTGGCTGCCACTACCACCTTGTGGATGTTTGTTGCGCTGCTGATCGGTGCCTTCTTCGCCAGCCTCGCTGCCACCTTCGGCGGTCGTCGCCGTGATGCCGTGGTGTATGTCGAGTCCGACGCCTACGTCACTACTACCAACTCGATTCGTTAAACCAGGAGAAACCTCATGCGCTCATTACTGTTGTTCTTTCTCGGTGTGCCGATCCCGATCATTATCCTGATCGCCCTGTTTATGCACTGATAGTCCTGGAGCTTGTGCTCCTGCCGCTTCTGCCTCTGGTAGAAGCGGCTTTTTTGTTTAAGGGGGATTCATTCGATCGGCGTGTCCAGGAAGGCTTCCAGCTGCTCCGCATATGCTGTAAACGCGCTGATCTGTGGAAACTGCTCACTGTCCACCTGCTCCGGCACCACCAGCCGAGAGAAGCTCCAGGCTACCGCCACGCTGATCCCGGCCTGGTCGATCGAACCATCGGCCTTCAAAGGCGCAAACTCCAGCTCGCGCTCAAGCGCCGAATATGCCGCTGCCAGTTGTCCCTCCACCCGTTCCACCCAGGGTTCATATTGAATCTCGGCGGGCCGCAGGTTGCGTTCGTAATACAGCTGTACGGATTTTTCACAGGCGGCCAACGCCAGGCCAGTCAGGCGCAATGCGCGCAAGCGTTGATCGAGTTCGCCGGGCATCAGGGTCTTGTTCGACCCGGCCAACGCCTCCAGGTAGTCGATGATCAGCGTCGAGTCGATCAGCACATCGCCGTTGTCCAGCACCAGGGTTGGCGCCTTGACCACTGGATTGATCTGCTGGAACTGCTCGAAGTGACGAAACACCGAGACTGATTGATGTTCCAGAGGGATGCCCAGGCACTTGGCGCTAATGGCCACGCGCCGCACGTAGGGCGAATCGAGCATGCCGATCAGCTTCATGGATACTCTCCTTGGGGTCGGGCTTATGGAATGCTCAACCTTAGCTCAGGTTGGGCGCGGTGCAATAGATGTACAGGGAGCCGCCGTTTGTCCTCTATATACAGCCACCCGATTGAATTTCTTGCTATAAACGCACTCCGATAACCACTGCAACGACTGCCGTAGAGCATTTTCGGGGTCTTGTCGGACGAATTCACTGTCTTTTCAGTTGCTGAGGCCTCAAGTCGGCCTTAGACTGCCGCCCCTCGTAAATTGAGTGCCGGGTGGCGCTTGGAATAAATGGCGCCTTTGCGTTGGCCTTCCCAGGCCCAGCGGAACGCTCCCTAATTCGCCTTAATGCACGTTTTTTTATAGAGATATCAATGACAAAGGACAAGTTGCTGGCCATGCCGGCGGATGACTACATGAATGCCGAGCAACATGCTTTTTTCTCCGAGCTGTTGCAAAACATGAAAGTCGAAACCCATGAGCGCATCGAACAGAACCGCATCGCCATCGAGAGCCTGGACACCCCAGCCGATCCGGCCGACGCTGCTTCCGTCGAAGAAGAGCGCACCTGGCTGGTAAACGCGATCGATCGCGACCAGCGCATGCTGCCTCAGTTGGAACAAGCCCTTGAGCGCATCAAGGAAGACAGCTTCGGCTGGTGCGATGACAGCGGCGAGGCAATTGGCCTCAAGCGCCTGCTGATCAGCCCGACCACCAAGTACTGCATCGAAGCACAAGAGCGTCACGAACAGATCGACAAGCACCAGCGTCAGGCCTGATTTCGTTTCGTAGCGCTTACATCGCGGGCAAGCCCGCTCCCGCAAGGTTTGCGTTGAACCTGTGGGAGCGGGCTTGCCCGCGATGCTTTTTATCGTCTGCACAAAACCCGACACGCTTCTATTGATCTGCTGCAATAACCGCGACTAACGGACCATGGATAATGGCCAGGTAGTGGCGTTAAATGCGGGTACAACAATTAGAAGACACGTGGGGTGACGATGATGACGAGAGACGGATCTCTGGTTGGGCCAGTGCCGGCACCAGTACCGGCAACCCGCAACCAATGGCTCACGCCGACGCTGCAAAGTGTCGCGCTGCTGCTCCTGCTAGGGGGCATCACGCTGGGAGGCTGGTCGCTGGCTGTCGGCCTGCCGCTGGCGATGCTGATTATCTGGCTGCCGCGCCTGCGGCAGCGCAGAGCCCCTGAGGCGCCTGCCGACACATCCGACGGCATCGCCGGGTTGACCCGCGATCTGTCGTACGCCACCAGCCACAATGCGCTTTCAGCCGCCGGCGTCGCCTATTCGGTCAAGCAACTGGCCGACCGCCTGCAGTCGCAACTGGGGGCGGCTGCGCAAATCGTCAGCAATGCCGAAGTACTGATTGCCACCGAACAAGCCACATCACTGCTCAGCCAGCAAGCGCTGGGGGCCGCCAGCGAAGCTCATCACAGCAGCGCGGCCGGACGTTCGCAACTGGTCGAGTCGATCGCGCGCATGCATCAACTCAGTCAGCGCGCGAGCAACAGCCGGGAAATGATCGAAGCCTTGAGCCTGCGCAGCGACGACATCCAGCGAGTGACGCTGGTGATCCAGTCCATTGCCAGCCAGACCAACCTGCTGGCCCTGAATGCGGCCATCGAGGCGGCGCGGGCAGGTGAACATGGCCGGGGCTTTGCGGTCGTTGCCGATGAAGTGCGCGGCCTGGCTGCGCGCACGGCGACCGCAACGGGCGAGGTCGGCGAGATGGTCGCCGATATCCAGCAACGCACGGCGCAAGTGGTGGAGCAGATTCGTCAACTGTCCAGCGATCTGGACCAGGGCGTCGAACAGGTCGAGCAAACCGGACAGCACCTGGAGAACATCGCGCGGCTGGCAGCCGGGGTTGAACACCAGGTCGGCGAAATCGCCCAGGGCGCGGCGACCAACCGCGAGCAACTGGACAGCCTGTTCCACGCCATCGAGCAGATGCGCAGCGACCTGGGCGTCAGCGACCAGCAGACCCAACGACTGGCGCTGGCCGCAGTGCAAATGGAAGGGCAGGCCGAAACCATTAGCGAGCGGCTTGCCGAAGTCGGCCTGGATGATTACCACCAACGCATCTACGACCTCGCCCGCGAAGGCGCAAGCCAGATCACGGCGCGATTCGAAGCTGATATCGACCAGGGACGTGTCAGCCTCGATGACCTGTTCGATCGCAATTACCAGGCGATTCCCAACACTCATCCCGGCAAGTTCCAGACCCGCTTCGATCGTTACACCGACCAGGTGTTGCCGGCCATCCAGGAACCCCTGCTGGCCCGTCACGAGGGCCTGGTGTTCGCCATCGCCTGCACGCAGCAGGGCTATGTGCCCACCCATAACAAGGTGTTCAGCCAACCGTTGACTGGCGATGCGCAACTGGACGCGCTGCACAATCGTACCAAGCGCAAGTTTGCCGATCGCACGGGCATTCGTTGTGGCAGCCATCAGCAACCCGTGCTGCTGCAAACCTATACCCGCGACACCGGTGAATTGATGCACGATCTTTCGGTGCCAATTCTGCTCAAAGGGCGTCACTGGGGTGGTTTGCGCCTGGGCTATAAACCAGAGAGTCCGCGCTGACCTGGAGGCCATTGTTACGGGTTCGGCAACTAAGCTGTGCAGCGGCGTTGCTGTTTCCTCGCCGGGAAACTCATTAACCTACCGACATAGTTAGGTGACTAATGAATTAGGCGAGGCAATATGCAAAGCAAAGTGGATGTTGCGGTGATGATTGGCAGCGCTGTGCCCTCGAACCTGCGGGCGATGGGGCAGAGTGTCTGCTGGGTGGTGCTGCTGAACGGGGAGCGTCGCGGTACGGCGTTCGCCAGTCGCAATGAAGCGCAGGAGTGCAAAGCTGCCTGGCTTGCGCAATTGAGCGCAACACAACAAGGCAGCCTGCACTGAGTCCGCTGCTTAGTGCACCTGGTGCATGCGCAGGTTGAGGTCGTCGACCACCCGCGCCCAGTCAGCATCTTCGCGCAATTGTTCTTTCAGGAAGCCCGCCTGCTGCGGCGTCCAGAATTCGGCGTCGATCAGCTTCTTGTCGTCGGGGAGGGGAGAGTGACTGGCGATGAAGTCGTCGATCGCCTTCTCGCTGGAATCCAGGCCCAACTGGTCAAACAGGCCTTTCAAATCATGTGTAGGTGCATCCATGTTGATCTCCTTGAGTGCCGCGTCGAGTGCAAGTGCTGAAGTACGGCTCATTGCATCTGAGGCGGCCGCGCTCCAGGAGTTCGATAGCGATGTTCTAAAGCAGGGCAAGCATAGACGGCAAACTGAAGGTCAGGCTTTTAACGCGCCCTCATCAACAGCCAGCTTGAGTGCCTTGGCGGCATCCTGGGCGGCAATGGCGGCCACGTCGGCGGTCTTGAACCAGCGGTCCTTTTCGACCTGGTGGCAGGTGACGGTGGTCAGCGGCGGTTTGGCGCGCATGATGATGACTGCCTGGAACTCACCCTCGACTTCCCTGACTTCGCCCCGGATGAAAAATTCGCCGATATCAAATTCCGTCACGTCGCAGCCTTCCCATGAGAATATTCTGTTGTTTTGAACGTCGCCCGCCGTTGGGACGGATTTCATTGGTCGGGCAGTATGGCAGTAGTTGCCTGCCGGCGGCTGAGATAAGTCGCCGGCATGACGAAACGCCTGTCGAAGCCGCAGTCAGTGGCGGCACTCCAGGGCGTGGCCTGCAAATGATTGCACGGGGAGCCAGGCAGTTGGCTGAAGTGTGTTTAAGTGCACCTGTGAAGTCCTTTTCACGGGTTTGCCGACGTCTGTTCGTCGTTATGGGTAGTCTGGAAGAGCGTCGCTGCTCTAGAATCACCCGCAGTGCCGGGCATACGTGCCTATCCAAAGCGATTTTTGCCTGGCGATCTGTTGGAAAAATGCTTTTTTCAAAGCGATTTTTTCCCGGAGTTGATAGTCCGTTTTCTCTGGCGTAAAAAAGGCGCTGTACTCCAAGTCTTGAAAAGCGCCAGACAGGACGACGTGGGTGGTATTCCATTATTCTGTTGATCTGGGATTCACCCCGGTTTATGTGTTCATTTCGGCATTGCCGCTATTTTCTGCCGTGCGCCCGTTTCGCGCGCGGCACCATTTCAGATGTGGGGATGTTTCCTTGGCAGTAAGTAATCTCGATATGCATGCTTTGTTCGTGCTGGGTGATCTGCGGGCAAAGCTGGTTAAACAGTTTCAGTCACGTTTCGTTTACATCACCGAACAAAACGCCGAAGGCATTTACATTGCCGAAATCGATACCGAAGAGTCGTTGGTCGTTGATGATAAACCCGGGCTCAAGCTCAAGGTTGGCGATCACTTCAGCGCATCCGTGCTGCCCAGTCGCGAAGGCGGCAAGCTGGATATCAAGTTTCGCGAAATTAAACTGACCGTTTACGGCCTTGGCGATTATGCGTTCGTGACTACCGCTGATGGCCACGGCATCGTGTTCAAGGAAGGCCATAGCGTGGTGATGGTGTTCGCCGCGCACCAGCAGTTGCAGGAAGGTTTGACCAAGACTCTCAAGGCCGTCACGGCCAAGGCCGCGAAATGGCGCAAGGGTGAACTGGTGACCTTCAAGGCCAGCGAATAAGCGGTCGGCACTGCAGTACATTTGCGAAAACAGATTCACGCCCTTCGAAAGCAGGAACCTCTACTACAGTCAGTGGACTGAGTATTTTGAGGCTCGCGGTCTTCTGCCCGGCCATCCTGCTATTGCTGTGAACAGCACGAGGTGCAAAAGCATGAAAGGATTACGACGGTTCCTGGCCGCTGCCCTGGCCACTGGCGCTTTGTTCGCTTCATCCGGCCCGGTGGCCGCCGCCCAGGCGCCCATCCATTTTGCCGACCTGAATTGGGAAAGCGGCAGCCTGATCACCGATATCCTGCGGATCATCGTCGAGAAGGGTTACGGACTGCCCACCGATACCCTGCCGGGCACGACCATTACCCTGGAAACCGCGCTGGCCAACAACGATATCCAGGTGATCGGCGAAGAATGGGCCGGGCGCAGTCCGGTCTGGGTCAAGGCCGAGGCTGAAGGCAAGGTGGTGAGCCTGGGCGACACGGTCAAGGGTGCCACCGAAGGCTGGTGGGTGCCCGAGTATGTGATCAAGGGTGACCCGGCCAAGGGCATCAAGGCCGTGGCCCCGGACCTGCGCAGCGTCACCGATCTGCCCAGGTACAAGGACGTGTTCAGCGATCCGGAATCGCCTGGCAAGGGCCGCTTTCTCAACAGCCCGATCGGCTGGACGTCCGAGGTGGTCAACAAGCAGAAGCTCAAGGCCTACGGGCTGGACGACAGTTACGTGAACTTCCGCAGCGGGTCCGGGGCGGCGCTGGATGCCGAGATCAGTTCCTCGATTCGTCGAGGCAAACCGATCCTGTTCTATTACTGGTCGCCGACGCCGCTGCTGGGCCGCTTCAAGCTGATCCAGCTGGAAGAACCGCCGTTCAATGCCGAAGCCTGGAAGACCCTCACCGACGCCGACAATCCCAATCCGCAACCGACCCGCTCGCTGGCGTCGAAGCTGTCGATCGGCGTCTCCACCCCGTTCCAGAAGCAGTACCCGCAGATTGCCGAGTTTTTCAGCAAGGTCGATTTCCCGATCGAGCCGTTGAACAAGGCGTTGGCCCAGATGAGCGAAAAACACACCGCGCCACGCCAGGCGGCCGAAGCGTTCATGAAGGCGCATCCGGACGTTTGGCAGGCCTGGGTGCCCAAGGATGTCGCCGCCAAAGTCGCTGCCGAGTTGAAGTGAGTTTGGGCCTGCCCTTACATAATCGTTCGGGGAGGTTCATCCTGCGCGCACATTTCACGCTGGAAGTTTGACTATGAGCCTGGTAATTGCGCAATGGATGGCTGCCGTCTTCCTCCTGATCAGCCTGGTCCACCTGTACTGGGCGGCCGGTGGCAAGCTGGGCAGCGAGGCCGCCGTGCCGCGAGTGCCCAGGGAGGACGACCAAGGCTCCAGGCCGGCCTTCAAGCCTTTTGGATTTGCCACGCTGCTGGTGGCGGTCGGCCTGCTGCTGATCGCGATGCTGGTGTGCCTGCGGGTCGGCCTATACCTGCCGACGGTGCATCACTGGTCACTGCAGTGGGTGATCAGCGCCATTGCGATGCTGATGTTCGCCCGGGCGATTGGCGATTCGAATCTTGTAGGGTTTTTCAAACAGGTCAAGAATTCCAAATTTGCCCGCCTCGATACCTGGGCGTATTCGCCGTTGTGTGTAGTGCTGGGGGCAGGGTTGCTGGCGGTGGCTTGGATCTGAAGAGCGGGGCACGGCAACGGTGCTATCAAGCCTTGCTGGAAGCCCCGCTGAACGCTGCAGGGTACTTGTCCAGGTAAGCATCGTTGAGCTGGGTATCCTGGGAGCGCATGAATCGCTTGAAATCAGGTATCAGCAGAACCAGCAGGGATAACAGCAGCACCATGGCACCCAGCAGCGTGATGGTTATCGCGACTCCCAGTTGGCCAATGAAGGTGCTCATCGCAAAGCTCCCCAAGGGACTGGCCGCTGCGGACAGGAACGCAACCGTGGCGAACACGCGGTTGCGATGCGATTTTGGTGTCGCCAGCAGCCGTACGGACGAGGTAGGGATGTTGATCAGCATCAGTCCGACGCCACCGCAGAAAAACGCGACGGTGACGATAACCGAAGATGTAACGGTCCCGAACACCAACAGATTGCAACCCAATAGTGCGAACCCGGCGGACACACACATGTCCCGAGGGATTCGGCCGGACAACGATCCGATGATCTTGTAACTGCCCAGCAGAATGCCCAGCCCGAAGCTGGCATCCAGCAAACCGATGTAAGTCACCGGGTATTGGATGACGTCTTTCACATAGAGCGGAATCAGAAGGGTGAAAAACGGGTAGAGGGCAAAGTTGATCAACATCGCAATAAGCGCCAGGTAAAACTCCACTTTCACGCCGTAGACCACCTTGAAGCCGGAGTAGATCATGCTGAAGCCATTGGCAGTCGCAGGGTTTGCGCTGTCGTCGGGAGCGCCGATGGGGCTTGGGATGGTCGCAATCAATAACCCGGCGACGAGGATCGCAAAAAAATCCGCAGCTAAAGCGAAAGTGATGCCAAATCCGTAAATCAACCCGCTGGCCAGCGCCGGTCCCAGCAGCATCGACAACGACGACATCACGCTTTTGCTCCTGAAGGCCAGCGAGACTTTGTCGTCGCTGGCAAACAAAGGAATGATCGACGCCTGCAGCGGGTCACGCACGCCAACGATCGCGCTGCTGAGCATCATCAGCGCACCCACCGTCCAGGGGTTGAACTCGCCAGTGGCCGACAGCATCAACATAAGCAGCGCGCTGGTCAGGCTGAGCCATGAGGCGAGCTTGATGATCCGGATTTTGTTGTACTTGTCGCCCATCCACCCCAACAGGGGCCTGGCCAGCACCTCTGCCGCGATGGAACAGGCAATCATGTTGGCGAAGTAGAGCGCCGAGCCGGTTTCCTGGAGCACCCACCACGCGACGGCAAGTTGATTGCAGCGTCCGCCCAGAACCATTAGAAAAAAACTGAACTGAACCTTCAGTAGTCGGCGGTCGATAACAGGAAACTCCCACAGGCTGTTTGAGAAATCTGCACTCATTGATTTACCGATGAGCTGTGGGAGCAAGCCTCGTTCCCACAGGATCCCAGGGTGCCCGTGGCTCAGTTCCCGCTTTCCATGCTCCGACTACTTACTTCGGCCGGCACATCATCCCCGGCCATGCGCTTGCGAAACAGCGCCGCCCGGGCCAGCAGCAGGGTGGTCACCGGTACCGTGATGGCCAGCAGGATCGGAATCAGCCAGGCGTGCAGCACTGGCGCGGATTTGAGCGCCGAGAAGTAGATGATCGACGCCAGTGCCACGCTCCAGGCGCCCAGGGTCGACGCCAGGGCCGGCGGGTGCATGCGCTCGAAAAAATCCTTCATGCGCAGCAGCCCGGTGGCGCCGATCAGCGCAAACAGGCTGCTGAGCACCAGCAGGATCGCCACCGGCACTTCAACCCACAAAGACAGTTCCGCGTTCATTCGATCACCTCGCCGCGCAGGAGGAATTTCGCCAGGGCAAACGAGCCGACGAAGCCGAACAGCGCGATCAGCAGCGCTGCTTCAAAGTAGGTGTCACTGGCATAACGGATGCCCAGGGTGAGCATCATCAGCATCGCTACGATGTACAGGTAGTCCAGCGCCAGTACCCGGTCTTGTGCCGAAGGCCCCTTGAACAGGCGAATCAGGGTCAGGACCATGGCCAGCGAGAAGATGAACAGGCTCAGCAGGATCGCATTCGACAGCAGCGGGCTCATTCGAAGATCTCCATCAGGGGGCGTTCGTAGGTCGCCTTGAAGTGCTCGATGAACAGTGCTTCGTCATCCAGGTCGAACACGTGCAGCAACAGAATGCTGCGGTCCAGTGCCAGCTCCGACCAGACCGTGCCGGGAACCACCGTGGTGATCATCGACAGGGCCGCCAGGCCATTGGCGTCGCGCAGCTCCAGCGGCACCTTGATGAAGCGCGAGCGCGGCGGTCGGCGTCCAGCATTGAGCACGCTCCAGGCGACGGCGAGGTTGGACACCACCACGTCACGTCCCACCAGCAGGAACAGGCGCAGGATCACGCCAGGGCGACGAATGCGGATCGGCAGGGGGCGCAATTTGCGCATCATCAGTGGCGCGCAGATGCCTAAGACGGCCCCCAGCAGCACATTACCCGGGCTGATCGACAGGTTCAACGCCAGCCACAATACCCACAGCGCCAGTGACAACCAGGGCGCAGGAAACAGACGATTCATGGGCGCACCTCCACGATCGCGGCTTGCGCTTCGGGGCTTGGCACGGCGCGAGTGCCGAGCACTGCCATGACGTACTGCTGGGGATTGTTCAAGGCGTCTGCAGCGGCCTGGGTGTAGCGCAGCAGTGGCTCGGCCTTGAAGGTCAGCGCGATGCTCAGGCCCAACAGTGCAAAGATCGGCACACATTCAAAACGGCGCAATAGCGGCGACGGTCGCTCCTCCGGCGTCCAGAAGCGCTGGATGCCCAGGCGCGAGAAGGCGATCAGCGAGGCCAGGCCCGAGATGATCAGCAGCGCCAACAGGCCCCACGCGGCGTTCGACACCGGTTCATCGCTGCCGGTGCCCAGGCCCATTGGGTTGAGCAGGGCGTGCAGCAAACCCAGCTTGCCGATAAAGCCCGAAAGCGGCGGCATGCCAATGATCAGCAGCGAGCAGGCGATGAAGCTCAGGCCGAGGAAGGCCATGGTCCAGGGGATCACCTGACCGACTACGGCCTTCTGTTCGTCATCGAGGTTGATGCCTTTGGCTGGTTGCAGGGATTCCATGGGCCGGGGCAGCAGGTCGCCGTCATCGAACAAGGGTATTTCATTGGCCGAGCGCGAACGTTCGATCAGCTCGGCCAGCAGGAACAGCGCGCTCAACGCCAGGGTCGAGCTGACCAGGTAGAACAGCGCCGCGCCGATCAGCTTGGGCTGGGCGAAGCCGATGGACGCCAGCAGGATGCCCGCCGACACCAGGATGCTCAGGCTGGCCAGGCGTTCGAGGCGTTGCGCGGCAATGATCGCCACCGCTGCGCAGATAATGGTCGCCATGCCGCCATAGATCAGCCAGTCGCCGCCAAAATACGCCGACGCCCCGGCTTGTCCGGAAAACAGCAGGGTCCACAGGCGCAGCAAGGTGTAGACGCCGACCTTGGTCATGATCGCAAACATCGCCGCCACCGGGGCGCTGGCCGCGGAGTAGGCCGGTACCAGCCAGAAATTCAGCGGCCACATGCCGGCCTTGGCCAGGAACGCCACCGCCAGGATCGCGGCGCCGGCATGCAGCAGGCCCCGATCGGCCTCCGGCACCAGGGGAATCTTCAGCGCCAGGTCGGCCATGTTCAGGGTGCCGGTGACGCCGTAGATCAGCGCCGCGCCAATCAGGAACAGCGACGAAGCCAACAGGTTGATCGAAATGTAATGCAGGCCGGCCGAGACCCGGGAGCGTCCCGAGCCGTGCAGCATCAGCCCGTAGGAGGCGGCCAGCAGCACTTCGAAAAACACAAACAGGTTGAACAGGTCGGCGGTCAGGAAGGCGCCGTACAGGCCCATCATCTGGATCTGGAACAGCGCGTGGAAGCTCGAGCCCGCACCGTCCCAGCGGGCCATCGCAAACAGCAGGGCGCTGACGCCGATGATCCCGGTCAGTACCAGCATCATCGCCGAGAGGCGGTCGACCACCAGCACAATGCCAAACGGTGCCTGCCAGTTGCCCGGCAGGTACACGCCGATGGAGCCGGGAATGCCGGTTTCCTGGGTCCATTGCAGCAACAGCACGGCAATGCCCAGCCCGACCAGGCTGGAGAACAGGTTGATCCTGGCCTTTAGCGGACGGTGTTTTTCCCCGAGCATCAGCATCAAGGCGGCAGTCAGCAGCGGCAGCAGAATCGGTGCGGCAATCAGGTGCGGCATCAGGTTCATTCCTTAGGCTCCCGGCCGTCCACATGGTCGGTACCGGTCAGGCCCCGGGAAGCCAGCAGCACGACGAGGAACAGTGCTGTCATGGCGAAGCTGATGACGATGGCGGTGAGCACCAGCGCCTGCGGCAATGGATCGGTGTAGTGCAGCAGGTCCTGGGGCACGCCGTCCTTGATGATCGGCTCCTTGCCGATAAACAGGCTGCCCATGCTGAAGATGAACAGGTTAACGCCGTAGGACAGCAGGCACAGGCCCATGACCACCTGGAACGTCCGCGGCCGCAGGACCAGCCACACCCCGGACGCCGCCAGGACGCCGATGGCGATTGCGATGACTTCTTCCATCAGACGGCTCCTTTGCTGGCGACGGATTTGGGCAGGGCCGCGGTCTTGTGGCCACGAACCGACTGGTGGGCGAGGGCGGTGAGGATCAGCAAGGTCGAACCCACGACCACTGAATACACGCCAATGTCGAAGAACAGGGCGCTGGCGATGTGGATGGCGCCGAACACCGGCAGGTCGAAATGCCAGGTGTGGGTGGTCAGGAACGGATAACCGACCGCCATGGCCCCAAGCCCGGTGACCGTGGCGAACAACAACCCCGTGCCCATCCAGCGCAGCGGCCGCAGGCTCATTTGCGCCTCGACCCACTGGGTCCCGGCCACCATGTACTGCAGGATGAACGCGACCGACATCACCAGCCCGGCAACGAACCCGCCACCGGGCTGGTTGTGACCGCGCATGAACAGGTAGATCGACACCACGAAGGCGATCGGCAGCAGCAGGCGCACCAGTACCGCCGGCACCATCATGAAGCCCAGGGCGGTATCGCTGGCCTGGCGCGGGTTGACCAGGTCGGTCACCACGTCGGGCGCCAGCAGGCGTTGCTGGGCCGGCAATTGCAGGCTCTCCTTGGGTGGGCGGAAGCGTCGCAGCAGGGCGAATACGGTCAGCGCCACGGCGGCCAGCACGGTGATTTCACCCAGGGTGTCAAAGCCGCGGAAATCCACCAGCATCACGTTGACCACGTTACTGCCACCGCCTTCGGGCAAGGCGCGGCTGAGGTAGAACGAGGAAATGTCGTTGGGGGTCTGGCGCGTCAACATGGCGTAGGACAACAGCGCCATGCCGCCACCGACAGCCGTCGACAACAGCAAGTCGCGCAAGCGCCGGATGCGCGCCTTGCGCAAGGTGCTCGGCAATGGCGCCACCTCTTCGATCCGCCGCGGCAACCAGCGCAGGCCAAGCAGGATCAGTACCGTGGTGACCACTTCAACCACCAGTTGCGTCAAGGCCAGGTCCGGCGCGGAGAACCAGACGAAGGTGATGCAGGTCATCAGGCCACAGACGCTGACCATGGTCAGGGCTGCCAGCCGGTGGTACTTGGCCTGCCAGGCAGCGCCCAGGGCACAGGCGATCGCCAGCAGCCACAGGGTGACGAACACGGCCGAACCCGGGATTTTCGGCCGGTCGCCCCAGGTCAGGCTGCCGTGCAGCATCGGGATCAGCCCCACCAGTACAGCGGCCAGGACCACCAGGAACAGCTGGGTTTGCAGGCGCTTGGTGCTGATCCGCCGCTCCAGGCGCCGAGCCAGGCGCATCATCACCACCAGGCTGCGTTCGAACTGGCGCTTGCCATTGAAGCGGCCAATCAGCGGCGGGTACTTGAAGCGTCCACGCTTGAGCTGATTGCGCAGCAACAGGTAGAGCACGATGCCGCCGCTCATGGCTATCAGGCTCATGATCATCGGCGCATTCCAGCCGTGCCAGATGGCCAGGCTGTACTCCGGCAATGGGCCACCGACCACGGGAAGCGCAGCGGCGGCCAGCAGCGGGCCGACCACCTGTGCCGGGAAAATCCCCACGACCAGGCAGGCAAACACCAGCAGTTCGACCGGCGCACGCATCCACCGTGGCGGCTCGTGGGGGGTGTGGGGCAGGTCGGTAGCGGTCGGGCCGAAGAACACGTCAGCGGTAAACCGTAACGAGTAGGCGACGCTGAAGGTACCGGCGATGGTCGCGACAATCGGCAGGGCCATTTCGACCCAGGCCGTGGCATTGATGAACACGGTTTCGGCGAAGAACATCTCTTTTGACAGGAAACCGTTGAGCAGCGGTACACCGGCCATGGAGGCGCTGGCGACCATGGCCAGGGTGGCGGTGTAGGGGATCAGCCGGATCAGGCCACTGAGCTTGCGAATGTCCCGGGTGCCACTTTCGTGGTCGATGATCCCGGCGGCCATGAACAGCGAAGCCTTGAAGGTGGCGTGGTTGAGAATATGAAACACCGCCGCGACTGCTGCCAGCGGGCTGTTCAGGCCCAGCAGCAGGGTGATCAGGCCCAGATGGCTGATGGTCGAGTAGGCCAGCAGCCCCTTGAGGTCGTTCTGGAACATTGCGCAGTAGGCGCCCAGCAACAGGGTGCAGGCACCGGCGCCGCTGACGATGTAGAACCATTCTTCACTGCCGGACAACGACGGCCAGAGCCGCGCCAGCAGGAACACCCCGGCCTTGACCATGGTCGCCGAGTGCAGATAGGCCGAGACGGGCGTCGGCGCCGCCATGGCGTGGGGCAGCCAGAAATGAAAGGGGAATTGCGCGCTTTTGCTCAGGGCGCCGATCAGGATAAGAGGCAGCAGGACAGGGTAGAGGGCATGTGCGCGAATCAGCTCGCCGGCGGCCAGGACCTTGTCGAGGTCATAGCTGCCGACCACATGGCCAAGCAGTATGACCCCCGCCAGCAGGCATAATCCGCCGGCACCCGTGACCATCAGCGCCATGTAGGCGCCGCGTCGGGCGTCGGCGCGGTGATGCCAATAGCCGATCAGCAGGAAGGAAAAGAGGCTGGTCAGCTCCCAGAAGAATACGATCTGGATCAGGTTGCCGGAGATGACGAGCCCGAGCATGGCGCCCATGAACGCCAGGAAAAACGCGAAAAAGCGCGGCACCGGGTCGTCCGGCGACATGTAGTAACGCGCGTATAACGAGACCAGTGTGCCGATGCCCAGCACCAGCATGGAGAACAGCCAGGCAAAACCGTCCATGCGCAAGACGAAGTTCAGACCCAGGCTGGGCAGCCAGAAGAATTCCTGGCGAATGACCCCGCCGTCGACAATTTGCGGGTACAGCAAAGCGACCTGGACGGTGCCTATGAGGGCGACCAGGCCAGCCAGTAGCGATTCGGCATTGCGCGCGTTGTGCGGCAGCACGGCGGCCACACAGCTGCCAACAAAGGGCAGAAGCAGTAGAACTATCAGGGACATAGGCTTCTAATCTGCGGAGGTTTGTGAAGCATCATACGTGCCAGTCCCCGGATTACCAAACGCGAACCTGTGGCAGAATCCTACATGGAGTGCGCAAAAGTCATGCTGTCTGGTGGTTTGGCATGCTGTGACATGCAGGTCTGGCCTCATCGCGAGCAAGCCTGCTCTCACATTAGATCATCGGTGAATGCAGGGCATGCGTCTGGCACAGATCCACAGTGGGAGCGGGCTTGTTCGCGAACACTCTCGATCAAACGCCGCACGTACTGCCGGTCAGCGTTGGGTTTCGCTCTCCAGGTCTTCCTGCGCCACAACCACCTTACCCTTGGTCTTCAACTCACTGACAATCACCGCTGCCACAATCAACCCCGCGCCGACCAACGCAATCGCCGGCAACCGCTCCCCGGCCATGCGCCCGACAATCCCGGCCCAGACCGGCTCGCCGGCATAGATCAGGGTAGCGCGGGTCGGCGAGACGCTTTTCTGCGCCCAGTTCATCGCCACCTGGATCGCCGCGCTCGCCGCCCCCAGGCCCAGGGCGCTACACAGCAGCAGCCAGGAAAAGTCAGGAATGCGCTCCTGGGTCGGCACCACCAGCAGGAACGACAGCACCGAGGTGACTGCCAGTTGCACCACCGTCACCCGGCGCACATCGACCTGACCGGCAAAGTGACTGATCAGAATAATTTCCGCAGCAATCGCCACGGCGCTGATCAGCGTGGCGATTTCACCCGGGCTGAAATTCAACGATGCGCCCGCAGGGCCTGACAGCAGCATCAAGCCGGTAAACGCCAGCATGATGCCGATACTCGGCATCAGCCCTGGACGCCGCCCCAGCACCAGCCATTGAAGCAACGGCACGAAGGGCACGTAAAGCGCCGTGATGAACGCCGACTGGCTGCTTGGAATGCTCTGCAACCCGACTGTCTGCAAGCCGTAGCCCAGCATGATCGCCACACCGATAAACGACCCGGCCCGGAGCTCGAACAGTGTCAGCTCGCGCAGGTGCCGCCAGGAAAACAACGCGACGATGAGCGCCGCTGCAGCGAAGCGCAGGCCGACGAAAAACATCGGGCCGCTGACGGTCATCGCATGCTGCACCAGCAGGAAAGTCCCGCCCCAGACCATGGTGATCACCACCAGCACGCATTCGGCTTTGCTGAACCGCGAGAAGCGGGGAGAAGTATTGGGGGAGGAGTTCACCGACGTCATGTCCTTGCGCGCTACCGGATGGGGACGCACAATGCGCCGTATGTTGCGCAGTATACTGCCCAACCCTACCGAGTGAGCAATATAGTGCACAAAGATTCCACGCAACGGGCTTCGGTCCTGCAACACGTCAGCCTTAATGTCCGGCGACTGCGCCACGCCGCCGATATGAGCCAGACCGCCCTCGCGGAAAAATCCGGGGTCAGCCGGCGGATGCTGGTGGCAATCGAAGCCGGTGAAAAAAATGTCAGCCTGACCACCCTCGACCGCGTTGCCGAAGCACTCGACGTTGCCTTCAGCGACCTGATCCAGGCCCCCGATGCCCGCGATCCCAGCCGCATCAACGAACTGGCCTGGGCCGGCACCATTCCCGGCAGCAAGGCGGTGCTGCTGTCCAAAGCCAGCGCCACCCGGGAGGTGGAGCTCTGGGAATGGCGCCTGGAGCCAGGCGAGCACTATCCCTCCGAACCCGATGCCGACGGCTGGAGCGAACAGCTCTACGTCTTCGAAGGTTGCCTGACGCTGATGCTCGGTGACGTCCCCCACCGGATCGCGGCCGGGGAGTTCTACATGTTTGCCAGTAACCAGCCGCACTCCTATCGCAATGAAGGCGAAGTCGCCGCGCGTTTCGTGCGCAACGTGGTGATCTGAACCGCCAGCAGCGACGGTCGCCAAGGCTGCTATCGCTACTTTGGTACTGCTCTCTGACGCTGACCCGGGTTTGGCGCTTATGATCGTCCAGGACAACCCTGACCTGTGAGAACCCCATGAGTGAAATCCACCGCGAGCAGGCGAATGACGCCATCCGCCAGGCGGACATCCTGATCATCGGCGGCGGCCTGAGTGGCGCGATGCTGGCCGTGCAGCTGCTGCGCTTGCCGGGCCAGCGTTCGGTGCTGGTGATTGAGCCCCGTAACGAGCTTGGTCGGGGCGAGGCCTACAGTGCGGTGGAACTGGGACACACGCTCAACGGCAACGCGGCGCGGATGAGCGTCGACCCGGACAATGCCGATGACCTGACGCAGTGGCTGACGGCACATATAGCGGCGGGCGGCTGGCCCGAGTCCGATCAGCAGTCTGTGCCTGTCAGTGAGCTGTTCCCCCCGCGCGGTCTGTTTGGCGAGTATGTGCAACAGCGCCTGGCGCAAGCCCAGGTGGCTGGCGCCGCGAACGGTTCTAGCGTGGAACACGTGCGCGCTGAGGTTGTCGACCTCGAGAACCTGGCCGAAGGCGTGCGGTTGACCTTGAGCGACGGGCAACGCCTGCAGGGCGCTTACGCGGTGCTGGCCACTGGGATGTTCCCCGCCGCACGCACGCCCCAGGCCCAATCCAGTGGCTTGAACGCAGCGGCACTGGACCCTTGGGATGTCGCCTCGATGCGCCAGCTTGATCCGCAGTCGACGGTTTTGATCATCGGTTCCGGCCTGACCATGGTCGATGCCGTGGTCTCGCTGGAGCAGGCTGGGCACCGCGGGCCGATCGAAGTGTTTTCCCGCCACGGCCTGCTGCCCCACGTGCGCCGCCAGCCGCCGGCCTGGGCCGACTTTCTCGGCGATGACCCGAGCATTCGTACGCCACGGCAACTGGTACGCGAGCTGCGCCGCCATTGCCGCGATGCGATTGCCCGGGGGATCGACTGGCAAGCGCCCCTGGACACTGTGCGCGTGCACATTCCACGGCTGTGGAGCCAGGCGACGGACGCGCAGCGTCGGCAGTTCGTACGGCACGTACGGCCGTGGTGGGAGAGCCATCACCACCGCTCGCCACCCTTGAGTGCCGAGCTGGTCGCGCGGTTGCACGGGGAAGGGCGGCTGCGGATTCAGGCGGCGTCCTTCAAGGGGCTTGAACCTTCGTCGGGGAATGGGCTGGGTATCCGCATCCGTCGGCGTGGCGAGCCGCAGGAGTGCGTGGTCCGTGGCGCGGCGTTGATCAACTCCAGTGGCATCGAATATGACTGGAGACGGGTTGCCCGACCTCTGCCCCGGCAGTTGCTGGCGCGGGGCCTGATTCAGCCCGGACCGCTGGCACTGGGCATCGCCGCCTCCGTGGACGGCGCGGTGATCGGTGCCGATGGGCAAGTCGCCGGTCGGCTGTTCGCCATGGGGCCGCCGTTGCGTGGAATGTGGTGGGAGAGTACGGCAGTGACGGATGTGGCACTGCAGGCCAAAGCGCTTGCCCGCAGATTGACCCAACCCCTGTAGGGCATGGCCTGTCGGACCCGCCTGCAGAGAAGGATCGAATCAATAACGCTGATATTTCGAACCAAACTCCGGCCGGTTCTCCGCGACATACAGCTTGCTCGCCTGAACGTCCTTGTGATCGACGCCCACCGTATTGACGTTCAAGGTAGCCGGTTGGCTGACCGGCGCAGCGGCCACCACTTGTGCGGTTGCGTGCGGGGCAGCGATGGCCGAAGTGGCACCCAGGACCGACAGGGCAAATCCAAGACCGATGATGATTTTCATGAGGTAGCTCCAGAGCGTGGGAAGAAGATGTGGCCACTGTAGAGCTGGAGCCCGTCGATGAAAAAACACCCATGGGCATAGTCTTTATCAAGGATGTTGATCGGCCTGTGCTGATTCAGTCCTGTGCGCCGAGCATCTGCACCGGGTAGGAAAATACATACCCTTCACTGCGCACGGTCTTGATGTAGGTCGGCTCGCGCGAGTCATCCATCAAGCGTTGGCGCAACCGGCTGACCAGCAGGTCGATGGAGCGGTCGAACAGGTCGGCGTCGCGACCCTGGGTCAGGTTCAGCAATTGATCACGGCTGAGCACGCGCTGGGGATGGTCGAGGAACACCCGCAACAGCCGATATTCGGCGCCACTCAGGGCGACCCTGGTGTCATCTTCGTCCAGCAGATGACGGGCGGTGGTGTCCAGGCGCCAGCGACCGAAGCCCAGCAAGCGGCCGCTTTCGCTGACCAGCAGGTTAGGCGGCAGCATCCGCGTGCGCCGTAGCACGGCGTTGATGCGGGCAAGCAGTTCACGGGCGGAGAAGGGTTTGGTCAGGTAGTCATCGGCGCCCATTTCCAGCCCGAGGATTCGGTCGGTTTCATCGTTGCGCGCCGTGAGCATCAGGATCGGCGTCGCCTTGTGCTTGCCCGAGCGCAGTTCGCGACACAGCTGCAGGCCATCATCGCCGGGCATCATGATGTCCAGCACGATCAGGTCCACCTGGTTGGCCTCCAGAAAGCTGCGCATCTGCCGTCCATCGGCCACGACTGTGGTGCGCAAGCCGTTCTTCTTCAGGTAATTACCGACCAGCTCGCGGATCTCCCGATCGTCGTCGACAATCAGGATGTGGTTCACGTGTTCCATCGCTCGATTCTCTTGTTATTGAACTCTGGGTTTTGTATCGGACTGTATCCGTCGCACCGTGGGACACGTTATGTCGCGATCGCACAGGTTTTACGACACAACGTGGATACCTCGGGCCGGCCAAATAGGCTTCACCGAGAGCAGACTGCTCATCCGCCACCTGCAGGAGTCACCCGACGTGAACAACGCCTTGTCGACCATTACAACCGCTAAGCACCGGCGCCTGGTGGGGCCTTCGATCCTTGCTGCGGTGTTGCTGCAGTTGGGCCTCCTGGGTACGGCCAGCGTGCAGGCCAGCACCACCGTAACCGCGGCGGCTACGGTCAGCACCAAAGTCGATCCATCTGCCGTGTTCGGCCCGTTGAAGCACATCCAGGCCGGTCTGCTGAATGTAGCTTACGCCGAGGTGGGGCCGGCCGAGGGCCCCGTGGTCATTCTGCTGCACGGCTGGCCTTATGATATTCACAGTTACTCCGAGGTGGCACCTTTGTTGGCTGCGCAGGGTTATCGCGTGCTGATGCCTTATGCCCGGGGGTACGGTGATACGCACTTTCTCTCCGACAAGACGCTGCGCAACGGCCAGCCTGCCGCACTGGCCAGTGATGTCATCGACTTCATGGACGCGCTGCAGATCAAGCGGGCCGTGTTGGGTGGCTATGATTGGGGCGCACGTTCGGCAGACATCGTTGCGGCACTCTGGCCGGAGCGGGTCGAAGCCTTGGTGGCGGTCAGCGGTTATCTGATCGGCAACCAGGCGGTAGGCAAGAACCCGTTACCGCCCAAGGCCGAGTTGCAGTGGTGGTACCAGTTCTATTTCGCGACCGATCGCGGCCAGGCCGGGTATGAGAAAAACCGGCATGACTTCGCCAGGTTGATCTGGGAACTCGCCTCACCGAAGTGGGCCTTCGACGATGCCACGTTCGAGCGCAGCGCTGCAGCCCTGGACAACCCCGACCATGTAGCAATCACCGTCTTCAACTACCGCTGGCGCCTGGGATTGGTACAAGGGGAAAGCCGTTACGAGGCCCTGGAGCAGCAGCTGGCCAAGGCGCCCGCCATCAGCGTGCCAACCATCACCCTGGAAGGCGACGCCAACGGCGCGCCGCATCCAGCTCCCGAGGACTATGCGAAACGCTTCACCGGCAAGTATGAGTTCCGCTTGATCAAGGGCGGCATCGGCCACAACCTGCCCCAGGAAGACCCGAAGGCCTTTGCCAAAGCAGTGATTGATGCCGATAAATTGTGACCGGCTGAACGAGCGCTAACCTGTGGCAGCGGCCAGAATCGATGCATCAGGTACACCGCCATCGCGGGCAAGCCCGCTCCCACAGTGATCTGCGCCTCACACAAATGCTGCTAGGCCACCACTCGATAACACGGCACATACGCCGCGCCACCCGGCAGTTTCATCCGGTGCTGGGCGACGAAGGCCTTGAGCAGTTGATCCAGCGGCTGCATGATCGCGGCGTCGCCACGGATCTGATACGGCCCGTGTTCCTCGATCAGGCGGATGCCCTTGTCCTTGACGTTGCCGGCAACGATGCCGGAAAACGCCCGGCGCAGGTTGGCGGCCAGTTCATGGGCGGGCAGGTCGCGGCTCAGATTCAGGTTGGCCATGTTTTCGTGGGTCGGATCGAACGGGCGTTGCAGGCTTTCGTCGATCTTCAACAGCCAGTTGAAGTGGAACGCATCGTTACGCTCGCGGCGGAATTGCTTGACCGCCTTGAGGCCCTGGGTCATCTGCCGGGCGACTTCGGCCGGGTCGTCGATGATGATCTCGTAGTGCTGTTTCGCCGCTTCGCCCAGCGTGGCAGCAACGAACGCGTCCAGCTGCTCCAGGTAAGGCGCTGCATGCTTGGGCCCGGTGAGGATCACCGGGAAGGGCAGGCCCTTGTTGTCCGGGTGCATCAGGATACCGAGCAGGTACAGGAACTCTTCGGCCGTGCCGGCGCCGCCCGGGAAAATGATGATCCCGTGGCCCACTCGCACGAAGGCTTCCAGGCGTTTTTCGATGTCCGGCAGGATCACCAGCTCGTTGACGATCGGGTTCGGCGCCTCGGCGGCGATGATTCCCGGTTCGGTCAGGCCCAGGTACCGGCCACCATGGATGCGCTGCTTGGCGTGGGCGATGGTCGCGCCCTTCATCGGGCCTTTCATCACGCCGGGGCCGCAGCCGGTGCAGATGTCCAGGCTGCGCAGGCCCAGTTCGTGGCCGACTTCCTTGGTGTACTTGTATTCCTCGGTGTTGATCGAATGGCCGCCCCAGCACACCACGATCTTCGGCTCGATGCCGGGGCGCAGGGTGCGGGCGTTGCGCAGCAGGTGGAAGACGTAGTCGCTGATGCCCTGGGAATTGCTCAGGTCGATGCGTTGGCTGTCCAGCTCGTTTTCGGTATAGACGATGTCGCGCAAGGCGCTGAACAGCATTTCCCGGGTGCTGGCGATCATTTCGCCGTCGACGAACGCGTTGGCGGGGGCGTTCAGCAATTCCAGGCGCACGCCACGGTCCTGCTGGTGAATGCGGATTTCGAAATCCTTGTAGGCTTCGAGAATGGTCTTGGCGTTATCAACGTGAGCGCCGGTATTGAGGATGGCCAGGGCGCATTGGCGGAAGAGGGTGTAGGTGCTGCCGGAACCGGCTTCGCTCAGTTGCTGGACTTCACGTTGGGAAAGGGTTTCCAGGCTGCCTTTAGGGCTGACAGAGGCGTTGATTACATGTCGTTGGGTCATTCAATGATCCTTAAAACGATGTCATTCACACGAAGGGCCGGTAAATGGCATCCGAATAGTGTGTATCCATGAAAGAAGATGGCACGAACTGCGCGGTATCGCCACGTTGCCCTTTGACGATGAAAAGATGAAAAGGAGCTGCAGCATAGCTAAATCTGTCGATGAGGCGATAATGCCCCGCAGTCTTTTGCCCCTCAATCTATGACCTGATGCAAGGAACCCTGTCGTAATGTTTGAAATCCAGCCAATGAACGCCCAGACCTATCGGCAACAGACGCGGCGCAGCACGGTGATTATCGCCTTGGTGTTCCTGGTGCTGGCGATGCTGTTGTCGAGCGTGGCGGTGGCCGTATTCGGCGAGCCTGGCGGCGACAACATGCGCTTTAACGTCGGTGGGGTGTTCGTGGCGGTGTTGCTGATGGTCGCGTTGATGCGTGGGCTATTCTGGAGCCAGCCGTGGATGGCGGCCGCCGTGTATGGCTGGCAGCTCAAGCGCAGCCTGATGAGCATTACCAATGTCATGCATCAGGTGACGGCGGCGGTGGATCGCGATGATCACCAGGCGATGAAGTTGCTACGCTTCTATCATCTGGGGCTGACCCAAATGCATGAGCTGGACGGCAACTCCAGCGACCACGGGCAATTGAACCGCGAGATTGACCAGCACAAGGCGCGAATGGAAGCGCTGGGTATCGAAACCGGGCAGACACGACTGGATCCTGCCTGGATCGACGCCCTCAAGCAGACGCCGACACCCTAAGAGGTCAGGGAATGACATGGGACAACTGTCCATTAACGATCAACTCGATCACACCCAACCGGCCATGTTGTTGAACGGCAGCGAGGCGGTGTCCAGGCTGAAAATCCGCTCACTGGTGTTTTTCCTGATCGCCGTGTGCGTGTCGATGGCCTCCGTCGCCGGCTGGGAAGTCTGGAACTCGCGCCAATACCACCTGCGCGACAAGGAAGTGGCGATGTCCAACCTTGCGCAGGCCCTGGCCTGGCAGGCGCAGGCGTCAATCAAGCAGGCTGACACGCTGCTGCTCACGCTGGTCGAGCGCCTGGAAAACGAAGGCATCGAATCGGCGCGCCTGCCCAGGATGCAACGCCTGCTTGGGGTGCAGCGCCGGGAGCTGAGCCAGTTGCACGGCCTGTTTGTCTACGACCAGAGCGGGCAGTGGATCGCCAACTCCAACGGCGCCGGCCTGCCCAACGCCAATAACTCGGACCGGGAATACTTCATCTTCCACCGCGATCATCCTGATCGTGGACCGCACATCGGCCCGTCGATCAAGAGCCGCTCCAGTGGCGAATGGATCATGACGGTGTCGCGTCGGGTCAATCATCCGGACGGCAGTTTTGCCGGCGTGGCGCTGGCGACCATCCACCTGAGCCATTTCCTCTCGCTCTATGACAGCATCGACATGGGCCAGAACGGCGTGATCAACCTGATCGCCGATGACGCCACGATTGTCGTGCGCCGTCCGTTCAAGGAATCGGAAGTCGGCAGCAGTGTGGCCAATGGCCCGCTGTTTACCCAGTTGCTGCCGTTGGGTAACGCCGGGACGGCCAGGGTCCGGTCGGTGGTCGATGGCGTGGAACGGGTGGTGGGCTTTCGCCGGGTCGAAGGGTACCCTCTGATTGTGTTCGCCGCGCTGAATCAGGACGAAGTCTTGGCCAGCTGGCGCGAGGCATCGCTGCTGAGTGCCGGCATCGTGGCCCTGTTCCTGGGGCTTCTGGGTGCCCTCGGTTACCGGCTGATCCGGCTGATGCAGCAGCAGAATCGCATTCAGAGTGTGCTGCTCGACGCCCAGGAAAAACTGCTCGAGGTCAATCGCGGCCTGGAGCTGCTCGCTCTGGAAGATGCCCTGACCGGCCTGTCCAACCGACGCCAGTTCGATCTGTTCATCCTGACCGAGATGCGCCGCGCCCGGCGCACCCAGACTCACCTCGCGCTGCTGTTGATTGATGTCGATCATTTCAAGCGTTTCAACGATCTGTACGGCCATGTGGCGGGCGACGCATCCTTGCGCAAGATCAGCTTGATCATCAACTCGCACATCAAGCGCCCAGGTGATCTGGCGGCCCGATACGGTGGCGAAGAGTTCACGGTGGTGCTGCCGGGCACCGACTATGTGGGCGCCTTCCTGGTGGCGGAAAAAATTCGTCGGGCGGTGCAGCTGGCGGCGATCGAACACAGCGAGGGCGTCGAAGGGGTGGTCACCGTCAGCGTCGGGGTCTGCGCCTGGGACCCGGCCTCGCATGAGCAGCCCGACGACCTGGTGCGTGCCGCCGACAGGGCGCTGTACGTGGCCAAGGCCAGTGGCCGCAACATGAGTGTGATCGACAAGTAGCTTCAGCGGCGCCCGTCTCGTCGCAAACGCCTGACCAGCCTCAGGTAGACCCACAGGTTCAGCGCCAGCACCACGGCGCCCAGGCCCACCTGGATGCCCGGGGTCAGGCCGGCGGGATAGATCGCCGGCCAGATGTAATGCTCGACGAAACCACCGCCGTAGCCGCTCTGGCCGGCGGCATCGCGCATGCGGTTCTCCCAGTCGGTCAGCGGGCACATCAGGTGAAAGACTTCCACCGAGATACCCCACGCGACCGCAGGCAGGTGCAGCACCGCCAAGTGGCGCCATTTGAGCACCAGCAGCCCGCCGAACAGCACGAACAGAATGAACAGCAGATGAAACAGCACCAGCCCGTCGGCGGCGATTCGGTACAGCATGTGGGCTTCCCTGGGTGTGCCGGATGGACCGCACCATGGTACCCGGTCGATGGCCGGCAAATAACTCGAAATTGTGCATGCCTTCGCGGGTAAGTACTGGCAAAGTTGCAGGTCTTTTTTCCGGTCGCAGAACGTCATGTCCAACGCTCATATGCCCCGCAGCGCATTCCTGCGCGGCGCCGTGGCGATCCTTCCCTTGTCCCTGGCGACTGCCCCTTGGGGCCTGCTGGCCGGTTCCATGGCCATCGAAGCCAACCTCACGCCCCTGCAAGGCCAGGGCCTGTCGAGCATCGTGTTTGCCGGCGCGGCACAGCTGGTGGCCATCGGCATGCTCAAGGGCGGTGCCGGGATTTTCTCGATACTGCTGACCACGCTGCTGCTGACCTCCCAGCATCTGCTCTACGGCATGAGCCTGCGCTCGGTGATCTCACCGCTGCCGGGACGCTGGCGCGTGGGTCTGGGCTTTTTGCTCACCGACGAACTGTTCGCCCTGACCAGCCAGCATGACAAGCAGCAGTTCAATCGCTGGTACGCGCTTGGGGTCGGGTTGACGTTCTACGTGGCCTGGAACCTTTTCACCCTGGCCGGCATCGTGCTCGGCAGCAGCATCCCGGGGCTGGAACACCTGGGCCTGGACTTCTCGATTGCCGCAACCTTCATTGCCCTGATCACCCCGGTGGTGCGTAACGTGCCCACGGTGGTGTGCGTCGCGGTGGCGCTGTTTTGTTCCGTGCTGTTCAGTTACTGGCAGTGGGGCTCGGCGCTGGTGCTGGCGGGGCTGGCAGGCATGACGGCGGGATTTATGTGCAACAAACTTTATCCGGGGCAAACAGCATGATGGTCTGGGCGGTGATATTCGGGATGGGTGCGCTGGTGTTCCTCAACCGCTACGTCTTTCTGGAGCCGCGCCTGCCGGTGCGCCTGAGCAGCAACGCCCGGCAATTCCTCGGCTTTGCCGTGCCGGGCATGCTCACCGCCATCTGCGGGCCAATCGTGTTCATGCCGGACAAACAACTGAACCTGCAATGGGACAATCCGTACTTGCTCAGTTCAATGGTGGCGGTGGGGCTTGTGCTGTACACCCGCAGCACCTTGCTCAGCATGCTGTTGAGCATGGCGGTGTTCTTCGTGCTGCGTTGGTGGCTGTGAATCTGTTCTACGCTTAAACCGATTAACGATCCCTTCAGGAAGAGAGGCGAACATGGCGAATGAACCCAAGCAGCCGGACCCGGATGAGCCTACGCAAGAGGAAATAGAAGAGCAGAAAAAGCGTTCGACCCAAGACTGGAAACATGACGACAGTCGAGAACTCTCGGACCGTGATCAGGAGCGTCCGCTGAAACCTTGAAGCGTATTTTTCGCTCGCGGCGGCGCCTGCTAGCTTGTGTGCAGGCGCTGCCGCGATTCAGAGGGACGCTCAGACATCTTCCAGCTCGCAGAAGTCGGGGTGCGTTGCCCGATAGCCCAACGTCCTGTCGATCCAGGCATTCAGTTCATTGACCATCACCGGCGGCTTGCCCGGATAGCGCTGCAAGGTTGTGCGCAGCGTGGTATCGATGTTGGGCACTGAGGCCAGGTTTCGGGTCTTGATGTATTGCCCGATGAAACAATCGAGTTGATAACGTTCCGTAGTCGAGAGGTGGACACACTCGACACTGCTGACTTGCTGGATATAAAAATCGTCGCGCAACTGGGTTCTCTGCAAGGCTGGAGTTCTGGGTTTCCGTCCGTGGAAATGCGGCGCGCATGCTAGCGGCACTGCTCCTGAATGTATGTATGACAATTAAATTGTCAGACAGGCGGTTGGCGCGGCAAAACGCCATATTTCAATGGACTGTTACACGGGTGAAACACTATGTGTAACGTTGCGAGGGCCTGCAGATTTAACGGTTCCTGTCAGGCAAGCGGTTCGATCAGTTCGGGGCCCTGGTTGCGCACATTGCCGACCGCCTTGCTGACCCGGAACCACTCGAACACTTCGCTGGCTTCGCCTTCAAATAATGCCATCTGTTCGGCGCGTTCCCTGGGTGTGGCGGGGTCGAGCCATTCCTCGGCCAGTTCCGGCGATAACACGATGGGGCGGCGGTCGTGGATGTCGAGCATGCCGCCGGCGCTGTCGGCGGTCAGGATGACAAAGCCGTCCTCGGGGGTGGGTTCGGCGGCCGCTGCGGGAAACTGCCCAATGGCGGCGCAGTAGACCGGCGCCCGGTCCTTGCGGCGGATCAACCAGGGTTGTTTGCTACCGTCGCCGCTGTCGACCCATTCGAACCAGTTGTCCACCGGTACAATCGCCCGGTGCGGCCAGATGGGGCGGAAGTAGGGGCCGTGGGCGACCTTTTCCACCCGGGCGTTGATGGGGGGTGCGCGGTCTTTGGCCCAGTGCGGTCGCCAACCCCAGCGCACCAGGTCGGCGTGCAGGCCGTCGTTTTCCAGGTGCAGCAGAGCAAGACGGGTGGTCGGGGCGGCGTTGTAGCGGGCCAGGGGTTCATCGCCGATGTGGTTGATCAGTGCGTCGGGGATGCTCAGTGCTGCGACGAAATCGTGGATGCCGCGGTATTGGGTCAGGCGTCCGCACATGGGTTGGTCCTCCGGTGGCGGGGTACATATCCGCTGCTGCAGTAATAGCTGGTCCCGCCCTTACGGGGCGTCTGCAATCTACAGCTCGCCGTGGCGGCCTTCGGGCCGACCAAGGCGTCAAGCCGGCGCGCTGCGCTTATATGTCTGCATATGACCACCTGTGGAAGCAAAGCTCGCTCGCGATGGCGGCTTATCATTCACCATCAATGTAGACTGGCCCACCGCATCGCCTGGCCAAGGCAAACCATGAAACAGCTGTACAAACTCCTCGCTCCACTGGTTCTAGCCACCGGACTGGCCGGCTGCATTGCTGCACCTATAGCAATGACCCCGCAAACCGAACAACGTTTAACGGCGCAACCTCCCATCCGGTTTTTACTGACCTTCGACGACGGCCCCAGCGCTTCAAGTTTCTGGAACCCGACGCTGACTGTCCTCGACAGTCTCGCGCAAAATCCGCTGCAACCGCACATCAAGGCGGTGTTTTTCGTGCAGACCCGGGCTGCCAGGGCCGGGGGCAGTGAGATTGGGCGCGAGGTCATGCGTCGGGAACAGGCAGAGGGTCATGTCATCGGCTTTCATACCGCCACCCCCGGACACAGCAACCATCGCTCCCTGGACGATCAGGCGCTGGAGCAATCGCTCGCCAACGGCAGCGCCGATATCGCCGCGATCACCGGCGCGGCGCCTGTCCTGCTGCGGCCGCCGTTCTGGAGTTACGACAAGCGCACATTCGCCGCCTATCAGCGGCACGGCCTGCACATGCTGCTGACGGACCTCAGTGCCAACGACGGCAAGATCTGGGGGTTTAACGCCAGCCCGCGGCGGCGCTCGCATATGCTGCGGTCGATGTCCGAAGTTCGCGAGCGCATCGCGCAAGGTCAATTGCCGGTAGTGGACGGGGTGATCCCGGTGGTGGTGACCTTTCATGATCTCAACCGCTACACCGCACGGCATGCGCGCGAGTATCTGCAGATTCTCCTCGACAGCGCCCGGGAGACAGGGGTGCCGGTTGCGCAAAAACCTTTTTATGATGACAGCGCTGCTCTGCAACGGGCGGCCCTGGCGCGCACCGTGCTCGACAGTTCGCAGCCGGTGCAACTGCCGGGGCTGTGGAACTGGATCTGGTCCGGGGATTCACGCTGAAAAACACTCAAAGTGAGAGCTGGATAACATTTGGCGTGCGCGCAACTGACGAAGTGCATCTATCGTCAATGGGATCTTTTCCATTAACTGCCGCCAGAGTCGTCAGCCATGGTGCCTATCGCAGTCCTTTCCAGTATTGTCGAATCCGGTTTCGAGCCACTGTCCTGTGAATGCACGGAGAGCCTGGGATTGCTGGAAATCACCGTATTCGATCCCGATACCCACGAGGTTGTGCTGCTGGTCCGCAATGTCTCCACAGCGGACCTGGCCACCATCCGCGACATCAACAACCTCATTGCCGAACTGCGCACGGAAATGAACGCCGGGCGCCGCGCGTTCGCCGGTTGAGCGCGCTTGCTGCCCCAGGCTGCAGGTCAGGTGTCCTGAGTGGATTCCAGCGCGCGCGGCAACAACTCATCGATCATCTGCAGGCAGTGCTTCAACCCCGGCGACACATCGCCCGCCCGCCGGCTGAGGATGATCGGTGAAGTCGCGTTGTCCTCCAGCAGTGCCGTAAACCCTATGTCGTCACGGTGCAACAACTGCACGGACGCCGGCACCAGGGTGACGCCGATGCCAGCCCCGACCAGGCCGATCGCGGTCTGCAACTCGTTGGTCCATTGCGCCACCTGGATGCTCACACCGTAGGACTCGAACAGGGCGATCACATGGTCGGCGTAACTTGGCCGCGGATTGCCCGGGTACAGTACGAACGGTTCCCTGGCCAGCTCCCGCAGGCTGATCGGCGCGCCCAGCAGTGGGTGGCCGGCGGGGAGGGCGGCGACCAGCCGGTCTTCGGTGAGCACGGTCTGGATGATGGCCGGGTCGTCGATGCGGATTCGTCCAAAGCCGATATCGATCCTGCCAGCCTTGAGCGCATGGACCTGCTGGAGCGTGGTCAATTCCGACAGCCCAAGTTCCAGCTCCAGTGGCTCGCCGCTGCGCAAGCGCCGGATCAATTCCGGCAGTACCCCATAAAGCGTCGATGGCGCAAAACCGATGCCCAGCCAGGTCTTTTCCCCCTGGCCTATGCGCCGGGTGTTGTCACACACCTTGCCCAGCTGTTCCAGAAGTGCGCTGGAATGTTCATGGAAGAACCGGCCGGCATCGGTCAACTTCAACGGCCGGCCGCGCTCCAGCAACATCACGCCCAGCTCATCCTCCAGCTGTTGAATCTGCCGGCTGAGGGGCGGTTGCGCGATGTGCAGCAGTTCTGCGGCTCGGGTGAAGTTGAGGGTTTTCGCCAGCACCTGAAAATAGCGCAGATGACGCAGTTCCATGGAACCTCCAAAAGCTGATCGGCTGGATACCTTTAAGGTATCAAGTCAGACCAATTCTATATTGGCTTCCAGAAAAAAGCCGTACCAGAATCGGGTTCAGAACTCCAAGAACCTGACGGGTATCGAAATGCTTGCAACAGCCATTGAATCGATCGAGACGATCATCGTCGATCTGCCGACCATTCGCCCGCACAAGCTGGCCATGCACACCATGCAGAACCAGACGCTGGTGATCATTCGCGTGCGTTGCGCCGACGGCATCGAAGGCATCGGCGAAGCCACCACCATCGGTGGCCTGGCGTATGGCAACGAGAGCCCGGACAGCATCAAGACCAACATCGACCGCCACTTCGCACCGCTGCTGCTGGGCCAGGACAGCGCCAATGTGAATGCTGCGATGTTGCGCCTGGAGCGCAGCATCCGTGGCAACACTTTCGCCAAGTCAGGTATCGAAACCGCCTTGCTCGATGCCCAGGGCAAGCGCCTGGGCCTGGCGGTCAGCGAATTGCTCGGTGGCCGGGTGCGCAATGCGCTGCCGGTGGCCTGGACCCTGGCCAGTGGCGATACCGCCAAGGACATCGCCGAAGCGGAGCAGATGCTCGACCTGCGCCGCCATCGCATCTTCAAGTTGAAAATCGGCGCCGGTGAAGTCAATCGCGACCTGGCGCATGTGATCGCCATCAAGAAAGCCCTGGGTGATCGAGCCAGCGTCAGGGTGGACGTCAACCAGGCCTGGGACGAAGCGGTGGCCATCCGTGCCTGCCGAATTCTCGGCACCAACGGCATCGACCTGATCGAACAGCCGATCTCGCGCAACAACCGCGCCGGCATGGCGCGCCTGAACGCCATGAGCCCGGCGCCGATCATGGCCGATGAATCCATCGAATGTGTGGAAGACGCCTTCAACCTGGCCCGTGAGGGCGCCGCATCGATCTTCGCCCTGAAGATCGCCAAGAACGGCGGCCCGCGCGCAGTGCTCAAGACTGCGGCCATCGCCGAAGCAGCGGGTATTGCGCTGTACGGCGGCACCATGCTCGAAGGCGGCATCGGCACCATGGCCTCGGCCCAGGCGTTCATCACCCTGAACAAACTGGCCTGGGACACCGAATTGTTCGGCCCGCTGCTGCTGACTGAAGACATCCTCAGCGAACCGCTGGAGTATCGCGATTTCGAGCTGCACGTACCGACCACCCCGGGCCTGGGCCTGAAACTGGACGAAGAGCGCCTGGCGTTTTTCCGCCGCGACAAGTCTGCCACTGTTCTTCATCAAGTCTGAGGAGTGCATCATGCTGTTCCACGTAAAGATGACCGTGAACCTGCCGGTCGACATGAATACCGAGTTGGCCACCAGGCTCAAGGCTGACGAAAAGGCCTTCTCCCAGCGCCTGCAAGACCAGGGCAAGTGGCGCCACCTTTGGCGCATTGCCGGGCTGTATGCCAACTACAGCGTGTTCGACGTCGACAGTGTCCAGGAACTGCACGACCTGCTGATGCAATTGCCGCTCTACCCGTACATGGCGATCGAAGTCACCGCGATGTGCCGGCATCCTTCGTCGATTCGCGAGGATGACCGCTGAACCCAGCCTGTTCAGTTCGCTACGCTAATAATTACAAGATGAGGAACCACCATGAACGTCAAGATTTCCCATACTGCTGCTGCCCAGCAATTTCTCGAAGAAGCCAGCGGCCTGCACAACGATGCTGGCAGCCCGCGGGTCAAGGCGCTGATCTACCGCATCCTGCGTGACTCGGTGAACATCATCGAAGACCTGGCGGTAACGCCGGAAGAGTTCTGGAAAGCCGTCAACTACCTCAACGTGCTGGGTTCGCGCCAGGAAGCCGGGCTGGTGGTCGCGGGCCTGGGGCTGGAGCACTATCTCGATCTGTTGATGGACGCCGAAGACGAGCAGGCCGGCAAGGCTGGCGGCACCCCGCGCACCATCGAAGGCCCGCTGTACGTGGCCGGTGCGCCCCTGTCCGACTTCGAGGCTCGACTGGACGACGGCAATGATCCGGGCGTGCCGCTGTTCATGCAGGGCCAGGTGCTCAATACCGCTGGCGAACCTCTGGCAGGTGCGGTGGTGGACGTCTGGCAGGCCAATACCGGTGGGACTTACTCCTACTTCGATAGCAGCCAATCGGAATTCAACCTGCGCCGGCGCATCGTGACCGACGCCGAGGGTCGTTATCGCTTCCGCAGCATCGTGCCGTCCGGCTACGGCTGCCCACCGGATGGCCCGACCCAGCAACTGCTCGATCAACTGGGCCGTCACGGCCAGCGCCCGGCGCATATCCATTTCTTCATCTCGGCCGCAGACCATCGCCACCTCACCACCCAGATCAACCTGGACGGTGATGAGTACCTGCATGACGACTTCGCCTACGCCACCCGTGACGAGCTGATTGCCAAAATCACCTTCAGCGAAGACCAGGCCCGCGCGGCGGCCTACGGTGTCAGCGGCCGCTTTGCTGAAATCGTCTTCGACTTCACCCTGCAGTCCTCGGCCCAGCCGCAAGAGCAGCAACGCATGGAGCGGGTTCGCGCACTCGAAGACTGATCCCTGTACAACCTGCAGGAGCCCGGCCTGCCGGCGATGGCGATAGAGATACCGCCATCGCTGGCAAGCCAGCTCCCACAGGGGCCCGGGTGTACGCGGGAGTTTGGCTCGCCACCAATCCGCAGGAGCCCGCTCCCATGTGTCGGTCAACGCGTACATCGGTGCCGGTACTGCTCTAGAATGACCAGAACATCTATAACAACAACGAGAGTGACCCGATGATGCACGCGCAACTGTTGAGTCAGCGCAGCACGGTATTCGACCATGCCGACCCCTACGCCGTGTCGGGCTACGTCAATCAGCATGTCGGCAACCATTGCATCCTGATGCCCCGTGCCGGGCAACCCCTGGCCAGTCTCAATCATCGCAAATTCGCCAGCCTCGACCTGTGCCGTATCAGCTACGGCGGCAGCGTTCGCGTCACCTCGGGCGCGCTGGAAACCATCTATCACCTGCAAGTGTTATTGCGCGGCAATTGCCTGTGGCGTGGTCACGCCCAGGAGCATTATTTCGCCCCCGGCGAATTGCTGCTGATCAACCCCGACGATCCGGTGGATCTGACCTATTCCGACGATTGCGAAAAATTCATCCTCAAAGTCCCTGCCTCGTTGCTGGAGTCGGTCTGCGACGAGCAGCGCTGGCGTTATCCGGGGCAGGGCGTACGGTTTCTGGAAAACCGCTACCAGCTCAATGAACTGGAAGGTTTCGTCAACCTGCTGGCGATGATTTGCCAGGAGGCCGAGGCCACCGAGCAGATTCCCCGGGTGCAGGAGCACTACACGCAGATCATCGTCAGCAAGATGCTCAGCCTGATGAAGACCAACGTCAGCCGCCTGGAACTCGGTTCCCAGGCTGCGACGTTCGAAGCGATTGCCGATTACATCGCCCGCAATCTCAAGCACGACATCGACAGCGAAGAACTCGCGCGCCAGGCCAGCATGAGCCTGCGTTCGTTGTACGGCCTGTTTGAACGCAACGCCTGCACCACGCCGAAGAACTACATCCGCCAGAAGCGCCTGGAACGGGTCAATGCTTGCCTGAGCGACCCGACCTGCATCGTGCGCAACGTCACCGAAGTGGCGATGGATTACGGCTTCCTGCACCTGGGACGGTTCTCCGACAGCTACCGCAAACAGTTCGGCGAACTGCCCTCGGACACCCTCAAGCGCCGGCATTGAGCCCGCAAACCCCACCAATGCCTCTGTAGGAGCTGTCGAGTGCAACGAGGCTGCGATCTTTTGCTCTTGAAAAAGCGAAAGTCAAAAGATCGCAGCCTCGTTGCACTCGACAGCTCCTCCGCAGCTCCCACGCATTGGCCACATACAGCTGCACTAAACGGATACAGGTCTGCACCCAGCGGATAGTCCGTCCCGTCCCCCCGTCCTAGCATGGCCCTGCCTGAAATAAAAACAATGGAGGCGGCGGCCATGACCCTGCGACCCGAATACCTGCAATCCCTGCTTGAAGACGATCCAGAGCAGGGCATCTATCGCTGCAAACGCGAGATGTTCACCGACCCGCGCTTGTTCGACCTCGAGATGGAACACATCTTCGAAGGCAACTGGCTGTACCTCGCCCACGAAAGCCAGATCCCCAACAAAAACGATTTCTACACCACCACCATGGGGCGCCAGTCGATCTTTATCGCGCGCAACAAGGACGGTGAACTCAATGCCTTCATCAACGCCTGCAGTCACCGCGGCGCGATGCTGTGCCGGCACAAATCCGGCAACAAGAGCTCCTATACCTGCCCGTTCCACGGCTGGACCTTCAACAATTCCGGCAAGCTGCTCAAGGTCAAGGACCCGGCGGCGGCCGGTTACCCGGCGAGCTTCAACTGCGAAGGCTCCCACGACCTGACCCGGGTCGCCCGTTTCGAATCCTATCGCGGCTTCCTGTTCGGCAGCCTCAAGGCCGACGTAGTCCCGCTGGTGGAACACCTTGGCGAATCGGCCAAGATCATCGACATGATCGTCGATCAATCCGCCGATGGCCTGGAAGTGCTGCGCGGTTCCTCCAGCTACATCTACGAAGGCAACTGGAAACTCACTGCGGAAAACGGTGCCGACGGCTACCACGTCAGCTCCGTGCACTGGAACTATGCCGCCACCCAGAACCAGCGCAAGCAGCGCGAGGCCGGCGATATCAACCCGACCATGAGCGCCGGCAGCTGGGCCAAGCAGGGCGGTGGTTTCTATTCCTTCGACAAGGGGCACATGCTGCTCTGGACCCGCTGGGCCAATCCTGAAGACCGCCCGCTGTACGAGCGCCGCGACGAGCTCGCCCAGGACTTCGGCAAGGCTCGCGCCGACTGGATGATCGAGAACTCGCGCAACCTGTGCCTGTACCCCAACGTGTACCTGATGGACCAGTTCAGCTCGCAGATCCGCATTGCCCGGCCGATCTCGGTCAACCGCACGGAAATCACCATCTACTGCATCGCGCCCAAAGGCGAAAGCGATCACGCGCGCTCCAGCCGCATCCGCCAGTACGAGGATTTCTTCAATGTCAGCGGCATGGCGACGCCGGACGATCTCGAAGAATTTCGTTCCTGCCAGACCGGTTACCAGGGCAGCGTTACCGCCTGGAACGACATGTCCCGCGGTGCCGAGCACTGGATCGAAGGCGCCGATGAGGCGGCCAGGGAAATCGACCTGCAGCCGTTGCTCAGCGGCGTGCGCACCGAAGACGAAGGTCTGTTCGTGCTGCAGCACAAGTACTGGCAGCAGACCATGCTCAAGGCGCTGGCCGCCGAGCAGGCGAAGCTGATCGACGTGGAGACCGTGTGATGACCATTACCTACGAAGCCGTGCGCGATTTCCTCTACCGCGAAGCGCGCTACCTCGATGATCGCCAGTGGGATGAGTGGCTGGAACTGTACGCGCCGGACGCGACCTTCTGGATGCCGTCCTGGGACGACAACGATGAGCTGACCGAGGACCCGCAGCGGGAAATCTCGCTGATCTGGTACGGCAATCGCACCGGCCTCGAAGACCGTGTGTTCCGCATCAAGACCGAGCGTTCCAGCGCCAGCGTGCCGGACACCCGCACCTCGCATAACCTGAGCAACATCGAACTGCTGGAACAGGCCGACGGCATCTGCAAGGTGCGCTTCAACTGGCACACCCTGAGCTTTCGCTACAAGACCGTCGACAGCTACTTCGGCAGCAGTTTCTACACCCTGGACATGCGCGGTGAAAACCCGCTGATCAAGGCCAAGAAAGTGATCCTGAAGAACGACTATGTTCGTCAGGTCATCGATGTTTACCATTTGTGAGGCCGTCGCCATGACCCATTCCATCGCGTTCAATTTCGAAGACGGCGTCACCCGGTTCATCGACGCCAATCCAGGTGAAACCGTGGCCGATGCCGCGTATCGCCAGGGCATCAACATCCCGCTGGACTGCCGCGACGGCGCCTGCGGTACCTGCAAGTGTTTTGCCGAAGCCGGTCGTTATGACCTGGGCGAGGAGTACATTGATGACGCCCTGACTGCCGACGAAGCCGAGCAGGGCTTTGTGCTCACCTGCCAGATGCGCGCGCAAAGCGACTGCGTGGTGCGGGTGCCGGCTTCCTCGGATGTCTGCCGCACCCGGCAGGCCAGCTTTGAAGCAACCATCAGCGCCGTGCGCCAGCTGTCCGACAGCACCATTGCACTGTCGATCAAGGGCGAGTCCCTGAGCAAACTGGCGTTTCTGCCGGGGCAATATGTGAACCTCGGGGTCCCGGGCAGTACCCAGACCCGCGCCTACTCCTTCAGCTCGTTGCAGCATGACGGTGAAGTGAGCTTCCTGATTCGCAACGTGCCTGGGGGACTGATGAGCAGTTTTCTCACCGGCATGGCCAAGGCCGGCGACAGCATGAGCCTGGCCGGGCCATTGGGCAGCTTCTACCTGCGCGACATCCGTCGTCCGTTGTTGCTGCTGGCCGGTGGCACCGGGCTGGCGCCCTTTACGGCGATGCTGGAGAAAATCGCCGAGCAGGGCAGTGAACATCCGTTGCACCTGATTTACGGGGTGACCCATGATTTCGACCTGGTGGAGCTCGATCGCCTCGAAGCCTTCGCCGCCCGCATCCCCAACTTCAGCTTCAGCGCCTGCGTGGCCAGCCCTGACAGCCAGCACCCGCTCAAGGGCTACGTGACCCAGCACATCGAGCCACGGCATCTGAACGATGGCGACGTTGACGTCTACCTGTGCGGCCCGCCGCCGATGGTCGAGGCGGTCAGCCAGTACATTCGCGAACAGGGCATCGCGCCGGCCAATTTCTACTACGAGAAATTCGCCGCCAGCGCGGCGTGAGCCCGTACAAGAACTGCGGCACCTGAACCATCGAGGTACACATGAACAGATTCCACGAAAAAGTCGCCCTCATTACCGGCGCCGCCCAAGGCATCGGCCGGCGGGTCGCCGAACGCATGGCGGCCGAAGGTGCGCGGCTGATCCTGGTCGATCGCTCCGAACTGGTGTTCGAACTGCAACAGCAACTGGGCCAGGACAGCTTCGCGCTGACCGCCGATCTTGAGCAATACAGCGAATGCGAGCGCGTGATGCAGGCCGCCGTTGAACGTTTTGGTCGCCTGGACATCCTGATCAACAACGTCGGCGGGACCATCTGGGCCAAGCCTTTCGAGCATTACGAAGCGTCGCAGATCGAAGCCGAAGTGCGCCGCTCGCTGTTCCCGACGCTGTGGTGCTGCCATGCCGCACTGCCGTTCATGCTGGAGCAGGGCAGCGGGGCGATCGTCAACGTCTCCTCCATTGCCACCCGCAGCATCAACCGCGTGCCCTACGGGGCGGCGAAGGGCGGGGTCAACGCACTGACCGCGTGCCTGGCGTTCGAAACGGCCGGGCGGGGCGTTCGCGTCAATGCCACGGCGCCCGGAGGTACCGATGCGCCGCCACGGGTCATCCCGCGCAATAGCGCCGAACAGAGTGCCGAGGAGAAGGTGTGGTATCAGCAGATCGTCGACCAGACGCTCGATAGCAGCCTGATGAAGCGCTATGGCACGCTTGATGAGCAGGCAGGTGCGATTCTGTTCCTGGCCAGCGACGACGCCTCCTACATCACCGGCATGGTCATGCCCGTGGGCGGTGGCGATCAGGGCTGACTGGCCCGGGCCTGAGCCACCCTAGAGGCGACGCTGGAACGCCCTGACGATGCGCAGCGTGGCATCGTTGGTGCTCAGATTGTGCACCGAATCGAGCGGGTGCCAGATGCAGTCGACGATTTCATTGGTCGGCCGCGCGACCTCGTAATCCACCACCGACGCTTCGTACACGTGGTGACAGGTGTCGCCGGATTCCAGTGCCATCAGGTACAGAAGCTCGTCGACCCCCAGGCTGGTTTCCTCCTGAAGCTCGCGCCTGGCCGCGTCCGCAACGGTTTCGCCGCGCTCGACCTTGCCTCCGGGCAGGGTCCAGCGGCATCGATGCTTGCGTACCAAAAGTATGTGGCGATCCTGCTCGCAGATGACGGTGGCGCGTACTTTCATGCTCTATCCAAATACTGGCTGTCACAATAATGTCATGAAACTGCAATATTCAGACCGTGCAGCGTAGTGTTTCAGATGATTGGAGCCCGGGAGGAGGGTGAAAGTGCAATCGCTGACGTCACGACGTCTGGTCAGCACGTTCGCCAAAAGCAGGTGTAAGGTAGAAAGGTCAATCCTGGAGATGATTCGCAACGGAGGTTGTCATGAGTGTACCGATGCTGAACAAGATGCATATGAACGGTTACGACGTACTCAGCGTGAACAATGGCCCTTGGCGTGTCTGCACCAAGGGCGACCGTCTGGGCGCGTTTGCCAGCCGTGAAGAGGCGTTGGCCTTTGCGGCGTCCTTGCCCGGCTACCGCGACAGATCACCCAGACCTGCCACTAAACAATAACGGCTTGCGTGCAATGTGCGGTGGCGGGGGAGCACGCTCCCTCGCCACCCGTTCGCTCAGTGCGCCTGGTTGCGTGTGATCGCCCTGGCCTTCACTTCCCCGGCATACTGCGCCAGGCGCTCTTCATCCCCTTGAAGCACTTCACACAGGCGCTTGGCGGCTTTGGCGTCCACCTCGTTGCCCGACTGCTGCAATTGCTCGGCAATGCGCAAAAGCTCTACCGCCGACCAGCGCAGGTCCGAGGCAACGCCCTGCAAGTCCCGCCGAAGTTGCTGTTCAGATTCGTTAAGCCACATGCTGACCTCCTGTATTGATTCTCCGTTTCGAAATACTAGACCCTTTTTACCGTGACGGAAGTTGTGTCGCTGCACGCAGGCGTTTGCCTTTGGTCGGGAAGGTTAAGCGAGTCCGCAGCGGCGTTGTCGTAGTGGAGTAGCGATTTCGCGCTGTGTCAGAGGCCACTTTCAAATGACGACCACCGATGATTTCAGGTTTCACGCCCATGAGCTGATCGTTGACCTGGATGCGGCCACCACGGAAATGATGAAGTTGATATCTGCCCATCAGCTCAGCGGCCCGGAGTGGGAGCGGGTCACTCAATGGCAACACGAGGCCTATGAGCGCTGGATGAATTACCTGAATGCGCGAACTTACGAGGCGCCCGATGACACCGGGCAATGATGAGCTTTTGTGTATCAGATGGATGTCTGCGCCGGCACGCGCTACATTTTCCTTTTTAAGCGAAGGAAACCTTCATGCGGATGCTCATCGCAGGAATCATGCTGGCGACATTGGCTGGTTGTTCATTGCCGGCTTCCGTCGTGCCCGGTGAACCGAACGTCAGCAAGTACAGCGAGAAGCCGCCCAAGGAGTACGCCGCGTGCGTCTTGCCGTTATGGCAGAAGCAAGTCTCGGCCACGCGCCAGACCTCGATCTCTAACGGCTACCGGATCAATGCCCCCGGCATGATCACCGCAGACGAGATCCTAGATATCGTGAAGAACAAGAGTGGCAGCCGCGTGTCCCTGTACCAGGGGCCGCCCTGGGCCAAATCCGGCGCGCTGCGTCAGGCCGTGCGCGACTGCCTGTAGGCTTGAGCCACGCTTGTGTTCAGTTGCTGATGTCGGTCAGCGGGATGCCTTGGGGGCTGGCGCTTTTCCTGTCGCGCCGATCAGTGATCCAGGTATCCACCTGCTCGGAGAATTCTGCCGGGGCCTTGCGACCGACCTTCCTCGCCAGATCAAGAATGGTCTGCTGGGCCAGTGCTTCTTCCATGCGCTTTTGCGCCACCATCATGGCGCCGTGCACTGAACAGTGGCCGTCCAGCGCCCACTCGGGCGTATTTCCCTCGAATAGCGCACACCGCCCGCGTATTTCCTTACAGTCGAAAATCAGCTTCTGGCCATCGATCGCATTGACGATGTCGAGCAGGCTGATTTCGTCAGCAGGGCGGGCCAGCTTGAACCCGCCGCGCACACCCTCGGTGGCACTCACCAGCTTGGCCTTGGCCAGCCGGGTAAAGATCTTGGCCAGGTAATCCAGCGGTACACCTTGCAACTCGGCAAGGTCGCGCACGCTGGCCTCCCGGGTCTCGCCACGGTTGCCCACCAGAAAGAGCAGGCAATGAATGCCGTATTCGACGCCCGCGCTGTAAAGAGACATGTTCATCTCCGACTAAAGTAGTCGCCAATATTAACAGCCGGCTGCGGGCATGGCAACGTCGGGCCCCAATCCCCGCCTCTCTGCGCTTTAGCCTGCCTACCTGCTAAACCCTTTCCCGTTAGGCCATCAATGACGTCGATGGCAACCATCAAAAAAAATCGATTGCTTTGGTTAACTAGGACTAATACAGTCGCCGTTACTCGGAGCGGCACGGTGATCATTCAGCGTGACCTCAAACCATTCCAATATCGGGTCTTCCCTGGAGTCACAGATGAAACAGCACATTCTGGTAATCGGCGCAGGTTTTGGTGGCATGTGGACAGCATTGAGCGCCACACGCCTGTTCGATCTTCATGGTCACGATGCGGTCGAAGTCACCGTCCTGGCCCCGCAGGCCGAGCTGCGAGTGCGACCGCGGTTCTACGAGCCCAATGCCCACCAACTGGCGGCGCCCATCGGCGAGCTGTTCGATGCGGTCGGCGTACGGTTCATCAAGGGCTCGGCTGAAACCATCGACGTCCACAGCAAGCAGGTGGGTTACCTGGATGCGGCGGGCGCCCAACAGCTGTGCAGCTACGACAAACTCGTTCTGGCCACCGGCAGCCGCCTGGCACGGCCGGTCACCGCGGGGGTGAACGAACACGCTTTTGACGTTGACCAGATCGAACAGGCCGTGCGCCTGGAGCAACACCTCAAATCACTCGCCGGCCAGCCGGACAGCGCCGCGCGTAACACCGTGGTGGTGGCGGGCGGTGGCTTTACCGGGATTGAAACAGCGACTGAAATGCCCGCCCGGCTGCGCGCCATCCTTGGCGAAGCGGCGGATATCAAGGTGATCATCGTTGATCGCGGCGAAAAAATCGGCGCGTCGATGGGCGCCGACATCAGCGTTTCCATCGCTGAAGCCAGCGCCGAAGTGGGCGTGGAGTGGCGCTTGAAATCGTCGGTGGCCGGCGTCGATGCCGACGGAGTGACCTTGGCCGATGGGCAGCGCATTGAAGCCAGCACCGTAATCTGGACCACCGGCGTACGTGCCAGCTCGCTCACCGAACAGATCCCCGGCGAGCGCGATGCCTTGGGCCGCCTGCATGTGGACAGCCACCTGAAAGTGATTGGCCAGGACGACATTTTTGCCACCGGCGATGTGGCCTACGCGGCCTCCGATGACATCGGCAACCATGCCCTGATGACCTGCCAGCATGCCATCGTCCTCGGTCGCCACGCCGGCAACAACGTCGCCGCCCAATTGCTCGGGGTCGCCCCGACGCCCTACAGCCAGCCCAAGTACGTGACCTGCCTGGACCTCGGGGCCTGGGGCGCGGTGTACACCGAAGGGTGGGATCGCCAGGTCAAGCTGGTCCGTCAGGAAGGCAAGGCGCTGAAAACCCAGATCAACACCCAGTGGATCTATCCCCCTGCAGCCAATCGTGAAACCGCGTGGGCCGCTGCCGATCCGCTGATCCCGATTGCCTGATGCTGCCGTAGGAGCTGTTGTAGGAGCTGTCGAGTGCAACGAGGCTGCGATCGTTTGATCCTGTTCTTTTGAGGGCAGCCGCCAAAAGATCGCAGCCTCGTTGCACTCGGCAGCTCCTACACCACGGCGCACGACGGCGCACCACGGCATATGACGGCATATGACGCCTCACGGCAGCGACGTCGGCGCAAGTCGACCCCAGGGATGAACACTTGCCTATGTGAAATAATCTCTGTAAATTTTCATGAAATTTAAATAATAAAATTTCATGAGGCCCGCATGTTCCACCAATCCCCCCAGCATGTCCCCAGCTATTACGCCCACACCTGCGCCGATCGGCTGGTAGAGCGCGACCCGCTGGTGGGCGAGCAGCACACCGAGGTGCTGATCATCGGGGCGGGGTTCAGCGGGTTGCACACGGCCTTGCGCCTGGCGCTCGCCGGCAAACGCGTGACTTTGCTGGAAGCCAGTCGGGTGGCGTGGGCGGCGTCCGGGCGCAATGGCGGGCAGGCCATTCTTGGCTGGTCTTGCGACATGCCGCCGCTGGAGGCCGCTTTGGGGTACGAGCGTGCGCGGCGCCTGTGGGACAGCATGCGCTGGGCGGCGAGGGAACTGCGGGACCTGCCCGGGCGGCATTATTTCGACTGCGATTACCGCCCCGGCCATCTCTGGACCTCAGTGATGCCGCGACGGGTCAGCCTGCTCACGCAGTGGCAACACGAGGCCAGCCACAAGTGGGGACACGACGCCTTGCAGTTCATTCCCCGGGCGGAGTTGCCGAACTGGGTGGCGAGTGACCGTTACCAGGCCGGGCTGTTCGACCCCGAAGGCGGGCACCTCAACCCGCTGAAACTGGCACTCGGCCTGGCCGCCGCCATCGAGCGAGCCGGCGGCCGTATCCATGAACAGAGCAAGGCGCTGGATTATTGCCAGGAACGCGGCGGGTATGTGGTCACCACCGAGCGTGGGCGCATTCGCGCGGATGTGCTGGTGCTGGCGTGCAATGCGTACCTGGATCAACTGGACCCGCAACTGTCGAGTTGTGTGCTGCCGGTCGGCACCTATCAGGTGGCTACCGCACCGCTGGCGGAGCAGCAGGCGATTGCACTGCTGCCGCGCAATGTGTGCGTGACCGACAATCAATTCGTGCTCGATTATTTTCGGCGCACGCCGGATCACCGCCTGCTGTTCGGCGGCGGCTGCACTTACCTGGGGGGCATGCCCAAGGACATCGGCGCCGCGACCCGGCCGTTTCTGGAGCGGGTGTTTCCCCAACTCAAGGGCGTGGACCTGGAGTTCGCCTGGGGCGGGCACATCGATCTGACCCTCAAGCGCACGCCCGACATTGGTCGTCGGGGTGACCTTTACTGGCTGCAGGGCTACTCCGGCCACGGCGTCCTGCCGACACTGGCCGGGGCCCGTGCGGTAGCCGACGCGATACTCGGTCAGCCGGATGACCTTGCGCTGTACCAGGGTCTCGTCAACGAGCGTTTCCCCGGGGGCAAATACCTCGCCGCGCCGCTCGAAGCCGTGGGCAAGGCCTGGTATCGACTGCGCGACAGTCTGTGAACCGCACAATTTCCGGAGCCTTCTGATGGACATGCAAGAAGAAATATCGGCGCTGGCGATCCTGATCCAGGACCTGCGCAAACACAAAAAATACACGCTCAAGGAGCTGGCGGACAAAATCGGCCGCTCGGTGGGTTTTCTCTCCCAGGTCGAGCGCGGGTTGTCCCGGCCGACGGTGGCAGACCTGACGGCCATCAGCGAAACCCTCGGCGTGCCCACCACCTACTTCTACAGCCTGCCCAAACCCATGGCGCTGCCCTGGGTCACCCGCCCGGACGAGCGCCGCACCCTGTATTACGCCGATGGCATCACCGACATCCTGGTCTCGCCAAAAATGCGTGCCTCGTTCTCGATGCTCGAAAGCCGGCTGGAACCAGGGGCAAGCAGCGGCGACCGGCACATGAACGACAGCTCGGAGCAGGGTGGCTACGTGCTCGAAGGCGAGCTGACGCTGTGGCTGGATGACGATCAACCGGTCACGTTGCGAGCCGGCGACAGCTTCCAGTTGGCCAGTCATACCCATTGTCGTTACGGCAATCTCACCGACCAACTCACCCGCGTGCTCTGGGTTTACACCTGATAAAAACAAGGAACATTACGATGGATGCTGTCTGCTCTGATCTGGTTGCTGAAGTGCATGCGTTTCGCCAGCGTTTCCCGGATGTGCGTTACGTTGACCTGATCTCCCTGGACATCCCCGGGCATTTTTACGGAAAGCGCTACCCGATCGAGATGCTCGAAAAAGTAGCCGCTGGCAGTGTGCTCAAGCTGCCGCAGAACTGTGTGCTGCTGGGTACCCAAGGCGGGCTGTTCAAAATTGGCGATTACTGCTTCAACGACGGCGACCCGGACGCTGCGCGCCGTTTGGTGCCTGGAACACTGAAGCGGGTGAGTTGGGAAAAGCAACCGCTGGGCCAGATGCTGATTACCTCCGACGGCACGGCCAACCCCATTGAGTTCGAGCCCCGTGAAGTCCTGGCGCAGGTGCTGCAACGCTTGAACCGCAAAGGCATCTTTCCGGTGGTCGCGTTCGAGCTGGAGTTCTACCTGTTCGATCGCCAACTGCGCGACGGCCTGCCGCAGTTCGCCCGCGATCCGCTGACCGACGATCCCGATGATCAGCCGAACATGCACATCGAGCGGCTGTCGCGCTTTTCAACGGTGCTGGATGACATGGTCGAGACTGCGCGGGAGCAAGGCATCGAGACCACGGTGATCACGGCGGAGCTGGGGCCCGGGCAATTCGAGATCAACTTCGGTCACCTCGACGATGGCCTGCGCGCCGCAGACTGGGCCGCATTGTTCTGTCGAAGCAGCCGAGGCGTGGCCCTCAAGCATAATTACCGCGCCAGTTTCATGGCCAAACCCTATGTGCAGCACCCCGGCAGCGGCATGCACGTGCATGTGAGTCTTTACGATAGTGACGGGAACAATCTGCTGGCAGCCAATGAACAGCGACCCCTGCGGCACGCCGTGGCGGGCTGCCTTGAAGTGTTGCCCCACTGCATGCCCATCTTCGCCCCGAACCACAATGCCATGCGGCGCTTGAGTGGCACGGTGAACACCGCCACTCGAGCGAGTTGGGGCTTTGAAGATCGCGATGCCTGTTTGCGGGTGCCTGATTCAGACTTGAAAAACCTGCGCATTGAACACCGTTTGTCGGGTGCCGATGCCAACCCTTACCTGGTGCTTGCGGCGATTTTGGTGGGTCTGGAGCAAGGGATGGAAGCGGGCCAGGAACCGATCACTCCGTTAAATGAAGATCGCAGCAGCGGCATCGCATTCCCGACGCAGATGCTCGAGGCGGTGCAGGCCATGCAAGGCTATGCGCCTCTTCGCGAAAGCCTGGGTGCGGAGTTTGTGGACGTGTATTGCGAGAACAAACGGCAGGATCACTTGGCATTCATGAACGAAATCAGCGCACGGGAATATCGCTGGTTCATGTAAGGCATCCTTAAAAAACATGTGGATATATAAGGGCTTATAAACCTTAGTAACTTTATGGTTAATTAAAACATCTTGTTACAGTGGGAAATATTAAGTAATATTCACCCCGCGTTCACCACCACGGTTTATGCATTTTTAAGTCCCAGGCGTCCATCAGCTGCCTGGGATTTTTTTTGCCCGGGATTTGACCGCGCCGCAGTCACCCTCACGGCAGCGCCTCCCACCTGACGTCGGTCAGCCCGCATTTCTGCGCCTGCGCCCGCAGTTCAGCCAGACCCTGTTGCGCCGGATCCTCGCCATAGGCCAAGCCGACACCCGCGTGCAGGCAGGCGTAATACCAGGCATCGGCATCGGTCATGTGTGAATCGGGCTGGACAAAGACCTGTCGAGCGTCGTTCAAGCGGTAAGTGATTTGAAAGTGCAGGGGGCGCATCCGATTCTCCAGGCGAAGCCATTACGACTCTAATGGCTTATCGCCAGTTCCCTTTCTTTTCGGTGGTGCAGGGATTTGCGGGGGGATGCTTGAGCATTCACGGTAGGAGTAAAGCTCCTACAGTTGATCGGGGCTATCAGCTTTTCGATTCCTTCGTCCCCAGCACATCACGGATGCTGTCCACGACGTTGCTGTCCTTGATCACATCATTCAGCCAGCCCTCAAGCGGCATGTTGCCCCATTTGATCGCGCGTTCGATCAGGTACGGCACCGGGCTTTGGGGTTCGGTCTGTTTGAAGAACTGGGCGATGCCCGCCAGTTGGGTGAAGGCCTCGTCGCGGGTCAGGGGGGTGGTGCGCAGGGGGATGGATGAGGGATCTGGCTGGGGCTGGGTCATGGCGGCACCTGCGGGTTGGTCGACAACGCTTGGCTGGACGGGCACAACGGGGGCGGGATGCAGCTCGATGCCGCGGTCCTTGAGCAGTTTTTCGGCCAGTTGCCCGGCACGGGTCAGTACGTCCGTCAGCGCGGCGAAACTCGGGGCATCAGCGCCAAACAGCCGGTCTGCGGTGCTCTGCAATTGCTGGCAAGCGCCCAGGCTGGCGGCGATTTCGCCGGCCTTGAGGCGCGGGCGTTTTCGGGAGGTGGTCATCCCCGGCTACGGTAGCTTGAGAGCTACGCGACGCCACATAATTATCAAACAATTGAACCTGCTCTCTGGTCGGGTCGAAGTTTCGATAATAATCAACGTGTGTTCTATAGGTAAGAAATTGTTCCGATTGTGGTCCATGAGTCAGTAGAGCAACAATGGCCGCACATTGCATCAGCCAGTAGATTTCAAACGAGGATTCAGTGCCTCGATCATAGCCAAGATTTTCGCCTTGCTTGTACAACTCAGCGGCCAGTTGGCTGGGATTGTCGCGGTTTATCGTCGCCTTTGAGGTCAAACCGGTCGGGTCATTTGCTATGACGAATACTCGATAGCGCTGCAATAGAAGGGCATCCACGAGCGTCAGGTCCGGGCAGGTGGGGGGTATTAGCGGTTCAAAAACCTGCGCTTCACGATTGTTCGGTAGCCAAGTCAAGTTTCTCTCCACTTGGGAAGGTGCCTTGGCCAACTCGGTGATAGGGGCTTCATCAACAACCTGATCGGCGGATGTGGGTGGAAGACCCGTCTTTTGCCCGAAAAGAGCTTTCAGATGATTCAGTAGTTTTGACATGGGAAAGCCTTCAGCGGTCCAATCCACGTTAATTATCAACATCTGCTTCCATCTACATATTAAATAGCCGATTCTCTGTTAGTTGCAGGCTTCTCGATTAGCAACTCGTCCAATTCTCTGTGACGGCATTTCATAACGAAATCCACTGCGGCTTCTACGTCTTTTTGAAAATGTTCGAAGCTTGCGCGATCTATTTCGTAATGTTCCTCGTAGTCAATCATGCCGTTGCTGACAGGAAATGAGACGTAGAACCTCTCGGAGGCAAAGGCTTCGCCGCGCCGCCGGCAATTTCGACTCAGCGACCTGCGTAAATTACATAGTCCATTTCGTCAGTAAGTGGGGCGTGTTCAAACATTGTCTGCGCCAAATGCTGGATGTGCTTGGACCATGCGACCTGCTTCACCCATTCTTCCGGCATGCCAGATACCCCATATAGAGCTCCCGCTATCTGTCCAGCGGTGGCTGCGACGCTGTCCGCATCGTCTGCGAGATTGGCAGCCAGCAGAACTGCATCCCTGAAGTTATCCGTGTTCCACACAGCCCATAATGCCGCTTCAAGCGTATCGATGACGTAACCCGAGGATCGAATTTCATCGCGAGTTTTCTGTTTGTACTCGCCAGCATTGATGATCAACGGGCGGGGGTATAGGGCGCGGACCATCGGAGACAAAGTTTCGTTCTTGTCCGCCCCGTTGAGCGCCAAGTGCAGTTGAGCACCTAGCAATTCGCAGCAATTCACTGCCTCTACAGCCCTGTGGGTGCATCGGCTTTGGGCTGAGCTTTCCCGCCAAGTGCCCGACAAGGAGTGACGCCGGAAGATTGCTGTAGGTGCCAATCGTATGATGGTTCCATTGCCAGCGGTGGAGGGATGGTCATTACCGTACCAGTCAACACCTTGCGCAAGTAATCCTTCAAGTGCGTTACGAGTGGCATTGCCGATGTCAAAGCACTTCCCGTTGTGGCTATTTTCGCCGTTTTTATACCAACGGCAGAGGCGCTGGGAATAATCACGGAAATCAAATTTGTGGTTCGCGACGTAGGTGTCTGCGAGTGCCAACGCCATGCTTGTATCGTCGGTCCACTGCCCTGGTTCAAGGTTGAAGGGGCCTCCTCCAACCATGTCACGTACATGCTCGCGATCGCGAGGTTTGAACTCCAGTGTTGTACCTATCGCATCGCCAATTGCGAGTCCGAGCAGGCAACCCTTCGCTCGGTCCAGCGCTTGCTCCTGATTGAGGCTGCAAGGCCTGGACGTCAGCCACTCGGGTTTCTTGTTCGGTGGCTTAGGGGCGTCCGGCTGCAACATGTAATCCATGCGTTGACGCAGCTGAGGGGACGGCGGGGGGAGGAGATGCTCGTAACGCTCAGTGTATTTGGAGAGCGATTCGTCAGAGCTTCTTAAATCGATCATGGAATTTCCTATCCCAGCGGTAGTCGTGCCCCGTTATCAATCCGGCTTCAAACCGCTGTTCTTCTTCTCTCCCATTTGCTCCTTGAGTCGCCGCAGTGTCGGCGATTCGCCGCCGGTCAATTCGATTTTGAACTCGGCAAAGGCGTGCTCCAGTGCGGCGTACTGCTGCAAACCTTCTTCGGTGAACAGGTAGCGTCCGGGAATGTCCCGCCATTCCATCGGTGTGCGGATCTGGCCGGTTTCCGCCAGGACTAGCAACGGCTCCAGCTCCACGGCCAGTTTTGCCGCGGCTGGGTCTTGTGCTTTCAGCGCGTCGATGGCTGCGCGGAGCTTCAGTGCTTTTTCTTTCAGTTTTTCAATATTCATACGCAGCTCTAGTTGGAGGTAATGCCAATGAGTTTCGGCACTCCCCACTCGGCACGGTTAGGGGTCAGGTACTGGAATGCTTCGCCGGTGCGCTGGATCGCGCCGCTCAATTCTGTCGTAGGGGCGACTTTACTGACAAATACCTCAGTTGGCTTCAACGGCGCCATCTCGAAGATGGAATAGCGCGGGGCCTCGCTGCCCAGTGGCAGGCCGAATGAGTCGGCCAGGGTTCGTCCGGAGTTGGCCGCGGCCTGCAATTCCTCGTGGGTAGTGAAGAATGGCGAGTACGGCGACACGCCCTGGCCTTCGGGCACAATCTTGATCAGGGGTGAGTTGATCATCCTGACCTCGGGAATCGTCGAGCCCGAAGCCACCTGGTCAAACGCCCTGGAGTAAATGGTGGTGGTGTCCGCATCCGGCGCGGCGGCTTGCAGCTTGCCCAGCAGTTTCTCGCCGTCGGTCGTGTTCAGGAAGCCTTCAATCTGCTCGTTCGACAATCCCTTGGTCTTGAAGGTCTGGACCTTCTTGATCTGGTCCTCCACCGACACGAACTCGGGATCCTGCTTGGCGTAATACTCACGCATCGTCTCCGGCTCAGCCTTCGTCAGCGGCGTAGGCTCCTTCACCTGCAACTCCGCCTGCGCCAGCAACTTCTGCTCATTACGGGCCAACCAGCCCGCCAGCTGCTTGTTGGATATCTCGGCCTGCAACCGCGCGCTGCGTGTTGCGATGCTTTCCATGCTGCCCACCACACCCGCTTTCATCTGGCCCCGGGTCAGGTAGGTGACGATGGCAGTGAGCAGCAGCAACACCAACTGCTCCTGGCCGCGTGCGAGTTGTGGCTGCGCGCTCTAGTCTGAGGCCTGGTGCCGAGACCTAGAAATCAGTGGGTTTTGAATTTTCTTTAAGATTGTTTTTTGCAATTACTTCAGTATGGTTTGGTAGTGCCAATTACTACTTTGCGCTAACAAGGTTGTAAGTGAGCTCTGAGCGCTACAAACTAGATATATGCAGTTCTCGGAACTGTTTTTTTTCTGAAAGCTTTGCCGCATTTCATGAGTCCGTGATTAAGTTTGCAGGAATCGCGCTAAGTTTTAAAAGAGGGTCAGCAATTTCATATGAATAAAAAAATCTCCGTCAGCACAGACACTGCCACCATCGTGATATTCGACCTTGCCGCTATCAAGCATAGAATTACAGATGCGCCGGACTGGTGGAGTATCTTGGAAGATGAAATATTTGAAATGAATGCTGGTAATATAGCGTTTTTTGGCATGGGGCAGGATGGTAATTTCACTATTAATATAGTGAGTGATATAGGCTTTGACTTCGGGTCATTGTTTGTTGACTTTCCTTCTGGTCAGGTATTCATTGGTGCAGGAGAAGATACGACAGGTGGAGGCTTGGAGCCTGATTTTTCTGAAGCTATTCAGGGGGACATAATAAATCTAAGTTCCGGATTTTATCTGGTTAAATATAAAAGAGTGGCTGACTGTTTGGAGCTTGCATTTCTTCCGTCAAAGCAGAAAATTAATTATTTTAACGATCCAATAAAGCTATGAGCCGTGGGCGACGCCCTCATCCGTCGGAACGCCTACCGCGAAATAATCCCATGGTCAATCGCATACTTCACCAGCGCCGCCGGCTTATCAATATTCAACTTACGACGAATACTCAAACGATGCGTCTCCACAGTCCGCACGCTGATATCCAGTTCCCGCGCCATTTCCTTGTTGTTCAGCCCTTGGGCCATTTTGTACAGCACCTGGTTTTCCCGAGGAGTCAGTTCGTTGTCGGTGTTTTTGTCGGCGATCAGGCGCTGGGCGATTTCGGCGCTGTAGAAGGAGCCGCCGTTGGTGATGGCGTCGATGGCGGCGATGATTTCCCGGGAGGGTGAGTTTTTCAGGACGTAGCCGCTGGCACCGGCGCGCACGGATTCGCTGACGTATTCGTGATTGTCGTACATGCTCAGCACCAGCACTTTGAGCGCCGGGTAGCGGTTGCGCAGCAGCCGGGTGAGTTCCAGGCCGTTCATGTCCTTGAGGCCGATGTCGACCAGCACCAGGTCGGGTTGGCAGCGCCCGATCATGGCGATGGCGTCTGCGCCGTTTTCGGCTTCACCGACGACTTCCAGGTTGGCCATGACGGACAGCAGGGCCTTGATGCCGTCGCGGACCAGGGAGTGGTCGTCGACCAGGGCGACGCGGATCGGGGAGGGCAGGTTCATCGCGGCTATTCACTCTTGTTGTGGTGGTGATCAGCGGGGAGCGCCGGTGGATTTCAGGGGCAGCAGTACGTCGAGTTCGCTGCGGCCCGGTGTTGATGTCAGGGTGAACTGGCCGCCGAAGTGGTCGACTCGCTCGCGGATATTACGCAGGCCGATGCCGGTGTGGCGACGTTCGACCTGGGCGACGTTGAAGCCGATGCCGTCGTCGACCAGGGTCAGGCGCACGCCCTGTGGGCAGCCGTGCAGGGTGATGTCGACGTTGCTGGCCTGGGCGTGGCGTTCGATGTTGGTCAGGCCTTCCTGGACGATGCGAAACAGCGAGACGGCGGCGCCGTCGACGAGGTCGCAGGCGAATTCGTTGTCGTTGTAGTTCACTTTGAGGCCGCTGCGCTGTTCGAATTCGGCGGCGAGCTGGCCAATTGCAGCGGGCAGGCCGAGGGTGTCGAGCAGGGATGAGCGCAGGTCATGGGACAGGCTGCGCACTTCGCCGATGGCTTCGCCCAGGCGTGCGGTGGCTTCGCGCAGGATGCCCAGGCCGCGGTCCTGGCCGTTTTCCAGCACCAGGCTGGCCAGTTCGAACTGGAATTTGATCGACACCAGCACCTGGCTGATGCCGTCGTGCAGCTCGCGGGAGACCCGGGAGCGTTCTTCTTCCTGCAGGCTGACGATGCGTTGGGTCAGGCGCTGGAGTTTTTTGTCGGCGAGGCGGTGTTCGCTGACGTTGAGGGTCATGCCGCTGGCGAAGACCAGCAGTACCGCGACCAGGGCCACGGCGGCGATGGCGAGCATGGTTTTGCGGATGCCTTGGGCGACTTCGTCACGGGCTTGCTGGGTGGCGCGTTCGACGTCTTCGAGGTAGATGCCGGTGCCGAGCATCCAGCCCCAGCGGTCGAGCATGATCACGTAGGCGAGTTTGTCGGTGACCTGGCCGGAGGAGGGTTTGTTCCAGGCGTAGCGCTGGAAGCCTTCGCCGGATTGGGCGCTTTTCAGCAGGGCCTGGATGACCGGCAGGCCGTGGGGGTCTTGCATGTCCCAGAGGTATTTGCCCACCAGTTCGGACTGGCGCGCGTGCATCAGGCTGCGGCCTTCGCGGTCGTAGACGAAGAAGTAGCCGTTGATGCCGAAGCTGAGTTTGCGCAGTTCTTCCAGGACTTTTTGCTGGGCCTGGGCGTCGCCGTGGCCGTCGTCGTAGAGGGGGGCGATGAGGCTTTGCGCCATTTCGACGTAGTTTTTCAGTTCGGCGCGCTTGCTGGCCAGGATGCTGTCTTCGATGAGCTGGGCCTGCTGGTCGCCGAGTTGGCGGTTGAGGGAGATCACCAGGGCGCAGATGACGGCGATGGCCAGGACCAGCGGCAGGATCCCGAGGGCAACGATTTTGTGTTTGAGCTGCATCGGTGCTCCTGGTCGGGGCAAGGGGGAAGGCTGGGCATGATATGCCAAAGATACGCGGGTTCTGTAGTGGTGCCGGGTGGGGTGACCTGTGGTGGTGTGGCAGACGGATTCGTGCGTCTACGTAGAACTACGTAGACGCTGCGTACGTAGTTCTGCGGATTTATTTGTGGACGGCATGCGCGGATATTGGGCCAGCTCCGCACAGCGGACACAATTATAAAAAATTACCGCCGCAGCCATGCGCTGTCGGCAGGAGACGCATATGCCCCGTCTGGCTAAACACCTTGCCTGGTTTGCCGTGGCTGTCCTGGGAGCGTTCGCGCTGAGTGTCGTGGCCCTGCGCCGCGGTGAAGCCATCAACGCCCTGTGGATCGTAGTCGCAGCAGTCGCCATCTATCTCGTCGCTTATCGCTACTACAGCCTGTTCATCGCCAACAAGGTGATGCAGCTCGATCCCAACCGAGCCACGCCTGCCGTGCTCAACAACGATGGTCTGGACTACGTTCCCACCAATAAACACGTGCTGTTCGGTCACCACTTCGCGGCCATCGCCGGCGCGGGGCCTTTGGTCGGTCCGGTACTGGCGGCGCAGATGGGCTATCTGCCCGGTACCCTGTGGCTGATCGCCGGTGTGGTGCTGGCCGGTGCGGTGCAGGACTTCATGGTGCTGTTCCTGTCCACCCGCCGCAACGGCCGCTCCCTGGGCGATATGGTACGTGAGGAAATGGGCCGCATCCCTGGCACCATCGCCTTGTTTGGCTGCTTCCTGATCATGATCATCATCCTCGCGGTGCTGGCGCTGATCGTGGTCAAAGCCCTGGCCGAGAGTCCGTGGGGTATGTTCACCGTGATGGCGACCGTGCCGATCGCGATGTTCATGGGCATCTACATGCGTTATATCCGCCCGGGCCGCATTGGCGAGATCTCGGTGGTGGGCGTGTTGCTGCTGCTGGGCTCGATCTGGCTGGGTGGGCAGATTGCTGCTGATCCGGTGTGGGCCAAGGCGTTTACCTTCACCGGGATCCAGATCACCTGGATGCTGATTGGTTACGGGTTTGTCGCTGCGGTGCTGCCGGTATGGCTGATCCTGGCACCCCGCGACTACCTGTCGACCTTCCTGAAAATCGGCACCATCGTGGCCCTGGCGATCGGCATCCTGGTGACCATGCCAGACCTGAAAATGCCAGCCCTGACCCAGTTCATCGACGGCACGGGCCCGGTGTGGAAAGGCGGTCTGTTTCCGTTCCTGTTTATCACCATCGCCTGTGGTGCGGTGTCGGGTTTCCATGCGCTGATCGCTTCCGGCACGACGCCGAAGTTGCTGGCCAGCGAGGGGCATGCCCGTTACATCGGTTACGGCGGCATGCTGATGGAATCCTTCGTGGCAATCATGGCGATGGTCGCCGCTTCGGTAATCGAACCGGGCGTGTACTTTGCCATGAACAGCCCGGCGGCGATCGTCGGTTCCGATGCGGTGACGGTTGCGCAGACGGTCAGCAGTTGGGGCTTTGCGATCACGCCGGACGCGCTGGAAGCGGTGGCCCGGGATATCGGCGAGACCACCATCCTGGCCCGTGCCGGTGGTGCGCCGACCCTCGCGGTGGGTATCGCGCAGATCCTGCATCAGTTGCTGCCGGGTGAAAATACCATGGCGTTCTGGTACCACTTCGCGATTCTGTTTGAAGCGTTGTTTATTTTGACAGCGGTGGACGCCGGCACCCGTGCCGGGCGCTTCATGCTGCAGGACTTGCTCGGCTCGTTTGTGCCGGCGCTGAAGCGCACCGAGTCCTGGGCCGCCAACCTGATTGCCACCGCCGGCTGCGTGGCGATGTGGGGGTATCTGCTGTACCAGGGCGTGATCGATCCTTTGGGCGGCATCAACACCTTGTGGCCGCTGTTCGGTATCTCCAACCAGATGCTGGCGGGTATCGCGCTGATGCTGGCAACGGTGGTGCTGATCAAGATGAAACGTCAGCGTTATGTGTGGGTGACCATGCTGCCTGCGGTGTGGCTGTTGATCTGCACCACGACTGCCGGTTTCATCAAGCTGTTTGATGCCAACCCGGCGATCGGTTTCCTCGCGCTGGCGAAGAAGTACAGCGATGCGCTGGCCAACGGGCAGATTCTGGCGCCGGCCAAGGACATCAACCAGATGCAGCACGTGATCTACAACGCCTACACCAACGCAACGCTGACGGCGCTGTTCCTGCTGGTGGTGTTCAGCATCCTGTTCTTTGCCCTGAAGGTCGGGATTGCCGCCTGGGGTAGCAAGGAACGCACGGACAAGGAAGCACCGTATCAGGCGCTGCCAGAGGCCTGAGGAGGGCAGCATGTTTAATGACTTGAGTCGGCTGGGCAAGTACCTGGGGCAGGCGGCGCGGTTGATGGTGGGGATGCCTGACTATGACAACTACGTCGAGCACATGCAGACCAGGCACCCGGACCAGCCGATGATGGATTACGAGATGTTTTTCAGGGAGCGGCAGGAGGCGCGGTACGGGAGCAAGGCCGGGCCGAAGTGTTGTTGATTTGTTGATTTGTTGAATGCTTGAGTAATACCTGTGGGAGCCAGCCTGCTGGCGATGGACTTCAATGATGACGCGTGCATTCTGGATGTACGCGTCGTTGTCGAGTTCATCGCCAGCAGGCTGGCTCCCACAGTTGTCTTTGCAGTGACTGCTGGCTCCCGCAGCTGTTTGCGCAGCGACTGTTGGCTTCCGCAGCTGTTTGTGCAGTGACTGATAGTGTTTGCAGCAAACTGAGCTGCGATCAGCTACCGCCACTGCCACCACTGCTGCTGCCGCCACCGGCTTTGTCCGCACCGCCTGCCTTGGAGCCGCTGGGGGTTGGGCCGTTGTCGGTGGTGTTGCCGTCTGCGCCCTGGGGCAGCGAGGCAGCATCCGGATCGGCGTTGGTGGCTTTAGGCGCCGGGTCGCGGGTCTGGCTGGTGCCATCCGCCGACGGCGTGCCACTGGTGGATTCGCCGGCCGCGAAAGCGTTGAGCGAGAAGGCAGACATGACGCCTGCAAGCGTGAGCACCGCAATTTTTCTGTTCATCATGTTGAATCTTCCTTGCGAGTGGTTAACACAGCATTGGAAGGATGCATTGGCCATAGGTGCTGGCCAGCGGACGAACGGTCGGGTGCGATTTTTCGGGGCAGCCGACGCCGCCTGCGCGGGTGCGTGCGGCGGCTCAGCGTGTTTATCGGTGGTGTTTAACGGCGCAAACGAATCTTCTGCCAGTTATCGTTGCTGGTGAGCGTCCCCGTATCGCCGCGTACGGCGTACAGGGTTGCCCGATACAGCGCAGTGAAGCGCGAGCAGTGCAGCCCGCGCAGCTTGCGGTAGGCCCAGGTCCAGCCATGCTTGGGTAGGTTATCCATGCGACCTCCTCTGTCCAGATGATCCGTGCCCTGAGGGTAGCAGGTAACCGGGCCCAGAGGCGGCAATTGGATCCAGGCCGCCAGCGCCGGAGTCAGTAGCGCATTTCCACCGCCACATAGGCGCCGATCCCGTCACCCGGGTACAGGGACGCGGTGTCCTGCCCCTTGGCGTCGTAGAGCGGTTGCACCGCCGTGACGTATTTCTTGTTCGCCAGGTTTTTCAGGTCCAGCGAGACTTTCCAGTCCTTGTTCGGCGTTTCGTAGCCTACGTTCGCGCCGAAGATGGTGTAGGAGGGCGCATAAAAACTGTTGGCGTAATCCACCGCCGTGCGCGAGGCCGACTGCACGTTGACCCCGGTATAGAAGCCGCTTGGATGTTCGTACTGCACTTCGCCCTGGTACACGTGCTTGGGAATGCCCGGCAGTTGGTTGTCGCCGAAGGTTGGGTCATGGCGATAGTAGAAGTCGTTGTAGGTGTACACCTGGCGCAGGGAGACCTGCTCGCCGCTGTCGTTGTCCCACAGGCGAGTGTTTAAACCGGCTTCAACGCCCTGGTGAATCGTCGGCGTGGCGTTAAACGCGCCGGTGACGGCGGCGGCAGTGGGGGTGGCGCCGATCAACTGGACGTTGAGCAACTCGTCCTTCACCCACGAGCGATACAGCGCCAGGCTGCCGTCGAAAATCCCTGCGGAACCCTTGATGCCGACCTCCACGGTGTTGGCTTTCTGTTCCACCAGCGGCCGCACATAAGGCGCGGTGGGGCCGGAGCCGGAGTATTCCCAGGACGCCGGAGGGTCGACCGAGCGGCTGACGTTGGCAAACACCTGCAGGTCTGGATTGAACTGGTAGCGCACACCGATCCGCGGCGCCAGGCTCCAGTTGTCGTAGGTCAAGTCGGTGGGGAAGGCGGTGGTGTTGGCCACCAGCGACTCCTTGACGTTGGCGTGGCGACGCACGTTGATGGCGGACACGCCGGTGGTGAGCCACAGGTCGTCGACCAGTTCCAGGTCGTTGCCCAGCGAGAACACATGGTCGAAGGACGAGCCGTAGTCCACCCGCTTGCGCGTCTGCTTGTTGGCGAAGGCGGAGTCGACTTCGCCCTTGAGGTGTTCGGTGGAGGTGAAGGCGATGCTGGAGCGGCTTTCGTGGCCGAACCATTGATCAGTGCGGTCGTAGTTGATCACGGCGCTGAGGTCGTGCCAGGTCCAGAAGCTTGGGTTGCTCGGGCTGTTGGGGCTGTTGTTGTGGGCGTACTCGTAGTAGGCCAGGCCCACGGACAAGGTGGCGTCGTCGTCGAAGGTGTAGGTGGTCTTGCTGCCGGCCCAGACGCTGCCCGGGCGACGGCTGCCGGCGCCGCTGGAGGCCGCGGTGGCGCTGGCGCGGTCGCTGTGGTGCTTGACCTGGTCCAGGGTAGTGGCGCTCGGGTCGTTGTGGTACTCGTCGCGGTAGCGCAGCATCAGCTGGGTTTCGAGTTTGGGGCTGAATGTGTAGCCGAAGTTGGCGACCACGCCCTGGCTTTTTGACAGGCTGTAGTCGCGAAAGCCGTCGCTGCGATAGTTGTCGGCGTTGATGTAGTAATCGAAGTTGCCCTCGACTCCGCCGAAGCTGGCGCTTTGTTTGTTGTAGCCATAGCTGCCGGCCTCTGCCCGCAGGCGCAGGCCCGGGGCGGTGTAGCCGGTCTGGTTGACGAAGTTGATCGCGCCGCCCAGGCTCAAGGCGCCGTACTGGAAGGCGTTGGCGCCGCGCAGGATTTCGGTGTAGTTGACCCCGGAGCCGTTGAGGAATTCGTAGGGTGTGCCGCCGGGGCCGGTGATGGGCAGGCCGTTGAAGAGGAATTTGATGCCTTCGCGAAAGTAGCCGGGCGAGGTGTTGGCGCCTGAGCCGCGGATGGAGATTTTGGCGGCGTCGTTGCCGCCGGTGGATTGCACGAATACGCCGGGTTGGTAGGCGAGGGTGTCTTGCAGGGTGGCGGTGCGGCCTTTGGACACTTGTTCGCTGTCGACGATACTGGTGCCGCCGGGTACTTGGTCGAGCTTGGTTTTTGCGGTTTCGGCGGGGGTCGCTTGCTGGCCTTTTACGGTGACGGTTTGCAGTTGTGGTTCGGTTGAGCCAGTGGTGGTTTGTTCATCTGCCTGGGCGGCGCCTGAGAGCAACAGGGCGGAGCTTAGTCCTACTGTTGTTAACCAGGTGGCCTGGCGGATGGCGTGCGCTAACGTGTGTAGCTCTCCCCGGAATACTGATGGCATCAAAGTTAATCCCCAATGAATAGATAGAGTTGTCTGGGCTTTCTATTCGTATAGTCATGCTTGGGGTGGGTCTAAGCAGTAAGTGTGCCAGTGCTTCTTTTCGCTCTTTGGCAGGGAGTTTGATTGTGATGTTTGCTGTTGGGGGGGCTTTTATTTGGATTAGTGTTTGTGGGGCAACACTTCAGGGTACATATCTGTTTGCGCGGTGACGGCCGCTATCGTTTTCGCCCTTACGGCGCGCTACACCGTTTCTTCTGTAGGAGCTGTCGAGTGACACGAGGCTGCGATCTTTTGATCTTGCTTTGTGTGCATATCCATTGCTGCGGTAACGGCGGCTTATGGTTCCGCTCTTACAGCGGGTCACTTTTAAAAAGCGCAAAAGTAACCAAAACGCTCTTGCCCCACCACTCGGCACCTCGCCTAGGCTCGGTGTGCCCTCACTCCGGCATTACTCCGCGGGTCGCCGCGATGGGCCATCCCTGGCCCAGCGCGGCTAAACCGGCATCCTTGCCGGTTTCCCCGCTGCGCAATGCCTGCGTTCGGCCAGCGTGGTTAACGGGGCGCCTGCGATCAAGAGCTTGCCGTGGCGGCCTTCGGGCCGACCAGGGCTTCAAGCCGGCGCGCTGCGCTTGGTTGTTCGTGTGCATCCTCAGGCTGGCGCTGCTGCGGGCGGCGGTGAACGATAATGCCCATTTATTGAATCCACACAACCTCTGTGGGAGCCGGCTTGCCGGCGATGGACGTCAACGATAACGCGGGCGGTGGATGATCGCGGCGCCTTCGGAATCCATCGCCAGCAAGCTGGCTCCTACAGGGATTTGGGGGAGGGTGTTGCCAGGCGCTGATGGTTAGCGAGTGTTATGTAAACTGTTTGCAGCGCAACACCAGTTGGACAGATTGCAAGTTTAACGACAAATTATTCGGCAGATAAATGCATATCGATATAATTGTTTTGTGGCTTATAAGTCTGTAACTGTGGAGTGCTGTTCACGCATAATTAACTGCGGTCCCCGTGTTCGCGGGCCATTCCCAATTACCAACTTACACCCGATCACCATCCCCCAATCACTGGCATGCTCGGTGCATACACCCACTCAAAGATTACATTCCCAGGTCACTACTCCGAGGATGCGTCATTGAGAACGGCCTTCAAACTTTTCGGCACTTTCGCTCTATATAGTGTGCTGACTGCCTGCTCACCCCCATCGCCCCCCCAGCCCGGCGCGCAGCATGCCGATGGGACGATGAGCAATGGCGTGGTTACCTATTCGGCGGCGGACTTTCATGAGCCTGCTCCAGGGCGCGACGGTGGCACCCTGAAGGTGTCCGCCGCGTCCGATGCCGGCAGTTTTGATATCCATGCCTTGTCTAACGGCAACATCCAGTGGCTGGGGCGCATTCTGTTTGATTGCCTGGTCTATCAGGATGAAGAGGGCAACATTAGCCCATGGCTGGCGCGGTCCTGGGAAATTTCTCCGGACGGCAAGACCTACACCTTTCACCTGCGCGACGACGTGACCTTCAGCGATGGCGAGAAATTCAACGCCGCGGCGCTGCAAACCAACCTTGAACACATGCGCGATCCGGCGACCAAGTCGCCATTGGCGGCGGCTTATATTGCGCCGTATCTGGACGGCAAGGTGGTCGATGAATACACCTTCGAGGCCCGTCTGCGTGAACCCTATACGCCTTTCCTCGACGTGCTGGCCCAGTCCTGGCTGGGAATGATTTCGCCCAGGCAGATTCGCGAAGCGCCGAAGACCATTGCCACGCAACCGGTCGGCAGCGGCCCGTTCCTGCTGCAAAGCTATACCCGGGATCAGGGCGCGGTTTTTGTTAAACGTTCCGGTTATCACTGGGCGCCGGCGGTCACGCGGCATGTAGGTGCGGCGTACCTGGATCGCATCGAACTCAGCTATGTGCCCGAAGCGATGATCCGCTTCACTTCGCTGGAGTCTGGCCAGTCGGATTTCGCCCTGGATGCGCCCGCGCAGAATGCGGCGGCTATTCGGGCCAATCCCGGGCTGGTGATGCGCAGCCGGATTCGCAAGGGCAATCCGAGCCGCAGCATGACCTTCAACGTCGAGCAGGCGCCCTTTGATGACGTACGGGTTCGGCGCGCGGTGGCCAAGGCGATCGATCGCGAAGGCCTGGCGTGGATCTCCGGCTTTGGCGAATTCCTGAGCAAGGCCGACCTGCTGGCCGCGAATACCCGCTTCTATCAACCCGAGAACAGCGCCCTGGCCTATGACGTTGCCGCCGCCAACGCACTGCTGGACGAAGCGGGCTGGACCGGGCGCGATGCCCAGGGCTATCGCAGCAAAAACGGGCAGCGCCTGCAGGCCACTTTGCTGACCTACGACAACCCGGCCTTTCCGGCCAGTGTGTCGGTGGCGATCCAGGCGGACCTGAAAAAAGTCGGCTTCGACATGCCGATTGAAATGCTGCCGCTGACTCGGGTCACGGAGAAGCGTTATGCCGGGAAATTCCAGGCCATCGCCTCCGGTTACTGGCACACCAACACGCCCGACGGTTTGTTCGTGCTGTATCACAGCCAGTCGATCAGCACCGCCAAACTGATTGGCCAGAACGCCGGACGCTTCCGTGATGCCGAGCTGGATCGGCTGCTCAGCGCGGCGCGGCGCTCCCGGGATCCGGTGGAGCTGCAGACGCTGTATCGCCAAGCGCAACAACGCCTGGTGGAGACGGTGCCGGCGGTGCCTTCGGTGGAAAGCCAGGTACTGACCGCGTACGGGCAACAGGTCAAGGGCGTGATTTTCGACACGTCCCACAACGTTCCGTTTTTCACCAGCATCTGGCTGGACCGGGGGTAACCATGAACCTGCTCAAGCATGTTGCCCTGCGCCTGCTGGCCGGCATCGGCGTGCTGTGGGGCGCGGCGACGCTGACATTTCTGGCGGTGAACTTCAGTGGCGGCGACACGGCGTTGGCGATTCTGGGTGGTCCGGATGCCTTGCCCACCCCGGAGTTGCTGGCACGGGTGCGGGCCGAGTACGGGCTGGATCAGCCGCTGATCGTGCAGTACGGCCATTACCTGCAGCGCCTGGCTCACGCCGACCTGGGTGAGTCCTATCGCCTGCGCATCCCGGTGGCCCGGGCGATTGGCGAGCAGGTCGGTGCAACCCTGCAACTGTCAGTCAGCGCTGCGGTACTGGCAGTGGTGCTGGCGCTGGTCTGCGCGATCCTCACCGCCAACCGTGCGCCCTGGGTTAGCTCGTTTGCGTCGGGCAGCGAACTGGTGATTTCGTCTGCGCCCTCGTTTGTGATCGGCATCGTGCTGTTGCTGGTGTTTTCGTTTCACTGGCATTGGTTGCCGCCGTCCGGTTCGGTGGGCTGGCGCTCGCTGGTCTTGCCATCGGTGGCCCTGGCGTTGCCGGTGGCGGCGGTGCTGACGCAGCTGTTGCGCCAGTCTCTGGAAGACACCCTAGAACAACCCTTTATTGCGATGGCCCGCGCCCGTGGGCTGTCCGAGACCGCCGTGCGCCTGCGCCATGCCTTGCGGCATGCGCTGGTGCCCCTGGTGACCCTGGCCGGTTTTGTGTTTGCCAGCCTGCTGGGCGGTGCCGTGGTGATCGAGTTGCTGTTTGCCCGCCAGGGTATCGGCCGCCTGATGCTCGACGCCACCAGCAACAAGGACGTGCCCATGGTGCTGGGGGTGACCCTGCTCGCCGCTGCGGTGTATGTGCTGGTCAACCTCGCCGTGGATTTGATTAACCGCTGGATCGACCCTCGGGCCGATCAAGCGTGAGTGCCTATGAAAAAGGAAAAACCATGAATGCCCCGATTTCTCCTGAAGTAACCGACGCCCTGTTGCGCCAGCGTTTTGCCGACGTGTTTGCGCGCATTGCCGAGACTGCCGTTGTGCGCGAACAGCAGCGCGAGCTGGCCCATGAGGCGGTAGGCTGGCTGCGCGCAGCGGGGTTTGGCGCATTGCGCGTGCCGGTGGCGCAGGGCGGCCTGGGGGCCAGCCTGCCGCAGTTGTTCGGCCTGTTGATCGACCTGGGTGAAGCCGACTCGAACCTGCCGCAAATCGTGCGGGCGCATTTCGGGTTCGTCGAGGGCCGGTTGTCCAGCCGCGATCGCGATTCCCAGGACTACTGGTTCGCCAAGGTGGTCGATGGGCAACTGTGGGGCGCGGCCATGGCCGAGCGCAGCGACACCACGCGCAACTCGGTGACCCTGAGCGCCGTGGAGCCGGGCAATGACCAGGCGGGCTGGCTGCTCGATGGCGAGAAGTACTATTGCACCGGCACGCTGTACGCGAACTGGATTGCGGCGGTGGCCCTGGACGGCGATGATTTTGTCAGCGTGGCGGTGCCCACCGATGCGCCGGGAGTGACGGTCGAGGACGACTGGGACGGTTTCGGCCAGCGCCTGACGGGCAGTGGCACTACGCGCTTCCACGGGGTGAAGGTGCCGGTCGCGCACATCGTGCGTCGTTTCAAAAAAGACGAGTTGCGCGCCGAATCGTACCTGACCGCTTTCTATCAGCTGTTCCACCTCGCCACGCTGGCCGGCATCGCCAATGCGGTGCTGCGTGACGCCACCGGGTTCGTCCAGGGCCGCACCCGCGCCTTTGGCATCCCGGGGCAGTCCAGCCCCAAGGACGATCCGCTGGTGCAACGGGTGATCGGACGTTTGTCCAGCCTGGCCTATGCCGCCCGTACCCAGGTGCTGGCGGTGGCGCAGGTGCTGCAGGAGGTGCATGACGCCGAGCAGGGCGGGTATGCCAGCGAGCAGCATTACACCGAGGCGGAAATTCGCGCTTATCAGGCGCAGCAGATCGTGCTCGAACAAGTGCTGGAGGCCACTACCTTGCTGTTTGAAGTGGGCGGGGCCTCCGCCACCAGCGAGTCGCGACGCCTTGATCGGCATTGGCGCAATGCCCGCACGCTGGCCTCGCATAACCCGGCGATCCTGCGCGAGCGTGCGCTGGGTAACTACTACCTCAACCACATCAGCCCCAACGCCGCCTGGCGCCAGCTGCAGGCAGCCGATGCCGCGCAGCAGGCCGGCGGCGCCCGTGACGAAGCGAGTGCCGTATGAGCAAAGCATCGAGCAATACCCGTGAAGGACAGATGAGCCTGGGCATGAACATCCTCGGCTTCGGCGCGCACTCGGGCGCCTGGCGTGCGGCCGAAGTGCCCGCCACGGCGTATCTGGACGTGGAGTACTACCGCAACATCGCGCGGATCTCCGAGCGCGGGTGCCTGGATGCGATCTTCCTGGCCGACGGTCCGGCGCTGGGTGGCGATGTCGCCAGCCAGCCCGCCGGGCGCCTGGAACCCACGGTGTTGCTGACCGCCGTGGCACTCGCCACCCAGCGCATCGGGGTGATCGCCACTGCGTCCAGCACCTACAACGACCCGTTCAACATCGCCCGGCGCTTCGCTTCGCTGGACCATATCAGCGGTGGGCGCGCGGCCTGGAATGTGGTGACCAATGCCGGTGACGCCGCCGCGCAGAACTTCGGTCTGGCCGGCGCGCCCTTGCACGTGGATCGCTACGCCCGCGCCGACGAATTCATCGACGTCACGGTGAAGCTGTGGGACAGCTGGGAAGACGACGCAATCATCGGCGATGCGCGCTCCGGGCGATTTGCCGACCCGGCAAAAGTCCACACCATCGATTTTGTGGGCAAGCACTTCAGCGTCAAGGGCCCCTTGAACGTCCCGCGCTCGCCCCAAGGCCGGCCGGTGCTGGTGCAGGCCGGGTCGTCCGAGGGTGGCAAGGCCCTGGGCTCGCGTTACGCCGATGCGATTTTCACCACCCAGACGACCCTCGAAGACGGGCAATTTTTCTATCAGGAAATGAAAGAACGCGCCCTCGGCTGGGGACGCAACCCGCAGCACCTGAAGATCATGCCGGGCCTGTCGACGGTAATCGGCAGTACCGAGGCCGAGGCCCATGCGCGATTTGATGAGCTCAATGCCTGGCACGGCGAACACGGCTTGCTGGAGCAGGTGGCGGGGCGGGTCGGCATTGCCGCCAGCGAACTGGATCCGGACGCGCCGCTGCCGTGGGAGCGCATTGGCGCGGTGGCGGATTTCGAGCGCGGCTCCCAGGGGTTTCTCGAGGCACAGTTGAACCTGGCGCGGCGGGAAAACCTGAGCATTCGCCAATTGTCGCGGCGCATCCTGGTGGGCCATCGGTTGCTGGTGGGCACCCCCGAGCAGGTCGCCGAGACCTTGTCGCACTGGTACCTGGCGCACGCCGCAGACGGCTTCAACATCATGCCAGACATGTTCCCCTCCGGCGTCGAGATCTTCGTCGACGAGGTGGTGCCGCTGCTGCAAAAGCGCGGCCTGTTTCGTCACGAATACACCGGCAGCACCTTGCGCGAGCACCTTGGCTTGCCGTTTCCCGGTAATCAATACGCGCTGCGGGCCTGAGCCTGGGCGTTTCTCTGTTTAAACAAAAGGATGAACCATGCGTTACCGTCAATTAGGCAACAGTGATCTGCAAGTCAGCGTGCTGGGCCTGGGCACCATGACCTGGGGCCACCAGAACAGCGAAAGCGATGCCCACCAGCAGATCGAGCTGGCCCTGGCTGAAGGCATCAATTTCATCGACACCGCCGAGATGTACCCGACACCGACCCAGGCCGACACCTGGCGCACTACCGAGCGCTACATCGGCAGCTGGCTGGCCAGCAGTGGCCGGCGCGGCGACGTGGTGCTGGCGAGTAAAATCGCCGGTCCGGCGCGGGATCCGGCAGGGCAGAACCATATTCGCGATGGCCTCAGCCGGCATGATCGGCGCAACATCGTCGAGGCCCTGGACGGCAGTCTCAAGCGCCTGCACACCGACTACCTGGACCTGTATCAGCTGCACTGGCCCGATCGCAAGACCAACTTTTTCGGCCAGCGTGAATACCCTTACCAGGACGATGCCGAGAGCGTCGCCATCGAGGAAACCCTCACGGTGCTGGCCGAGCAGGTCAAGGCTGGCAAGGTACGGCACATTGGCGTGTCCAACGAAACGCCCTGGGGCGTGGCCGAATTTCTCAAGCACAGCGAGCGCCTGGGGCTGCCGCGCATTGTCAGCGTGCAGAACCCCTACAGCCTGCTTAATCGCCTGTACGAGGGCGGCCTGTCGGAGTTCAGTCATCGCGAGGGCGTCGGCCTGCTGGCGTACTCGCCCCTGGCGTTTGGTGCGCTCACCGGCAAGTACCTGGGGGGCGCACGTCCCGAAGGTTCGCGGCTGTCTTCGGTGTATCGCACCTTCAACCGGTATGACAGTGCCTCGGCGCAGGAAGCCATCGCCGGTTATGTGCAGATCGCCAGACAGCACAACCTGAGCGCTGCGCAACTGGCGCTGGCCTATGTCATCGACAAGCCGTTCGTGGCCAGTGCCTTGACCGGGCAAACCAGCCTGGCGCAGTTGCGCGACAACCTCGGCGCGCTGGACGTCACGCTCAGTGACGAGGTGCGGGCGCAGGTCCAGGCGATCCACCAGCGAATTCCCAATCCCGCGCCATGACCCGAGGCACGCAGACTGACTTGGCTCGACAAAAGGAAAGGTGAATGGCGCAGACACTTGCGACGGTGATTGTGGAACCGGCAGCGGGCGAGGGCGGGTATCGGCCGTTGCGCCTGGCCAGGCTCGGCCAGGTGCGCCCGGGTCTGTGGCTGGCCGGGCTGTTCGTGCTGCTGTTGCTCCTTGCGGCGGCGATTCCGGGGGCGCTGGCGCCGTTCGATCCGCTGGACGCGTCGGCCCGCCTGGCGTTTCAGCCACCCAGCGAGCTGCATTGGCTGGGCACCGATGAAAATGGCCGGGATGTCCTCAGCCGGTTGATTCACGGGGTGCGCTCGTCGTTGTTCATGGGCCTGGCCGCCACCGCGCTGGGCCTGGCCTGGGGCGCGGTACTGGGCCTGGCGTCGGGGCTTGGGCCGCGCTGGCTGGACGCGGCGCTGATGCGCGGCATTGATGTGCTGCTGGCGTTTCCGGACCTGTTGCTGGCCCTGGTGATCATCACGTTTTTCGGCCAGGGCACGGCCAACCTGATCCTCGCGGTGGGCATTGCCGGGGTGCCCCGTTATGCCCGGCTGGTGCGCGCGCAGACGCTCAATGTGCGCCATGCCGGTTATGTCGAAGCGGCGGTGACCCTCGGCCAGTCGCGGCTGGCGGTGGTGCTGCGGCATGTGCTGCCGAATGCGTTCAAGCCGGTGCTGATCCTCGCCACCATTGGCATTGGCGGGACCATTACCGCCGGAGCCGCCCTGAGCTTCCTCGGCTTTGGCGCGCCGCCGCCCGCGCCGGAGTGGGGCGCGATGATGGCGATCGGGCGCAGCTTCCTGGCGAATGCGCCGTGGCTGGTGGCCTGGCCGGCATTGATCATCACCCTCACCGTCGTCTCCATCAGTGCCATCGGCCGCGAACTGCTGCGTCGCAGCGAAGGAAAACCGCTATGAATGCAAACATCCAGGCCCTCGGCCCGCTGGTTGATATCCGCGACCTGACCGTACGATTCGGTCAGGCGCAACCGGTGCTGCATGGCGTGAGCCTGCAACTGCATCGTGGTGAATGCCTGGCGTTGGTGGGCGAATCGGGCTCGGGCAAAAGCGTGACCGCGCGGACCCTGGCCGGGCTCACCGGCCGGGGCGCGCAGGTACATGCTGCCAAACTGGCGTTCCAGGGCATCGACCTGCGGCAGCTGCACGAGCGCGCCTGGCAGCGCTTGCGCGGGGCGAGTATCGGCTTTGTCATGCAGGACGCGCTGGGTGCACTGGACCCGTTGCGTCGGGTGGGCGCCGAGATCGAAGAGCCGCTGCAGCTGCACACGGCATTGGGCCTGGAAGCGCGCCGGCTGCGAGTGCTGGAGCTGCTGCGCGATGTCGGCGTACCCGAGCCGGAGCTGCGCGCCCGCCAATACCCGTGGCAGTTGTCCGGCGGCTTGCGGCAAAGGGCGTTGATTGCCTCGGCCATCGCCTGCAATCCACGGCTGATCATTGCCGACGAGCCCACCACGGCCCTGGACGCCACGGTGCAGGCCCAGGTTATCGCCCTGCTGGAAAGCCTGCGCGGCGCGGACAACGCGCTGTTGATGGTCAGTCACGACCTTTCCGTGGTCTCGCGCCTGGCGGATCGGGTGGCGGTGATGCGCCATGGAGTCATCGTCGAGCAGGGGACTGCCGAGCAGGTGCTGCAGGATCCGCAGCATGGGTACACCCAGTCCCTGCTGCGGGCCGCCAGGGCGGTGCACTTCCAGCCGGCGCGCAGGTTGCTCGCGGTGGTGGAGCCCGAGCTTGAACCCCAGGGCGAGGTGTTGCTTGAAGCTCGCGGCCTGAGCAAATCCTTTATTGGCCCGGACCAGCGTCGGCGTACGGTGCTGGACCAGGTGTCGTTGCAGCTTCGTCGCGGCGAGACCCTAGGCATCGTCGGGGAGTCGGGTTCGGGCAAGACGACCTTGACCCGCCTGATCCTCGGGCTGGAAAGCGCCGACGCGGGCGATGTCTGGATCAACGGGCAGCGCTGGGCGGCACTCGATGCCAGGCAAAAGCGCCAGGCGCGGCGTGCGGTACAGGTGGTGTTCCAGGACCCGCTGAACTCCTTCGATCCACGTTACACCGTGCAGCGCGTATTGTTCGAGGCGCTGGCCGTGGCGGGCCTGCCGCGCCGGGACTGGCGCAAGCGGGCCGTGGAGTTGCTCGATCTGGTTCGCCTCGATGCCAGCCTGTTGGTACGTCGGCCGATTGAGCTGTCCGGCGGACAGCGCCAGCGCATCGCAATCGCCCGGGCGCTGGCGTCGCAACCGCAGATTCTGATCTGCGATGAACCGGTGTCGGCGCTGGACGTGTCGGTGCAGGCGCAGATTCTCGAGCTGCTCGACGACCTCAAGCGGCGCCTGGGACTGGCCTGCCTGTTCATCTCCCATGACTTGGGGGTGATCAATCACGTCAGCGAGCGGGTGCTGGTGATGAAGGACGGCGTGGTGGTCGAGTCCGGCTCGGTGCGCACCGTGTTCGACCGCCCCGCACATGCCTACACCCGGGCACTGATCGACGCGATCCCGACCCTGGAAGCCGAACGCGCGCCTGTGGCGTTCTATCTGCAACTGGCGATTTGAGGCTTGCGATGCGCCCTGATGCACGCCCCAATAATCCCGCATGTACTCAAACTGTAGGAGCGAGCTTGCTCGCGATGATTTCAAGTGCGCCGCGTTTAGCCTGGCGGCACGCGTTATCGTTGACCTCCATCGCGAGCAAGCTCGCTCCTACAGTTTCAGTACATTCGGGATGGTGGGGTCGCCTTCGCAGGCAAGCCAGCTCCCGCAGGGATCGTGTTTATCCAGCCAAGAACCACTGGCCTCTCACCGGGGTTCACCCTCACCGACAGCAACTGTTGGCCCATCAACAGCTGCTGGGCACATTGTTCTTTCTGGCCTTGCTCAGAGGCCCGATTCGCGCCGAAAACCCCCTGTCTACTGCCGAAAAAACCCGGCATGCCTTGTGCAATAGCCCTGTTCCCGGACTATAGGCATCAGGACCCATGCGATTATTTGCCCCTTATTTGCGACCTTACGACCGCCGATCCAGCTTGTCGCTCAAGCATTTGCCCCTCCTTGGATTCGCTGCGATGTGCGGCCTGTTGACGGGTTGCGACCAGGATCAATCCGCTGTTGCCCGCAGCGATCAGCCGGTCAGCGGCGGGACCCTGGTGTACGCCACTGACCGCGAACCCACCTGCCTTGATCCCCATGTGGGCGGGGACATGCCGCAAGTGTTCGTCGCGCAGCAGTACCTCGACTCCCTGGTGTCGATGGATGAAGAAGGCCGCATCGGGCCCTGGCTGGCCAAGCGCTGGGAGGTCTCCGCCGATGGCCTGGCGTACACCTTCCACCTGCGCGATGACGTGCGCTTCACCGACGGCACACCGTTCGATGCGACAGCGGTCAAGGCCAACCTCGATCACATGGCCAACCCGAAGACCCAGTCCAGTACTGCCGGCGGCTACATCCGCCAGTACCGCAGCACCGACGTGGTGGATGCGCACACCGCGGTCGTGCACCTCGCCACACCCTATGCTGCATTCCTGGAGGTGCTGGCCCAAGGGTTTCTCGGTATCCAGTCGCCCACGGCACTGGCGCGGCCGCGTGATGTGAACTGCGAAAGCCCGGTGGGCAGCGGGCCGTTCAAGGTGGTGCGCTGGGACCGCCAGAGCCAGGTCGAGCTGGTACGCAATGCCGATTACAACTGGGCGCCGCCCACCGCCAAGCACCAGGGCCCGGCGTGGCTCGAGCGTATCGTGTGGAAATTCATTCAGGAGCCGTCGGTGCGTTTTGCTTCGCTGCAAGCCGGCGAGGTGGATGTGATCGAGGCGCTGCCGCCCGAATCCCATGAAGCCGCCCGGCGTAATCCCGACCTGGCGCTGATCATCGCCCAGCGTCCGGGCAACCCCACCAATGGCACGCTGAACATCACCCGCGCGCCGTTCAATGACCTGAAAGTACGCGAGGCGTTTGTGCGCAGTGCCGATGTTGAGGGGGCGTTGAAGAGCGTTTACTTCAATGAGTTTCCCCGGGCAGGGGGCCCGCTCAGTTCGGCCACGCGTTTCTACAGCCCGGACTTCCAGCATGCCCAGGATTACCAACCGGCCAGGGCCGCGCGGCTGCTGGACGAAGCCGGCTGGACCACGCGCGATGCCGAGGGCTATCGCACCCGTGACGGCAAGCGCTTGCAGGTGCGTGTGATCATGGGCAACCGCACGCCGCCCTCGGAATACACCCTGTGGGAGCAGGTGCAAGCAACCACGCGCCTGGCCGGCTTCGAGCTGATCGTCGAGCAAATGAGCGACGTGCAGAGCACCAAGCGCCAGGCTGACTGGGATTACGACATCCGTCTGGGCTACTGGAACACCAACACCGCCGACGTGCTGCGGATCATCTTCGGCGCCGATTTCATCAGCCCGGCCGGCGTCGGTGGCTATCACCAGAACACCGCCGGCTACACCGATCCGGTGTTCGAAGGCCTGGTGCAGGGCGCCTTGACCACCCAGGACGCCGAACAGCGCCGGGCGTTGTATTACCAGGCACAGCAGCTGGCTTCCAGTCAGTACCTGCAACTGACCACCTACCCGCAGAGCTCGCGCCTGGGCATCTACAAGACCACCCAGGGCGTGCGCCTGGAGCCTTCCCTGGCAGTGACCTACCTCTATGACGCATGGGTGAACAAATGACGAGTGAAACCCTGGCCACTGAACGGCCCAACCCGCGCCGCGAGCGCCTGGTTCGCCTGGGTCGGCGTGCCCTGTGGCGCCTGCTGGGAGGCGTGCTGGTACTGTGGGCGGTCGCCACGCTGACGTTTTTCGCCCTGCGCCTGATGCCGGGGGACCCGGTGCTGGCGATCCTGGGCGGGCCGAGCGGCAATCCAACCGCAGAAACCATTGCCGAGGCCAAGCGCGAATATGGCCTGGACAAGCCCCTGGCGGTGCAATACGTGCTGTACCTGGGGCGGTTGGTCCAGGGCGACCTGGGCGTGTCCTATTCCCAGCATTTGCCAGTCACCCGGGTGCTCGCCGAGCAGTCATGGCCGACGCTGGAACTGACCATCACTTCGCTGTTGCTGGCCTGGGTGTTGGTGCTGGCACTCACCGTGCTGACGGCGGGACGCCGGCGCTGGGTGTCGAGCCTGGCTTCCCTGGCCGAAACGCTGTCGGCGGCGCTGCCGCATTTCTGGCTGGGGATCCTGTTGCTGGCGGTGTTCGCCTTCGGCCTGCGCCTGTTCCCGCCAGCCGGCAGCGATGGCTGGCGCACGCTGGTGTTGCCGTCGGTGGCGCTGGCCATTCCGCTGGCCGGATTTATCGCCCAGGTCACCCGCGAGTCGCTGGAAATGACCCTGGATCAACCCTTCGTGCTTACCGCCCGCACCCGCGGCCTGAGCGACACGGCAGTGCGTTTCAGGCACGCATTGCGTCACGCGGTGCTGCCCGGCATCTCGTTGTCGGGCTGGGCCATTGGCGCCCTGATCAGCGGCGCGGTGGTCATCGAGGTGATCTTTTCCCGCAAAGGCCTTGGTCGCCAGTTGTACCAGGCAGTGCAGGCTCAGGACCTGCCGCTGACCATCGGCATCAGCCTGGTGGTCGCCGCCGGATACGTCCTGGCCAACATCCTCGTCGACCTGCTGTACCTGTGGGTCGACCCTCGCCAACAGGAGCAGTCGGCATGAGTGAACTCACCCTCGAAGCAGCGCTGCCCGGCACTCGGCTGCAGCGTAGTGCAGGCAAGTGGCGCCTTGGGCCGTTACTGGCTTTCAGCTTTCTCGCCTTCCTGATCATCGCGGCACTGTTGCCGCAGTGGTTCGCCCACAGCGATCCGTTGGCGATCGTGCCGCACGATGCCTTCCATCCGCCCGGCTGGGCGCACTGGTTCGGCACCGATCAATCCGGGCGCGACATCTTTTCCCGGGTGATCCACGGCACCCGGCAGTCGCTGTTCATTGGCCTGGCCGCCACCGCCCTGGCGATGAGCATTGCCATCGTCCTCGGTCTGCTCGGCGGCCTGGGGGGCGCTTACCTGGATCGCGGCGTCGGCTGGTTGCTGGAAATTCTCTTTGCGTTCCCCAGCCTGATCCTTGCGCTGCTGTTCGTGGCGGTGTTCGGCAGCGGCATTGGCCCGCTGATCGTGGCCACCGGGTTGGGCGGGGCGCCTGGCTATGCGCGAATGGTCCGCGGCCAGGTGCTGGCGGTGCGCAATGCCGGGTACATCGAGGCGGCCAAAGCCCTTGGCCATCCACCCCTGCGAATCATCACGCGCCAGCTGCTGCCCAACGCCATGCGCCCGCTGATCGTCACGCTGACCATGGGCGTCGGCCAGGCCATCGTCTGGGCGTCCGCCTTGAGCTTCCTCGGCCTTGGCGCCCGGCCACCGGCGCCGGAGTGGGGGACGATGCTGTCGATGGGCCGCGATTTCATTGCCAATGCCTGGTGGCTGACGTTCTTCCCCGGGCTGTTCATCGTGCTGACCACGCTGTCGACCACGGTCGCTGGCCGTTACCTGCAACAACGCCTGGAGGGCCGTCTGACATGAGTGACAAACATCTGATCGTCGAGGGCCTGTCCATCGAGTTTGCCGGCCAGTCGGTGGTGCGGGATCTGTCGTTCACGTTGGCCCCGGGCAAGACCCTGGCCCTGGTGGGTGAGTCCGGCTCCGGCAAAAGCGTCACCGCCCGCAGCCTGATCGGCCTGGCAGGAGCCGGTGCGCGAGTGAGCGCACGGACCCTGAGTTACGGCGGGCAGGATCTGCTCGGGTTGTCCGAACGCGGCTGGCGCGACTTGCGCGGCAAAGGCATCGGTTTTGTCCTGCAGGACGCGCTGGTGTCGCTGGACCCACTGCGCCCGGTGGGCAAGGAAATTCTCGAGGTGCTCAAGACGCACAACTGGGGTGACCGTCGCAGCCGCGCCGGGCGGGTGATCGAACTGCTGGAAAAAGTCGGTGTGCCCGAACCGCAGCTGCGTGCCCGCCAGCGACCGGATCAGTTGTCCGGCGGCCTGCGTCAGCGCGCCCTGATCGCCAGTGCGCTGGCCCTGAGCCCTGGCCTGGTGATCGCCGACGAGCCGACCACGGCGCTGGATGCCACGGTGCAGGCGCAGATTCTGCAAGTGCTGCAGGAGATCAAGGCGCGCGGCGACTCATTGCTGATCATCAGCCACGACCTGGCCGTGGTCGCGCAGCTGGCCGATGAGGTGCTGGTGCTGCGCCACGGCGAAGTGGTCGAGCAGGGGCCGATGGACCAGGTGCTGCGCCACCCGCGCCATCCCTATACCCGCACCTTGCTCGACGCGGTGCCGGCCGAGCATGCTCGGGGCACGCGGCTGTCGCCGCAGCGCACGGCCGTGGTCGCACCACCCCGGCCGGGCACGGACTCACCCGTGGTGTTGCAAGCCACGCAGTTGGGTAAACGTTACGTGGGGCCTGACCAGCAGTCGCGCCAGGTGGTCGATGGCGTGAGTTTCGAGCTGCGCGCCGGGCGCACCCTGGGCATCGTCGGCGAGTCCGGTTCCGGCAAGACCACCGTGGCCCGCATCGTCCTTGGCCTGCTGGAACCGGATGCCGGCCAGGTGCAATTTCTCGGCCAGCCCTGGTCCGGTGCCGGCACGCAGCGAATCGAAGAACGGCAGCGGCGCCCGCACCGACGGGACATCAGCGTGATCTACCAGGACCCGCTGAGTTCGTTCGACCCGCGCTGGAGCGTCGGGCAAATCCTCGCCGATGCGCTGGATGTCGCCGGCATTGCCACCGCGCAGCACACCGCACGGATCGCAGAATTACTGACCCAGGTGCGCCTGCCCAGGGAGCTGGCCGAGCGGCGCCCCTTGCAGCTGTCGGGCGGCCAGCGCCAGCGCGTGGCCATTGCCCGGGCCATTGCGAGTAACCCGAAAGTGATCATCTGCGACGAGCCGGTCTCGGCACTTGATGTGTCGGTCCAGGCCCAGGTGCTCGACCTGCTGGCAGATCTGCAAGCCTCCCTGGGCCTGGCGTATCTGTTTATCTCCCACGACCTTGGGGTGATCCGGCACGTCAGCGATGAAGTGCTGGTGATGCGCCACGGCAAGGTCGTGGAAAGCGCCTCGGTCGAGACGCTCTTTCACAGCCCGCAGCATGAATACACCCAGCGACTGCTCGGCGCGGTGCCGCGTCTGCCGGGCGCTGGCGTGACCCTGGTCGTGCCGCCACTGGAACCGGAAAACCCGGGGTGGCTGTTCGATGAATCCCGGCTTTGGAAAATCGCCATTTAAGCTCGACTTGAACAAGGAATTGCCATGACTACGTTGACTGCCGTACCCAAGACCCCGGTTGCCTCGGTGGAAGAACTCAATGCCCGGGCGGACGTGTTGCTGCCGCTGATTGCCGCCGGTGCGGCGCAGCGCGAGCGTGAGCGGCAACTGCCTTACGAGGCAGTGGCGCAGATCGCCAAGGCGGGGCTGTTCACCACGCGCATCCCGACCCGTTTTGGCGGCGCCGCAGGCTCGGTCAAGGATGTGATCGGCTTGCTGATGCGCATCGCTTCGGCCGACTCCAATGTCGCCCAGGCATTGCGTCCCGGGTTCGGCTTTATCGAGGGCTTGCTGGCGTCTGGTGCGCAGGGCGCGGAGGACGAGCGCGAACGCTGGTTCGAGCGCTACCTGCAGGGCGCCATGGTGGGTAATGCCGGTTGGGAAGTCGGTGGCGCCAACGGTTCAATCAGCGCGCGGATCGTGCGCGACGGCGAGCACTATCGGGCCACTGGCAGCAAGTACTACAGCACTGGTTCGTTGTATGCCGACTGGGTCAGCGCCGTCGCTCTGGATGAGAACGAGCAGCCGGTGTCGTTCATCCTGCCGCGTGACCGCAAGGGCCTGGAGCTGCTCGATGACTTCGACGCGATGGGCCAGCGCCTGACGGCCAGCGGCACCACTCATCTGCATGATGTGCTGGTGCGCTCGGATGAAATCCGCACCCGCACCGTGGAGGAGGGCAAGCGCACGATCGTCACGCCGTTCCTGCAGTTGTTCCTGGCCGCCGTGCAGGCAGGCATCGCGCGCAATGCGCTGAACGATGCCGTGGCCTTTGCCAACGATCACGCGCGCCCGATCAAGCACAGCAGCGCCTCGCGGTCGGTGGATGATCCTTATGTCGAGCTCAGTGTCGGCGACATCTCGGCCCGTGCGTTCACGGCCGAAGCGGTGGTGCTGCGCGCAGCCGAGGCGATCGATCGGGCCTGGGCCGGCGACCTCGATCCCCAGGCGGTGGACCAGGCGGCCATTGCCGTCGCCCAGGCGCAATACATCGCGGCCGAGTCGGCGCTCAAGGCCGCAGAACTGGTGTTCGACGTTGGCGGCGCTTCCACCACCGGCCGCGCGCACAACCTTGACCGCCATTGGCGCAATGCGCGCACCGTGGCCAATCACAACCCACGGCACTGGAAAGCCGCGGCGGTTGGGGCCTGGCAATTGAAAGGCACGCCACCGCCGACTTCGGGGCTGTTTTAAGCGTAGGGCTGGACTCGCACCATTGAACCGGGCACCGCGTGTGCCCATTTTTGCCTGAAAGCTGCGCGGCCACAGGCGTTATTCAGGAATGCCCTTGGTCATGACTTGGTCCTTTTCATCGCTGGCCCCATCCAATCACCGAAAACTTCACTGGAACGTACAGCACTTGCCGGCGACACCCGGGGCTTTCGTGCGATTTTTCATCGGCAATTTCAAGGGCTGGTACGTGGCGATCCTGCTGCTGCAGATCGCTGCGGTGATCTGCACCCTGTTGATTCCCTGGGGGCTGGGGCAGATTACCCGCACCGTCAGCAATGGCCTGGAAGCCGAGCGCGCTTTCGAAGTGTTGCAGTGGCCGCTGACACTGTTCGGCGCACTGCTGGTGCTGGAAGTGCTGTTTACTCGGGCCGCAGCCGGTTGCCATATCCACGTCCTGCCGTTGCAGCGGCGCACAGTCACCCATGTGGTGTTTGCCTACTTGCAGAAGCACTCGCACCGTTTCATCAGCAACGAATTTGCCGGCGCCCTGGCGCACCGGGTTTCCGAAATCGCCCTGGGGGTCAACCAGACCCTGAGCATCCTGCTGTTCGATCTGATCCCGTTGCTGGTGACCCTGAGCCTGGCCACTGTGCTGTTGTGGACAGCCTCGCCCTTGCTGGCACTGTTCATGGCCGGCTGGTCGCTGCTGTTTATCGCCGTGTGCTACTTGTTGGCCCGGCGCAGCCATCCGCTGGCGCAACAGTACTCCGCGGCGCGCAGCACCAGCTCGGGCAAGGTGGTGGATGCGGTGTCCAACCTGGCTAACATTCGCCTGTTTGCCCGCCACGCTTTCGAGCACAGCTACCTGGGCCGGTTTCTCGACAAGGAAGTGGCGGCGGCCTATCGCTCGCTGGGCTACATGGAAAAGATTCGCTGGTTCCAGACCAGTTGCGGCGTGGTGCTCAAGCTGGGGTTGTTGCTGCTGGCGCTGTACCTGTGGCGCAACCAGCGCATCGACATCGCCGCGTTTGTCATGTCCACCAGCCTGTCGCTGCTGATCATCAGCGACGTCGGCAACCTGTCCCGGCGCTTTCTCGAGTTCTTCGAGGCCACTGGCAACATTGCCAATGGGGTGCGCACGCTGATTCGACCCCATGAAGTGATCGACCGGCCCGGTGCCACGGCGTTGCAGGTCAAGCGTGGGGATATCGAGTTTCGCGACGTCGGCTTCAATTACGGTGCCGACCAGCCGATCTTCCAGCGCCTGAATATTTTCATTCCGGCGGGGCAGAAGGTGGGGCTGGTGGGTGCATCGGGCTCGGGAAAATCCACGCTGCTCAACCTGCTGCTGCGTCTTTACGATGTTCAGCAGGGCGCGGTGCTGATTGATGGCGTCGATGTGCGCGACGCCACGCAACATTCCCTGCACCAGCAAATCGGCCTGATTCCCCAGGAACCCGGGCTGTTCCACCGCAGCATTCGCGAGAACATTCATTACGGGCGCCTGGATGCCTCGATGGAGGAGGTGGCCGAGGCGATTCATCGCGCCGGTGCCAGCGAATTCATCGACAGCATGGAAGACGGTTACGAGTCGCTGGTAGGCGAGCGGGGCGTCAAATTGTCCGGGGGCCAGCGCCAGCGCATCGCCATTGCCCGGGTGCTGCTCAAGAACGCGCCGATCCTGGTGATGGACGAAGCAACCTCGAGCCTCGATTCGATTACCGAGCGCTTTATCCAGGACAAACTGGACGAAATCATGGGCGACAAGACGGTGCTGGTGGTGGCGCATCGGCTGTCGACCGTCGCGCACCTGGACCGCATCCTGGTGTTCGACAAGGGCCGGGTGATCGAGGACGGCAGCCACGACGAATTGCTGAGTCAGGGCGGGCAGTATTTCCGCTTGTGGAGTCGCCAGTTCAGTGCGCAGGCGGATACCGTGCCGGCCTGACTGTCGGGGGCGCAACAGTGCTTGGACAATCTGTGCTGATCGGTCTCGTTGAATGCACGTATTGGCCTGTTTTTGCTGCGTTTTACCCTGGCACGAAGGCTGCAAAGTCCAGCGGCGAGCGCGACTATACGAATAGATGCTCCAACCCATTAACAGGCCAGGGGTATCCATCAATGCGGGAAAAATTTGAAACACGCGCTTGGCGTTCGGACTCGTTAAAGGCGGCGTCCAGCCTGGGAATTGTTTGCATGCTGTTCCAGGGCACTGTCGCTGCAGCGCCGACTGATCCGACGCTCGCGACCGTAGTGGTCAACGGCGCCCAGGCCAGCGAAGTGCAGAAAGCCCAAAGAGAGCTGAAAAAAGTCGCCGGGCAAACGGCGGTGGTGGACAACCGCGAGATCGAGCGCGGCCGGGCGGCCAACGCCGAGGACGTATTGGCGCTGCAACCCGGCGTCTTCGCCCAGGCCACCAGCGGCTCCGGCGCCAACAAGATTTCGATCCGCGGCTCGGGGCTCAACACCTTCTATCAGGGCTACGTGCTGGGGATCAAATTCCTCTACGACGGCCTGCCGCTGACCGGACCTGGCGGCACCCAGGAAGACATGCTCGACATGGCCTCGGTGGATCACACCGAGGTCCTGTACGGCGCCAACGCCTTCAAGTATTCGGCCTTGTCCCTGGGGGGCGCGATCAACTTCGTCAGCAAGACCGGGCGCACCGACCCGGGCAATTACGCGCGCTTCGAAGCCGGCAGTTTTGGTTATCGCAAGCAGCAGTTGAGCACCGGCGGGGTGGTGGACAACAGCGATTACTACGTAAGTGTGTTGCACAACGAGCGCGACGGGTATCAGGACAACACGCCGAACGAAGGGCAGGGCATCGTTGCCAACTTTGGCCATGTATTCAACCCCAAGCTGGAGACCCGCTTCTTCGTGCGTTATCGCGAAGAGACCCTGACCCAGGGCAACACGCTGACCAAGTACCAGCTCAAGCACGACCCCAAAAGCAACAACGTGCCCACCGGCCGGCGCAAGGACGGCTCGACCCTGCTGGGCAGCAAGACCACCTACACCTTCGACGACAACGCCAGGCTGGAAGTGGGCCTGGGCTATAACAACTATCCCTTGTACAACGGCTGGCGCTATTCCGCCACGCCCCAGGACTGGCGCTCAAAGGACATCAGCCTGACCCTGCGCTACCTGCGTACCGGCGATACCTTCCTCGGTCTGCCCAGCGACAGCAGCCTGACCTTCAGCAGTACCCGCGCGTACCTGGCGGATGTCAAATCCCACGCCAGGGGCAGTGGCACACGCCTGCAGGAAACCAACTACACCGGCTCGCGCGACACGGTGTTTTCCCTGGGCAACGAGCTGCAGTTGGGTGAGCGCACCTGGCTCTCCAGCGGCCTTTCGTTTATCGATATCAAGCGCAAGGCGCAAATCGAATACACCACCGGGACCAATACCAGCGAATTTCCCAACGGCGTCGAATACACCGAACACGACATCGCCCCGCGCCTGGGCCTGCGTTATCAGCTGACCCCGGAATTCGAACTGTTTGGCAACGTCAGCCGCTCGATCGATCCGCCGGTCACCTGGCAGCTGGGCAGCACCGGCACTCCCTACATCCGGGACGTGCGGCCACAGAAAGGCAACACGGTGGAATTCGGCATCCGTGGCGGGCACGGAATTTTCGACGGCAGCCTGACGGTCTATCGTTCGTGGATCCAGAAAGAGCTGCTGTCGGTGGTCGTGCGCCAGGCGAGCGCCACCCAGGACCAACTGGTGGCGACGTCCAACGGCAGCAAGACCATTCACCAGGGCCTCGAAGCCGGGCTCAATGCGTTGCTGTGGGAAGGGCGCAATGGCGACTCGGTCACCCTGCGCCAGGCCTACACCTTCAACGACTTCCACTACCGCGACGACGCGACCTTCGGCGACAACCAGCTGCCGAGCCTGCCCCGCCAGGTCTATCAGGCCGAACTGCAGTATCGCCAGGACAGCGGCTTCTACGCCCAACTCAACGCCCGCGCCGCTTCCAGTTACTACGTCGACTTCGCCAATACCCTCAGCGCACCCTCGTACACGGTCTGGGGGGCGAAGGTGGGGTACGAGGCGCCAGGCAAGAAGTGGGAGGTGTTCCTCGACGCGCGCAACCTGACCAATGAGCGTTATGCCACGGCGGCGAATACGGCGTATGACGCCAGGGGCAATGACTCGGCGAATTTCTATCCGGGGGATGCGATCAACGTGACCACGGGGGTGGCGTTTCGGTTTTAGCATGCAAACCCTGCGCATAGCCCGGCCCTTGCAGCGAGCTTGCTCGCTCATCGGTGACGGGCGGTCGTGACCCGGGCACTCATTATTTTTTGACAGCGGCCGATAACTTGCTTTAAGGCGCGGTTGCCTCAACGAATAGCGTGAACCTATGCCCAATGAACTACCTGCTGTCACCTGTGCATCGTCCAACCGCTCAAGCGTAGCGCTGGCCCGTGGCTCGCTGTTCAAGTTTGTCGGCTTGCTGGCGGGGGTGTTTTTCCTGGCCAGCTGCTCGCTCATTTACCTGGCACGTGACCTGGATCGGAACGAAGAAGTCGAAAGTGCCTTCTACACCCGCAAGGCTGTGCAATCGCTGGAAAAGTCCCTGCGCACAACCGTGAAGGACTACGCCTTCTGGGGCGATGCCTACCGGCATTTGCATGTCAAAGTCGATTCCGACTGGGCCTTCGTGCGACAAAACGTCGGGCCGACCCTGTATTCGGATTTCGGCTTCCAGGGTTTGTTTGTCGTTGATGCGGTGGATCACACTGTTTACTCGGTGATCGAAGGTGAACTGCAGTCCGTCGCCGCCAGCGAGTGGTTGCATCAGGCTTTGCCAGGAATTCTTGCCGAGGCCCGAGCGGGCGCTGAGACGGAAACGGCTACGACGACATTCGTCACTATCGCCGGAGTGCCGGCCCTGGTGGCGGCAGCAGCCATCACGCCGGGCACTGATCCGACCGTGGTGCCTGATGGCAGGCCACCGTCGGTGTTGATCTTCGTGGATGTTTTTACCGATGCCAAACTGGCGAAGATGGGCGAAGAGTTCGGCATCAATCAACTACGAGTCGCGACCCCGGACGACGCGACTTCGGTTTTTGCGTTAGGCGACGACGGTTCGGCGGGCAGCCTGCATTGGCGTCCTTCTAGCCCTGGCGTGCGTTTGCTGGGCGTGGGTTTGCCATTGATCGGCCTGGCGGCGCTGCTGGTGTGCCTGATGACCTGGGCCATCCTGCGGCGCACCACCGCTGGTGCACGGGTGCTGGATGCCAGTTTTGCGACGCTCAAAAGCAGCCAGGATGCACTCGCCACCAGCGAAGCGCGGTTTCGCGACGTTGTCGAGGCCAGCTCGGACTGGGTGTGGGAAATAGACACGGGCGGGCGTTTCACCTATTTGTCGGATCGCTTTGATGCAGTGACCGGCCTCTCTGGAAGCACCTGGATCGGTGAATCCATCAATGCCCTGCTCAGCACGGAATTAGGGACGCTGACCCAGTGGCTGAGCATCCCGAATCGCCGCCCGGACATCAGCATCCTGTGCTATTTCGCCGATAGCCAGGGGCGCCAGCGTATCACCCGTCTGTCTGCTCGGGACATGGCGGGCATGGGCTTTCGCGGTACGGCCACGGACGTCACCGAGGAGGTCGAAGCCCGCCGCCGTATCGAATTCCTTTCCCAGCACGACGCCTTGACCGGGTTACCCAACAGGACACGCCTGCAAGAGTTCCTCGACGGCAAGCTCAAGGCCGTGCCGACGGCGGAGCAACCGCTGGTGATGCTCAGCCTGGACCTGGATCGATTCAAACCGGTGAATGACTTGCTCGGGCACGCGGCAGGTGACTGTGTGCTCAATGAAGTATCGAGCCGGCTGGCAGACTGCATACGCAACGGGGACCTGGTGGCTCGGGTGGGCGGTGACGAGTTCGTGCTGATTCTCACCGATGTCAGTTCCCAGGAGGAAGTGGAAGCACTCTGTCAGCGCCTTATCGAATCCATCGAGGGGCCGGTGGTGGTGGGCGATCAGGAGGTGTTCGTCAGTGCCAGCATCGGCATCGCCATGGCGCCAAACGATGCATGCGAGGCGGCCGAACTGCTGCGCTATGCCGATATCGCGCTGTATGAGGCCAAGGCCGCAGGCCGCAATACCTGGCGCTTTTACGCAGGCGAAATGAACACCAGGATCATCGAGCGCAGGCGCCTGGAAAACGACCTGCGGTTCGCGATCAAGCACGGCGAACTGAAACTGCATTTTCAACCACGCTATCGGATCGCCGACGGGCAGATGGTGGGTGCGGAGGCGCTGGTGCGCTGGCAGCATCCCGAGCGTGGGCTGGTACCCCCGGATGTCTTTATTCCCATTGCCGAGGAGTCGGGGTTGATTCTGTCCTTGAGCAACTGGGTGCTCGACACCGCCTGCCATTGCGCGGTCCTGTGGCCGGAGCATTTGTTCGTATCAGTCAACCTGTCGTCTACCGAGTTCAAGCGCGGCAATCTGGTGGAGCGCATTCAGAAGGCACTCAAGGATTCCGGTATAGACCCGGGTCGGGTAGAACTGGAAATTACCGAAAGTGTGATGCTTGAAGATGCTTCTGGCGCACTGGAAGTGATGCGCACGCTCAAGCGCCTGGGCGTGCGGATTTCCATGGACGATTTCGGTACCGGGTATTCCTCGCTGAGTTACTTGCGGGCATTCCCGTTCGACGGTCTCAAAATTGACCGCAGCTTTTTGAACCGGCTGGATGAAAGTGAGGATGACAAGGCCATTATCCGCGCGATCGTTGGCTTGGGGCGCGCACTGTCGCTGACGGTCACTGCGGAGGGCATTGAAACTGCCGAGCACCTTAAACTGCTCAAGGCGGTGTCATGCGATGAAGGACAGGGGTATTACCTGAGTCGACCGCTGGATCTTGATGCTTTCAATGAGCTGGTGTGCGTCAGCGAGGGTTCGGTGTGACGGGCAGACGTTGCCGCCACGCCGTGTTCAGCGGGTCCAGACCTTGACGTAGTCGATGCGGAACGTGGAGGGCAGATCGGCGTCATCCACTACGCCGAACCAGTCCCACATCGCCTCGCTGTCGAACACAATCTGCATCGGGAAGAACCAGTGCGTGTTCTTCGCCTCCCGAACCAGCACCCCATCGACGTACCAGCGCAGGGTGTCCGGGCGCCAGTCGAAACCGTAGACGTGAAAGGTGTCCGCCAGCCGCCACGGCGCAGTCCAGGTGCTGCCTTCGCTCAGGTGTGCGTCGCTTTGTGGTGTGGCCCAGACATGAGCATTCATGTTGTACATGACGTCGAATTTGCCGTTGGAGGTCTTGCCACCGATCTCGAAGATATCGATTTCGGTCGCGTTTTCCGGCAGTCCGGTCCAGGCCAGCCAGAACGCACTGGAGCCCGCCGAGTTCATGGGTTTGGCTCGGGTTTCGTAATAGCCATAGAGCCGGCGTTCGATGGTGCGCACCATCGCCGAACTGTAGTCCTTGTAGCCCAGGCGCACGTACTTTTCGGGCAACGTCTGCTTGCGAAACGAGATGTTCAGATTGCCATTGCCGACCTTGGCATTCTCTGGCAGAAACAGCGCCGGTTTGCGTCCGAGCGAGTCAGTGCCCGTCGCGTCGTTGACGTGCCAACGGTTGGCGTCGATGGCGTTGCCGTTGAAGTCGTCGGACAGACGCGCATCCAGCACCCATTGCCCAGCATTCGCCTGGTCGGATAACGGCAGGTTGACGTTGGTTCGAGCGGGCGTCGGGCCTAGCGAGCCGGTGCGGGTCCAGGCGCTGGAGGAGGCTGGCAGCGTCAGCGCCCATTTTTCGGTGAGGTAATCCGCCACCTGCTGACGTTCTGCCTGAGAGGCGAGCAACCGATCGTAGACCAGCACTTCGGCAATATCACCGCGCAGGATTTCCGAGGTGCCCACCACGTTGCGCGCCACGGCGAACGGGCCAATGGGAACGTTCGTGGTTTCCAGGAACGCCACTGTCGGCGCATAGGCCCCGGTCTGCTGGACGCTGAGGCCGAAGTTAGGCGCCACATTGTCGTTGTCGACCGGTTGCGGGCGGGAGCTGAACAAACGCTGCCAGGCCTTTCCACCGGCCTGGTCCGGCAAGCGACGAGAGACCACAAACACCGTTACCGGTCCTTTGGCGGTGCGGATTGCCCTGCCGGTGAACGCCGATGCACCGTTGAACCGCAGCACAGAGTGTCCATTGATGGCATTCTCCACGCGCAAGGGCAGCGAGGCGGCGGCCGGATCATCGAGGCTCACATCATGGGTTTGCCCGGATTTGTCCTGCCAGCGAGACACCCGATTCTGTGCATCAAGGCTCATGTGCGCCGGATCGGCGCCATCGAGCCACAGAACCAGGCCCTCGGTGACAGGCAGGTCGGAAGCCGCCTGCACACCGGAGCTTGATATGAGCCACAACATTGTCAGCACGCATTGCCTGAACATGAAGAAGTCCTTCCCTGAATCAGTCAGCCGTTATTTGATGGCGTATGCCAGGATCGGCGTGGGTTGAGGCTGATAGCCCTGCGGATTGTTCGATTGCCAGCGCCAACTGTCCGCGAGCATTTGTCCCAGATTGCGTTGTGCACTCCAGCCCAGGTCGCGGCTGGCCTTGCTCGCATCGGCCCAGCACTGCGCCACATCACCGGCACGCCGGGGTGCGAAGCGGTACGGGATGCTGATCCCGGTGACGTCTTCGAAGCTGCGGATCAGTTGCAGCACGCTGTAGCCGATGCCGGTGCCAAGGTTCCAGATGTGAATGCCGTGGTCTCCGTGCAGTCGCCCAAGGGCCTTGAGGTGACCTTCGGCCAGGTCGACGACGTGGATGTAATCGCGCACACAGGTGCCGTCGATGGTCGGGTAATCGTTGCCGTAAACCATCAGTTCACCGATCCGCCCTGTCGCCACCTGAGTGAGGCAGGGCAATAGGTTATTCGGCACACCGTTGGGGGCCTCGCCGATCATTCCGCTTTCATGAGCACCAATGGGGTTGAAGTAACGCAGCAGGGCAATGTTCCAGCGTGGATCGGAGCACGTCAGGTCGGTCAGCAACTCTTCGGTCATCAACTTCGAGCGGCCATAGGGATTGGCCGGTTTGCCGGTGCCCAGGTCTTCGCCGATGGGCGTGCACCTCGGTTCCCCGTAGACAGTCGCTGAGGAACTGAACACCAGGTTGAACACTTGCGCCCGCGCCATCGCCTGGCAGAGCGTGAGGGTGCCTGCGACGTTGTTGGCATAATAGTCCATGGGGTTACGCACGCTTTGCGCCACTGCTTTGAGTCCGGCGAAATGCACCACAGCCGCGATGTCGTAGTCGCTGAAAATTTCGTCGAGCAGCCGCGAATCGAGGATGTCTCCTTCGATGAATTCGATTCGCGTGCCGCTCAGTGACTCCAGTCGGGTGATCGATTCGACACTGCTGTTGCTCAGGTTATCCAGCACCAGCACCCGGTGGCCGGCTTCCACCAGTTTCAACGCGGTATGGGAGCCGATGTAACCAGCACCCCCGGTAATGAGCGTAGTTTTGCGCATGACGATGTACTCCAGAGAGACAACGGCGATCACCGAGTGGTGAACACCAACTTGAATTCATGCGGCCAGCGCGGGTGCAAGACGCTGTAGGCCAAGGCGTATGTCAGCCCGCCGGCGAGGATATCGGCGATCAGGTGCAGGTAGCCCGACAACCCCGAATGGCGCGACACCCAAGACACGACGGCGACCATCACCAGCGTGGCGATCACGCTGCGGTAGGCGGATTCAAAGAACGTGCGCCAGCCATAACCGATCGCCGTGTTCAGTCCGATTACCTGCAACGGGGTAATCGCGACCATGCGGATCAGCAGCGCGACTGCCGCCGACATGCCGCCATATACGGGCCCGAGGACATACACCAGTGCCAGCGCCAGCAGGGTGGTTAGCACTTCAGCCTTGAGCGTCAGGCAGGTACGATTCACTGCCACCAGCGCCGTCGTTGCATACAACGCCAGATTGCCCAGCGCGGCGGTGCAGGCCAGCACTTGCAGGAGCCCGATGGCGTCAGCCCATTTGGCACCGAAGATCAGCAGGATGATGTCTTCGGCGGTCAGCGCGATGCCTACAAACAATGGCGTCAGCACAAAGCCGCTGATGGCCGTTGTGTCACCGATGAGCCCGACCAGTCGTGACGGTTCGGCGCTGCGCCGCGCGAAGGCTGGCAGCGCATAGCTCATCAGCCCGTTGTAGATGGCGGATCGTGGCAGGTCGATGATGCGCATCGCCAGGTTGAACATACCAACTGCGTGCGCGCCCGCGGTGATGCCCAACACCAGATTCACCCCGCGTTGCAGGGTTTGCGAACTCATGACGTTGATCGCCACCGGCGCCCCTGTGCGCAGTAGGTCAATCAACAGCGGCCCGTCGATGGCGAAGGGAATGCGCCGCCGATCTGCGCGCATCAATACGACAACCGACACCAGATCCATGATCAGCGCCTGGGCTATCACCGCCCACGGGCCGAACCCCAGCAGCGCAACGATAATGCCGGCACCGCCTCCGGCGACTTTGCCCAGCAGAGTGCGTGAGGCGAGCAGCTTGAAATTGCCTCTGCGGCGCATCTGCGCGACGTAGACCCGCGCCATCATGGTGAACAGGATCTTCACCGACGCGATGGCCGCCATCCACTGCAGCGCTGGCGATGGCGTGTAAAACATCGCACCCAGAGAGATCACCAGGATCGACGCCAGACTGATCAGCACTGAAAACCAGAACGCGGTGCTGATGTGTCTGTCTTCCAGGCGTTCGAGCCTGACCAGCGGGTCCTCCAGCACCGACGAGTAGAGAATGCCGACCACTTCGACAATGGCAATGATGATGGTGCCGATGCCCAGCTCGGTCGGAGTGAGTAAATGGGCATACACGACAAAGGTGATCATCGACAGGAAAATCAGGCCGAATTTCTCGGTGAAGATCCAGATCAAGGTCGCCAGGCGCTGGTTAGCCATAGAGGGATCTCTGATTCAAGCCGTCCTGCGCATCGTCTTCGCCAAGGCGTAGACGTAGCGCAGGGTCGGTTTGCCGCGGGAGAAAATCAGCGTTTGCCACGAGTGCTGCAGCATGTTGCGGAACACATTGATCACATGCGCGTGGTCACCGCGCCGGGACGAGGCACAAAGAAAATCGGCGTGGTTTGCAAGCACGAAATCAATGCGCTGCTGCTTGCTCATGTGTGCGCCGTAGCGGGCAAGATAGAGCTCGATAAACTGGACTTTGTAGGGGTAGTACTTGCGCGGTTGGGCGGTGATGTTGCCGCTGTTGACGCCGCGTCGCAGCAAGAGTTCGGGCACCGTGTGGATCTCCCACTGCTCGGCGATCCTCGTCCACAGCAACCGGTCCTCGGCATAGCGCAGGGCCTGATTAAATCCGTCCAGCGCGACGATCACTTCGCGCAACACCAGCACGCCGGACGTTCCGTTGATCACGTTTTCGCGCATGAAATCGGCAAAATGATCGCCGCCCTTGCGCCGGTCCTCCAACTGTCGGGTGCCGTCGCTGAACTCGCTGATCTGGTAGCAATCGATCAGCCCGACCTGACGTCCTTCGCGCGTGAGTTGCTCGTACAGCGCAAGTTGTTTTTGCAATTTTTCCGGGTGCCATTGGTCGTCGGCATCGAGAAACGCGATAAACGTCTCTGTGGCGCTGAACACACCTTGATTGCGTGCGGCGGCCGGGCCTTGATTGGCCTGCTGCAGGAGGACCAGTGCAAACGGCGCGGCGTAATCCCTGACGATTTGCGGGCCTTGGTCGCTGGAGCCATCGTCGATGACGATCACCTTGTCCGGCCGTCGGGTTTGCTGGCCCAGGGAGTCGAGCGCCGCCCCGATGCTGGCGGCAGCGTTGTACATCGGGATGATGACGCACACCGATCCTGACGTTGAGGGAGAACTGTTCAACATGATTTGTACTCCTTGGGCATCGCGCGCTTGCGCGGGACGGCTTGGGCATTCGAGCGCACGAGCGGCGCGGGGCGTTTAACGCTGTGATGGCGGAAAGAGAGTGCGAGGACGCAGAACACCAGGAACTCGGCCGAGCGATAGTTGGGGATCACGTAGGCCACGTAGTTGGTGACCGCGAACAACCCGATGATCACCAAAGCGCAGGCGTGATAACGCGCTGACTGGTCGGCAGTAATCGCCCGGTAATGCTTGGTCAGCACTTCGGCGAACAGCAGGATCAGTGCGATCAGCTGAATCAGTCCGCCATTGAGCAAGGTCTCGACATAGCCGCTGTGGGCGTTGCCGATGTAGCCCCAACGGTTGATGAACCCGGTTGCATCAGGACTGCTCCAGAATGTGCCGAAGCCGTAGCCCTTGAGGAATCGATCATCGATCAGTGGCCCGAGCAGCTCCCAGATCAGGGTGCGGTCGGTGAGCGACGGGTCACGGCCGACGAGCTCCAGCAGCAGTGCGTAATTGCCGTACAGAAACAGGCAGATCAGGCCATACATCACGGTCGCGGCGAAGAACGCCGTCAGTGAACGGTTGATGCGCAACCGGATCAACGTGAGGAAATACCAGTAGCTCGCGGTGCCGGCCACGATCAGCGCGATCCCGGTGGCGGACTGCGCCAGCCCGATGGCGACCAGGCAAAACGCAGCGTACACAATGGCCAACGGGTTGCGTTGGCGGATCATCGGCAGGAGTAAGAGAATGGCAATGGCGTTGATCCGGGCGCCGGCGTTCTTTTCCGGAAAAATACCCTTGAACGCGCCGTCGCGAATGCCACCGCTGATAAAGGCGAGGTCGGGCCGGATCACCGCGAAAATAAGGCCCATGAGCGCCGCTGCGCCAATCACGCAGCCGAGCATGAAGGAGATTCTTTCCAGGCTGTAGTGATAGGCGATAAAGCCTGCAAAGAACACGACGCTGATCATCGCAACGAAGCGTTTCAAGCTCAGGGTAGCGTCGTCGGATGAGCTGATTGAAACCGCTACGCAGAACAGGAATGCCAGCAGAAAAGCGTTTTGTCGGTAGAAACTTTTGCTGAGGAACACCTTGTTGCGGATAAAGAAGAAGAGTGGAACCAACAGTGTGATCAAACCGCAGACCTGATTGGCGACGTTACCTTCGAGGTCTTTTTGCGCGTCGTCGAGACTGGCTGCGCTACCCATCCCGAGAAAGAACGTGATGATCTGGAAGTAGAACAGCACGCCGAACAGGGCAAAGGCGTCACGCAACGTGGAATAGCGCACGGGAAGTCGGTTCATGGCGATGGACTCCGGAGCAACGCCGTCAGGTAGGTGTTAACCGCGCGACCACTGACGAAGCGCGCGGCGGCATCGATGCGCCGTTGTCGATTGAGGTCTCGGGGCAGGGCCATCTCCAGGCTGATGGCCTGCGCCAGCGCCGAGGGATCGTCGACATTGACCAGTGGCGCGACGCTGCCCTGCGCGAGAATCTCTTGTGGTCCGTAAGGGCAGCGCGTCGATACCACTGGGGTCCCGGTGGAGAGCGCCTCGACCAGCGCATTCGGGCTGCCCTCGAAGCGTGACGACAGGACGAAACAATCCGCTGCCCCAATCTGCGCCAGCGCATCGTTGGCATAACCCGGCAGATCGACACGCTCGGCGATCCCGAGAGCAGTGGCTTGCGCCAATAATTCGGCCCTCAGCGAACCTTCGCCAAAAATGATCAGCCGGGTGTTGTGATCCGGCAGTCGGGCGAAGGCATCAAGCAATGTATCAAAGCCTTTTTGCCGGGCCAGCCTTCCCACTGCGACGATCACCGGAATGGTTTTGCCCACCAGCCAGGGGTGTGTCGCGGGCCCCGGTGGCCGGTCGCGAAAGTCATTGTCGAGCACGGGATTGTCAGCGGTGGTCACGTCGCGCGTACGGGCCAGAGTCGTATCGACCAGATCCTGGGCCACACCCTGTGACACGCAGATCACCGGGTTCGGAATCAACCGGTAGAGCAGCGGGGCACACAGGTACGCGAGCCGGACGTGCAGCGCCGGATTGACGTGTTTGTCACGAGAAAACGCGTTGCGCTCGCTGACGTGTAACCGCGCCAAAGTGCCCGACAGCACGGCGGCGACGATGGCAATCACGTTGACGTGGGTGAGGGCGGCCAGTTGCGCATCGAAGCGATTGCGCCGCAAAAATCGAGTCAGCGCCGGGACAGCGGCGACGCTCCGTGGGCTGTGCAGCGACACTTGTTTGACTCGCGGATCGAGTCCCGCCAGGTTCACTCCTCCACCCGTGAGCATCAGCAGGGTCACATCGTTGCCAGCCTCGACCAGGGCCCCGGCCAGGCGCGCCATCATTTTTTCGGCCCCGCCCGCGCTGAGGTCCTGGAGAATAATCAACAGTTTTTTCATTGACTCCACACCTGATAGTAAGCCTGCGCCGCGTGGTGGCTGGTGAAGGGACGTACCGCGTCGGCGACCGCTTCCCCGGCGATGGACCTATCGGTCTTCAGGCTTTGCAGCATTGCCTGAGCCAGCGCCGGCACATCGTTGACCCGTACCAGTTGCCCGACGCGACCGTCGTCGAGCAATTCACGTGGGCCGGTGGGGCAATCGGTGGCCAGCACCGGCGTGCCGAGGGCAAGGGCTTCGACCAGCACGGTCGGCATACCTTCATGCAGCGAACTCAGAATCAGCAGGCGCGCTTGGCGGATCAGCGGATAAGGATTGGGCAAGTAGCCGGTGAAATGGACCTGGCGCGAAATGCCCAGCCGTCGTGCCTGTTCTTCCAGTTCGCCGCGCAGCGGGCCGTCCCCTGCAATGACCAGATAAGGCAGCGTGGCCTGACCCGCTGCCAGCGCATAAGCCTCCAGCATCAAGTGAAAGCCCTTCAATTCCACCAACCGACCGACGCCCAGCCAGAACCGCGCGGGTACATCAGCGGGTAGCGGTGCTTGCGCGGCGCTGAGCAACTGCTCGGTAACCACCGCATTCGGGCAGTAACGAATCCGCCGGCGACCCCAGGGCATCAGACTCGTAAGCGCCTGGCGCAGACCGAGCGAGACCGCTACCACTCTGCCGCTGCCACACAGGTACAGCGCGTACAACAGGCGCAGGCTGCGGACCCCGGTGTGTTGCTCGGAGCAATCCAGTGCGGTGTGCCGGGTGTAGATGACCTTGCAGGGCGTACCAAGCGTGGCGAACCAGGTACAGAGATTGGCTTGCTCTTTGGCGCCGATCAGGTGCGTCACTTTTTCGCGCAGAATCAACTGGCGCAGCAACACCACCGAGCGCAGCAGGCCGGTGAAACCACTGCCACCGCCGGCAATCGTCGGCACGTCGTCGTTGTCCGGTCGTTCGCCGTTCATGACGAAGAAACTGACGCGTCGGCCGTCTTTGAGAAATTGTGCGGCCAGCCGTTGCTGCACGCGCTCGACGCCACCACCGGTCTTGAAATCTTTGAGCGTGAAGAGAATATGCATGGTCATTCCCGGCGCTTAGGGCGCAGTGATATCAATCGAGACTTTGTGCCGAACGATCATGTCGGCCAGCTGCAAAAAGTTACGTGGGTAGTCGAGCAAGTAGCGCTTGATGGTGTGCGGCTCGCGGTACATGCGGTAGAACGCGCGCAGGTGCAGGCGGTTGATTTTGGCGGGGTAGTAGCTCTCGCTGGCGGTGGCTTCCTGGCGGATGAAGCCGCCGCAGGTGAAGGCCACTCCGTCGAAGCCTGCATTCATCGCATCGATCATGAAGCTCTCTTGCAGCCCGGCGCCGAGTCCCACCAACAGCAGATTCGCCCCGGTGGTACGGATGTCAGCGTGAAGGTTTTTGGCTTGCGCCTGATTGAAATATCCGTTGTGGGCGCCGGCAATAATCAGCTGCGGATAACGCACGCGCAGCTTGGCGATAAAGGCCTCCAGCTCGGATTGCGTGGCGCCGACGATGTACACCCGCAAGTGCTGCTGTTCGGCATCGCGCAACACCGGGTCTGCAATCGAGGTGAAATCGAAACTGACCCGCTGCACGGGTTGGCCGGTCACCCGCGACATGAATCCCGACATCAACATGCCGTCGCAGAAGTAGGCGACGGAGGCTGGTGGCTGACGGATGAAACTGCCGATCGAGGCAAAATTGATGAAGGAAAATGCCCGGTTGCCCATCAGCAGATTCGGTTCGTAATGGTCCATCAAGGCGAGCCGGATCATGATGCGTCACCCGATTCCAGCGCCTGCTGGGTCTGGCGGCCGACCGAGACATAGGTGAAGCCACGCTTGCTCATGCGCTGCGGTTCGAACAGGTTGCGGCCGTCGAAAATCAGCGGCTGCTTGAGCTGGCGCTTGAGCAGTTCGAAGTCCGGCGCGCGGAACAATGTCCACTCAGTGACGATGACCAGCGCGTCGGCGTTTTTCAGGGCCGCTTCCTTGGTACCGGCGAGGGTAAAGTCATCGCGGGCACCGTATAAGCGCTGGGCTTCTTCCATGGCCTTGGGGTCGTAGGCCTGCACGTTGGCGCCTGCCCGCCATAGGGCTTCCATCAGCACGCGGCTCGGCGCCTCGCGGATGTCATCGGTGTCGGGTTTGAAGCTCAAGCCCCACAACGCGAAGGTCTTGCCCTGCAGCGCGCCGTTGAAGTGATCGGAAATCTTGCGGAACAGCGTGGTTTTTTGTTCGTTGTTGCGCGAGTCGACCGCTTTCAATAATCGCGCGTCGATGTCGACCCCTTCGGCGGTGTGGATCAGTGCCTTCACGTCTTTGGGGAAGCACGAGCCGCCGTAGCCAATACCTGGGTAGATGAACTGATAACCGATGCGCGGATCGGAGCCTATGCCGTGGCGGACCATTTCGATGTCGGCCCCGAGTTTCTCGGCGAGATTGGCCATTTCGTTCATGAAGCTGATCTTGGTCGCGAGCATGCAATTGGCGGCGTATTTGGTTAGCTCGGCGCTACGCACGTCCATGACGATGATCTTTTCGCGGTTGCGGTTGAACGGCTCGTACAACTCGCGCATCACCTCTTCGGCACGCGGACTGTCGGTGCCGATGATGATTCGGTCGGGGCGCATGCAGTCGTCGACCGCGCAACCTTCCTTGAGAAATTCGGGATTGGACACGACATCGAACGTCAGGTCGTGATGGTCGCTTTCGTGCAATGCCTGGGATATACAGTCGCGGACCAGGTCAGCGGTGCCGACCGGCACGGTGGACTTGTCAACGATGATGACGTGGCGTTGCAGGTGAAGGCCGATAGTGCGCGCCACGCTCAGCACGTGTCGCAGGTCAGCCGAGCCGTCCTCGTCGGGAGGCGTGCCAACGGCGATCAGCAGCACTTCACCATGGCGCACCGCTTCACCAAGGTCGGTGCCGAACCGCAGTCGACCGCTTTGGTGATTGTCTCGTACCAGCGTCTCCAGCCCCGGTTCGTAGATCGGCAGCGTGCCGCGTTCGAGCGATTGCACCTTGGCTGCGTCAACATCCACGCACAGCACATCGTGCCCAACCTGCGCCAACGCGGCGCCCTGAACCAGTCCCACATAGCCGATGCCGAATACGCTCACATTCATGGTAAACCTCGGTAGGTTGTGCTGACGGCCCGGTAACCAGGCACGCGCTCAGTAGATGTTTTTGGAGAACAGGGAGAGGGGGGTCTTGAGCAGAATCTTGATGTCGAGCCACAGCGACCACTGGTTGATGTAGTTCAGGTCCTGAGCGACCCGTAGCTGCATTTTTTCCAGGGTTTCGGTTTCGCCGCGGTGCCCGGTGACCTGCGCCAGCCCGGTGATTCCGGGCTTCAGGCGATGGCGGGCCATGTAGGCGCGAACCTTGCCGGTGTAATAGATGTTGTGAGTGACGGCATGCGGACGGGGACCGACCAGCGCCATTTGCCCGAACAACACGTTGAACAATTGCGGCAGTTCATCGATGGAACTGCGGCGCAAGAAGCGTCCCAGTGGCGTAACGCGATCGTCGTCGCGGGTGGCCTGGCGCACCTGCTGATCGTCGTGCACGCGCATCGAGCGAAACTTCCAAACCTTGATCACTTCGCCGTCACAGCCGTGGCGGTTCTGCTTGAACAACACCGGCCCCGGCGACGAGAACTTCACGGCGATCGCCACGCCTATCAGCAGCGGGCTGAGCACCATCAGCGCCACCGCAGCGAGGCTGCGCTCGAACAAATCCTTGCAGAACAGGCTGCCGGGATGGGAGGTGATCAGGCTTTCGTTGAGGTAGATCGCCGGCATCCGCTCGATCTCCGAGATCGAATGGTTGAGCAGGACCATGCTGCCGAAATCAGGAATCCAGACCACGTCGACGTTCATGTCGAGCAAGTCGATGTACAGCGCTTCGATGGTGGCGGCGTCGGCCATCGGCAATACGATGTAGACCCGGCGTGCTTCCAGGCGAGTGATGATCTCGCGTATGTCGTCGACATGCCCCAGCAGCGGCAGGATGCTTGGCGCCGGTCGGACCAGGGGCGTGGCGGAAATGAAGCCCAGCAACAACGTACGGTCGGGATGAATGAGTTTTTTCGCCAGCTCATGCGCCGTGGAGCAGGTGCCGATAATCACCGAACGGCGATCGTTGCGGCTTAGACGAGTGTGCAGTCGTACTGCAAAATGCAGCGGCAGGAAGCTGCACATCTGGACCAGAAATCCCGCGATCACCCAGACCAGCATCACCTGCCGTGAAAACAGGGCAGTGGTCTGGGTGACGAATGCGATGGCGCTCAGTCCCGCCAGCAAAATCAGCCACCCGGCGAGCAAACGACTGAGCCCGACCAGCAGCCCGTGGCGCTTGTGATAAACCTGCATCAGGCTGTAAGTCGGTACCGATCCCAGAATGGTCAGGATCATCAGCACCCGGTATTCGCTGGGCAGGCTGCCGACCCGCCATTGCACCAGCAGGATCAGGAGCAGGTTGACCAAGGTCATGGCGCACAACCATTGCCCCCAGAATGTCATGCCCCGGCGGTGTGCCATTTGAGCGGTATTAAGCGGCGTCATCGACTCGACCTCATAAAAAAAGAACGAACGGGTGCCGGAAGCGAGGGAGCGGGCTCCATCGCCACTGGGGCAGTTTCAGGTAGGGATGTGCTAGCGCGGGGCGAAGTCGTAGTCGTAGAAGGTGCGCGAATGGCTATATCCGTACTTTCGCGCCTTGCGCAGATCGACCTGGTTGAGTACGACGCCGAACACCGGGGCCTGGCTTTGCTGGAGTACAGCGAGGCCTTTCTGCACTTGCGCCACAGGGGTGCTTTGGGCTTTAACCACGTAGATGACGGAGTCCGAATGCTTGGCCAGCAGCAGGGCGTCGCTGACCATTTCCGCCGGTGGAGAGTCGATGATGATGTGTTGGTATCGGCCCTTCAGCGCCTGCAACATGCGACCCAGGCGTGGGGAACTCAGCAGATCCTGCACGGGCGGCCGGTGTGCCGAGCCGTACGGGTCCTGGGGCGAAGGCAGTCGAGGTGCGTCGAATGGGTCAAGTGGAGAAAGCGTCAGGCTCCCGGCCGGCAACATGTCCAGATTGCCCACCGTGCGGATGCAGTCCTCAAGCCTGGCCGTACCAGCGATCACGTTCGCCAGGCCTGGATTTTCTGGCGGGAAATCGAAGTTCAACGACAGTGTTGGCTGACGCATGTCGGCGTCGATCAACAGTACCCGCTCCAGTGAAGTGAGTGAACAGGCGAGGTTGTTGGCGATGGTGCTTTTGCCTTCACCGGCCACTGACGAGGTGACCAGCACCACCTGCGCCGGTGCCTCAGTGTTTTGCAGCATGAGCCAGGTGCGCAGGTTGCGGATGGTTTCGCTGAATCGCGGGTTGTCGTTGTCTTCGAACAACCGGGCCAGTTGCCGACGGCTTTTCTTCGTCACCAACGGCACTACGCTGAGCAGTGGCACGCCGAGGGTGCTTTCGATGGTTTCATCGCTTTTGAAGGTGTTACTCAGGGTCTCCAGCAAAAAGGCCAGCGCAATCCCGATGACCGCAGCGACCAGCGCCACAATCGCGATGATCAGGGCTTTGCGCGGTTTGCTCGCTTGCGTCGGGGCAATCGCAGCATCGACGATCCGCGCCTTGGCCGAATCCATGTCGGAGGTGGCGGCGGTTTCCTTCAGCCGTGTGACGAAGGTTTCGTAGAGTGCGCGAGTGCTGTCGACTTCACGTTGATATTCGCGCAGCTGGAATTCCTTGCGCGAGATGTCCTGGATCTGCGCTTTGTTGGTGTTGAATGATTGGCGCAAAGCGCTTTCGCTGGCAACCGCTAGCTGGTACTGGCGCTCGATGCCAGCGACCACTTGCTGCACTTGCAGCCGCAGGCTGCTGGCGGCGGTACGCAATTCGGTCTGGGCAGACACCAGTGCCGGGTGTTTCGATCCATAGCGCCCGGACAGCTCTTCAACCTTGGCTTGCGCCTTCGCCAGATCAGCCTGGAATTGCTGGATCAATGGGTTGCTCAGCACCGCTGGCACACTGGACAGTCGGCTGATATCACCATTGCTCAGCGCCTGCGCCTGGCGGAACTGACTTTCGGCTTCGGCACGATTGCGCCGCGCATCGATCATCCGGTTGCCGGTCATTTGCAACTCGTTGGCGCTGATGGTGGCGACACCGTCGACGTCCACCAGGCCTTGTTCCTCGCGATATCCCTGCAGCCTGTTTTCAGCGGTGCGCAGGTTATTGCGCAGTTCGACCAGGCGGGTGTTCATCCAACTGGTGTTGTTTTGCGAGGATTTGAGGCTGGTGTCCTGCTGGCTGTCGATAAAGCCCTGGGCCAGGGCATTAGCGGTGGCGGCCGCGAGCGCCGGATCGGGTAGCTCAACTTCAATTTCGATCAACTGGCTCTTGCCGACAAACTTGACGCTGGTGTGCAACATCAGGTTCTGCGTGACCTCGTTGAAAACATCCTCCTCGGTCGGCTCAGGCTTGGGCGCCGGCAAGTACTCCATCCATGGTAGCCACTGACCGCGATTAAGGTCGGCCAGCCATTGGCGCGGCGTGAACCATGATTTTGGTTGCTGGCGCGGGTCGGTGATTGGGTTCGTGGTCAGGCCAAGCTTGTTCACCGCCCGTTCTGCGAGGTCTCGCGATTGCAGCAATGCCAACTGCGTCTGCAAGTAATCAGTCGTGGTCGAGCCACCGGAATCGGCGTTCTGCTGAAAACTCATGACGGGTGGCGTCTTGTCTTTGATCAGCAGGGTCGTGCTGCCGACATATTGGGGGGTGATGAAGGACAGTACGGCCGCTGCGAGCGCGCAACTGAGCAACACCAGAAACGCGATATTCCACTTCGCGGCCCAGACGGTTCGCCAGAGCTGAAGCAGGTCCAGGGTGTCCGACTCTTCGTTGTTCGACGCACGCAAGTGCGCCTGGAGGGGACGTTCGACGTAGGTGCTAGGGCTGTTGTCCATAATTAGAAAAAGCCTTGTGCAATGGAAATGGTGTCACCCGGACTGATGACCGTGGTGCGGCTGATGTCGTCGATCACGGGTGGACCACCGACACCTCGCAGAATCGTCACGCGTTTCATCGAGGCGCGTTCGGTCAGCCCGCCGCCCAAGGCAATGGCTTTCTCAAGCGTGAGTCCGGGCTGAAACGGATAGCTCCCCGGCTTCTGCACTTCGCCATTGATGTAGAACGGTCGGTATTCGATCTGGCTGAGGCTGACCTTGGGATCGACCAGATAGCCTTGTTTGAGGCCTTCGACGATCTTGTGCTCGACCTGATTGGGGGTCAGTCCCCGAGCGATGACCTCGCCCAGAAACGGGTAGGAAAAGGTGCCGGCATCGTTAAGGCGGATCTTCTTGAAACTCAGCTCCGGTTCGCCGAACACCGTGATGCGCAAGACATCGCCCGCTGCCAGCTTGTAATCGGTAGTGGAATCGGCGGCGTGGGCTGCGGGAATCAGCCACCCCAGTAGCAACAGGAAAACGATGCGCGCATTCATGGGCCTGGCCTCTTAGAGACTAACGTCGAAACTGATCTGGAAGACGTTGCGGGTGAAACTCTCGTTGTCAGCGTCCGAGTCGTTGTCGCGGAATCGGTAACCGAGTTCGATGTCCAGCCAGCGGCGCATCTTGTAAATCACCGCCAGGTTGTAGTCCTGCAGGTTGTCGCTGCGCGACTGACCCTCGTAGTCGTAGCGGCCCATGCCGGCCTGGGCGACGGTGGTGATGCGTTCTGTCCAGCCATGGCGCCAGCCAACCTGGGTGAAGGTCGACTTGACGGCATCAGCGCCGTCGTCGCCTTCGGCCATGGCCTGTCGGGCAAGAAAGGTGAAGGTCGAGTAAGTGCGTGGTTTCCACCGCAGGTCCACTTGCCAGGTGGGATTGCTCAAGTCGCTGGCACCGCTTTCGTCGAAATCCTTGCGCTCATAACCGACCTTGAGTTTGCCGCTGGTACGAGCGCTCATGTCCCATTCGGCGCCGCCCAGCAACGCATTGGATCTGCTGCTGCGGGTGCTGCCCGATTGCAGGTAATCGAACCGGGTGTGGTCGTATTCGAGCAGGCCGCGCGTGTTGCTGCCGAGGCGGTGATACCAGGTACTGATAAAGCCGCTGGTGTTGCGCTCTTTGTCATCGTTGATCCCGTCGGCGTTGTCGTAGCGCAGTTGCGCATAACTGGCGCCGAGGTCGATCTGGTTGGCAGCCGTCCTGGCGCCGAAGGTGTACACGCCATTGACCCGTCTGTTGTCGATTTTGTCGTTGATGCCTTCGACGGCGGTCGAGGTCGTGCGCTCGTACTTGCGCGCTTCAGCTTCCAGTTTCAGTCGATGGCGATCGGTGAACTCCATGATGCTGTCGGCGCGTAGGCGCTGGGCGGTATTCGAGGCATCTTCATCCTGGTGATAGATGTAGCGCGTGGGTTCCCAAATCAGCCGCGTCGCGCTATTGCGGTCTTCAGCTTTGAGCTCGAAAGAAGGCGCGAGCCGGGTGACCATCGTGGATTGAACATCGTGTTCAATTTCACGAAAGTTATCGTCGTAACTTTCCGATAGAGCGAACTTGGGCGTGAAGTCGAAGCCGTAGACATTGATGGCTTGCGGCTCCAGGCACCAGGCCATTTCGGGGTATAGGCAAGCCAAGAGCAAGGCAGCGGGGCAGCGAGAGTTCAGGGCCATGGTTCTTGGTCCACAAAGTGGTTATCGGCGTAAGACGAAGGGCGCGCGCGGGAGTTATTGTCGTTGTCGCTCAAGCAAGCCCAGCGGTACGCGCACAGGCTGTTGCCGGTTGAGAAACTGCAACAGCATCATGACGCGCTCAGCACCCAGCATTGACAGACAGACACCTTCAAACGGTGCCAATGGTCCTGCAATGATGTGCAAGGTATGGCCAGGTTCGAGCGTGTTGGCAGGGGAGGATTCAAGCGATGTGGCATTGCGCACGCGTAGGTGTTCAATCACCTGATCGTTAACGATAGCCGGCACATGATTGAATTCGACGATGCGGCTGACGCCACGGGTTGAACGGATAGGGCCCCAGTTATCATCGCCACCCAGCTGGATGAACAGGTAACCCGGGAACAAGGATTCGACGACCTTGTGCGGTTTTCCCCGCACCATGCGGTCACTTATCAATTGTGGCCGAAACGTAGCGTAACCCTGCTGAAGCAAATTGAATTCAGCTCGTTCATCCTGGCGCGGCTTGCACTGCAGTAAATACCAATTGGAACCGTTGCGGCGACCCGTGAGCATGCTGGAATACTCCATACATAGCGAAAATTAAGCATGCTGAATTTACACACGTGAGTGCGTACTCATGCTTGTTGGAGGCTAGTAGGCTGATCAAAGCCAGAATGGTAAAGCCAGATGCGGCGTATGTTTTTATTGGCAGGGTAAGTGTTTCAAAAATGAATCACTTATGGTCGTGCGTTGTTATAGGCGGGTTGTCTTAGGTATAAACAGACGGCGACTTTCGTTGGGTAAAGCTGCCGCACGGTCTGCTTATGCAACCCTTTGGGGATGTTTGCCAAATAACTGGCTGGCAACTACCGAGGTGGAAACGAAACGGTTCGGCAGTTGGCTGCTCAGCCACGTACTAGTTATCGGCCAGACCTGAGTCGCTGTCAAACAGAAATAGTCAAAAATAATACCGTTTATCAAATCCGCAGAATCACGCGATTCAAGTATCTGTTTCATAAGCGTTTTTCTATTGTTGAAATCTCGTAAAACTTTTTCGCTTGCGTGTGGTCCTGGGGTTTATAGACCTTCGATAATGTCAGGTTGATTACAAATGTGGACTTTCCCCACAAGTGGGTGACATAACGCAGTATGTAAACGCTCTTCGTTGTGCATGCGGTTTTGGATCCTTATTGTCCAGTCTGCTATACCTCACAACTTCCGTTAGTTGTCGTTTTCGGACGACGCTGCGTATGAAGAGTGACGTCAATGAAATGACAGTGCTGTTGCCCAAAATGATTCGCTCACGAACCATGTATCAAGGGGGAGTATTGCCATGACCATTCTCGTGACCGGTGCTGCAGGGTTTATCGGGTATCACACCGCTACGCGCTTGATTGAGGACGGGGTTGAAGTCGTCGGGATCGATAACCTCAATGGGTACTATGACGTTACGCTCAAACAGGCTCGGCTCGCCGCATTAAAATCTTTGCCAGGCTTCGAATTTCATCAATTGGACATCGTCGACAAACCTGCGCTGATGGCGCTGTTCGAACAGCATCGTTTTGAATACGTCGTTCATATGGCAGCGCAGGCCGGAGTCAGGTATTCACTTGACCAACCGGACGTTTACGGGCAATCAAATCTGGTGGGTTTTCTGAATGTGCTTGAAGCCTGTCGTCGTGTTCCTCCAGAGCATCTGATCTACGCGTCGAGCAGTTCGGTGTACGGGGCCAACTGTAAAATGCCATTCCGGGAAGATGACCCGGTCGAGCAGCCGGTTTCACTCTACGCCGCAACCAAACGCGCCAATGAATTGCTGGCTTACAGCTATTGCCACCTTTATGGCTTGCACGCTACCGGGCTGCGCTTTTTTACCGTGTATGGGCCTTGGGGACGGCCCGACATGGCGCTATTCAAATTCACTCAGGCGATGATCGAGGGGCGTGCCATCGATCTCTACAACGAAGGGCAGATGGCGCGGGATTTCACCTACATCGACGACATTGTCGAGTCCATATACCGCTTGCTCAGCAAGCCCCCTGTGAGCGCGCAGGGGCGCGGCGCTAATCGGTTATTCAATATCGGACGCGGCAGTCCGGTCGCGCTCCTCGCGTTTGTCGAGTGCCTGGAGCAGGCGCTGGGCATTGAGGCACAGCGCAATCATCTGCCGCTGCAGGAAGGTGATGTGGTCAAGACCTGGGCGGATGTCTCCGCGCTTTCCACGTGCATCGGCTTCAGCCCACAGACGTCGGTTGACGTGGGCGTGCAAGCGTTCGTTCGCTGGTACCGGGCGTATTACCGTGTTTGAGCGGGGCAACGTCGCCAGCCATCGCTGTAGGGCACGATGCAGAAATGGCACATCCCGGAAAGGACGGGACACCACGCTATCGGATCGCCGACGGACAGATGGTGGGGGCGCAAGCACGGGGTACTCCTCCGAATTACCTGTGGGCATTCCCGTTCGACGGTCTCAAAATTGACCGCAGCTTTTTGAACCGGCTGGATGAAAGTGAGGATGACAAGGCAATTATCCGCGAGATAGTGGGGCTGGGGCGCGCACTGTCGCTGACGGTGACTGCGGAGGGCATCGAAACTGCCGAGCACCTTAAACTGCTCAAGGCGGTGTCATGCGATGAAGGACAGGGGTATTACCTGAGTCGACCGCTGGATGTCGACGCGTTCAATGATCTGGTGTCGGTCAGCGCGTAGCCCGTGTGAAGCGGCTTCCTTGAGCCCCGGGTGACCAGCGGCCTGAGGAGGCTAGGGCGTAACGCCCTAGCTGACAGCAGATGTCACTTTTTCTTTTTTGCCGGCTTGTCTGACTTCTCTGATTTCTTGGCCTTTTCTGGCTTGCTATCAGCTTTCTTGGCCTTCTCTGGCTTGCTATCAGCCTTTTTTGCAGATTTTTTCGGCTCGGCCTCTGTTTTCTTGTCTTTCTTGTCGGAAGATTTCGAAAGCGCCGAAGCCGCCGCTGATTTCTTGGCCGGTGATGACTTTTTGTCTTTCAATTCCTTGCTGGCTTTGGAAGCGTCACCTTTGCTTTTTTTCTCGTCTTTAGCCACGTTGACCACCTCTCGGAGTATGCCGGTATTGGCACAGTGCCTGTGCAAATGTTCACAAGCTGATCATTAGGCGAGCGCGTACAAAAGCGGTTCAACTTTTTTTGCTGCGGCGGGATGGCTTTGGTCGTTGAATAGACGGGAGCTGGAGGGGGCGTCTGGGGGGAGCGCAGGAGGGGAGGATCCGTGCAAACAAGCGCAAGAATTCGCACGCACACAGCAGATGGAGCCCAAACCCCAGAAACGACAAAGCCCTGAATAATCAGGGCTTTGTCGGTACAAATATGGCGGAGGCGATGGGATTCGAACTCATGGACCTGTTACAGTCGACGGTTTTCAAGACCGTTGCCTTAAACCACTCGGCCACACCTCCGTTTGCGTTGCGGGCGCCATAATACCTGAATGAAACACACTGTCAAACTCTCTGAGTAGCTTGTTACAAGGCGTCTGTTATGATCTTTGCGACTGAACGTTTCAAACCAACAGGAGTGTCGCCATGCGCGAACAGGATTACGCAGTTAATAACAGCGTGCAGGCTGAGCAGCTAGAGGTTAGCCGCGTCCTGCGCAACACTTACGGCCTACTCGCCCTCACTCTCGCATTCAGCGGCGTGATGGCCTATGTCGCCCAGCAGATGCGTGTCGGCTACCCGAATATCTTCGTGGTGCTGATCGGTTTCTACGGCCTTTTCTTCCTGACCAACAAACTCCGTGATTCCGCGTGGGGCCTGGTGTCGGCGTTTGCCCTGACCGGTTTCATGGGTTTCCTGCTCGGCCCGATCCTCAATCGCTACCTGGGCATGCAGGGCGGCGCGGAAGTGGTCAGCTCGGCCTTCGCAATGACCGCGCTGGTGTTCGGCGGCCTGTCGGCTTATGTGCTGATCTCGCGCAAGGACATGAGTTTCCTCAGTGGTTTCATCACTGCCGGTTTCTTCGTGTTGCTGGGCGCGGTAGTTGCCAGCTTCTTCTTCCAGATCAGCGGCCTGCAGCTGGCGATCAGCGCCGGTTTTGTGCTGTTCTCCTCGGTCTGCATTCTGTTCCAGACCAGCGCCATCATTCACGGCGGCGAGCGTAACTACATCATGGCTACCATCAGCCTGTATGTATCGATCTACAACCTGTTCGTCAGCTTGTTGCAGCTGTTCGGCATCATGAGCCGCGATGATTGATCGCAGGCTCTAATAAAAAACCCGCCTCGGCGGGTTTTTTATTGCCTGCAATCCCGGTTACCGGGCAACCATAATGCTGCCGTCGGCCTGTTGCCGGTAGATCGTGTAAGGCAGCACCAGGGTGTCCATCACGCCGGACAGCAACACATCGACCAGGACGATGGCCGGCGCAGTGGTCGGCGTATTGGCTTCGCGGCCTCTTTCGAGCGGGGCATTGAGGTAGCAGAAGTCGAAGATCACGCCGCTGTAGATACGCGGGACTGCGCCGCAATAACTCTGCTGTTCCTTGAGAATCCTGGAGGCTACTGCGTCGCCGCGCGCCACCGTCTGGACCGTACCGCAACCCGCGAGCATCAGCGCTGCCAATGCCATGACCTGAATTTTCATGCTGCCAATCCTTAGCTGTAAAACATCCAATCTACGTGTTTCGCAACAAAATATCACTCATTCCATCGGCGGCAATCGGCGTTTGACCGGGGTCTTTTTCACGATTGCGGTGTTGGTTTCAGCATGGGTGTTGAGGCGGTCGAGCAGGGTGTCCAGCTGTTCCATCGAGCGCACATGCAGGCGGGCGATGAAACAATCGTCGCCGGTGACCTTGTCGCACTCGGTGAATTCGGGGATCGCCTGGATCTGCCGTTCCACTTCCTGCAATTGCCCTGGCAGCGGACGGATGCGCACGATGGCCTGCAGCTGATAACCGAAGCACTTGGGGTCGATCTCGACGGTGTAGCCTTTGAGCACGCCGCGTTCTTCGAGGCGGCGCAAGCGCTCGGCCACGCTGGGCGAAGACAGGCCGCTGATACCTGCCAGGGCCTTGAGCGAGCGCCGCGAGTCTTCCATGAGGGCCTTGATCAGCACCTGGTCGATGTCGTCGGTCATGGCGAATCCTCCGTTAGGTAAATAATCAGATTCACCTTTGTAAAAAAGGTAGATGGGGATTCTAGCCTGCTTTTTGCTATGGAGGCGCCTGGCAGCTGATGGGCATAATCTGGCTTCAATTACAGGAGTCAGATGATGGACAAATCAATCCGTCGCGGGTCATTCGAGATGACCGCCGCCATGCTGATTTCCGGCACCATCGGCTGGTTTGTGCTGGTGTCCGGGCAGCCGGTGCTGGACGTGGTGTTCTGGCGTTGTGTGTTTGGTGCCGGCACCTTGCTGCTGATCTGCGCGGCCTTTGGTTTCCTGCGTCCCGGCCTGTTGACGCGCACCACGTTCCTGCTGGCGGTGCTTAGCGGCGTGGCGATTGTCGGCAACTGGGTGCTGCTGTTCGCGTCCTATTCCCGGGCATCGATTGCCATCGGTACGGCGGTGTACAACGTCCAGCCGTTCATGCTGGTGGGGCTGGCGGCGGTGTTCCTCAATGAAAAAATTACCCTGCAGAAACTGTTCTGGCTGGGCATTTCGTTCATGGGGATGCTGGCGATTGTCAGTGCCCACGGCACTCAGGGCGAGAGTGGCAATGACTACCTGATGGGCATCGCGCTGGCGTTGGGCGCGGCGTTTCTGTATGCCATCGCGGCCTTGATCATCAAGCACCTGACCGGTACTGCGCCGCATTTGATCGCGTTGATCCAGGTCTGCACCGGAGTTCTGCTGCTGGCGCCGTTTGCGCATTTTTCCGCGCTGCCGCAAGCGCCGAGTGCCTGGGCCAGCCTGGTGACGCTGGGCATTGTTCACACCGGGGTAATGTATGTGTTGCTGTATGGGGCGATTCAGAAATTACCCACGGCTTTGACCGGGGCGTTGTCGTTTATCTATCCGATCGCGGCGATCTTTGTCGATTGGTTTGCGTTTGGTCATCAACTGCAAATGCTGCAGTGGATTGGCGTCGCCGCGATTCTGCTGGCGGCGGCGGGTATGCAGCAGGGGTGGAACCTGGGGTTGCGTCATCGGGTGGCGCAGTAGGTCAAATACTCCACCGCGGCGCTGTCTTCGCCAGGCGTTGGCGCATCTGGTCGACGTTGGCCAGCAGCTGCAGAATCAGTAACCGGTTACCGTCCAGCGCGCTGTACACCGGCTCGCCCAGGCTGGGGCCTGGCGCCGGCTCTACAGGCCGGTTGAGACGCTGGTACGCGCCGGTTTTCAGCGCCCGGGCCATGCCCACCAGCTGCACCCGAATCAGCCGGTGCTCGGCTTTCAACAGGGCTTGCAACTGGCCCATGGCCGCTGGATCCCTGGCCTCGGGGCGGGTGTTGGCAAGTATTTCCAGGGTCGACACGCACATGCGCAGGTTGCGCTGCAGGGCGTCGAGCTCGGTCATGGAAACCTTCACTTCCTTGGACACCGAGGGCATCAGTGAGCGCAGTTGCACCATCACGCTGTTCAAGCGGCCCATGAGTCGATGGTGTTCGTCGTCCGTGACCGACTGGCCGTTGATGATGCGCCCGTAGAGGGTCGCGCAGTCGCGCAGGGCATCGGCCAGGTTGTAGCGCCAGGAGAACACCGCGTACAGCGGCAGGGCAAAGGAAAACGCCAGCGCCAGGGCAATCCCGATGAGGATGTCGACCCCGCGCCACAAGCCATCGCTGACCGGGTTGTCCCCATGGCCTGCGACGATAAATACCGTGATGCCCGCCAGCAGTGCGGTGTAACCGCCTTTGCCGATGGCGTGGTAGGAGAAAAAACCGCAGACCACCGACATCACGAAATAGGTCAGCCACGGCATTCCCAGCCAGCTCTGCTGCAGCACCAATAGCAGCCCGATTGCGGCACCGACCAGCGTGCCGATCGCGCGCTCGGCGGCTTTTTTGCCGATGTTGCCGTGATGCTGCAAGCCCCCGATCACCACCAGCATCGTCACCGACGCCCACTCGCCATGGGGCAGGTTGATGCCGGTGGTCAGCAGGATCGACGCCAGCAGCCCGAGCGAAACCCGCACCGCATGGATCAGCCTGGCGTGTTGGTAACGCCGGTACGGGTCCAGCAACGGACGCAGTAACCGGCGCAGCAGGGGTGGCAGTCGGTGCGTTCTGAATAGGGTCAGATCGGCTGTCCTCAGAAGATGTAGTCGGTCGTCAGGAAGCTTGAATTGCGCCCGCTGATGATCTCGCTGATGAGTTCCTTGTTGTTTTCCTGGAACTTGGTCGCCACCAGTGTGCGGATCGAAAACACCCGCAGGGCATCATGCACCGACAACGTGCCTTCTGCAGAATTCTTGCGGCCGTTGAACGGGTAGGTGTCCGGTCCTCTCTGGCACTGGGCGTTGAGGTTGATCCGGCCGACCTGGTTGGCAAAGGTGTCGACCAGCCGGCCCACCGCCACCGGGTTGGTGCCGAAGATGCTCAGCTGCTGGCCGAAATCCGATTCCAGTACGTAGTCGATCACCGTATCCAGATGACGGTACGGCACGATCGGCACCACCGGCCCGAACTGTTCTTCCTGGTAGACACGCATCTGCGGCGTCACCGGGTACAACACCGCCGGGTAGAAGAAGGACGCGCGGGTTTCACCGCCGTTGGGGTTGACCACGCTGGCGCCTTTGCTCTGCGCATCGGCTACCAGGGCGTGCAGGTAATCGACCTTGCTCGCTTCCGGCAGGGGGGTGAGGGACACGCCGTTTTCCCACGGCATTCCGGGTTTAAGGGTGGCAAGTTTGGCGTTGAACTTCTCAATGAAGGCATCGACCACGTCTTCATGGACGAACAGGATCTTCAGCGCGGTGCAGCGTTGGCCGTTGAACGACAGCGAACCGGTAACGGCTTCGTTGACGGCGTTATCCAGCTCGACTTCCGGCAGGACGATGCCGGGGTTCTTTGCATCCAGGCCCAGGGCCGCACGCAAGCGGTGCGGTTTGGGGTGGAGTTTTTTCAGGTCACTGGCGGCCTTGTTGGTGCCGATAAACGCGAAGATGTCGATCTTGCCGCTGGCCATCAGCGCGCTGACGGTTTCGCGACCGCTGCCGTAGATCACGTTGATCACCCCGGCCGGGAAGCTGTCGCGGAACGCCTCCAGCAACGGACGGATCAACAGCACGCCGAGTTTGGCCGGTTTGAACACCACGGTGTTGCCCATGATCAGGGCCGGAATCAGCGTGGTGAAGGTCTCGTTCAGGGGGTAGTTGTAAGGACCCATGCACAACGCCACGCCCAGCGGCACACGCCGGATCTGCCCGAGGGTGTCCTGTTCCAGCTCGAACCGGCTGGAGCGGCGATCGAGTTCCTTGAGCGCATTGATGGTGTCGACGATGTAGTCGCAGGTGCGGTCGAACTCTTTTTCCGAGTCCTTGAGGTTCTTGCCGATTTCCCACATCAGCAACTTGACCACCGCCTCGCGCTGTTCGCGCATGTGCCGCAGAAAGGTCTCAACGTGCTGGATGCGCTCGGCCACCCGCATGGTCGGCCACAAACCCTGGCCCCGGTCGTAGGCGCGCACGGCGGCGTCGAGGGCGGTCAACGCGGTCTCGGCATCCAGCAGCGGCGTGCTGCCCAGGATCACCTGCTGGTCGCCCTGATCGCTGCTCAGGTACACCGGGCTTCGCACCTGGGCGAGGGGGCCGTTCCAGGTTTTCAGTTCGCCGTCGACCAGGTATTCACGTTGTTCGGTCTGGCCCTCAAGGCGGTATTTCTCCGGGATGCTGCCGGCTTCAGGGAACAGGTGGTCAAGGATATGTGCAGTGGTCATGTCGCTACCCCGTCTGGATTGGCTGATGCGCAGATGAAACGTTTTAGCAGACCTGGCCCGCGCTTGTCATGGTTGATGTGCGCGGCAGCTGGGAAAGCGCAGCCGTTGAGCAATCCGATTCACTGGAAAAGCCTAGCCCTTGTTTGGGTGTACGGCGCCAGCGTAAACCCGTCTTTTTTCGCGGTGAATTATGGCCAGTGGCTATGCGTGCTTCGGACGGACGGTTATGCTCCGGGGGTTTTCTATTTGCCAATGATGAATAACTACAGTGACGTTATGAGCCAATCAGAGACGCGAGCGACTGTTCTAGCGCTGTACCCGGAAGACTCCCGCGAAGCTGCGGCGCTGCTCAAGCAGGCCGTTCCCCTGATGGTTCGTCACAACATCCCTCCTAACCCGGTGCACTACGCGCTTTGGTACACCTACAGCAAAGGCCAGGTGCCGGAGCTCAACCGCCAGCTGGACAAGGTGCTGGAGGACTTCCCGCAGTTTCCGCCGGAGTCCGCCTCGAAGCTGTTTCGCGACTACATCATTCGTGACGAGCTGGAAGTGGCGCGGGCGGGTCAACAGCAGGCCATCAATCTGGTCGATGACATGGCGCGAAACGTATCGCGCAGTGTGGAGGGTAATCGCAGTTTCCAGACCAGTCTGGGTCACTGCCTGGACATGCTCGAGGCGCCCGCCGACGAGCGCTTGCCGGATATCCTCAGCGAACTGCAGCAAAGTACCCGGCTGATGCAGAGTCAGCAGGAGCGCTTCCTGTCCCAGCTGCACAGCGCCCAGGACGAGATCAAGAGCCTGCGCGACAAGCTCCAGCGCGCACAACTGGCTGCGACCCTCGACGGCCTGACCGAACTGCTCAACCGTGCAGCGCTCACGCACGTTCTGGAACAGGCGTTGGCCAGGCCATCGCAAGGGCTCGCGTTGGTCATCCTGGATATTGACCACTTCAAGCAGTTCAACGACCAGTATGGTCACCCCCTGGGCGACCGGGTGCTGCAGCATGTCGCGCAAACCCTGCGCAACGCCTTGCCGGCCCATGCCCATGCCGCGCGATATGGCGGCGAAGAGTTCTGCGTGGTGCTGGAACAATGCCCCGACCACGCCACCGCCCGGGCCTTCGCCGAGCAACTGCGGCTGAAGATCCAGTCCCTGCGCATCAAGACCCGCGGCGATGGCAAGCTGCTGGACACCATCACGGCGTCATTCGGTACCGCCTTGGCCCGGCCCGACGACACCCTCGACAGCCTGTTGGTCCGCGCTGACGATGCGCTGTACCGGGCCAAGCATAATGGGCGCAATCAGGTGATGTGATGGGTGGCGGGGCAGGTGATGTTGATGTCGGATGTCACGGCCTCTTTGTCGGAACGCCGCCCGGAGCAAGCCCGCTCCAGGGGGGGGCGGTCAGCAGGACCTCGTCGGTAGGACGCGTCTGTAGCGCCATTCTGAAAATGCTTTTTTGCGCTTTTTTCGGTTGTGACAGGTCACCTCGTGTCGTTACGTTAACCCGCAGGCTTCATTGTTCAGAGGAGGCCGGGGACGACTGTCGATAGAGGATCACCTAGTGCAAGCACCCAAGAAATTCCTGGCGTATGCCGCCGTCCACCAAGCCCTGACCCAGGTCGATCTGACCGAAAAAGGTAGCCCCGACCACGCCGTGCGACTGCTGGTCGACGAGGTCCTCGGGGGGCTGGCGGCGAAGGGCTGGCCCGTGGCGCAGGAGTTGACCGGTCCGAGGATTGTCTCTGCCGAAGATAATTACGGTCTGCTCGGTTACGATCCCGCAGAAGTCAGGCTCGGCAATGCGCACACCTGCTGGGTGGATGAGTTCTCGCTGCTGCGCACGCAAACCACCAGCCAGATTCCCGCCGCGCTGCAGCGAGTGGCGGCATTGCGCCAGCCGGGGGAAACGATCCTGCTGGCCGCGCCGGGGATCACGTTCCGGCGCGACAGTCGCGATCGCTGGCATTGCGCGCAGCCGCACCAGATGGACATCTGGGTATTGGGCGATCCGTCGATGTCGACTCGAGAACATCTGCTGCGCCTGGTCGACGATGTCATGCAATCGGCGGTACCGGAAAAATCCTGGATCTTCACCGACAGTCGGCATCATTACACCGAGGGTGGAATCGAAGTAAGCGTGTTGAATGAGCGCATTCCGGTCGAGGTCCTGGAGTGCGGTCTCATCGCCGAATCGTTGTTGCAGCGACTGGGTATCGATCCGCTACGCCACGGCGGATTGGCCTTGGGCATGGGCCTGGATCGCCTGACCATGTTGCGCAAGGGCATCGCGGATATTCGCCTGTTGCGCGACCAGAACGAGCAAGTCCAGGCGCAGATGCGCGACCTCAAGCCGTGGGTGCCCGTGTCACGTTCGCCGGCGATTGCCCGGGATGTTTCGCTGGGGGTCACGCCAGGGCTGAGTGAGGAGGTGTTGACCGAACGCATTTGCCTGGCTGCCGGCAAGTGCTCTGGCTGGATTGAGGAGGTCCAGCTCAAGAATCGCTGGAAATATGCCCAGTTGCCACCTCATGCAATTGAACGGCTGGGCATACTGCCGGGCCAGGAGAGCGTGCTGCTGCGTGTGGTGTTGCGCAATTGTTCGAGGTCGATCACCACCGCAGAGGCCAATAGAGTGTATTCGGTGATCCAGTCAGCATTGCATGAAGGGGTTCCGGGAAAGGGCAGCAGGATGAATCTGAGCACGATCTGAGCACCAACCCAGGGAGGTTTCACCGCGATCGATTCACCAGCGCAATCACCAATGCCATACCCACCAGCACCAGGGCAACCGCAAAGGTGATGCGCATCCCGCTGGCAACTGCCTGGGGGTGCGCCAGGTTGTGCGTCGCAGCAGTTGAGGCCATGGCGAATACCGCTCCCAGAACCGACGCTCCGGTGACAAGTCCCAGGTTGCGGGACAAATTCAGCAAGCCGGCAATCACTCCCCGGTTATCCTGGGTAACCTGGGCCATCACCCCGGTGTTGTTGGCCGTCTGGAACAGCGCATAACCCAGTGTTACCACCATCATCGGCGCCACATAGCCCACGATGCCAGACCCCAGCGGGAGGGCCGACAATCCCAGGCAACCGAGCACCATTGCACCAAGGCCGCCGAAGGTTATGCGACGGGTGCCGAAGCGGTCGACAACGCGGCCGGCCGGCACACTTGTCAGCGCCGCCACCACTGGCCCGACGGACAGTACCAACCCCACCCGCAGCGTCTCCAGTCCCAAGCCCTGGGCCAGGTAAAAAGGCCCAACCACCAGTGTCGCCATCATCACGGTGGTGACCAGCGCGCTCATGACCAGGCTGGCGCTCAAGTGCCGGTCGCGGAAAATGTTCAGGGAGATTAAAGGTGATGCGGCGCGGGCCTCGACATGGATGAACAGGCCAAGCCCTAACAAGGCGCCGAGCAACAGCGCGCCATTGAGCCATCCGAAGCTGCCGTGCCCGAGTGTCATGGCCAGTGCATAGGCCCCCAGCGTCAATGCCAGCAGCGCAGTACCCAGACTGTCGAAGCCCGCGGATGGCACCTTGGGGGTTGGTGCCGCAGCAGGCAGATGGCGGTACGCCAGCAGCCAGGTCAGCAGCCCCAGCGGCACAGTGACCAGGACCATCGCCCGCCAGCCGAAACCATCGATCAACAGGCCGCCCAACGAAGGTCCCATCGCGGTGCCCACTGCGGACATGGTCCCCAGCAGCCCCATGGCACTTCCGGTGCTGGCCTTGGGGACGGACTCACCGACCAGCGCCATGGTCAACGCCATCATGATCGCTGCAGCCAGGCCTTGCAGCGCCCGGGCGCCAATCAGCACTCCCAGGCTGGGTGCCAGGCCGCACAGGGCCGAGGCAAATGTGAACAGCGCAATGCCGCTGAGCAGCAGTCGCCGCCGACCCAGCTTGTCGCCGAGCCGGCCGACGCTGACGATCAGCGTGGTAATGGCTAACAGATAAGCAATCAGCACCCATTGCACCTGTTGAAAGGATGCATCGAACGCTTCGGCTAATGTCGGTAGGCCTACATTGACGATGCTGGTGCCGAGTGCGGCCAGTAACATGGACAGGGACAGGCTGAGCAACGCCAAGGCAATGGGCGCGGAGGGCTGGGCAACGGTCATCGTCGGCTTCATGGTGAACCTCGGGCTCGGACAGCCCCGGATTGGGCGGCTGTCAGAAATCTACGCCCTGGACTAACATGGCGGAAGGCGCACAGGATGCACTTGATACCTGCACCAGACGCCATCTTCCACCATCGCGAGGCATGTAATGGGCACTCCCGACCTGAATTTGCTGGTGACCCTCGATGTGCTGCTTGCCGAAGGCAGTGTTGCCAAGGCGGCCAAGCGTTTGCGCCTCAGCCCCTCGGCTATGAGCCGGGCCCTGGCGCGACTGCGCGCGACCACCGGTGACCCGTTGTTGGTGAGGGCGGGGCGCGGTCTCGTGGCCACACCGCGGGCATTGCAGTTACGTGAACGCGTCAGTCAGTTGGTGCAGGAGGCCGAAGCGGTGTTGCGCCCGGCGGAGCAGCCCGACCTGGCACATGTGACGCGCACACTCACGCTGCGCACCCGCGAGGGTTTCGTCGAGAATTTCGGCGCCCGGCTGATCGCCCGTGTGGCCGAACAAGCTCCGGGACTACGCCTGTGCTTTGTGCACAAGAACAACAAGCAGAGCATGGCGCTGCGCGATGGCATCGTGGACCTGGAGACCGGCGTGGTAGGCAAATCCGCGAGCCCGGAGTTGCGCACCCAAGGGCTCTTTCACGACCGTATTATCGGTGTGGTGAGGGCCGGTCACCCATTATCCCGGGGCACAGTCACGCCGGTTCGCTACGCGTCGGGCAGCCACGTCGCTGTTTCGCGGCGCGCAGAGGAAAGGGGGGCGATCGACCAGGCCCTTGAAGCGATGGGTCTGGTGCGGCGGATTTCGACGAGCGTTGCCGGGTTCGGCACCGCACTGGTGCTGGCCCGGGAGAGTGACTTGATCGCCAGCGTGCCGGAGCGTCACACCGCCAATCTGCGGGCGGACATGCATGCTTTTGAACTGCCCGTCGATCTTCCGCCCTTGACGATCGCGATGCTTTGGCACCCACGTCTGGATGCCGACCCGGTGCATCGCTGGTTGCGCGCTTGTATGCGGGAAGTGTGTTCGAGCCAGGAGTCACTGGCCAATCTGGCGACACCGGGCCAGCCCTGAACGATCAGCGCACTACCCCCCGAGCGTGGTGCGAAGGCCGTGCCGGCTGCGCGGTAGTGGCGCGGTTGAGCAGGTGGTCGGCCAGCACGTCGTTGAGAAAGCGGAACTGGTCGTTCAGGCCGACCACTTCGTTACTGAAGTGATTGGCGGCGGCCGGCATCAGCAGGTCTTCAAACTGTTTGTCGAACACCAGCGCGAACACTTTGCGCGATACCACTTGCTGGGAATAGTAGTTATTGCCAAACACCGGAAAGCTCACGGAGAGGGTGACGGGGTGGATCATGACGGTTGCTCCTCGGACAATACGAGCCAGGAAAAAATGCTCAGCGTGACGGCCGTCAGGGCCAGGCAGGTCAGGAGATGAATCAACATGATGGGCCCCTCCGGTATGGGGTGATGGCTTGATGGGATTGATCCTACGCTGACGAAATTTTTGCGGAAGGCATTCGCCGCGATGGTGGTTATCGATGGGAATGATGGTCGGTCTTGGCGGTGTACTGACCGACGCCCTCGCGGGCAAGCCCGGCTCCCACAGGGATGTCCGCCGTACACAACTGCTGCGTTCGCCATCAACCCCTGTGGGAGCGGCGGTGCGACGATTAGGGTTGCCCGCGATGGCGGTGCTGAAAGTAAAAACGATCTGAAGGCGCACGCCACCGCCGCCTATACTCAAACCACAGTCCCTGCGAGCGCCGAGCATCCTGTTTGGCCTCGCGTTTGTCAGGAAGCCGCGACCTTGAACCTGCGTTCGCTGATCGTCGCCGTGCTGTTGGTCGTGGCGGGATGCGCCACGCCTGAGCGCGCGCCTGTCAGACAACCCCCGATCATCGTGGCGCAGGCCACCTGGCAACAGGTGGATCGAGAGATTGTGGCGGCTTCCCGCTCGGCCACCGAGCAAGCCAAAGTCTTCGCGCGTGGCTCCATGGAGCATTGGCGCACGCGGATCTACGAGCAGACTGAAGAGAACTTCATCCCCTGGTTCAGCAGCTACTGGACCCAGGAATGGATGTCGATGAAGGTCAGCTGGTACACCATCAGCGCCAAGGGAGAGCAGGACGCCTCGGCCAAGCGCCTCGCGCAGTACCTGCTTGATGAATACCAGGAAAGGGTGCTGGCGCCGGTGGCCGTCGAGGTCGACCCGGATGCGATTCTGCATCAGGCCACCGAGTTCTACGTGCAGCTCATGGGCCAGCAGCTGCAGGTGATTGCCCAGCGTCATCGCGTGCCCATGGACCAGCTCAACGCCCGCGCCAACAAGATCCCGGCCATTGCCCTGGGCCCACCGGCTGCGCGGGACGCTTCGCTTTACCAGGTCATTCACACCGACCTCAATACGCTGCCGGCGTATTCGGCGCTGATCGAAAAAATTCACGTCGCCGGTGGCGACAGGGGCGTGGGTTCGACTGACACGGCCATGGCGCCCGTGGCCAAGCGTGCCAGTCAACGCATGGAGGCCGAAATGGCCCCGCGCGGCGCCGCCAGTGCCGTGGCCGCAGCCGCCGGCAAGCTGGCGGGAGGCTTGATCACGGTGGGGGTGGCGGGCATACGCGCAATCATCCGGGCCAACGACCGCCCCGACAGCGAGGCGCTGATCCGCAATAGCCTGGGCAACACCTTCGACAAGGCCTGGCAGAAGCTGGTGCAGAACCCGACGACCGGAGTGATGGCCGGCACCTTGTACATGGCGGGGCAGGTGGAGGGGAACCTTGGCGGGAGGGTCGAACAGCCGTCGGTCGGATCCCAAGGCGCAGCTGTCGACTGGAGCCCGACGGAATCGACTAGCCAGCAGCTCGACCCTCTACCCCCGGCAGGAGAATAACCATGTCTTACGTTGATGGCTTGATCGCTGCAGTACCCACCGCCAATCGTGAAAAATTCAGGAAGCACGCCGAGTCGGCCGCGGTCATTTTCAAGGAAAACGGTGCCTTGAGCGTTGTTGAATGCTGGGGTGATGACGTGCCCGACGGCAAGGTCACGTCGTTCCCCATGGCGGTGAAACTCAAGGAGGACGAAACCGTGGTGTTTTCCTGGATCGTCTGGCCGGACAAGGCCACCCGCGATGCCGGCATGAACAAGCTTATGTCCGACCCGCGCATGCAGCCGGACGTCAACCCGATGCCGTTCGACGGCCAGCGCATGGTGTTCGGCGGATTTAACATGATCGTGCAGGCCTGAGGCCCGGCGCAGGGTCACTCCGCCGACGGGGTGATCCTGCAGCTCTTGCGGTTGCGGATCTCGATGTCCGTGGGGCGCTCTTTGATAAACTCAAAACGCGGTTCACCTTCGCTATAGTGGACCAGCCATCCCCAGTCCAGCTCGGACTCGTCCTGACCCGGCCGCGGTGGCATTGCCCACCAGGGTTCCTTGCTGATGATCTCTCGCATGACCCGCTCCCGTTGATGGGGTTGTCTGAACTATAACTTGCCTATCAGGAGCTGCCAGGCATGAGCGACGAAGCCCACGAGCCGACCAAACGGCTGTTTTTCGCCCTGGACTGCGCACCTGTACAGCGCAAGGCCATCGCCCAATGGCGCAGCGCGCTGCAATTGAGGACCGGGCGCCCGGTGCCAGCGGAAAATTTTCACCTGACGCTGCTGTTTCTCGGTTCGGTCAGCGTGGCGCAGATCGCCGAGATCTGCACGGCGGCTGGCAAGGTTGCGGTGCCGGATGAGCCCCTGCGGGTGGAACTTGATCGCCTGGATGCCTGGCGCCGGGCCGGCGCGCTGGTGCTGGCGTCGGAGCAGGCACCTGCGCCGTTGCTGCGCCTGGTGTATGGGCTGGAACAGGCGATGCTGCCGTTCGGACTGGAGAATGCGCCGAAGGAGTTCCGCCCGCACCTGACGCTGATGCGCGATTACCGGGGGCAAGAGCCCGAGTCGGAGACGCCGCCGGCGTTTTTTCTGCGGGCTGATCGATTCGTTTTGTTTGAGTCCCACAAGGGGCGTTATCGGGCGCTGGCCGACTGGCCGTTCGGCGGCGCATAAAAAAAGCGCCCGAGGAGGGCGCCAAATTCACCTGAGCCGAGGGAGCCAGGTGAGGCCGTTCTTCATGAAAGAAATGCAGCGGTGGTAAGGCGCTGCCGGAACGGAAAATTTTTGCCGCAGATACCCGTAGGAGCTGCCGAAGGCTGCGATCTTTTGATCTGTTGTGCTCTTATCAAGATCAAAAGATCGCAGCCTGTGGCAGCTCCTACGCGAGCAGTCGTGTTATTTGCCGAGCTTTACCCGGGTCCAGCCCCGTGCCATCACCCGCTGGACCCCGATCGGCATATCCGGAATGGCATACAAGGTCGCGATGACCGCCTGGGACGGGTACGACCCCGGGTCATCGCGAATCGCCTCGTCCACCAATGGCGTCGCCGCCGAATTGGCGTTGCTGTAGCCGATGTTGTTGGTGATCTCGGCAATGATGTCCGGGCGCATCAGGAAGTTCATGAACAGGTAGGCGTTGTCGACGTTCGCCGCGTCCCGGGGGATCGCGACCATGTCGTAGAAACTGCCGGCACCTTCCTTGGGAATGCTGTAGTCGACCGTCACCTTGCCGCCAGCCTCCTGGGCACGGGCCTTGGCCTGCAGCACGTCGCCGGAGTAACCGACGGCCACGCAGATGTTGCCGTTGGCCAGGTCGGAGATGTACTTGGAGGAATGAAAGTACGCCACCGATGGCCGAATCTTCATGAACAGCGCCTCGGCTTCGGCGATCTGCGTTTTGTCCTGGGAGTTCACTGGATACCCCAGGTAGTGCAGGGCGGCGGGGAGCATTTCAGTCGGTGAATCGAGGAAGCTGATGCCGCAGGCTTTGAGCTTTTGCGCATTTTCCGGTTTGAACAGCAGGTCCCAGGAATTGGTCGGGGCGTTGGCGCCGAGTACTTCCTTGACCTTCTGCGGGTTGAAGCCGATGCCGATCGAACCCCACATGTAGGGGAAGGCATGCGCGTTATTCGGGTCGCTGGCGGAGGCGTTTTTCAACAGCACCGGGTTGAGGTTTTGCCAGTTCGGCAGCTTCGACTTGTCCAGCTCCTGATAAACCCCAGCCTTGATCTGCTTGGCGAGGAAGCTGTTGGACGGCACGACGATGTCGTAGCCGGATTTGCCGGCGAGCAGCCGTGCCTCCAGGGTTTCGTTACTGTCGAACACATCATAGGTGACACGAATACCGGTCTCGTCTTCGAACTTCTTCACGGTGTCCGGGGCGATGTAGTCCGACCAGTTGTACACGCGCAGCACCTTGTCATTGGCCTGGGCGCCGGTGGCGATTGCGCCTGATAAAGCCAGTGTCAGCAAAGTCCTGCCAAACATTTTCATCGGTACAACTCCATTTCTTTTTATTCAAGTACGCAAAGCAACATTGCAATCAACCTAAAACCGTCCGCCGACGTCCCCGTCGCTCCCCAGGACCCCGCCGAACCCTCTCGGACCCCGCCGGACCCCGTAGGAGCTGTCGAGTGAAACGAGGCTGCGATCTTTTTTGCTTCTATAAAAGCAAGATCAAAAGATCGCAGCCTGCGGCAGCTCCTACATCAAGCGGTGGCACCCGCCATTCGCTTACCAGGCTGCCACGACTCGCTGGCCGTCTGGTCCATCGCTTCCTGGATCGCGCGTTTGCGCGTGGCTTCAGCGCGCCGACTGAAATACCAGACCATGAACGTCACGATCGACACCGCCAGCAGAATCAGGCTGGCGACCGCATTGATCTCAGGTTTCACCCCCAGGCGCACCGCCGAGAACACTTCCATCGGCAGGGTCGTCGAGCCCGGCCCGGAGACGAAGCTTGCCAGCACCAGGTCATCCAGCGACAGGGCAAACGACATCATGCCGCCGGCCGCCAGTGACGGCGCAATCATCGGAATGGTGATCAGGAAAAACACCTTGAACGGCTTGGCCCCCAAGTCCATGGCGGCTTCTTCGATGGACAGGTCCAGCTCCCGCAAGCGGGCGGAGACTACCACCGCGACATAAGCGGCACAAAAGGTGGTGTGGGCGATCCAGATAGTGACGATGCCACGCTCCATCGGCCAGCCGATCAACTGCGCCATGGCGACGAACAGCAGCAACAGCGACAGGCCGGTGATCACTTCCGGCATCACCAGGGGCGCCGTGACCAGGCCGCCGAACAGGGTACGGCCCTTGAAACGGGTGACCCGCGTCAGCACGAAGGCCGCCAGGGTCCCCAGCGCCACCGCCGCAATCGCGGTGTAGCAGGCGATTTCCAGCGAGCGCAGTACCGAGCCCATCAGCTGGGTATTGTCGAGCAGGCCTACGTACCACTTCACCGACCAGCCACCCCATACCGTCACCAGTTTCGAGGCGTTGAACGAGTAGATCACCAGGATCAGCATCGGCAGGTAGATAAACGACAGGCCGAAAATCAGCATGAACTTTGAAAATCCGAAGCGTTTCATCCCCGACCCTCCATCTCTTTGGCCTGGCTACGGTTGAACAACAGGATCGGTACGATCAGGATCAACAGCATCACCACCGCCAGGGCGGAAGCCACCGGCCAGTCACGGTTGTTGAAGAATTCCTGCCACAGCACGCGCCCGATCATCAGGGTCTCGGGGCCGCCGAGCAGCTCCGGAATCACAAACTCGCCAACCACAGGAATGAACACCAGCATGCAGCCGGCAATGATGCCGTTCTTGGCCAGCGGCACGGTGATCTTCCAGAAGTTGTTGAAGTTGCTCGAGCCCAGGTCAGAGGCGGCTTCCAGCAGGCTGTTGTCATGCTTGACCAGGTTGGCGTACAGCGGCAGCACCATGAACGGCAGGTACGCGTACACCACGCCGATATACACAGCAGTGTTGGTGTTGAGGATCTCGATCGGGTGCGAGGTCAGGCCGGTCCACATCAGGAAAGCGTTGAGCAGTCCGTTGTTGCTGAGGATGCCCATCCACGCATACACGCGGATCAGGATCGCGGTCCAGGTCGGCATCATGATCAGCAGCAACAGGACGTTTTGCGTTTCCTTGCTCGCCTTGGTGATCGCGTAGGCCATCGGAAAACCGAGCACCAGGCACATCAGGGTGCTCAGGAACGCCACCTTGAGCGAACCGAAGTAGGCCGAGATGTACAGCTCGTCCTGGGTCAGCAACGAGTAGTTGCCGAGGTTGAGCAGCAGCTGGAATTTCTGCTCGGCGAAGGTGTAGATCTCCGAGTACGGCGGAATGGCCAGGGCCGCTTCCGAGAAGCTGATCTTCATCACCAGAAAGAACGGCAACAGGAAGAACAGGCACAACCACAGGAACGGAATGCCGATGACCAGTTTGCGCCCGCTGGGTACCAGTCTGAGGAATTGCTGGTTGAAGGTTCTCATGAGCGCAGTACCACGCCGCTGTCGTCTTCCCACCACACAAACACCTGATCGTCCCAGGTCGGGCGCGCACCACGGCGTTCGGCGTTGGCCATGAACGACTGCACGATCTTGCCGCCGGGCAATTCAACGTAGAACACCGAGTGGCCGCCGAGGTAGGCAATGTCGTGGACCTTGCCCTTGGACCAGTTGTAGCGGAACTCCGGTTGGGTGGTGCTGACCAGCATTTTTTCCGGGCGGATGGCGTAGGTGATCGACTTGTCCTGGACCGAGGTGCTGACCCCGTGGCCGACGTAGATCTTCTGCTCCAGGTCCTTGCTGTGAATGATCGCGTGACCCTCGAGGTCCTCGACCACGGTGCCTTCGAAGGCGTTCACGTTGCCGATGAATTCGCACACCATGCGGCTGACCGGTGCTTCGTAGATGTCCACCGGGCTACCGATCTGGGCGATCCAGCCCAGGTGCATGATCGCGATGCGCTGGGCCATGGTCATGGCCTCTTCCTGGTCGTGGGTCACCATCACACAGGTCACGCCGACCCGCTCGATGATCTCCACCAGTTCCAGTTGCATCTGCGAGCGCAGCTTTTTATCCAGTGCGCCCATCGGCTCATCGAGCAGCAACAGCTTCGGGCGCTTGGCCAGGGAGCGGGCCAGGGCCACGCGCTGACGCTGGCCGCCGGACAGTTGATGCGGCTTGCGTTTGGCGTATTGGGTCATGTGCACCAGGCGCAGCATTTCCTCAACGCGGGCGTCGATTTCGCTGGCAGGCAAACGGTCCTGCTTGAGGCCGAAGGCAATGTTCTGCGCCACGGTCATGTGCGGGAACAGGGCGTACGACTGGAACATCATGTTGATCGGCCGTTCGTACGGCGGCATGTCGGTGATGTCGACGCCGTCGAGCAGGATGCGTCCTTCGGTCGGCCGCTCGAAGCCTGCGAGCATGCGCAGCAGGGTCGATTTGCCGGAGCCGGAACCGCCGAGCAGGGCGAAGATCTCGCCTTGATGGATCTCTAGCGAGACGTCATCGACTGCGGTGGTTTCGTCGAATTTCTTGGTGACGCGGTCGACTTTCACCAGCACCTTTTTCGGTGCCTGGTGACCTTCAAGAGCCTTCCTGTAGATGCTGGAGGCGTTTGCCATGTGAAACTCCCAACAGGTTTCAGTCGTCGGGCCAACGCGGCCTGACTTAAGAGTGAATTGCAAACCTGGGCTGTCAGCTGATGGCGACCCCTGTAGGAGCTGCCGAAGGCTGCGATCTTTTGATCTTTTGATCTTGAAGAACAAAGTCAAAAGATCGCAGCCTTCGGCAGCTCCTACGGGGGATACCCCATCGGCCCTGGCTTGTTCGGCGCCGCCATCCTGGCTGCCTGGGTCGTACTTGTTGTTATCGCAGTGTGTTGTTTCGCCAGTCACGGGTGCGTAAAGACGCACCCGCAGACTCACGGGGGCAGTAAAGAGTTGATTTCAGGTCAGCGAGTGTTACGCAGCGCAGCCCGTTGCCGGCACGCGTTGCCAAACGCCTGGAAAATATTCAAGTAAGGCGGATTCGCCAGCACCTGCCACTCCGGATGCCACTGCACCCCAAGCGCGAACGCCGGGCTGTCCTGCACCGAAATCGCTTCGATCAAACCGTCCGGCGCAACCGCTTCGGCGCGCAGCCCGGGTGCCAGTCGATCAATGCCTTGGCTGTGAATCGAATTGACCATGAACTCGGCGGGCAACTGCAGTGCTTCAAACACGCCGCCCGGCTGGGTGGTCACGGCATGGGCAGGTGCGTACTGCACGGCCAGTTCCGGGCTGTCCGCTTCGCGGTGATCGAGCATGCCCGGCAGCTCATGAACCTTTTGATGCAGGCTGCCGCCGAACGCCACGTTCATTTCCTGGAAGCCGCGGCAAATGCCCAGCACCGGAACGCCCGCGGCAATGGCCGCACGCAACAGGGGAAGGGTGGTGGCATCCCGCGCCGGGTCGTGATCCGTGCCGGGGGCGCTGGCCGGGCCTTGATAGTGGAAAGGCTCCACATTCGAGGGCGAGCCGGTCAGCAGCAGGCCGTCGAGTTGCCCTAGCAGGTCCTCGATATCGATCAGCTCACCCAGGGAAGGAATAACCACAGGCAACCCCGACGCAGCGACGCTGACAGCACGCAGGTACTTGTCGCCGCTGATGTGGTAGGGGTGCAGGCCAATCTGTTTGACGCACGCAGTAACGCCGATCAATGGCTTGAATGCCATTTTTATCACCTCGAAGTTTCACACTTGAACGAGCTTTTCCGGAGCTTAGCCTTGTTGATTTTAATTAACAACTCCCATGTAAAAAATTCTAAACGCCGCGCGTCCGATCCTCAGGAGTTGCGCGGCGTGCGCAGTCGATTTGGCACTCTCGTCCCCATAAAAGGCCCGAAAATAAAGCTTTACAGCCCAGGTGTTCGCTATTGACTTCACTTGGCCTTTCGGATTGACTGGGCTCGCAACAAGGTAGTGAACATAATAATTAACAGCTAATAGGTGCATCATGTCGGTCCCCCTGCGTACCGTTCAACTCAACGAAGCAAACGCATTCCTTAAGAAATATCCTGAGGTTTTGTACGTCGACCTTCTGATTGCGGATATGAACGGTGTGGTGCGCGGCAAGCGCATCGAGCGCACCAGTCTTCATAAGGTTTACGAAAAAGGCATCAACCTCCCGGCGTCACTCTTCGCCCTGGACATCAACGGCTCTACGGTGGAAAGCACCGGCCTGGGCCTGGATATCGGTGACTCTGACCGGATCTGTTTCCCTATCCCTGGCACCCTCAGCATTGAGCCGTGGCAGAAGCGCCCAACCGCGCAACTGTTAATGACCATGCACGAACTCGAAGGCCAGGCGTTCTTCGCAGATCCCCGCGAAGTGCTGGCCAACGTGGTGCGCAAGTTCGACGACCTGGGCCTGACCATCTGCGCCGCGTTCGAGCTTGAGTTCTACCTGATTGACCAGGACAACGTGAACGGCCGTCCGCAGTCGCCGCGCTCACCGGTATCGGGCAAGCGTCCGGTGTCGACCCAGGTGTACCTGATCGACGACCTGGACGAGTACGTCGACTGCCTGCAAGACATCCTCGAAGGCGCGAAGGAGCAGGGCATCCCTGCCGACGCCATCGTCAAGGAAAGCGCCCCGGCGCAGTTCGAAGTGAACCTGCATCACGTGTCCGATCCGATAAAGGCCTGTGACTACGCGGTGTTGCTCAAGCGTCTGGTGAAGAACATCGCCTACGACCATGAGATGGACACCACTTTCATGGCCAAGCCGTATCCGGGCCAGGCGGGCAATGGTCTGCACGTGCACATTTCGATCCTGGATAAGGAAGGCAACAACATCTTCGCCAGCGAGGATCCCGAGCAGAACGCCGCGCTGCGACACGCGATCGGCGGTGTGCTCGAGACCCTGCCGGCGCAGATGGCGTTCCTGTGCCCGAACGTCAACTCGTACCGTCGCTTCGGCGCGCAGTTCTACGTACCGAACTCGCCGAGCTGGGGCATCGACAACCGTACCGTGGCAGTACGGGTGCCAACCGGTTCGCCGGACTCGGTGCGTATCGAACACCGCGTTGCCGGCGCTGATGCCAACCCGTACCTGCTGATGGCGTCGGTTTTGGCCGGCATTCACCATGGACTGACCAACGAAATCGAACCGGGCGCACCGGTGGAAGGCAACAGCTACGAGCAGAACGAGCAGAGCCTGCCCAACAACCTGCGCGACGCATTGCGCGAGCTGGACGACAGCGAAGTCATGGCGCGCTACATCGACCCGCTGTACATCGACGTGTTCGTGGCGTGCAAGGAAAGCGAGTTGGCCGAGTTCGAGAACTCCATCTCGGACCTTGAGTACAACTGGTACCTGCATACGGTTTGATTGGCCAACACCCATCTTTGATGGCGGGCAAATAACCCTGTAGGAGCTGCCGAAGGCTGCGATCTTTTGACTTTGCTTTCAAGGATCAAGATCAAAAGATCGCAGCCTTCGGCAGCTCCTACAGGGCATTCATTCCAGCGATCACTAATTCCCTGCGTCGAGTCACAACCATGACAAACACCCGTAGCGACTGGGAGCAACGCTTCCAGTCCCTTTCCATCGAAAGCCGCGCCTTCATCGACGGCCAATACCGCGCAGCGCTCAGCGGTGACACTTTCGAATGCATCAGTCCGGTCGATGGCCGCTTTCTGGCCAACGTCGCCAGCACCGACGAAGCCGACGCCAACGAAGCCGTGGCGGTCGCGCGCCGTACTTTCGAATCCGGCATCTGGGCCAATCTGGCCCCGGCCGAACGCAAGCGCATCCTGATCCGCTTCGCCGACCTGATCCTGGCGCACCAGGAAGAACTCGCCCTGCTCGAAACCCTCGACATGGGCAAGCCGATCAACGACTCGATGAACATCGACATCCCGGCGACCGCCAACGCGATCCGCTGGAGCGCCGAAGCCATCGACAAGATCTACGACGAAGTCGCCGCCACGCCCCACGACCAGCTTGGCCTCATCACCCGCGAACCTGCCGGTGTCGTGGCGGCCATCGTGCCGTGGAATTTCCCGCTGATCATGGCCAGCTGGAAGTTCGCCCCGGCGCTCGCTGCCGGCAACTCGTTCATCCTCAAGCCTTCGGAAAAATCGCCACTGACCGCCATCCGCATCGCGCAGCTTGCGCTCGATGCCGGCATCCCCAAAGGGGTGTTCAACGTACTGCCGGGCTTCGGTCATACCGTCGGCAAGGCCCTGGCGTTGCACATGGACGTCGATGTGCTGGCGTTCACCGGCTCCACCGCGATTGCCAAGCAGCTGTTGATCTATTCCGGGCAAAGCAACATGAAGCGCGTCTGGCTCGAAGCGGGCGGCAAGAGCCCGAACGTGGTGTTCGCCGACGCGCCGGACCTGCGCGCGGCGGCCCAGGCGGCTGCGGGTGCTATCGCCTTCAACCAGGGCGAAGTCTGCACCGCTGGCTCCAGGTTGCTGGTGGAACGCTCGATTCGCGAGCAGTTTATTCCGCTACTGGTGGAGGCACTGCAGGCCTGGAAACCGGGGCACGCCCTTGATCCGCAAACCACTGTCGGTGCCGTGGTTGATAAGCGTCAACTGGACAACGTGCTGCGTTATATCCAGGTCGGTAAAGACCAGGGGGCGCAACTGATCGCGGGCGGCAGTCGCACCCTGGAAGCCACCGGTGGACTGTATGTGGAGCCGGCGATTTTCGACGGTGTGACCAACGCCATGACCATCGCCCGGGAGGAAATCTTTGGCCCGGTGCTGTCGCTGATCACCTTCGATACCGCTGAAGAAGCCCTGGCCATCGCCAACGACAGCATCTTCGGCCTGGCGGCGGGTGTCTGGACCAGCAACCTGAGCAAGGCCCACACCTTCGCTCGCGGCCTGCGCGCCGGTAGCGTGTGGGTCAACCAGTATGACGGTGGCGACATGACCGCGCCGTTCGGCGGGTACAAACAGTCGGGTAACGGTCGGGACAAATCGCTGCATGCGTTCGACAAGTACACCGAACTGAAAGCGACCTGGATCAAGCTCTGAACCCTTAAAAAAGCGACGGCCGCCGGCACATGCCAGCGGCCATCGGAGAAACCTATGAAACAGACACATGTAAACAGCTACTACGCCGCCACCCGCAATTTCACCGGCGACTTCCCGGTGCTGGAACAAGCGGTGGACTGCGACGTCTGCGTGATCGGCGCCGGCTACACCGGTTTGTCCTCGGCACTGTTCCTCTGCGAGGCGGGCTACAGCGTGACCGTGCTCGAAGCCGCCAAAGTCGGTTTTGGTGCCAGTGGTCGCAACGGCGGGCAACTGGTCAACTCCTACAGCCGCGACGTCGACGTGATCGAAGAGCGTTACGGTGACAAGACCGCCGAAGTGCTCGGCAGCATGATCTTCGAAGGCGCCGACATCATTCGCCAGCGCATACAGCATTACGACATCCAGTGCGACTACAAGCCTGGCGGTATCTTCGCTGCGCTGAACAAGAAGCAGCTCAAAGGCCTGACCGAGCAGAAAAGCAGCTGGGAACGCTACGGCAACAAGAACCTGAAAATGCTCGATGCGGCCGATATCAAACGTGAAGTCGGTTGCGACCATTACGTCGGCGGCCTGCTCGACATGCAGGGCGGCCACATTCACCCGCTCAACCTGGCGCTCGGCGAAGCCTCGGCGATCATCGGCCTGGGCGGCAAGATCTACGAACAATCGGCGGCGGTGGAAATCACCTATGGCGAGCCGATCACCGTGCGTACGGCCAAGGGCGTAGTGCGCGCCAAGTACCTGCTGATCGCCGGCAACGCCTACCTGCCGCAGGGCCTGGACAATCGAGTAACCAGTAAAAGCATGCCGTGCGGTTCGCAAATCGTCGTCACCGAGCCGTTGTCCGAACAGGTGGCGCGCAGCCTGATCAAGAACAACTACTGCGTCGAAGACTGCAACTACCTGCTCGACTACTACCGCCTGACCGCCGATAACCGCCTGCTGTACGGTGGTGGCGTGGTCTACGGTGCACGAGAGCCGGACGACATCGAGCAACTGATCAAGCCGAAGATCCTCAAGACCTTCCCGCAGCTCAAGGACGTGAAGATCGACTACCGCTGGACCGGCAACTTCCTGCTGACGATGTCGCGCATGCCGCAATTTGGTCGCATCGAGAAAAATGCCTACTACATGCAAGGCTACAGCGGCCACGGTGTCACTTGCTCGCACCTGGCCGGCAAACTGATCTCGGAAATGATCCGCGGCGACGCCGAACGCTTTGACGCCTTCGCCTCCTTGCCGCACATGCCCATGCTCGGCGGCCGCACCTTCCAGGCCCCGCTGACCGCCATGGGCGCCGCGTACTACGCGCTGCGTGATCGCTTCGGTATCTAAAGCAGGCGCCTCCCTGTAGGAGTGAGCTCGCTCGCGATGGGCGTCAACGATAACGCGCGTTGTCTGCACGAACGTGTTGTCTGGACGTTCTTCGCGAGCGAGCTCGCTCCTACAGCAACACCCCCAAACGTGATTTAATACCCGACTTTCAAATCTCCGGGACAGGGAAGCGGTACCTTCGCGGCCACAAGTCGCCCGCCATCCACCCCCATAACCCTTAAGTTTTCCTCGCATAAGGCTGTCATGGACACGGGCTCACGACTCAAACTAGTACGCGAAAGCTACAAACTCTCCCAGCGCGAGCTGGCGCGGCGTAGCGGCGTCACCAACGCGACCATCTCCCTGATCGAACAGAATCGCGTCAGTCCCTCCGTCAGTTCCCTGAAAAAACTGCTCGAAGGCATCCCCATGTCCCTGGCGGACTTCTTCACCTTCGACCAGCCGCCCCGCGAGCACCAATACGTCTTCCGCGCCAGCGAACAGCCGGATCTCGGCCGTCACGGGCTGCGGCTGCTGCTGATCGGTGCATCGGTGCCGAGTCGGCAGATGCGCCTGTTGCGCGAGCAGTACGCACCTGGGGCGAGCTCGGGGGAGGAGCCCATCGTGCATTCGGAAGGCGAGGAGTGTGGGCTGGTGACGCGCGGCACGGTCGAGTTGACCGTCGATGGCCAGATCAGCGTGCTCAATGCGGGCGATGGCTATTACTTCCCGACGACGCTGCCGCACCGCTTCCGCAATATTGGCCAGGATGAAGCGGAAATCATCAGCGCCAACACCCCGGCCAACTTCTGATATCACTGCGGGCTGCAGCAGGTGGCGAAGGCTGCGTCCGCAGCTCGCTCTGTCACAGGCGGTTCCAAGCCACGCTGTTTGATTCTTGCGGCAGGAGTAGATTTCCTACGCGATTTTCGAACGCCAAGATCAAAAGATCGCAGCCTTCGGCAGCTCCTACGGGAGGTGTATGTCAGTTGAAATAACGAAGCCCCGAATCGTCGGGGCTTTTTTTGATTTATAGGCGAGTGTCGCCGGCTTTACTGCCTGGCCTGTGGTGAATGCGGGTTGCGGGCCGTGTGCTTGGGTCCGGCCATGGCCCATGCCAGCAATCCGAACAGTGGTACAAAGACGATCACCACAATCCACACCAGCTTGTTACTCGACTTGCCCTCGGCTTTACGCACCCGATTAATCGCCCACAACTCGACCAGCACCAGAACTGCCGCGAGTACGATCCAGATCGTTTCGATTTGCATAAGCCACCTCCTGATAGTCCTTCAGTTAGGCGGGCAGGGGCGCTCAGGGTTCATTTTATTGCTGTACAGAGCTCCACCAGCGTCCCGTCGTGGCAGTTAATGGCTGTCACGGACCCATCGCGAGCAGGGCTCGCGCCCACAGGGAGCCAGCGGTGCGGGTTAGTTCGAGTTGGCCAGTTTGCCGGTGGAAAGACGGCGCTTGTAGGCGCTGTCGCGATTGGCCAGCCAGTAGTAGAGCGGCGAAGTGATCAGCAGGCCGACCAGCCATGATAAGTCCGCGCCATTGATGTGCTCGGAAATCGGCCCTACATACAGCGGCGTGTTCATGAACGGAATCTGCACCACGATGCCGATTGCGTAGGCCAGCAGTGCCTGCGGGTTGTAGCGGCCGTAGATTCCGCCATCCACCTGGAAGATCGAGTTGATGTCGTACTTGCCTTGGTGAATCGCGTAGAAGTCGATCAGGTTGATCGCGGTCCACGGCACCAGCACCACGAGCAGCACCAGCACCATGTCGACGAAGTGACCGATGAAGTCCGCCGAGGCGCCGACGGCTGCGAAGCAGCAGCCGGCGAGGACGATGATCGAGATGGCGGCGCGACTTTTGGCGGTGGGGATCCAGCGGTAGGCGAAGGTTTGCACCAGGGTGATCAGCGACAGCACGGCGCCGTAGAGGTTAAGGGCGTTGTGGCTGATGACGCTGAGCAGGAACAGCACCAGCATCAGTGGGCCGATGGAGCCGGTGGCGAGTTTGACCGCGTCCATGGTGTCCATGCCTGCGGGCGTGGCCAGCACAGCCACGGCGCCGAAGATAAACGACAGGCTGGAGCCGAGCACGGTGCCCAGGTAGGTGGTCCAGAACGTGGCGGCTACCGGCACGTTGGCCGGCAGGTAGCGCGAGTAGTCGGAGACATAGGGCGCGAAGGCGATCTGCCAGAGCGCGGCCAGGGATACGGTTGCCAGCCAGCCGGAGATGTTGAAACTGCCGCGGGTGAGGAAATCGGCGGTCTGCACGTGGGTGAAGATGTAGCCGAAACCCAGCACGATGCCGGCCCCGAGCACCCAGGTGCCGATGCGATTGAGCACGTGGATGAACCGGTAGCCAATGATGCCGATGATGCCTGAGCCAAGCGCACCGATGACGATGCCCACCGGCACCGGCACGCTGTCGACCACGCCGTGCAGGGACTTGCCGGCCAGGACGATGTTGGAGGCGAAAAAGCCGATGTACATGATGCCGGCGATCAGCACCACCAGCAGCGCACCCAGTGAGCCGAACTGGGCCCGGCTCTGGATCATTTGCGGGATACCCATCTGCGGGCCTTGGGCCGAGTGCAGCGCCATCAGTACGCCGCCGATCAGGTGCCCAACGAGGATGGCAACGATGCCCCACACCAGGTTGAGGTGGAACATTTGCACGGCAAGGGCGCCGGTGACGATGGGCAGCGGCGCTATGTTGCCGCCGAACCAGAGGGTAAACAGGTCCCGGGTCTTTCCATGGCGATCTTCGGGAGGCACGTAGCCGATCGTGTGTTTTTCAATGAGCGGAGCGGAGGTTGCTGCAGAGGTGACCATGAGGAACTCCAAGGCAATTTGAGTACGTGGACGTACTTCGGTGAGCGCTGCCCGGGGGCGACGCTTTTCTTGTTGGAGTCGATGATGTGCGGTCGGGCGGGATAGATAAATTAGTAAGTTTGTTGGTATAGACGTTAAAAAAAGTAGGTCTGCGGGCGCGGTAAACCTGTGGGACCAAGCACGCTCCCACGGGGAATTTTTGCAGGGAAGAAAGTTGCTCAAGCCGGGCTTTATTTGCAAATGGATAGCAGCATTCGCTGCAGCATTTGATCGCAGCCAGCGAGTTGGTCGAGGCTGACGAATTCGTCGGGTTTGTGGCCCTGGTCCATGCTGCCCGGGCCGCAGACGACGGTGGGTATGCCAGCGGCGTCGAACAGGCCGCCCTCGGTGCCGAAGGCAACGGTGGCGAACTCGCGGGAGCCGCAGAATGCGGCGAGCAGTTCTGCCGCTTCGCTGTGCGCGTCGGTCGCCAATCCCGGGTACGCCGACAGTTCGCTGAAGCTGATACCACTGTGCTCACTGACGGCGCGCATGCGCGGCAGCAGTTGCTGCTCGGCGTACCGCTGCAGCTGCTGCGCGACCTCACTGGGATCCTGGGCCGGCAGCGCGCGAATCTCAAAGTCGAAACGGCAATCGGCGGGGACGATGTTGAGCGCCTTGCCGCCGCTAATGACGCCGGTCTGCACGGTGCTGAAAGGCGGGTCGAAACGGGCGTCCTGATGCTCGGGGGCTTTGAGCCGACTGCCGATCCGTCCCAGTTCGCCGATCAACTCGGCGGCGTATTCAATCGCGTTGACCCCGAGCGGCGCATACGCGGAATGGCAGGCCTCGCCGTGGATATCGCAGCGCATCGCCAGTTTGCCCTTGTGACCCAGCACCGGTTTCAACTCGGTCGGCTCGCCAATGATGCACAGCCTGGGTTTGACCGGGCGCTGCTGCAGCGCCTTGAGCAACGAGCGAACACCCAGGCAGCCAACTTCTTCATCGTAGGACAGGGCAATGTGCACCGGCATGCGCAGATCCGCCTGCACCAGCGCCGGCACCAGGGCGAGCACGCAGGCGATGTAGCCTTTCATGTCTGCGGTGCCACGACCGTACAGCTTGCCCTCGCGCTCGGTCAGCGCAAACGGCGGCAGGGTCCACGGCTGGCCGTCGACCGGCACCACATCGGTGTGGCCGGAGAGGACGATGCCCGGCACATCCGCCGGGCCGATGCTGGCGAACAGATTGGCCTTGCTGCGCTGCTCGTTGTAGATCAGCTCGCAGGGCACTGAAAAATTCGCCAGGTAGACGCGCACGAACTCGATCAGCTGCAGGTTGGATTCGCGGCTCGTGGTGTCGAACGCCACCAGGGTTTTAAGCAGGTCGATGCTGTGACTCATCGATCATCTCCGGCGACGCCATAGCCTGGGGACCTGTCGGGGGCCAGTGCGCGGTCGATGTAGTCCTGGACCTGGGGACGGTAGGCTTCCCAGAGCTTTTCCAGTTGCGCGATCGGCGCTTCGTCAGCCCAATCGACCCGCAGGTTGATGATCGGCCAGGTCAGTTCACCGACCACCACCAGCGCTGCGGAATGCACCGGACCGGCTTCACCGCCTGCTTCGATCGCGGCGTTCATGGCGGTGATCAGGCGGTCTGCCAGTTGCCCTTCACCGTGTTCAAATGCGCTGACCATGGCCTCGATCACCGAACGGTCCGCGAGCATGTTGCCGGCAGCGACGCATTGCTCACCGGACACTGCATTGTGCTTGCCGAGGGTTTCGCTGCCGCTGAAATGGGCGGTGCGCCCCAGGTGGTCGATGGCGGTGATTTGCCGGTACTGGCTGTAGCCGTTGCGCGTCAGCACCTTGTCCAGGGCTTCTGCGGGCGCCAGCCCCTGTTCCATCAGGGCCAGGGTTTCCGGGCCGAGGGAGGGCAGGGTGATGTTCTGTGTCGAGACGGCACCGACACCCGGCAGCAGCCAGGGGCAACGGGCGCCGACAGCGATGCTGGAGGAGCTGATGGCGATGCCGAACTGGCCGGTTTCGGGGCAGCGGGCGGCGATGGAGAAGGTCATGGGGGGGCTCCTTGGTTGGCCTTTTTTAGGGTGCTGTCTGAGCTGGCCTCATCGCGAGCAAGCTGTGCTCCCACAGTGGCAATCCCAGAGTGACTAGCTGAGGGAGCAACGCTTGCTCGCGATGGCCGCGCCGCGGTCTTTACTGCGGAATCACCGCAATCACATCAATCTCCATCAACCACTGCGGCTGCCCCAGCGCCGACACCACCAGCCCGGTGGAAATCGGGAACACGCCTTTAAGCCATTTCCCCACCTCCTGATAGACCGGCTCGCGGTAACGCGGGTCGATCAGGTAAGTGGTGGTCTTGACGATGTGGCTCAGGTCGCTGCCGGCCTCTTCCAGCAACTGCTTGACGTTGCGCATGGCCTGCTCGGTCTGCGCCCGCGGGTCACCGAGGCCGATCAGGTTGCCCTCGAAATCGGTGCCGACCTGCCCCCGGACATACACCGTATTGCCGGCGCGCACGGCCTGGCACAGGTCGTTGTCCAGACTCTGGTTGGGGTAGGTTTCCTTGGTGTTGAACATGCGAATACGGGTATGAGTTGGCGTGGACATGTAGAGCTCCTGAACAGGGAATTAGGCACTGATCGGCGTTTTGGGCGCGATCGAAATAGTTTCGGCCTGGCGCTGTGCGGCATTGTGGTAGTCGAGGTATGAGCGCTGGATGGCGATGTGGTCCGCGACGTACCTGGCGTCATGCCACACGCCCCAAATAAACGACGAACCGCGCCGGGACTGCCACGGCAGGCCGAGGAAATACACGCCGGGCTCGTTGGACACACCGCGTTGATGCCTGGGCTTGCCGTGCTCATCGAAGGCGTCGACGTGCAGCCAGCTGTAATCGGTGGCGAAGCCGGTGGCCCAGATAATCGAGGTCACGCCAGCCCGGGCCAGGTCGAGCTCGAGAATCGGCGTGGTCACGCAGTCCGGATCGGGGAAGGTGTGGCGCGCCTCGGGTTCCTGGGGCAGGTCCAGGCCATTGCGCTCTATGTAGGCGTCGGCCGCGTCGAGCAGCGCCAGGTAGTTCTCGTCGCCGCGTGCCAGGTTCTCGGCCAGGTTCGGCTTGAACGTCGCCACGCTGCCGTTGAAAGCCTGGGTCAACCCCACCAGCGTCATACCGCGATGAGCCAGGCCGCGAAAGTCCACGGTGCGCCCGCCATGGGCACCACTGACGGCGATGGTCACGTGCTCCCGACCGGGCTTCATCGCCGCCTGGTCCCATTCGCCGAGCACCCCCAGCCACCAGCAGAAATCCCGGTTGCGATAAGCGCGAGGCGGGCGGTCGTGGGCCCCCACCGAGAGGTAGACCTTTTTCCCGGCACGTTGCAGTTCATCGGCGATCTGCACCCCGGAAGAGCCCGCGCCCACCACCAGCACTGCGCCTTCCGGCAGTTGCCCAGGGTTGCGGTAATCAGCGGAGTGGATCTGCAGCAACGATGTGTCTTGCGGTGCAATGGGCGGAATGACCGGGCGCTGGAATGGCCCGGTGGCCGCGACGACCCGGTTGGCTTCGATCACGCCTTGGGAAGTTTCGATGGTGAAGCCAGGACGACCGACATTGCGCTCGACCTTCAACACCTCCACGCCGGTACGCACGGGGGCATTGAATTTTTTCGCGTAGGCTTCGAAGTAGTCGGCAACCCGCTCCTTCGGCGCAAAGCCATCGGGGCTCAGGTCATCAAATTCGAGGCCAGGAAACCGATCGTGCCAGGCCGGGCCGTTGGCCACCAACGAATCCCAACGGCCAGTGCGCCAGCGTTCGGCAATGCGCTCACGTTCCAGCACCAGGTGCGGCACCCCGAGTTTGCTCAAGTGCTCGCTCATCGCCACGCCAGCCTGACCGGCGCCGACAATCAGCGTGTCTGTTTTTGTTATTTCAGTGGTCATCTCTCTACCCTTCGACATGGGATTCAGGCGCTTGTGGCCTGCCATCTGTTGGGCTCAAGACTAGGGATGACCCTGGTATCGGTAAAATATTATTAAGCTGGCATTTGAGTACAAATAACTGAGGCAGAGGCTTTGGCTTGGGATGATTTGCGGGGTATGCGCTTGATCTATCAACAACTCAATCGCCGGGTCGATAGCAGCCTGATGCCGCAGACAGGCGCCCGCGGTGAGTCGCCAGGCCAGCTTTATCGCGCAGTCGAGTGGATAACTGCGCGAAGCTGATTATGCTGTAGGAAACCTTGCAGCGATGCGAGGTCGTCAGCCTGTTCGCATGCGTTACGACATCAGCCCCAGGGCCTGGGTGCGGCGTTTTGGTAGTGGGGTACTCCGGCCTACAACAAGAGACACACGGAGAACACTCATGGCCGCAATCGACAACACCACCACGGGCAGCCCGCCCAATCAGGGGATCACCAGGGAGGAGCGCAAGGTCATCTTCGCGTCCTCCCTGGGCACGGTATTCGAGTGGTACGACTTTTATCTGTACGGCTCGCTCGCCGCGATCATCGCCAAGCATTTTTTCGCCGGGGTCAACGAGACCACTGCCTTTATCTTCGCGTTGCTGGCGTTCGCCGCCGGGTTTGCCGTACGGCCTTTCGGCGCGATCGTGTTCGGGCGCCTGGGCGACATGATCGGGCGCAAGCACACGTTCCTGATCACCATTGTGATCATGGGGATCTCAACCGCCATCGTGGGTTTCCTGCCAGGTTACGCGACCATCGGCGTGGCAGCCCCGATCATCCTGATCACCTTGCGCCTGCTGCAAGGCCTGGCGCTGGGTGGTGAGTACGGGGGCGCGGCGACCTACGTGGCCGAACATGCACCGAAAGGCCGGCGGGGTTTTTTCACCTCCTGGATACAAACCACGGCGACCCTCGGGCTGTTTCTGTCGCTGCTGGTGATCCTCGCCTGCCGCACCATCCTCGGCACTGAAGCTTTCGAGGCCTGGGGCTGGCGGATTCCGTTCCTGCTGTCGCTCCTGCTGCTGGTCATCTCGGTGTACATCCGCCTGCAACTGAGCGAGTCGCCAGCGTTCCTGAAAATGAAGGCCGAAGGCAAGGCGTCGAAGGCGCCGCTGACCGAGTCCTTCGCCCGTTGGGACAACCTCAAGATCGTCATCATGGCGTTGCTGGGCGGCACGGCAGGGCAGGCGGTGGTCTGGTACACCGGGCAGTTCTACGCGCTGTTTTTCCTGTTGCAGACGCTAAAGATCGACCCGCAGACTGCCAACTTGCTGATCGCCGGTTCGCTGCTGATCGGTACGCCGTTCTTTGTGATATTTGGCAGCCTGTCCGACCGTATCGGGCGCAAAGGCATCATCATGGCTGGCTGCATTCTGGCCGCGCTCACTTACTTCCCGATCTTCCATGCGCTGACCCAGTACGGTAACCCCGACGTGTTCACCGCCCAGGAGCGCAATCCGGTCACGGTGATTGCCGATCCGGAGCAGTGTTCGTTCCAGTTCGACCCGGTGGGCAAGGCCAAATTCACCAGCTCCTGCGATCTGGCCAAGACCCTGCTGGCCAAGCGGGCCATCCCCTACAAGAACGAGAAGGCCGAGCCGGGAACGGTGGCGCAGGTGCGTATTGGCGACAAGGTGATTACCAGCTTCGAAGGCACCGGCATGCCGGCTGCCGACTTCAAGACCCGCAACGACGCCTTCACCGCATCGCTGAGCACTTCGCTCAAGGAGGCCGGCTACCCTGAAAAGGCCGACCCGGCGAAGACCAACTACCCCATGGTGTTGCTGCTGCTGACCATCCTGGTGATCTACGTGACCATGGTGTATGGCCCGATTGCCGCCTGGCTGGTGGAGCTGTTTCCCACGCGCATCCGCTACACCTCGATGTCGCTGCCATACCATATCGGCAACGGCTGGTTCGGCGGCTTCCTGCCGACGGTGGCGTTCGCCATGGTCGCGGCCACGGGTGATATCTATTACGGGCTGTGGTACCCGATCGTCATTGCCGTAATGACTGCTGTGCTGGGCACCTTCTTCCTGCCGGAAACCAAGGATCGCGACATCCTCAACGACTGATCCCGCGAGGCCCTCTCTCGTAAGGGAGGGGGCCCTTTCTGAACCATCACGCCGGCGCATGCTCCAACCTGTTCCCTCCCTGGGAAGTATTACTCAATCGACGCCGCGTTTTCGGCGAAGCCAGCCTGGATAGCGGCGCGTCTCTCTTACAAGGAAGCAAGAACCTCATGCAACAGTCCCCAGCCCCATCCCTGTCGACGCCGGTCACCGGCGAACTGCTAGCCTCTTTCCGTCATGGCAAGGGCTTCCCGCTTTTCATGCTGGTCCTGGCCCTGGTCATGCTGGGCATGGCGTGTTTTGTCCTGTACCTGGGTACGATCCTGCCCTTGGACAGTTCCGGCCCCGTCAGCGTGAATTCAAGCCGTGGCACGAACCTCAATTTTTCCAGCCCACAGATGCTCATCTATTTCACCAGCGCGTTGCTGGCCGTGATTGCGGCGGGTTTGTTCGGCCTTTACGTGTGGCAAAAGCGTTTGCGCCAGGCCAGTTACGAAGTCTATGAACACGGCATTGCCTGCACCGTCGGGTCGAGCAAGGACTTCGTGCCTTTCGCCGGGATTGAAGACCTGTACCTGTTCAGTTCGGGCCAGGTCGCCATCAGCGGCCTGATCACCAACCTGGCCTACCGCCGCAATGCCAGCGAGCCATTCCACCGGGTCATTGAATCGCTCAAGGGGTTCCACGACTTCCAGCAACTGGTGCGCGAGCTGCACGTGCGTGAGCGCCTGCCGGCGGTGCTGGAAACCGTTGAAAGCGGTGGAGTGGTGACCTTCAACTACCTTGCGGGCAAAGCGGTATGGGGCAAGCGCCTCAAAGGCAACTTCCTCGACGTGACCACGCAGCCGATCCTGGTGACCCGCGCATTCCTCGAGGTACAAGGGCGCAAGGTGCCGATGTCGAGCTTGCGCACGCTGGATTTGAGCGACTGGAGCGAAAAGGTGGTGATCAGGGACGAGGCCGGGAAAGAAGTGCTGTCGACGCTGTGCACAGGGATCATGAGCCACGACCTGTTTCTCAACACCCTTGGCGTCATTCTGGATAACGCAGCGGCAGCTCGCGGGGAGACCGCTGCGTACACCCCGGTCAGTTCTTGATCACGTACCCATACGCGCGAATACGCCCTTCAACTTCCTTCAAATACACGCCCTGAAGTTCCGGGGTGAAGCCGGGAAGGCAGTTGATGCCTTCTTCCAGCGCCAGGAAGTACTTGAGCACCGCGCCGCCCCAGATTTCCCCGGGCACCACGCACAGCACGCCAGGGGGGTAGGGCAGCGCACCCTCGGCGGCGATGCGACCATCGGCATCGGCCAGCGCCACCAGCTCGATGTTGCCGCGGATGAATTCGAACTGCGCCGCTTGCGGGTTCATCGCCTTCACTGGGAAGTGTTCCTTGCGGAACATCGCTTTCTGCAATTGCTGCACATTGTGGCTGCGATACAGGTCGTGCATTTCCTGGCACAGCTGGCGGATCGTGTAGTTGCGATAACGCTCCTCGTACCGCGCATAAATCGCCGGCAGTACCCGGCTCATCGGCGCGTTGTCATTGACGAAGCGCTCGAAACGCGCAATCTGCGCGGCCAGATGAGTCATCTTCGCCCAGTCTTCCGCCGGGGTCAGCAGGAACAGGATCGAGTTCAGGTCGCACTTTTCCGGAACGATGCCATTTTCGCGCAGGAAGTTGGCGAGGATGCCGGCGTGTATGCCGAAGTCGGTGTAGCTGCCATCCACCGGGTCGATGCCCGGGGTCGTAAACAGCAGCTTGCAGGGGTCGATGAAGTACTGCTTCTCGCCGTAGCCCTGGAAGGCATGCCAGCGGTCTTTGGGGTGAAACTCGAAGAACCGCAGGTCATTGGCGATTTCTTCAGTGGGGTAGTCTTCCCAGGCACGCCCTTCAATGGTCGCCGGCACGAACGGGCGGACCATGGTGCAGGCTTCGAGGATCAGCTTGCGCGCGTCGATGCCGAATTTCACGCAGTCATCCCACAGCTTCAGGCCACTGCGGCCGGCGTGGATACGTGCGTTGACATCCAGCGAGGCGAATATCGGATAGAACGGACTGGTGGAGGCCTGGGCCATGAACGCATTGTTCAGCTGCGCATGGTTGCAGTAGCGGGCCTGGCCCTTGATGTGCCGGTCTTTCTTGTGCACCTGCGAGGCCTGGGAAAAACCGGCCTGCTGCTTGTGCACCGACTGGGTGACGAAGATGCCCGGGTCGTCTTCGTGCAGGTCCAGCAGCAGTGGCGAGCAATCCTTCATCATCGGGATGAACTGCTCGTAGCCGACCCAGGCCGAGTCGAACAGGATGTAGTCACACAGCTTGCCGATGCGATCAACCACCTGGCGGGCGTTGTAGACGGTGCCGTCATAGGTGCCGAGCTGAATGATCGCCAGGCGGAACGGGCGGGCGACCTGGGCCTTGTCCGGTGCCACTTCGGCGATCAATTCGCGCAGGTAGCTCTCTTCGAAGCAATGGGCATCGATGCCGCCGATAAAGCCGTAAGGGTTGCGCGCGGTCTCCAGATACACCGGCGTGGCGCCCGCCTGGATCAATGCGCCCTGGTGATTGGACTTGTGGTTGTTGCGGTCGAACAGCACCAGGTCGCCGGGCGTCAGCAGGGCATTGGTCACCACCTTGTTGGAGGCGGAGGTGCCGTTGAGCACGAAGTAGGTCTTGTCGGCGTTGAACACCTTGGCCGCGTGTTTCTGCGCCAGCAGCGCAGGGCCCTCGTGAATCAGCAGATCGCCCAGTTTGACGTCGGCGTTGCACATGTCGGCGCGAAACAGCGTCTCGCCGAAAAAGTCGAAGAACTGTCGGCCGGCCGGGTGTTTGCGGAAGAACTGGCCACCCTGATGGCCCGGGCAGGCGAAGGTCACATTGGCTGATTCGGTATAGCGTTTGAGCGAGTCGAAGAATGGCGGCAACAGGCTTTCTTCATAGGCCTTGGCCGCGGTTTCCAGCTGGTTGCCATGGTATTCGGCATTGTTGCGCGAACGGTCAAAGATGCCGTTGACCTGCAGCAGCACGTCTTCCAGGTGCTTGTACACATCACGCGCGCGGTTGCCTGTACCCGGGGAGGTGGCGAGGAAAATCGGGATATCGAATCCGGTGCGCTGGAGCGATTCCAGGGCCCCGGCCATCACGTCTTCCACCGAGAACACGGCGACGGCGATGTCGGTGTAGTCGGTCTGACTGAGCGGCACTACTTGCCGATAAGTCTGGAAGCAGTCGATCGCGGAATCACTGGCAGCAATTTTCAAAATTTTCATGCGGGGAAATCTCCTGGCGGACACTCACTTGTCCACCGTTTGCAAGAGATCAATGTACCGAGGGAACCATCAAGGTTCCCTGACCTGAATCATGCCAACACTGGTTATAGACGTGTTTGGCCAGATTGGTAGCGACGGACAATCCGGGGTCGACTCCGGACAAGCCATGCCTGTCCCTGACGCTGACAATCCGCCGGGTGCTTGAACCTTTTTGCAGTGGAGTGCGAAATCCATGGTGGCTACCCGCGTTGATGAAGTACTGAAAATCGGCTTCTGGCTGACGGAGCGTTTCGACCTGTTTGCCCTGGCCAATGCCCTGGAGCCCTTGCGCCTGGCCAATCAGGTGGCGGGGCGCACGGTGTGCCAATGGCAAATACTCAGCCTGGAGGGGCATTCGCTCAGCGCCAGTAACGCGATCGCTACCTCCACGGCACGACTGGATCAGGCATCAGCGCTGGACGTGCTGATCCTGTGCGCGGGCGAACACCTGCCCCTTGAGACGGATTTTGAGCAGAAACTGCGCTACTGGACCACACAGCCAATCCTCTTTGGCGCGCTCGGCAAGGCCGGTTGGTTGCTGGCGCAAATGGGTGCGCTGGACGGTTTTCGCTGCAGCTTGCCGGAGCCCGACTCGCCCTTGGCCTTTGCTGCATCCAGGGCGCTGAGCCCGGTGGCCGCGCCGTTCTGTGTCGATGGCCCGCGCCTGACGTGCGTCGGGCCCGAGGCCGTGCGAGGGTTGGTCTGCGAGCTGCTGGCCCAGGTCCACGGGCGCGCCCTGGTACTGCGCATGGAGCAACACCTCGTACGCCAGACACGGCCACTGCAGCCGCTGCATCAAGCCCCGGAAAAACTGCAGACGGCGCTGGCCCTGATGAGCGAGCACCTCACCCATATGCTTGCGATCGACGAACTGGCCGAGGCCATGGGGATATCCCGGCGTCACCTGGAGCGCCTGTTCAAGCGCACCCTCGGCTGTTCGCCGTCCCGGCATTATCTTGATTTGCGCCTGCAACAGGCCCGGCGTCTGCTGCAGGCCGGTGACCGCTCGATCGCGCAAACCGCCGGCGAATGCGGCTTCGTCGCGGTGCAGCATTTCATTCGCTGCTATCGCCAGTACTTCGGCGCGCATCCGCGTGAACATGTGGTTGCGTGCACAGCGGATCTGACCAACTACAGGTCGGATTCGCGCAAAAAACCTCGCCTTGCATCTGTTCGAATGATCTCCAGCGGCCCACCAGAGTGGCGCCCTCTGTCGCTCAATCACTGACAAGGATCAAAGACATGCAAATGCCCAAAACCATCCAGATCAAGAACGGCGAAAAAGTCAGTCCGACCTTCTCGGCTCAGGAATACGCCAACCGCCAGGGCAAACTGCGCGCTTATCTGGCGCAAAACAACATCGACGCGGCAGTCTTCACTTCCTATCACAACATCAACTACTACAGCGATTTCCTCTATTGCTCGTTCGGCCGCCCTTACGCCCTGGTCGTGACCCAGGACAGCGCCGTCACCATCAGCGCTAACATCGATGGCGGCCAGCCTTGGCGCCGGACCGTGGGCACCGAGAACATCGTCTACACCGACTGGCAGCGCGACAACTACTTCGTCGCCATCCAGCAAGCCTTGCCCAAGGCGGGGCGCATCGGCATCGAGTTCGATCACTTGAACCTGCTCAACCGCGACAAACTGGCCAGCCGCTACCCTCAGGCCGAGCTGGTGGACATCGCTGCACCCTGCATGCGCATGCGTATGATCAAGTCGGCCGAAGAGCACGCGATTATCCGTCACGGTGCACGGGTGGCGGACATTGGCGGCGCCGCGATCGTCGAAGCACTGCGTGACCAGGTGCCGGAATATGAAGTGGCGCTGCATGCGACCCAGGCCATGGTGCGCGAAATCGCCCGGACCTTCCCGGACTCGGAGCTGATGGACACCTGGACCTGGTTCCAGTCCGGCATTAACACCGATGGCGCACATAACCCGGTGACCTCGCGCAAGGTCAACAAGGGCGATATCCTCAGCCTCAACTGCTTCCCCATGATCGCCGGCTACTACACGGCGCTCGAACGCACGCTGTTTCTCGACCACTGTTCCGATGAGCACCTGCGCCTGTGGGAAGTCAACGTCAAGGTCCACGAAGCCGGGCTGAAGCTGATCAAGCCGGGCATGCGCTGCTGCGATATCGCCGAGCAGCTCAATGAGATTTTCCTTGAGCACGATCTGCTGCAGTACCGCACTTTCGGTTACGGGCACTCGTTCGGCACCCTGAGCCATTACTATGGCCGCGAAGCCGGGCTGGAACTGCGTGAAGACATCGACACGGTGCTGGAGCCGGGGATGGTGGTGTCCATCGAACCGATGATCATGCTGCCCGAAGGCCTGCCGGGGGCTGGCGGTTACCGCGAGCACGACATCCTGATCGTCAACGAGCAGGGCGGCGAGAACATCACCAAATTCCCGTACGGGCCGGAGCACAACATCATTCGCAAGTAACGGCGTAACAGACCGGCGTGGGAGCTTCGCCGCTCCCACGCTTGTTCATCGAACATTGCTGGACACCACACGGCATGCGCGCCCAAGAACGTGCAGCCCTTGCTGACCTTGAACCCTGCCAAGTAAAACAATAGAGGGTATTTGTCATGTCACACGTCTCGACTGTTCTCCCCCGTTTTTGCACCTCCACCTCGGGAGGTGCGCAATGAGCACCGCAAGCCTCACCCTCGCGCAGACTCATGAAAAAACTTCCGAGCGCAAAGCCCTGCGCCGCGCCGCCAGTGCCAGCTTCATGGGTAACTTCGTCGAATGGTTCGACTACGCCGCCTACGGTTACCTGGCCACCGTCATCGCCCTGACATTCTTTCCGCAGACCGACAAGGCCAGCGCCTTGCTGGCGACGTTCGCGGTGTTTGCCCTGTCGTTCATCGTCCGTCCCCTGGGTGGCCTGGTCTGGGGGCATTTTGGTGACAAGTATGGGCGGCGCAGCGCGTTGTCCTGGTCGATCCTGATCATGTCGGTCTCGACGTTCTGCATCGGCATCCTGCCCACCTACAATCACATCGGCCTGTGGGCACCGGCGTTGCTGCTGGTGATCCGCCTGTTCCAGGGGTTCTCTGCGTCCGGTGAATACGCCGGTGCGTCGGCATTCCTCGCCGAGTACGCCCCGGAAGGCAAGCGCGGCCTGTACACCAGCATTGTCCCGGCCAGTACCGCCGCCGGTTTGTTGTTTGGCGCGGTGTTCGTGGCGGGCCTGCATGCCTGGCTCAGCGTCGAGGACCTGCACAGCTGGGGCTGGCGCTTGCCGTTTCTGCTGGCGGCGCCGTTTGGCCTGGTGGGGCGTTACATCCGCATGAGCCTGCAGGACACGCCCAAGTTCCTGGAGATGGAAAAGCGCCTCGAAGCCAAGGAATGTGCGACCCATGCCCCGGTTCGCGAGCTGCTGACCGTGCACCGGCGCAGCGTGATCATCGGCATCGGCGTGACCTGCCTGAACGCCGTGGCGTTCTACCTGCTGCTCAGCTATATGCCGACTTATCTGTCGACTGAAATGGGCATGAGCGAGAGTGATTCGTTCCTGGCGTCAACGGTGTCCCTGGCGACCTACATCGGCCTGATTTTCCTGATGGGCAGGCTGTCGGACCGCTTTGGGCGCAAGACCATGCTGCTGACGGCGTCGGTATTGTTCCTGTTGCTGACCTTCCCGTTGTTCGGAATGCTCGATCATCAGCCACTGCTGGTGGTGTTGATGATCCAGATCGCATTCGGCGCAATCCTGGCCATGAATGACGGCACCTTGCCGTGTTTCCTCGCGGAGATATTTCCCACTCGTGTGCGCTTCAGCGGGTTTGCCTTCAGCTTCAATATCGCCAATGCGGTGTTTGGCGGGACCGCTCCGTTTATCGCGACCTGGCTGATCCAGATGACCGGTAACAAGATGGCACCGGCCTGGTATCTGCTGGCCGCTGCAGCGGTAGCGTTGGTGGCCATGCTGGCTAGCCGGGAAACGGCGCACAAGGCTTTGCAGGATTAATGTGGGAGCAAGACTTGCCCGCGATGGCGTCCTTGCATCAATGCACTGCCAGCTGCTTGCGCTCACCAATTGGCGACACTCCAAAAAACCGGCTATAGCATTTGGAAAAATGTGCCGGGGACACAAAGCCGCAGGCGAGCGCGATGTCGCGGACCTGCGACTCGCTACGCAGCAGCAATTGCCGCGCCCGCGACAGGCGTAGCTCCAGATAGTACTGGCTGGGGGTGCGCTGCAGGTGTTTGTGAAACAGGCGCTCCAGCTGGCGCACCGACACTTCGTTCAAGCGCGCGAGCTCTTCCAGGCTGACCGGCTCCTCAAGATTGGCTTCCATGATCGCCACCATCTGGCTGAGCTTGGGCTGCGAGGTCCCCAGCTTCTGCCTTAAAGGCACGCGCTGCTGCTCCTGTGCCCCGCGCACCCGGTCGCACAGCAGCAACTCGGCGGCATGGGCGGCGATGTCGCGGCCACCGGGTTCGCGGGCGATCAGTTGCAAGGTCATGTCCATGGACGCCACGCCGCCGGAGCAGGTGTAGCGGTCGCGATCCAGTTCGAACAGCTGATTGGAGATGATGATCCCGGGAAACCGCTCTTTGAGTGCCTCGATATCTTCCCAGTGAATGGTGCAGCGGTAACCCTTGAGCAGATCCGCGCGCGCCAGCAGGTGGCTGCCGGTGCAGATGCCGCCCAGCGTGACCTGCTGATGGGCAAGCTTGCGCAGCCAGTTGAGCAGTGGCCGGCTGCTGTGATTGGAGACTATCGGGTTTGCGCCGACCACGAACAGAATGTCCAGCTCGGGGGCGTCGACGATCGAGTAATCAGGCAGGATGCGCATCCCGTTGCTGGCGCTGACCGGGTCCAGTGTGGCGCCGATCACCACCGTGCGAAACATCGGCCGGCGCGCCGCCATATTGGCCATGCGCAGGGTTTCCACGGAGGAGGCGAAGCCGATAGTGGTGAAATTGGGAATGACCAGAAAGCCAACGGTTTTCACCGGCCGTTGTTCACCTGCCGGGCCGTCCACGGGCGGTGTGTTCGCCTTCATCAATACTCTCCGCTGTACCATTGACGCGTTCTGCGCAGGTAGCGACCTGTCGCGGCTTCATCGCGTTTTCATGAGGGTGATGTGCAGGACCGAGTGCTTGAATATTACACCCAGTGCTCGCTCAACAGGCGCACGGCCTCGGCCTCCACGGCGCCCTCGTCGGTGCCATCGGAAAAGACCGCGCAGGTGGTGATATCCGGGCCGCAAACACTGCGATAAACCGCCACGACACTGCCGGGGCCGACGCCGGTATGACCGCTGAGGATGCGTCCGCTCTCGACCGGCCCGTGCATCAGGCCGAGGCCGTAGCCGGGGGCGATCCAGGGACGTCCCGGGATCGGTCCACCGAGCGTGCGCACTGCCTGCATTTGAGCAAGCAAGGAGTGCGCCAGGAAGTCTGAAGCGAATAAACGGTCCAGGCACAAGGCGGCCTCCACCAACGGCCCTACCAGCAGCCCGTGGTATACCCAGCCCGGGTCATAGGTGGGGACAGCGCCCATGTTTACCCCGTGCAGATCGACTTCACGCCTGACGAGACGGACCCGGGACAGGCCAAGCGGTGCGAACACCCGTTGCGCCAGGGCTTCATCCAGGGCAAGGCCAGTCACGCGTTCGATCAACCGCGCCACGTACAGATAACCGACATTCGAATAGCCCCAGCCATCTCCCGGTGCATAACGCAGGCGGCTTGCGTCAAGGCGTTGCAGCATTTCATCCGCCGGCCAGGGAGCGTCACCGCGGGCTACTGCGCCGTGGTAATCGGCCAGTTCGCTGTAGTCCGCCAGGCCTGCTTCATGGCGCAACAGTTGGCGCAGGGTGAAGGGGCCTTCGGGCAGAGGCTGATCCAGCTCGATCAGGCCATCGCGCACCAGCGTCAGGGCGGCAGCCGCCAGCACGGTCTTGGTAAAGCTCCACCAGGGGATCGTCGCATCGGACCGATCCGGGGTCAGGGGTGTACCGTTGGAAACAAGGGAGAAAAGCATTGCTGGCTGCTCTGAAAAGGGGCGCGGCGTGAGTTTGCCAGAATGCAAAAGCCGGTGATCAAATGTTTACATCCGGCCATTGCTGCATGACCTTAGCGCAGCCAGTGCACCAGCACGCCCGCCAGCGCGCATGCCAGCAGTACTTCGATCACACCGCGCTTGAAAACCAGCAGCGCGATCGCCGCGACCAGTGCAAGCAACAGCGACACCCAGTCGAACACACCACTGAATCCGCCTGGCCACAGCACGTGGTAGCCGAAAAACACCGCGAGGTTGAGAATCACCCCGACCACCGCTGCGGTGATGGCGGTCAGCGGCGCAGTGAATTCAAGTTGGTTGTGGATCGATTCCACCAGGGGACCGCCAGCCAGGATGAACAGGAACGAGGGCAGGAAAGTAAACCAGGTCACCAGCGCCGCCGCGAGCGCGCCTGCCAGGAACGCCTGGTCCGGGCCAAATAACTGCTGCACATAGGCGCCGATGAAGCCGACGAACGCCACCACCATGATCAACGGGCCGGGGGTGGTTTCGCCCAGCGCCAGGCCGTCGATCATCTGGGTGGGTGTCAGCCACCCGTAATGACTGACTGCGCCCTGGTACACATAGGGCAGCACCGCATAGGCACCACCAAAGGTCAGCAGCGCGGCCTTGGTGAAGAACCAGCCCATCTGGGTGAAGGTGCCGTGCCAACCAAACAGGAGGGTGAGCGCCCCCATCGGCAGCGTCCACAGGATGGCCCCGATAAACGCCAGGCGCAGCAATTTCAGGCTGCTGAAGCGGGCATGTGCGGGTGGCGGGGTATCGTCATCGATCAGCGCGGGCCCGAACGATTTACCCTTGGCCACTGCTGTGCCGACCGTGAATTTTCCGGGGTCAAGGCGTCCGCCGACGTACCCGATGAGTGCTGCGGCCAGCACAATCAAAGGGAAGGGCACGTTCAACAACAGGATCGCGGCAAAGGAGGCGCCGGCAATGCCCCACAGCCAGTTGTTCTGCAACACCCTGGAACCCATGCGGTGCGCGGCTTGCAGCACGATGGCGGTGACCGCCGGCTTGATCCCGTAGAACACCCCGACCACGACCGGCACTTCGCCGAAAGCAACGTAGACCCAGGATAATGCAATGAGGATGAACAACGACGGCAGCACGAACAGCGCGCCGGCAATCACGCCGCCCCAGGTGCGGTGCATCAACCAACCGAGATAGGTCGCCAGTTGCTGAGCTTCGGGGCCCGGTAGCAACATGCAATAGTTGAGGGCGTGCAGAAACCGGCGCTCGGAGATCCAGCGCCGGCGCTCCACCAGTTCCTGGTGCATGATCGAGATCTGCCCGGCCGGGCCGCCGAAACCGATCAACCCCAGTTTGAGCCAGAACCCGAAGGCTTCCCGTAGCGGGACCGCCCGGGGTGATGCCTGAGCCTGTTGGTCGGCGGAGCAGGGGGTATGGCTCAAACAGGTGCTCCCGAATGACTTAACCGTGACCCAACGCGATCGCAAACGACACCACGATCATGCACGCAAACGCGAAATTGAGGTTCATGAGGGCTCGTTCCGTAAAGTGCTAAAAGTGCAGCCATCTTGAACAGGTCGCGCAGAAATAAAAAATTCGCCTTCATGATTTGAAAGATCGAAACAATTGATACCTCGGTCATTACTGGGTGCCAAACATCGCCGTCCAGTAAATCCCCGCATCGCTCTTCGGGTCTACTGCGTAGGCCGCGCCCAGTTCCTTGTACGCGGGGTTCATCAGGTTGGCGCAGTGACCGGGGCTGGCGATCCAGCCGTCGACGACCTTGCCCACGGTGTCTTGCCCTGCGGCGATGTTTTCGCCGATCTGCTGGCCGATGTAGCCGGCCAATTCCACCCGGTCACCCGGCGTGCGGCCGTCGCGATCCTTGTGATCGAAAAAATTGTTGTTGGCCATGGCTCGCGAATGGGTCTCGGCGGCGCTCGCCAATGTCGCGTTCCATGCCAGCGGGGTGGTGGCAGCGAACGATTGCGTGCCGCACTGGCGAGCCTGGCTGCGGGCGTTGTTGAGCAGGGTCAGGACTTTCTGGCCTTCGGCCTGGGAATCGCCCAGGCGTGCGGACATCAGCGGCCGCGCCAGCACGATGCGCCAATCGCGGTCGTCGCGACTCACGCCGATGTCGACAAACTGCGGGTCGAGCACCACGTGGCAGAAACTTTCCCGAATGGCTTGCATGGCCGATTGCGCATCGCGGGGGCCGGACAGGGTGATCGCCTGCACATTGACCATCGGGTAGCCGGCACTGGCCATGGCTTGCTGCAGGTTGCGCACGTTTGTCGCCGACAGTGCCAGGCGTGGATCACCTGCCAGTGGCGGCAGTTCCGGCGATACCTGGTCGGCGCAACGCTGGGGCTGGGTGCGGTAGAGGTTGATCGAATCGATCAGTTGTTTCTCATCGACCGCCAGCGCCTGGGCGGCAAATGACAGGCCCAGCGACAACGCGGCAAGGCGCATAACGGATGGAATGAAGCGCATGAAAATCCCCTTGGGCAGACTGCGCCCATGATGCGCGATTTCACCCCCGCTTGCGCAATGCCTTTTTTGCGCCTGAAACAGTTTTATTGGCCACCGGATGAAATGAATTTGGGCGACTACAATCAAGCCAGGGCGGACACAGTGCGTAACAGCGTCGATAATGCGCTGCCCCATCCGGTTCTTTGAGAAGGGTCGATCATGCGCTTGATGTGGACTGCAACCTGCCTGGCACTCTCCCTGATCGGCAGCCAGGTGATGGCCACTGAACTTGAACAGCAAAAAGCCGAGGACAAGGCTGAGGTGCTTGAGCAAAAGGCGGCGGAAAAAGGCCCCGACGTCCCGGTGCCCAAGGCCGAGGCGATCACCACCTCGGAGGTGCAGGCGGTCGATCCCGCCGGCTCGGCGCCGCTGGATGACGCCATAACCTGTCTTGCGCGCTCCATCTACTGGGAAGCGAAGGGCAGGCAGACCCGGGAAATGGAAGCCGTGGCCAGCGTGGTCATGAACCGCCTGGGGCACGAAGGTTTTCCCGACACGGTATGCGCAGTCGTCAAGGAGGGCTCGGAAAGCCGTAACTGTCAGTTTTCCTGGTGGTGCGACGGGCGTTCGGATCAGGTCAGGGAGGATGCCGAGTATGCGGTCGCCAAGGAGATCGCGCGCAAGGCGCTGAACCGCACACTCAACGACCGGACACTGGGGGCGATGTATTTCCATGACAAGACGGTGCGGCCGGATTGGGCGGCCAAGTACATCAAGACGGCGGATATCGGCAGGTTCAGGTTCTACAAGCCGCGGGGCGGGGACGCGAAGTAGCGGCGTGGGGACGACCTTCAAGAATGGACGACAAAAAAGGCACCTTCCCAGGTGCCTTTTTCGTGTGCCGCCGTTTTACAGTTCCTGACCCAGGAAGATCAGCGTATTGCCATGGGCTTCAGCCGCAGCGCGCTGGTTGTAGCTGTCGCGGTGCGAGCAGTTGAAACCGTGTTCGGCTTGCGGGTAGATGACGATTTCCACGAAGTCGTTGTTCTCGAAGCGCTCGGCGATTTTTTCCACGGCTTCCAGTGGAATGTGGCTGTCCTCTTCGCCGAAGTGCATCAACAGCGGCACGGTGATTTCGTCGGCGCGGTCCAACTGGTCCTGGATACCGCCACCGTAGTAGGTGATTGCCACGTCCACCAGGCCGTTGGCGGCGGTCAGGTAGGACAGCAGGCCGCCGAAGCAGTAGCCAATCGAGGCCACGCCACCATCCAGGCCCGGCTGGTCCTTGAGAGCGGCAATGGCCAGCTTGATGTCGTCCTGGGCTTTGGTGATGTCCGTGGCATTCATCAGTTCGACGGCGCGTTTCCAGCCGGCTTCGTCGTAGGTCAACTCGATGCGCGGGCCGCTACGCCAGAACAGATCCGGCACGACCACCAGGTAGCCGTCGGCAGCGTATTGTTCGGCGACCGAGCGGATGTGCTCGTTGACGCCGAAGATCTCCTGGATCAATACGATCCCCGGGCCTTTTTGCGTGTGGGGAATCGCCAGGTAGGCACCGAATTTACCGTCGGCGCTGTCGATCTCGATCCATTGGGTGGTTACGCTCATGGTGGCTCCTGTCTACGCGAGTGAGGGGGGTGTAGCTTGCCACGGTAACATTTCAACGAATGTTACGGCGCCAGAAAGTGCATGCCAGCAGCGCATCAAGGCTGAGTTTACCTGCCCCGGTCAATACCAGCGGAAGGAGCGCGGCGAGGTAGATCAGCGGCAGCTTGAAATTGCCATGTCCCTTGTTGCTGATGGCGTAGCCTTGGGCCAGCTCACTCAATGTAGACCAATCGGCCGGCCAGTGGACCGCTGCGGTGGCGACCACGGTCACTACCATCAGGATGAGCGCCGAGACTCGCGTGCCCAGGCCCACCAGCAGGGCCAGGGCGCAGATCAGCTCGGCCCACATCGACAGTTCCCAGTTGAAGGTGGCGGGGACATGGTTGAACGGAAACGGAAATCGCTCCTGAATGTCGGCAAACCAGTTCTGTCCGTTCCATTTTTCCAGGCCCGACTCGAAGAATTCCCAGGCCAGGAACACCCGCAAGGTCAGCGGCGCCATCCAGCTGCCGGCGCGGTCGAGGTTGAAGTGCAGGCCTTTGACGGCCGAAGACAGTGAGGTGTTCATGGGCGGGATCTCCGTTGCGCGTTTTGATCGGCCAGGCCAATCGACAGGCGGATTTCATCAGCCGGGTGTATCAGCGATGTGTCGTGGGCCAGGGAGATTGGAGGGTTAATGTGTCGGGGATGGAGGTGGATACACGTGGATACGCTTGAGCGAGTTGAAAGGCCGGGAATGACGCTCCGGGGATTTTCCGGTACCTTTTCTGCCCCTCCATTGCATGGTGAAACCGCTTCATGTCTCTTGCGCTCGATCGTCTAGTCGCTGGCACGCCCATTCCATTCGCCGGGAATCGTGTCACTGTCGTCAGCCCCGAACTGGCTGAGCGGTTCCAGCCCGGTGACCACCTTCTGGTGGAGCAGGTCAGTGGTGAATTGCTCTTGATTCCGGTGGCTGACCAGCAAGCCGCAGCCGTGGCGATCGAGCGCGCCGAAGCGGCTTTCAAGGCGATGTCGGCCGTGTCGGATGAGGCGATCAGCGAATTTTTCGACCGTTTCGCGCAGCGCCTGGAAAGCCCGCAGGCCTGGGCGTTGATCGAGGCGGCGAACCTGGCCGATATCGAGCGGGCCAAGTCCCGTGGACGTTCCACTACGCGACTGCTGGCCAATGAGCCGATGCGCCGCGACATGATCGCCGGACTCAAGGCCTGGCGCGATGCGTCGGCGTCTCGCGGAAAAGTCATCAGTTGCGTCGAGCATGACGGCTGGAAGGTCGAGCAGGTGGTCTCACCGCTGGGCATTGTTGCGTTTGTATTCGAGGGCCGGCCGAATGTCTTCGCCGACGCTGCTGGCGTTCTGCGTACGGGCAATACCGCCGTGCTGCGTATCGGCAGTGATGCGTTGGGCACCGCCCAGGCCATCGTTACCTATGCATTGAACCCGGCGCTGGCCGATGCAGGCTTGCCCGCCGGCGCTGTGTCGCTGGTGGAAAGTGTCAATCACGCAGCGGGTTGGGCCATGTTCGCCGACCGGCGCCTGTCGCTGGCCGTGGCCCGAGGTTCTGGCCGCGCAGTCAGCCAGCTGGGCAGTATCGCCCAGCAGGCCGGCACCGCCGTCAGCCTGCACGGCACCGGAGGTGCCTGGCTGATAGCGGACAAGGACGCCGACGCCCGGCGTTTTGCCGCCGTGGTGCGCAACTCCCTTGACCGTAAGGTCTGCAACACCCTGAACGTCTGCCTGATTCACCGCAACCGGGCGGCTGAATTGGTGCCGTTGTTTCTCGACGCCCTGCAGCAGGCCGGCAACAGCCGTGGCCAGGGCTGCAAATTGCACATCGTCGAGGGGAGCGAAGGGCGCTTGCCGCCGCAGTGGCAAACGGCGAGCGTCGAGGTCTATCGCGCCGATGGCTACCGCACCGAAGCGCTGGCTGAGCCATTGCCCGAGGCGCAACTGGGGCGTGAGTGGGAATGGGAGGAAACGCCCGAAGTCAGTCTGAAAATCGTGGATGACCTGGATCAGGCCATCGACCTGTTCAACCGCTACAGCCCGCAATTCACGGTGTCGTTGATCAGTGAGGACGCCAGCACCCAGGAGCGCTTCTACAACGCGGTGAATGCGCCTTTCGTGGGTAACGGAATCACCCGTTGGGTGGATGGCCAGTACGCATTGAACAAGCCGGAGCTGGGCCTTTCGAACTGGGAAAGCGGTCGCCTGTTTGCACGCAGCGCGATTCTCTCGGGGGATGGGGTGTTCACCATTCGCAGCCGCATGACCCAGATTGATCTGGGCGTTAAACGCTAAGGCAACTTCGCAAATAAAAAGGGCCTGCTCTTTGGCGAGAGCAGGCCCTTTTTATATTAGAGGTGTGAAGTTTCAGTAGAACCGGTCAATCACCCGAACTTCGTTCTGGTTCTGCATCGACGCCCACGCCTGCTTCAGCGTTTGCAGAACACTGCCGATGAAGTCTTTATCAGCGGCGGCTTTCTTGCCAACGTAGCCCTGGCCGCGACGGTACATTTTCAGTCGGGCAAGCAGGTTCTGGTTGTTCTTGTCGAATTCCGTCTCATCGGCGTGCGTTGCCAGGCAGTCCATATGAACCTGGCCCGACTTGCTGATCCACAGAATATGGCTGTCGTGGCTGTCTTTTTGCGCCGCGAACATGCGAGCCAGTTCTTCGATAGTTGGTTGATTGTTCAGATTCATGATTTGCCCCTTGACCATTTGGTGATCTTTCAAAGTTGGTTCGCTAATACAGGTAGCCCATCGGTTAGTTGATCCCTGGCACCGAAACCAGGACGTCAGCGTTCATTCGCCGAATGTGGCGAGGTCCCGCGTCTGTTGCATGTAGTCGTGTTGAATAACTGCTACGCAATAGCGTCACAACGAAGAGAAGCAGCGAAACCTGGAGGCCACTGCCGACTTTTCAGGGTCGGCCACAAGCTTCATGAGGATTGATCGCCAGCGCTTCTCGTCCTTGTACTGGACGTTCGGGCCAGGTCAGCTTCTTCAATCTGCCTTGTGGGCAGCGTGTATCCGGGAATAACAGCTCGGCGGTCAGACGAGCTTGCTCAAACATGTTGCCGTACTCCCGATCGGGGAGATGTCTGCATCATGCAAGGGCAAATCGGAGGCGTCAATGGTTATGTAGTGATTATTTTTGTGCACTACATATTGTCGGACAAAGCGGTTTGGAATTAGCAGGGAGGGCCAGTGTGCCCGGTTCAGACCGACTGGGGCGGGGTTTCAAAGCGGTAAAAGGTGCAGGGATATCCATCCACCGTTCGCTGGTGCACGCTGTAGCGATTGCCGGTGAGAATTGGTATGAGTCCGGCCCAGAACCGCCGCGCCGGCTGGTTTGCATCGATATGGAAAATTTGCCATTGACCCGGGTGGGCGCTCAAGAGGGCAGAGACGACAAACTTCGCGACGCCTTGGCCACGAAAACGTCGAGTGACGAACAGATAACCCACATTCAATTGCGCACCATCGAGGTGGGTCTGGTCGTCGACGGTCATGAAGCCGGCCAGTTCGCCGTCAACCGTGATCAGGAAGGGCCGGGTGGCCGGCTTTCTCCAGTAGTCCACCTGGGGCTGGATGCTGAAGAACCCGTGCCCTGCGAGCTTCAGCGGGAGCCATTCACTGAAGTCGTACAGGTAGAACTGCATCAGGTTTTCAATGGTGTCCAGATCGTCGCGTTGGGCGGCGTGCAGTTCTATCACGGGCATTGAAAGCGGCTCCTGACCGGGTTGATCAGTGGGGCGCGAAATCGTATGGGCCGCCGGTCTTCAGTGCGGCCGCGTAGGCTGGACGTTTCTGGAAGCGGTCGACCCACGCGGCGACGTGCGGGTACTGACCGAGTTTGCCTTGCGCCCTGGCGATCTCGCCGATAAAGCTCATCTGGATATCCGCAGCGCTGAATTCAGCGCCCAGCAGGTAGTCGCCCTGGCTCAGCGCAGTGTCGAGGTAACCCAGGTAGTTGGCCACTTCCGAGTTGATCCGTGGATGCAATGGCGCGCCAGCCTCGCCCAGTCGACCCACGTACAGGTTCAGCATCAATGGCAGCATCGCTGACCCTTCGGCGAAATGCAGCCATTGCACGTATTGATCATAGGCGGCTGTGGCGGGGTCGGGTTGCAGGCGTCCCTGGCCGTGGCGCCGGATCAGGTAATCGATGATGGCCGCAGACTCGATCAACTTCTGTTGACCGTCTTCGATGACCGGGGATTTGCCCAGGGCATTGACCGCCTTCAACTCCGGCGGTGCAAGGTTGGTCTTCGGGTCACGCTGGTAGCGCTTGAGCTCATAGGGAATGCCCAGTTCTTCCAGCAGCCAGAGAATCCGTTGCGAGCGAGAGTTGTTCAGGTGATGGACGATAATCATGTTGGAGGCCTTTTCAGGTAGTGGGCTGGCGCCGGGCTTGAACAACACTAGACCATCACGGTCCTTGCGAAGTGCCCTTATGGTTTGCTCGCCGGTTTTGCCGCGCGCCGGGCGCTGGTGGCCGGTTTGCGCTTGGCCGGTTTGCGTTTGTTTTTCCACGGCGTGGCTCCGTGCCCTGCCGGGCTTGCAGGCCCGCTGATGGTCAGGCTAAGGCCTGCGCAGCGGGCCACCTGTTTGCTCATCCAGGCGGCCTGTTTGGTGACAAACTCTTCCAGGCTCATCTCGCCGCTCTGCACCATGTCCAGCGCCTGTTCCCAGATCGCCGTGGTACCCGGGTCGGCAATGGCCCGGGGCACGGCGTCGATCAGGCTGAATGCCGCCGGGGTCGCGGCCAGCGCCTTGCCGTTTTTAATCAGGTAGCCGCGGTCGAGCAGCCCCTGGATGATCGACGCGCGAGTCGCTTCGGTACCGATGCCGGTAGTGTCCTTGAGTTTTTGCTTGAGCAGCGGATCTTCCACGAGCTTGGCGACATTTTTCATCGCCTTGATCAGGTCGCCCTCGGTGAAGGGTTTGGGCGGCTGAGTCCAGAGGTCCTTGAGCTTGACGTCGACAACCTTGCATTCACGACCTTCGGCCAGGGCCGGCAAGGTTTGCGGAACCGGCGCTTCGCGTCCCTTGGCCGGGGCCAGGGCCTCGGGCAGGGCGCGTTTCCAGCCGGGCTCGACGATCTGCTTGCCGACGGCCCGCAGTGCTTGACCGGCGCAATCAAAGTCGGCCTGGGTCCGGTCGTACTCGTGGTTGGGCAGGAACTGCGCCAGGTAGCGTGCGCGAATCAACGTGTACACCGCCCGCTGCTTGCCCACCAGTCGCTCGAGGTTGTTTGCCGCTGCCGTGGGGATGATCCCATGGTGAGCGCTGACCTTGGCATCGTTCCAGGCGCGGGAGCGTCGGTGCGGTTCAAGGTGATCATTCAATGCGTCCAGGCCGGGATCGGTCTGCCTCAACGCGGCCAGAATGCCAGGCGCCTCGCTGTGCTGACTGACCGGCAGGTAGCCGCAGTCGCTGCGGGGATAGGTGATGACCTTATGGGTTTCGTAGAGTGCCTGGGCGATGTCGAGCGTCTCCTGGGCACCGAGGCCCAGTTTCTTCGAACAGACCTCCTGCAAAGTGCCCAGGTCGAAGGGCAGGGGGGCGACTTCACGCAGGCGCTCGGTACGCAGCTTGACCACCCGGGCGCTGGCCGCCTGGCTGATAGCTGCTGCGGCCTGCCGGGCCAGTTCCGGGTTCAGGCAGCGGTCCTGGTCGTCGCAAACCTCGGAAGCTGCGCGCCATTGTGCGGTGAATGGTGTGCCCTCGTGCAGCAGTTGCACGTCAATCGCCCAATAGGCGACCGGGACGAAATCGGCAATGCTGCGATCCCGATCCACCACCAGGCGCAGGGTGGGCGTTTGTACTCGACCGACCGGCAACACGCCCTGATAACCGGACTGCCTTCCCAGCAGGGTGAACAGGCGGCTCATGTTCATGCCGATCAGCCAGTCGGCCCGAGAGCGGCCCAGGGCGGAGTGGTACAGGCTGAACGTCTCGGCTCCCGGCTTGAGCGCCGCCAGCGCCTTGCGAATTGACGCGTCGTCCAGCGCCGATAGCCAGAGGCGACGAATCGGCCCGCGATACCGGCAGTGTTCGACCAGCTCCCGAGCGATCATTTCGCCTTCGCGGTCGGCGTCCGTGGCGATCACCAGCTCATCGGCTTCGCCCAGCAATCGTTTGACTGCCTTGTACTGGCTGGCAGTGCGCGGCTTGACGGTCATCTTCCATTTATCAGGGATGATCGGCAGGTCTGCCAGCACCCAGCGCTTGTAGCGAGCGTCGTAGGCATCCGGTGGCGCGGTTTCCAGCAGGTGGCCGATGCACCAGGTCACCGTGACATCCGTTCCCAGCCAGCAGCCATCGCCGCGACGCCGGGCGCCGAGCACGGCCGCAATATCCTTGGCCTGGGAAGGTTTTTCACAGAGGTACAGCCGCATGACCACCATCGTTGTTCAATGTCCGAGAGGTTCACAGAATGGCGGTTGACGGGCGAGGGATCAACCTTTATCTGTATGGATGTACAGCGGATGAGTTTCCGATCATTGCCCTGAGCCACTGCCATCGGGCCGAGCCCATCACCGAAGAGCCTGGAGTGAAGCTTCCGTTCGGCTGTGAAGCGTTCGTGCAGGCGTAACTTGGGTTATACCTGATAGCTGGTGATGCAGGTTTTGACGACGCCAAGCTGCCCTTTAAGAGGATGCTTGCCCTGCGCGGGCACGCGCTTTCGCACCAATCGAGTCAAGTCTTCCAAGAGGAACCCACTCCATGCCAACTCCCCCCGCGGTCATAACCATTGCTGAACAACCGGGCTGTCTTCTGGTGAAATTCCACGGCATCCAGGTCGCCGCGTCCTCGCGCGCGCTGGTGCTGCTGGAGGCCAATTACCCGCCGGTGTATTACGTCCCGCGCGAAGACATCGACGAGAAGTACTTTGCCCGCACCGATCACACCAGTTATTGCCCGTACAAGGGCGATGCCAGCTATTTCAGCCTGCAGGTTCCCGGGCATGAGGGGGCCAACGCGGTATGGAGTTACGAGAAGCCCAAGGTGTCGGTGGAACAGATCAAGGATTACGTCGCGTTCTACCCGGATCAGGTGAAGTTCGAATTGCTGGACGCCGAGGTCTGATAAAACGCGTTCGGATGATGGGTATTGCCAATGACCTGTTACAAACATGACAATGCGAGTCATTATCAGTCGCGAATAATTCCATTGTCATGCCCACCCACGAATTGTCCCTGCGCAGTGCCGTCAATGAGCTGTACTGCGAACACCATGGCTGGCTCAGCAGCTGGTTGCGCAAACGGCTGGGTAACACGTTCGATGCAGCGGACCTGGCGCAGGATACGTTCGTCCGGGTGATCAGGGCGCGCAACGCGCTGGAGATCCGTGAGCCGCGCCCCTACCTGTCGATGATCGCCAAGGGCCTGCTGGTGGACCTGTTCCGGCGGCGCTCGCTGGAGCAGTCCTATCTGGAAGCGCTGGCGACCATGCCTGAATCGCAACAACCGTCGCTGGAAGAGCAGGCGATCCTGTTGCAGGCGTTGATGGAGATTGATCGGCTGCTGCAGGGCCTGGGGACGAAGGTCAAGCAGACGTTCATCCTGTCCCAGTTCGACGGCCTGACCTACCCGCAAATCGCCGAACGCCTGGGTATCAGCACCCGCACCGTGAACAATCACATGGCCAGGGCCATGGAGCACTGCTGCCTGATGCAGATTCAGTTGCAACTGACATGAGCCCTTCTGCAGAGGAGTTGAAGTCGATCAGCGCAGCTGCCCGCTGGTACGCCAGGCTTCAGTCCGGCGTAGCCACCGATGCAGAGCGAACCGCGTGGCGCGACTGGTTAAGCGCGGACCCTGCCCATCATCTGGCCTGGCAACGAATTTCAGCCGTGTGCGAGCAGATGACAAGCGTTCCCGGTGCCCTGGCATCCCCGGCCCTGCGCGGTGCCGAGCGGTCGCGTCGACACGTCTTGCGCAGTGTCCTGGTGCTGGCGTCGGCCGGGTCTCTGGGGTGGCTGGGCTGGCGTAGCGACGCTACGCAAACGCTGTTCGCCGACTTGCGCACTGCGGTGGGAGAGCGCCGTGAATGGCGGCTGGCCGATGGCAGTTCGTTGCTGCTCAATACCGCTACTTCGGTCAACGTGCGCTTCGACGGTCACCAGCGGGTACTGGAGCTGGTGCGCGGGGAAATTCTTGTGACAACGGCTGTCGATACTTCCCGGCGTCCGTTCAAAGTGGTCACCGGACACGGCGAGGTCCTGGCGTTGGGAACGCGCTTTATCGTCCGCGCCGAAGGCTCGGGCGGTGAGGTGGCCGTGCTGGAAAAAGCCGTGGAGGTCAGTGCGCACAAAGGCAGTTCGACGGTTCGCCTGGAGGCAGGCCAACGCATGGATTTCACCCTGCGCACGCTGGGCCCGGTGCGCCGCAATGATGCGTCGGTCGGCGCCTGGCAACAGGGCAGCATCATTGCCATCAATCGCCCGTTGGCGGATCTGCTCGAAGATCTTTCGCGGTATCGCTCGGGCGTGTTGCGTTGTGATCCGCGTATTGCCGATTTGAAAGTGTCGGGGGCATTCCCGATCGACAATACGGATTTGGCGCTGGCGGCGCTGGAGAGCGGGTTTTCGTTGCGGCTCGTTCGGTACAGCCGTTATTGGGTGACGGTTTCGCGGTAGGCGCCTGCTTGCTGGCGATCGCCGCGCCATCTGAGTGCCGCTTTCGCGAGCATGCATTGCTCCCACCGAGCCGGGCTGGCCCCACTGAAAATAATTTCAGAGCCCTTGCACTTTTCAGCAGCACCGTTCGGCTCATCCCTCAGTGAGATTTTATTGATGGGTTCTGGGGGAGGGTAAACATGTCTCGGGTGTACATGCCAGGTCGTCTGGCGATTGCAGTAAAAATCGGCTTGCTTGCAGCGACTACCAGCGCAGCCTGGCCAGGCGTAGCACTGGCTGCGCCGGCACACCAGCAACGCGCCGTGCAAACCTACGATATTGCTGCCGGCAGCCTCACCGAAGTGCTCAGTCGTTTTGCCAGTACGGCAGGCGCGGCCATCTCGTTTGATGCGCGTCAGACTCAAGGCTTGAGCTCTCCCGGCATCAATGGCGCGTTTGCTATCAGTGATGGCTTTGCGCGGATCCTGCACGGCAGTGGCCTGCAGGCCGAGCCCCAGGCCAACGGTACCTACGTATTGCGACCTGCACCGTCTGCCGGCTCGGCGCTGGAGCTTGGCGCCACCAACATCAATGGCCAACTGCTTGGGGCCACCACCGAGGACAGCGGCTCCTACACCACGGGCGCAATCACTATCGGCAAAGGCGAACATTCGCTCAAGGAAACACCGCAGTCGGTCACGGTGATGACCCGCAAAATGCTCGATGACCAGAACCTCAACACCATCGACCAGGTGATGGAAAAGACCCCGGGCATTACCGTCTATGACTCGACCATGGGCGGCAAGTATTTCTATTCCCGGGGCTTCCGGATGTCCGGCCAGTATCAGTACGACGGCGTGCCGCTGGACATGGGCAATCTGTATGTCCAGGCCGACAGTTTCAGCGGTGACATGGCGTATTACGATCGGGTCGAAGTGCTGCGTGGCGCTGCGGGGATGATGAAAGGCTCGGGCGGCACGGCGGGCGGCGTCAATTTCGTGCGCAAGCGTGGCACCAGCGCTGCACACACCGATATCACACTGTCTGGTGGCAGCTGGGACAACTATCGCGGCCAGGTCGACACGGCTGGCCCGTTGAACGAAGCGGGTACCCTGCGGGGGCGGGCGGTGGTGGCCGAACAGAGCCGGCACTACTCCGTCGACGATGCCAGTCGCAAGGATCAGGTCTACTACGGCGCGCTGGATTTCGACCTGAGTTCCGACACCACCCTGGGCCTGGGCGTGGCCTATGAAGACGTTGATGCCAGCCCATGCTGGGGCGGCCTGCCGCGTTACCGCGATGGCAGCGACCTGAAACTGGGGCGCTCGACCTGTCTGGATCCGTCCTGGAACACTTGGCGCAGCCAGCGCACCACGGTGTTCGGTGACGTGAAACACCAGATCAACGAGGACTGGGCGCTGAAGGTTGCCAGCGTCTACACAAAAAACACCCAGGACATCAAGTACGCCTTTGCTTCCGGCGCCGTCACCCCGGGTGTCGGTACCACCGGCATGCTGGGTAGCCTGTATGACTACGATCAGGTCGATTACGGACTCGATGCCTACGTGGATGGCAAGTTCGCTGCGTTTGGCCAGCAACACGAACTGGTTGTGGGCGTTAACGCCAGTCGATCGAAAAAAGATGATTTCTACAGCGTGGCGTTCCTGCCCCAGCGGCAGAATGTGTTCAACCCCGACAAACATATCCCGGAGCCGGATGAGAGTTACTTCATCGATAATTCCTCCCGCGGTGGCCCGGTCAACTCCGTCACCAGACAACAGGGCCTGTACTCGACCCTGCGCCTGAAGCTGGCAGATCCCCTGACGCTTGTGGTCGGCGGGCGGGTGAGCTGGTACGACTCCGACACCGACTCGGTGTTCATCAATTCGGGTACTTCCGAGCACTCAAGTACTACCGAGACCGGACAGGTCACGCCGTTCGCCGCAGTGCTGCTGGACCTCAACGAGAACCTCACGGCCTACGCCAGTTACTCGGATATCTTCACGCCCCAGGGTAACTACCGCTCCGAAGACGGATCGGCGCTCAAGCCGCTCGTGGGCCAGAGCTATGAGCTGGGGATCAAGGGCGCCTGGTTCGACGGTCGCCTGAACAGCTCGTTCAACCTGTTCCGTACCCTCCAGAAGGACCAGGCACAGACCGACTTCAACTCCTCATGCCCGTCATCGGATGGCTACTGCTACGTCAACGCGGGCAAGGTCCGGGCCCAGGGGTTCGAGGCGGAGATCAGCGGTGAGGTGATAGAGCGGCTGCAGCTGCTTGCCGGCTATACCTACACCCAGACCAAGACTCTCGATGACATCGATACCAGCCTCAATGGCGCGGCGTTCAACAGTTACGTGCCACGCCATGTGTTGCGCATGTGGGGCGACTACGCGCTCGATGGCGTCCTTGAACGCTTTTCGATTGGCGCTGGGGTGAACGCTCAGAGTGATAATTTCCGGGTGTCGCCGTCTTCCGGAAACAAAATCACTCAGTCGGGTTACGCGATCTGGAACGGGCGCATCGGCTACCGTATCGACGACACCTGGTCGGTGGCGCTCAATGGCAACAACCTGTTCGACAAGCGCTACTACGCAACGATCGGTACCGAGGCGTTCGGCAACTACTATGGGGACCCGCGCAATCTCATGTTGTCGGTGAAAGCGAGTTTCTAAGAGGCACAACTGTAGGAGCGAGCTTGCTCGCGATGGTCGTTAACGATAACGCGGGGGCCCAAATACCCCGCGGCGTCCTCTGGTTTTTCGCGAGCGAGCTCGCTCCTACAGTAGACGCAGAGACGCAGAGACGCAGAGACGCAGGGACGCAGTAGAAATAGCCGAAGCAGTCGAATCAGTTAAACCAGGTCCGATAGCTTCTGTGCCTGGACCAACGTGGTTTCGTCGATCTGATCGATCGACGTCACCCCGGTCAGCGTCATGGCCACGCGCATTTCCCGGGCAAAGATATCCAGCATGTTTTCCACTCCGCGTTGACCGTCGGCGGCCAGCGCGTAGGCCATTGATCGTCCCAGAAGGACGCCTTTGGCACCCAGCGCGAGCATGCGCACCACGTCCAGTCCCGAGCGAATGCCCGAGTCGACCAGCACGGTCAGGTCATTCGCCACGGCTTGCACGATCGGTGGCAATGCCCGGGCGGTCGAGAGCACGCCGTCCAGTTGGCGGCCGCCATGGTTCGACACGACGATGCCGTCAGCCCCGAAGCTGACAGCGTCCCTGGCATCCTGGGGATCGAGGATGCCCTTGATGATCATCGGCCCTTGCCAGAAATCGCGTATCCACTCCAGGTCACTCCAGCTGATCGATGGGTCGAAATTATTCGCCAGCCAGCCCATGTAGTCCTCAAGGGTCACGGCCTTGCCCAGGTATCTGGAAATGTTGCCCAGGTCATGGGGACGGCCCATGAGGCCGACGTTGAAGGCCCAGTCGGGCCGGGTCATGGCTTGCAGCATGCGCCGTGACGAAGCGTACGGACCGGACATCCCCGAATGCGCATCGCGATAACGCGCGCCGGGCGTTGGCATGTCCACGGTGAACACCAGGTTCCTCACGCCGGCCGCCTTGGCGCGCTCGAGTGCGTTTTTCATGAAACCGCGGTCCTTGAGCACGTACAGCTGGAACCAGATCGGTTGCTGGCTCTGGGCGACGACTTCCTCGATCGAACACACCGAGACCGTCGAAAGGCACAAGGGAATGCCTTTGTTCTGCGCAGCCCTGACGGCCTGGACTTCACCCCGGCGAGCAAACATGCCCGTCAGGCCGACCGGCGCCAACACGATCGGCATCGCGAGTTTCTGTTCGAACAGGGTGGTCTCCAGGCTCAGGGTCTCGACGTTTTTCAGGATCCGCTGGCGCAGGCTGATGCCGCTAAGATCGGCGCTGTTGGCCCGCAACGTATGCTCTGCATAGGCCCCGCCGTCGATGTAATCGAACAAAAAGCGCGGGAGTTTGCGCCGCGCCGCCTCGCGATAGTCGGATGCAGATGAAATGATCATGAAGACGCTGCCTCGGTCTGGTGATTGCGATGACCCATGTGCTCAGGTTAACGAAAACGCCCCGCGTGTGCGGGGCGTTTTTTCGTCTGCTGTCAGTTGGTGTCCAGGTCGACGTTTTTCGTCTCACGCAAACAGATCAAGCCGACCACCAGGCTCACCCCGGTGATCAGCACCGGGTACCAGAGCCCATAGAAAATATCCCCGGTGTAGACCACCAGCGCGAACGACACCGTCGGCAGGAAGCCACCGAACCAGCCGTTGCCGATGTGATAGGGCAGGGACATCGAGGTGTAGCGGATGCGCGTCGGGAACAGCTCGACCATCAACGCTGCCAGTGGGCCGTAGCACATGGCGGAGATGATGATCAGCCCGACGATCAATGCCACGATCATCGGTTTGTTGATCAGCTGGGTGTCTGCCTGTGAGGGATAACCGGCCAGGGTGATCGCACCGCGCAGGGCGGCTTCGTCATAGCCGTCGATCTTCACGTCGCCGACGCTGACCTGTACGGCGCTACCCGCAGGGGCGGCGGCGCTGCTGTAGGGCAGGCCTTGCTTGACGAGGAAGGTCTTGACCTTGTCGCACGGGCTGTCGAATTTCGCTTTGCCCACTGGATCGAACTGGAAGGTGCAGGTGGCCGGGTCGGCCAGTACCGTAATCGGCGCTTGTTGGCTGGCCAGGTCAATGGCCGGGTTGGCGTAGTGCGCCAGGGATTTGAAGATCGGGAAGTACAGGACCGTGGCCAGCAGCAGGCCGAGCATCAGCACCGGTTTGCGCCCGACCTTGTCCGACAGCCAGCCAAAGAAGATGAAGAACGGCGCGCCGATGATCACGCTGATGATCAGCAGGCTGTTGGCCAGGGCCGGGTCCATCTTCAGGAACTGGGTGAGGAAGAACAGCACATAGAATTGCGCCGCGTAGAAGGTGACGGCCTGACCGGCGTTGATGCTGAACAGGGCAATCAGCACCACCTTGAGGTTTTCCCATTTGCCGAAGGAGTCACGAATCGGCTGCTTGCAGAGCTTGCCTTCCTCTTTCATTTTCACGAATGAGGGGGACTCGTGCAGGCTCAGGCGAATCCAGGTGGAAATCCCCAGCAGCACGATGGAAAACAGGAACGGGATTCGCCAGCCCCAGACTTCGAATTGGTCGCCGGTGAAGTAGCGGCACCCCAGTACCACCAGCAGCGACAGCAGCAGGCCGAGGGTTGCGGTGGACTGGATCCAGCTGGTGTGGAAGCCGCGCTTGCCGATCGGTGCGTGTTCCGCCACGTAGGTCGCCGCGCCGCCGTATTCACCGCCCAGGGCCAGGCCCTGGAGCATGCGCAGCACCACCAGGATGATGGGCGCGGCAATGCCGATACTGGCGTAGGTGGGCAGCAGGCCGACGCAGAAGGTCGCCACGCCCATCAGCACGATCGTCGCCAGGAAGGTGTACTTGCGCCCGATCATGTCCCCCAGTCGGCCGAACACCAGCGCGCCGAACGGCCGCACGATGAAGCCTGCCGCGAAGGCCATCAGGGCAAAGATGAACGCCGTGGTGTCATTGACCCCCGAAAAAAACTGCTTGCTGATCACTGCGGCGAGCGCGCCGTAGAGAAAAAAGTCGTACCACTCGAAGACCGTTCCAAGTGACGAGGCGAAGATGACCTTGCGGGTGTCGTGACCGATCTCGGCGCGGCCCACGGTCTCCAGCGGCTGAACATGTTCTGACATATCGGTATCCCTTACAGTGATTGTTGTTTTTGTTCCACTGTCGGCGCCTGCCTTGTGGGCGGGTGCCGGTACTTCGATGTAGGTAGTGCGTGCGCGGGGGTTTCAGGTGGTGGTGACCCGTTCCTTTGGCGTGGTGGTGCTCCTTAAGGTTGGATTGAGGATCAACTCTGCGGCCTTTTCCGCAATCATCAGCGTAGGCGAACAGGTGTTGCCCGAGGTGATTCTTGGCATGATCGAAGCGTCGGCAATCCGCAGACCGGGAATGCCGTGGACTTTGAGCTGCGCGTCGACCACCGCGTCCCGATCGTTGCCCATGCGGCAGGTACCCACCGGGTGAAAAATCGTCGTGCCGATGCGCGCGGCCGCTTCGTGCAGTTCTTCCTCGCTTTGCAAACTGTCCCCGGGCAGATATTCCACCGGGTTGAAGCGGGCGAGGGCGGGGGCCGACACGATGCGCCGGGTCAGGCGAATGGCATCCGCCGCGACCCGCAGGTCTTGCGGATGACTCAGGTAGTTGGGCTGGATCAATGGCGCGTCCTGGGCATTGGCGCTGCGGATTTCCACGCGACCACGACTTTGGGGGCGCAAATCACACACCGACGCAGTGAAGGCGGGAAAGGCATGCAACGGCTCGCCGAAGCGCTCCAGCGACAGCGGCTGCACGTGGTACTCGAGGTTGGCCGAGGTCTGCTCCGGCCCCGACCGGGCAAAAGCGCCCAGCTGGCTCGGCGCCATCGACAGCGGCCCGCTGCGGTTGTAAAGGTAACGCAGGCCCATGCCCATCTTGCCCCACACGCTGCCGGCGATCTGGTTCAGGGTGCGGGCATTTTCCAGCTTGTAGATCAGGCGCAGTTGCAGGTGATCCTGCAGGTTGCCGCCAACCCCCGGTAGTTCATGGGCCACACCGATGCCGAGTGATTGCAGGAGTGGGCGAGGGCCGATGCCCGAGCGTTGCAGGATACTTGGCGAGCCGACGGCGCCTGCGCACAGGATGATCTCCTGGCGAGCCCTGAAGGTTCTCGGTTGGCCCTGGCAGCGGCTGATGACCGCCGAGGCGCGGCCATTGTCCAGTTGTACGCGATCGACTTCGACGTCAGTCAGTACCGTGAGATTGGGCCGGTGCCGCACGGGCTTGAGAAACGCCTTGGCCGCATTCCAGCGAACCCCGGCTTTCTGGTTGACCTGGAAATACCCGCAGCCTTCGTTATCGCCCTGGTTGAAGTCATCGACACTGGCAATTCCGCGCTGTTCGGCGGCGCTACGGAACGCGTCCAGAATCGGCCAGGACAGGCGCTGGCGTTCGATCCGCCATTCCCCGGCAGCGCCATGAAACTGCGAGTCGCCGGCAAAGTGGTCTTCACTTTTCCTGAACAGCGGCAACACCTGGTCCCAACCCCAGCCGGGGTTGCCGTCGGCGGCCCAGCTGTCGTAATCGCCGGCCTGGCCGCGCATGTAGATCATGCCATTGATCGAGGAGCAGCCGCCCAGCACCTTGCCCCGAGGATAGCTCAGGGCACGCCCTTGCAGGCCAGGTTGCGCCTCGGTCTTGAAGCACCAGTCGGTACGCGGGTTGCCGATGCAGAACAGGTAGCCCACCGGAATGTGAATCCACGCATAGTTATCGCGACCGCCCGCTTCGAGCAGCAAGACCCGATGCTGCGGGTTGGCCGAGAGTCTATTGGCCAGCAAACAACCGGCCGGACCGGCCCCGACTACTACATAGTCGTATTCATCAAGGGAAGTCGGCATCCCTGACCTCGTATTGTTGTTGTTCTTGTTGTCAGTCATCCTAGTTGTTAGCTTTCGTTTAAAGAATGTTAATTTTTGCGCAGCCGCTGTGCGTTTTTAAACAGTGCGGCCTTGGGGACGATCGATGTTCGACTGGAATGACCTGCGGTTTTTTCTTGAACTCCAGCGCAGCGGGCGCTTGCTCACCGCCGCGCGTCGTTTGAACACCACCCATGCCACCGTCGCCCGGCATATCGAAGCCATCGAAAAAAGCCTGGGGACCGCGCTGTTCGTCCAGCATGCCCAGGGTTACCAGATGACGCCTGCTGGCGAAGCGCTGCTCAAACATGCCGAGGCCATGGAAAACGTCGCGTTGCTGGCCCAGGAAGAAATGACCCAATCGACGGCGCCCCTCGGCAAGATCCGCGTGGGGGTCACCGAGGGGCTGGGCATCATGTTTCTCGCCAGCCGCATGAACGACCTCTTCGAGCGTTACCCCGGTCTGGAAGTGGAGCTGGTCGCGGTGCCGCGTTTTGTCAGCATCCTCAACCGCGAAGCCGAAATCAGCATCCACCTGGAACGGCCGGCGGCCGACATGTTGGTCACGCGCAAGCTCACGGACTACCGCCTGGCGCTCTATGCCAGCCAGGACTACCTGGATCGCGCGCCACCGTTGCGCAGCCGTGAAGACCTCGGCCGGCATGCGTGGATTGGCTATGTCGACGACCTGCTGTTCAGCCAGGAACTGATGTTCCTCAACAGTTTCTGCCGCAACCCCCAGGTGGTCTTCCACAGCACCAGCGTCATCGCCCAGCAGCAGGCGGCGCGCTCGGGGCTGGGGATCGCGGTGCTGCCGTGCTACATGGCCAGTGCCGATCCGGGGTTGGTGGCGTTGCTGCCGGATGAAAGCCTTCTGCGCAGCTACTGGATCAGCACCCGCCGCGAGCTGCACAAGTCGGTGCGGCTGCGGGTGTTGTGGGACTACGTGGTGGCGTTGTGTGAAAGCGAGCAGGAGCTGTTGCTGGGCACGGATCAAGCTGCACTGTAGGAGCGAGCTTGCTCGCGAGGGTCTTAAGGTCGCGGCGGGTCACCTGTTGCCCCGCGTTCTTGCGTACCTCCATCGCGAGCAAGGGATGGGTATTTCACGGGAGGATTTCGAAGGACGTTGTGGCCAACCGCTCGCCGTTCACCATCACATGCACCGCGTGCTTGCCCGCGTAATGGCGGCGGGTGGTGAGCTCCTTGATCTGCTGGCTGCGCGCCACTCGTTCGCAAGCCTTGCCCGGCAGGGTCAGCGCCTTGAGCTTGAACACCTTAGCCGAGGTGCTGCCATTGCCCTTGACGTAGTCGATCGCATAATCGATCACCAGCCGCTGGCCGTGCTCGACCGTGGATTGCACGGCAAACGACAGCGTGATCTTCTCCCCAAGCGTAATGACTGGCGGCTCAACCCGAACGTCCGTGATCTGGACTTCGGCCTTGCCGCCTGCGCCGATGATCGCCAGTGCCCGTCGGTTGCCTTGCTTGATCAGGCTGCGCAGGGCGTGCTTGGCGATCCAGGCAGTGTGCCGGTTTTCCAGCGACCAGCCTTCGATCAGGTCCAGCACCCAGTCGGGATGCTCCTTGGTGATGTCGTTCAAATGATTGGCCACGGACTTGCGCACGTACAGGCTGTCGTCGGCCTTGAGGTTGTCGAGGATCGCAGCGGCCAGGCCCGGATCAGCCTGGATCCGCTCCAGCCGGAAAGACCAGGGCAGTCGCGGCCGGCTGCCTTCGCTTGCCAGGCGGCGGACGTGTTCGTTGTCATCCAGCGACCACTGGTGCATGACCGCCAGGGTGCGTTCGAAATCGCTGCGCAGGAAATATCGGATTGCAAATTCCGATGAACCAAACACGGTGAAGTATTTGAGCGCGGCCATCGACTCTTCGAACGCATGGCTGCCATAGGTCGCGACATAATGCGGCAATGAAATGCTGACGAATCCGCTGTTCAACCTAGGCGCCAAGGCCCGCAGCACGCCGAGGGTTTCCTCGTAGCTCAACGGCAGCACCGCATGCAGGCATTCACTGACCCGGGCCATGCGCTGCATGATTGACAATTCGGCGAGGCCTTCGTTGGCCATCTTCATGAATGCCTTGGCGTTGAACTCGGGATACACCGCGCTCATCTCGGTCGCGATGTGCCGGAGGCGCTCGGCGTTGAAGATTTCCTTAAGCGCAGGAGCGGGTTGATCAGCAGCCATTGTGGGTTCCTTAGGTTGTGTGAGCTGCCTGGGGTAACGGCCCACCCTGTACTGAAGCAATCAGACCTTGCCCAGTTTTTCCTCTTCCAGCTGATCGGACTCAAACAGCTTCGCCAATTCCGCCCGGGCTTCCTGCGCCGTCTGCAGCACTTTGGCCTCATCGTCATAAATCGCATGCTGGGCTTCCAGCACCTGTTCATCGTGATGCTTGAAGCGTTTGATGCGGGCGTCGGCCTGGGCCTGGGTCAGGCCCAACCCTACCAGCGTGCGGCGGCTCATTTCCAGGCTCGAATAGTAGGTTTCCCGAATCGCCTCGGCTCCCAGGTCCACCAGGCGGTGCACATGCTGGCGGTTACGGGCGCGGGCGATGATCTTGATGTGCGGGTAGAGCTTGTGCACCACCTCGGCAGTCTTGATGTTGGTGTCAGGGTCATCGGTGGCAATCACAAAATATTCCGCCTGTTCGACCTTGGCGGCGCTGAGGATTTCCGGGCGCATAGGATCGCCGTAGAACACCGGCACGCCGCCAAAACTGCGAGACAATTCGATGGTTTCCACTGAAGTGTCGAGGGCGACGAACTTGATGTTCTGCGCCCGCAGGATCCGCGCGACGATCTGCCCCATGCGGCCCATGCCGGCGATCACGACTCGCGGGGCATCGGTGTCGATCTCACGAAACTTCTCCGGCACCACCACCGGCTGCACCTTCGGGCTCACCAGGCGTGCGCACACCAGCAACAGCAGCGGGGTCACAGCCATGGACAAGGTGATGGTCAACACCAGCAAATCGTAAAGGCGCGGCTCGAACAGGCCCTGGTCGCGGCCGATCTTGAACACGACAAAGGCGAATTCACCGCCCGCTGCCAGCACGATACCCAGGCGAATCGCACTGACCTTGCCCAGGCCACCGGCCAGCCGCCCGACAACAAACAGCAGCGGCAACTTGATGGCGATCAGCAACAGGGTCAGGCCCAGCACGGTGATGGGTGCACTCAGCAGCAGGCTCAGGTTGGCGCCCATGCCGACGCTGATGAAAAACAGGCCCAACAGCAAACCCTTGAACGGTTCGATCTGCGCTTCGAGTTCATGACGGTACTCGGAGTCCGCCAGCAGCAGCCCGGCGAGAAACGCCCCCAAGGCCATCGACACGCCCACCAGGTCCATCAGCCACGCCGTGCCGATCACCACCAACAACGCGGTGGCGGTGGACACTTCCGGCAGCCCCGTCCTGGCCACCACGCGAAACACCGGCCGCAACAGGTAGCGCCCGCCGATCACCACCACGGCGATACTGCCCAGCACCCGCAACCCATGATTGACATCTTCGGCTGCAGTGGAGGTGTGGTCGCCTCCCGCCAGCAGCGGCACCATGGCGATCAGCGGGATCGCTGCGATGTCCTGGAACAGCAGGATCGCAAAGGCCAGTCGGCCGTGGGGGCTGGTCAGTTCCTTGCGCTCGGCGAGGCTCTGCAGGCCGAAGGCGGTGGAGGACAGGGCGAGGCCCAGACCCAGCACGATGGCACTGTTGAGCGGCTGGCCGAACATGAACAAGGCGGTCACGCCAATCACCGAGCCGGTCAGCAGGACCTGTGCAAGGCCGACGCCAAACACGGATTTGCGCATCACCCACAACCGTCTCGGTGATAACTCCAGGCCAATGATGAACAACAGCAACACCACGCCGAGCTCGGAAATATGGCTGACGCTCTGTAGATTGCCGATCAGGCCCAGCACCGACGGGCCAATGATCACTCCCGCAAACAGATAGCCCAGCACCGCGCCCAGTTGCAGGCGCTTGGCCAGGGGCACGGCCAGCACCGCCGCAAACAGAAAGACGACAGCGGCTTGCAACAGGTTGCCTTCATGGGGCATGGCTTACTCCAGAACTCGGTACGGCGGGGGCGACAAGGATAAAGCCTGAAACCGGACGCGTCAGCCATGGGCCGGCATGATTGTATGAATGCAGCCTGTTTGGCGGCTTCGGCGAATCGTTGCGTCCTGAGTGAATGATTTTCTCCGCCCGTAGTCGGAGTTCAGGTATTACGACATTTCTGGAGGATCAACCATGAACAGCAAAACCCTCATCGCCGCCCTGGCCATTGCCGCCGGCGTTGCCGGAATCAGTCCCATCGTTCAAGCGGCTGACCCACCTGAAAAAACCGTGCAGCCAAGTGCTACCAATACCCGTGAACTGAATGTCAACGACCGCGCCCCGGATATCTATCAGCGTCCTGAAAAAGCGCTGAAAAACTGGAAGGCCAAAGGCTTGAAAGCGCCGGTGGAGCAAGCTCAGTGGGTGCAGGTGCATGACAAGTACATGATGGTGATGATTACCAACGGGACGATCGTCGATATCACCCCGGTGGAAAAATAAACGCCCGGTCATGCGCTAAAGTTTCGGCAATGCGGGATAAAGGCCGCTTCTGAAACCTCTTGCCAGGCTACAGGAGATTGAGTGGCCAGCCATCGGCTGACTTATAGCACTTCGCCCTTGTCCCACAGATTCACCAGATCCACAGGTGCCTGGTCTTCAGGCACTTTCATCAGCATCCGGTCATCTTGCTCGCCGCTACGATAGAGCACTTCAATTTCGTAAAAGCGCTGATCACCCTGGCCTGCGGCCTGTTCGGTGTAGGGCAGGCAGCCTTCCAGCACGCTGCAGATGCGCGAGCGCTGCTCCATGTCGCATTGGGCGAACTCGATGCTGCGCGGGCGTGTCAGGGCATGGATGGCGGCGACGCCGCCCTGGCGGGAAAGGTGGACGACTGCATCATCGCCCAGGGTTGGCAGGGTTTTCATGATGACTCCCGATTCGGTTCTACGCCCACATCGGACCAGGCTTGCGCCACCGCGTGCTGTTCGTCCGGGCCAAAGCGCTTGAGCGCCTGCTCGAGGGTCAGCGCGGCAAACTCACTGAATGATGCTTGCGTACCCAGACGCGGGTCGCACAACGTGTCGTACCAGATATGGCCGGCTTTCTGCCAGGCGAATCCGCCCAGCGCCTGGGCCGCCAGATAAAACGCCCGGTTGGGGATGCCGGAATTGATGTGCACGCCGCCATTGTCTTCCTGGGTGATGACAAAATTGCGCATGTGCCCGGGTTGCGGGTCCTTGCCGAGCAGCGGGTCGTCGTAGGCGGTGCCAGGGTGGGCCATCGAGCGCAGGCCGTCGCCTTTGATCTGCGGCGCGAGCAGGTCGGCGCCGATCAACCAGTCGGCCTCCTCGGCGGTCTGGCCCAGTACATGCTGCTTGATCAATACACCGAACACGTCCGATATCGATTCATTCAGCGCCCCGGACTGATCGGCGTAAATGAGCCCGGCTTCACTTTCGATCACGCCGTGGGTCAATTCGTGGCCGATGACATCCAGGGAGCGAGTGAAGCGCTCGAAGATCTCGCCATCGCCGTCGCCGAACACCATCTGCGCACCGTTCCAGAACGCATTCTCGTACTCCTGCCCGTAATGCACGGTGCCAATGAGGGCAAAACCCTGATTGTCGATCGAGTCGCGAGCGTGCACTTTCCAGAAAAAATCATAGCTGGCCCCCAAGGCGTCATAGGCTTCGTCGACCGCAGGGTCACCCGTGGCCGCCTGGCCCTCAACGCGTACCGGCATCCCTGGCAGGAGCATTTTGCCCTGAGCGTCATGGATACTGCGCTCGGCCACGCCGGGCCGAGTGGAGGGTGGCAGCAGGGTGGTCGCAGGCGGGCGCGCCGGCGGGCGAGGGGTGTGGCGCAGCGTGCGCACGTGGGTGAGGGTGCTCTGCGCACTGGAACGCTGCCGCTCGGAGCCGTGGGCAATGATGCGGTTAAGAATGTAGGGCGGGATGAAACTGCGCGGTGAGTCGGTCATCAGAGCGTCCTTTCCTGAGTACGGAGTCGATACTCATGTGGACGGACGGTTGCCGTTTCAGTTCCATGGATTGCCAACCACGCCGAATTCTGCGAAAACGCCCTGATTAACCGCTAGCGAGCAAGATTGATGAACGACGAATTACAGATCATTGACCTGTTGCCAGGCGACGGCAAGGCGGCGGTCAAGGGCGCCCTGATCACCACTCAATACCGCGGCTGGCTGGAAGACGGCACAGAGTTTGATTCGTCCTACAGCCGGGGCAAACCGTTTCAGTGCGTGATTGGCACGGGTCGGGTCATCAAGGGTTGGGATCAGGGAATCCCCGGCATGCAGGTGGGCGGCAAGCGAAAATTGCTGGTGCCGGCGCATCTGGCTTATGGCGAGCGGACCATGGGCGCGATTACGCCAAATTCGAACCTGATTTTCGAGATCGAATTGCTGGAAGTGCTGACCAGGGACGATTGAGCGCAGTCAACATCACAATCGCCAGCTCCGTAGGCGCCACGTCGGAGCTGCGTAGGCGCTGTCGAGTGCAACGAGGCTGCGATCTTTTGACCTTCTCTGAACTCTCAGACAATCAGACCAAGGGCCGTTTAACAACTTGAACCCCGACCCACGACCCTATACTGTATATCCAAACAGTTAGCGGCGTGCCCCCCATGGAACTCATCGACAAACTCAGCATTCTCGCCGACGCCGCCAAATACGACGCGTCCTGCGCCAGCAGCGGGGCGCCCAAGCGCAGCTCCGAGGGCAAAAGCGGCCTGGGTGCGAGCAATGGCATGGGCATCTGTCACAGCTATACCCCCGACGGGCGCTGTGTGTCGCTGCTGAAGATCCTGCTGACCAACTTCTGTCTCTATGACTGCCAGTACTGCGTCAACCGCCGCTCCAGCGACGTGCCGCGGGCGCGTTTCACACCGGAAGAAGTGGTGACGCTGACCATGGATTTCTATCGTCGTAACTGCGTCAGTGGGCTGTTCCTGAGCTCCGGGATCATTCGCTCGGCGGATTACACCATGGAGCAGTTGATTCGGGTGGCGCGGCTGTTGCGTGAAGAGCATGAGTTTCGCGGGTACATTCATCTCAAAACGATTCCCGAGGCCGACCCGGCGTTGATCGAGCAAGCGGGGCGCTATGCCGACCGGCTGAGCGTCAATATCGAGTTGCCCACGGACGCCAGCTTGCAAACCCTGGCTCCGGAAAAACACATCGGTTCGATCAAAGGCGCGATGCAGACCATCTACACGGGCGTTCAAACCGTTCTCAACGAGCCGCGAGCCCCCAGGTTTGCGCCGGCCGGTCAGAGCACGCAGATGATCGTGGGCGCCGATGACACCGATGACAGCACCATTCTCCACAGCGCCCAGTCGCTGTACGGCAACTTCAAATTGCGCCGGGTCTATTATTCGGCGTTCAGTCCGATTCCCGACAGTCCGAAAAGCGTGCCCCTGGCCGCGCCGCCATTGATGCGCGAGCACCGGTTGTACCAGGCTGACTTCCTGCTGCGCAGTTATGGCTACACCGCCGGGGAGCTGTTCAAAGGCCCGGGCCACCTGGCGTTGGACATCGACCCCAAATTGGCTTGGGCGCTGGAGAATCGGGATATTTTCCCACTGGACCTCAATCGCGCCGAGGCTTCCCTGATCTCGCGCATTCCCGGTATTGGACTGCGCACGACCGAGCGTCTGGTGGAACTGCGCCGCCAGCGTCGCATCCGTTATGAAGACCTGGCGCGCATGCGCTGTGTGCTGGCCAAGGCCAAGCCGTTCTTCATCACCAGCGACTACCATCCGCAGCAAGCGGAAGTCACCAGCCATCTGCTGTATCAACAACTGCGCGACCGCCCGCAGCCGCAGCAAATGGGGTTGTGGGGATGATTAATCTCAATTGCGACGACTTGTTCGAGACCTGGCGCCTGCAAGCGCGCTGGCTGCTAAGCCATGAGGTTGATCCTAGCCTGGTGGCGTGGGCCAGCGAAGGTGTGCAGGACCTGTTCGCCAGCGATCACGCGCTGCCCGAATCACAGGGGCCGTTCCTGGCGCGCATTCCGCGACTGCTGCTCGACACCCTGGAACAAGCCGCCCGTTATCGCGGTGATCAGCGCTGGAGTCTGTTGTATGAAGTGCTGTGGCGAGTCAGTCATGGGGATCGCACTGCAATGATGTCCGGGGACAAGCTGGGCAGCGAATTACAGAGAAGAATCAAACAGGTACAGCGTGAGTCTCATCATTTACATGCATTTGTGCGGTTCGTTGAATTGCCCGGCTGCGTCGGGCCGCAATATGTCGCCTGGCATGAGCCCGCCCACGACATTCTGCACAGTGCGAGCGAGCATTTCATTGGCCGCATGGGGCGCCATCGCTGGATGATTGCCACGCCCAGGGATGGGGTCTATTACGATGGCGAGCAGTTGAACTACCTGCGTCAATGCCCGGAGCAATGGCAGCAGATGGCGCAGAACGTAGACGATCCGCACGGTGACATGTGGCTGACCTATTACAGCCATATTTTCAACCCGGCGCGGTTGAACCCCAAGGTCATGCAAGGACACTTGCCCACCCGATTCTGGAAGAACCTGCCGGAGGGGGCGTTGATCCCGGGGTTGATCACCCAGGCCCGTACGGGCAAGCAGCAGGATGGCCAGGCCAGCGGGATCAAGGGGCGGCAGGGCAAGCGGATTGGTCAAACCAAGATGGAGTCGTCCCGTGGAACCCTATGAAACCCTATGAACCCCGCATCAGCTCCTACAGATCTATCCAAAATCTGTTATAGCCCAGGCAAAAAAAACCCCCCATTGCGGCAGCAATGGAGGGTCGGGGTGTCGCGAGCGTCAGGTCAGACCTTGACGATCCAGCCAGCGGGCGCTTCGATATCGCCGGTTTGTACACCCGTCAGCTCCTTGTAGAGCTTTTGGGTAACCGGACCAACCTCGGTTTCGCTGTGGAACACATGCAGATGATCGTTGTAGCTGATTCCGCCGATCGGCGTGATGACAGCAGCAGTACCGCAAGCACCGGCTTCCTTGAAGTCCGACAGCTTGTCGATCAACACGTCGCCTTCAATCACTTCCAGGCCCAGGCGCGATTTGGCCAGTTCGATCAGTGACAGACGGGTGATGCCCGGCAGCACCGACGGCGAGTTCGGCGTAACGAACTTGTTGTCGTGGGTGATCCCGAAGAAGTTGGCCGAGCCGACTTCTTCGATTTTGGTGTGGGTCATCGGGTCCAGGTAGATGCAGTCGGCGAAGTGAGCTTTCTTCGCCTGGGAACCTGGCATCAGGCTGGCCGCGTAGTTGCCACCGACCTTGGCCGCACCGGTGCCTTGTGGGGCCGCGCGGTCATAGCTGGAGATCAGGAAGTTATGCGGCGTCAGGCCACCCTTGAAGTAGGCACCGACCGGAATGCAGAAAATCGAGAAGATAAACTCCGGCGCAGTACGCACGCCGATGTTGTCACCTACGCCGATCACGAACGGGCGAAGGTACAGCGCGCCACCGGTACCGTAAGGCGGGATGAAACGCTCGTTGGCACGAACCACTTCTTTGCAGGCTTCGATGAACTGCTCGGTTTCGACGAACGGCATCAGCAAGCGCGCACAGCTGCGTTGCATGCGCAGGGCGTTCTGGTCAGGGCGGAACAGGTTGATCGAGCCGTCCTTGCAACGATAGGCCTTCATGCCTTCGAAGCACTGCTGGCCATAGTGAAGGGCCGTGGAGCCTTCGCTGATGTGCAGCACGTTGTCTTCGGTCAGGGTGCCTTTGTCCCACTCGCCGTTACGCCAGTACGAGAGATAGCGCTTGTCTGTCTTGATGTAATCAAAACCCAGCTTGTCCCAATTGATGCTTTCGTTACCCATGACACCCTCTATCACTGAACAACCGCCAAAGCGGTTCAAGGCTTCTGACGTTTTTTGGATGGGGACAACAATACTTCATTCCGGGCCTGTTTCGCAGCCCGGACTATCGGATGACAGGCAGATAAATCGAGTTGGCCTCGAGAAATCGCCAGCGGGCTAGCTCCCACAAGAGAACGCATTCCAAATGTGCGAGCCAGCCTGCTGGCGATGGGGCCATTTCTGCCGCCATCCATTGTTCTGAATTACAGATGCAACGCATGCCCCAAAGCACGCAATGCCGCTTCCTGCACCGCTTCGCCCAAGGTCGGGTGCGCATGGATGGTGCCGGCAATGTCTTCCAGGCGAGCGCCCATTTCCAGGCTCTGGCCGAACGCTGTCGATAACTCCGAAACCCCGACGCCGACCGCCTGCCAGCCGACAATCACATGATTGTCCCGACGTGCCACGACCCGCACGAAGCCGCTTTTCGATTCCAGTGTCATTGCCCGGCCATTGGCCGCGAACGGGAAACTGGAAACGATACAGTCCAGCCCGGCAGCCTTGACGTCGTCCGGAGTCTTGCCGACCACGACCAGCTCCGGGTCGGTGAAGCACACGGCGGCGATGGCGGTCGGGTTGAACTCGCGGGATTTGCCGCTGATCAGCTCGGCGACCATTTCGCCCTGAGCCATGGCGCGGTGCGCGAGCATCGGTTCGCCACTCAGGTCGCCGATGGCGTACACGTTGCGCATGCTGGTCTGGCAGCGGCCGTCGATTTTGATCGCCGCACCGTTCATGTCCAGATTCAGGGCTTCAAGGTTCCAGCCCTGGGTGTTGGGTTTGCGACCGACGGCCACCAGCACCTGATCCATTTCCAGGTTGAGCGTCGCGCCCCCCGGCTCAAGAACCTGGAGGGTATTACTAGAAGAATCAAAGCCTTGGACGCTATGCTTCAAGTAAAGCTTCACGCCCAGCTTCTTCAGTTCCTCATGCACAGGCTGGGTCAGTTCGGCGTCGTAAGCCGGCAGAATGCGCTCCTGCGCCTCGACCACACTCACGTCAGCGCCCAGTTTGCGATAGGCAATCCCCAGCTCCAGGCCGATATAACCGCCGCCAACGACAATCAGGCGCTTGGGCACCGAGGTCGGCGCCAGGGCTTGCGTCGAGCTGATGATCGGACCGCCAATCGGCAGCATCGGCAGGTTCACGGTTGTGGAACCGGTGGCCAGCACCAGATGCTCGCACTGGATTCGCGTGTCACCGACCTCGACGGTTTTGCCGTCGATGACCTTGGCCCAGCCCTGAATGACCTGGACCTTGTTCTTTTTCAGCAACGCGGCAACGCCAGTGGTCAGGCGGTCAACGATACCGTCCTTCCACTCGACGCTCCTGCCGATGTCGAGGGTGGGGGCCGCCACGCTGATCCCCAAGGCCGAGTGCTGGCTGTGTTGGCGGGTCTGGTGAAACTGCTCGGCGACGTGAATCAGTGCCTTGGACGGAATGCAGCCAATGTTCAGGCAGGTGCCGCCCAGGGATTGGCCTTCCACCAGGATGGTCGGGATGCCCAACTGGCCGGCACGGATCGCGGTCACGTAACCGCCAGGGCCGCCGCCGATGATCAGCAGCGTGGTGTTCAAAGTCTGATGCATGACCTACTCCACAAACAGGGTGGCGGGTTGTTCGAGCAAGCCGCGAACGGCCTGGATGAATTGCGCCGCGTCCATGCCATCGACCACGCGGTGATCGAAGGAGCTGGAGAGGTTCATCATCTTGCGGATCACGATCTGGCCTTTGACGACCATCGGGCGCTCGACGATTTTGTTCACGCCGACAATGGCCACTTCCGGCAGGTTCAGCACCGGCGTGCTGACGATACCGCCCAACGCGCCAAGGCTGGTCAGGGTAATGCTCGAGCCGGACAGCTCGTCGCGGCTGGCCTTGCCATTACGTGCAGCGCTGGCCAGGCGCGAGATTTCTGCGGCGTTGTCCCACAGGCTGCGGGCTTCGGCGTGACGCACCACCGGCACCATCAAGCCGATGTCGGCCTGGGTGGCGATGCCGACATGCACGGCACCAAGACGGGTGATGACCTGGGCTTCGTCGTCGTAGCGGGCGTTGATCTGCGGGAAATCACGCAGGGCAACTACCAGGGCGCGGACCAGGAACGGCAGCAGGGTCAGCTTGCCGCGGGTTGCGCCGTGTTTTTCGTTCAGGTGCGCGCGCAGTTCTTCCACGGCCGTGACGTCGATTTCCTCGACATAACTGAAATGGGCGGCGCGCTGGGTGGCATCCTGCATGCGCTGGGCAATCTTGCGGCGCATGCCGATCACCGGGATTTGCTCTTCGTCGTTACGCTGTGCGTACGCGGCGGTGGCGCTCGATGCGCTCGACTGACCTTGCGCCAGGTAGGCGTCGAGGTCTTCGTGCAGCACGCGACCGGCAGGGCCGGTGCCACGCACCAGGCGTAGCTGGATGCCCAGATCGAGCGCATGTTTGCGCACCGCCGGGGAGGCCAGCGGGCGTTCATCGGCCTCGCGAGCGACTATCGGGCCCTGGCAAACAGCTGCCCGTGGTGGCGCAGCGGCGACCGGTTTGTGTTCTACAGCGGCTTCGACTTTCGGCGCCGATGCTTCTTTTACAGCGGCAACGACCGGCTGGGCCGACTCTTTGACGTTGCCGGCGCCTTCGACTTCAATGCTGATCAGGACGCTGCCGACCGCCATGACTTCCCCGGGCACGCCGCCCAGTGAAATCACCTTGCCATGCACCGGCGATGGAATATCAACCATCGCCTTGTCAGTCATGACATCGGCCAGCACCTGGTCCTCGACGACCAGGTCCCCGACCTTGACGTGCCATACCGACAATTCCACTTCTGCAATGCCTTCGCCAATGTCCGGCATCTTGATAACGTGCGTGCCCATTCAGACCTCCATAACCCGATGCAAAGCCGCGCCCACTCGGGTCGGGCCAGGGAAATACGCCCACTCTTGCGCGTGTGGGTAGGGGGTGTCCCAACCGGTGACGCGTTCGATGGGCGCTTCCAGGTAGTGGAAGCAGTGTTCCTGCACCAGGGCGGACAGTTCGGCGCCGAAACCGCAAGTGCGGGTCGCTTCGTGAACGATCACGCAACGACCGGTCTTCTTCACCGACTTGACGATGGTTTCCAGGTCCAGCGGCCACAGGCTGCGAAGGTCGATGACTTCAGCGTCGATGCCGGTTTCTTCCGCGGCAACTTGCGACACATAGACCGTGGTGCCGTAGGTCAGGATGGTCACATCCTTGCCCGGACGCGCAATCGCGGCCACGTCCAGCGGTACGGTGTAGTAGCCATCCGGGACTTGCGCCGACGGGTGTTTCGACCAAGGGGTTACGGGGCGGTCGTGATGGCCGTCGAACGGGCCGTTGTACAGGCGCTTAGGCTCCAGGAAGATTACCGGGTCATCGTTCTCGATGGACGCGATCAGCAGGCCCTTGGCGTCGTAGGGGTTGGACGGCATCACCGTGCGCAAGCCGCAGACCTGGGTGAACATCGCTTCGATGCTCTGGCTGTGGGTCTGGCCACCGTAGATGCCACCGCCGCAAGGCATGCGCAGGGTCATCGGCGCGGTGAATTCGCCCGCCGAGCGATAGCGCAGGCGCGCCGCTTCGGAAATGATCTGGTCGGAGGCCGGGTAAACGTAATCGGCAAACTGGATTTCTGCCACCGGACGCAGGCCATAGGCACCCATGCCGACGGCTACGCCGACGATGCCACTTTCGGAAATCGGCGCGTCGAACACCCGGGAGGTGCCGTATTTGGTCTGCAGGCCTTCGGTGCAACGGAACACACCGCCGAAGTAGCCGACGTCCTGGCCGAAGACCACGACGTTGTCATCACGTTCAAGCATCACATCCATGGCCGAGCGCAGGGCCTGGATCATGGTCATGGTGGTCGTGGTCATGGCGGTTTCCAGCTCGATATTGTTGTTGTGATCGTTCATGTCAGATCCCCAACTCCTGACGCTGGCGCTTCAAGTGCTCCGGCATCTCTTTGTAGACATCCTCGAACATGGTCGCGGCGCTCGGAATCTGGCCCCCGGCGAGGGTGCCGTACTTCTCGGCTTCTTTCTGCGCGGCAATGACTTCGGCTTCCAGTTCGGCGCTGACGGCGACGTGTTCCTCTTCGGACCACTGGCCAATCTTGATCAGGTGCTGCTTGAGGCGCGCAATCGGGTCGCCCAACGGGAAGCAGCTCCAGTCGTCGGCAGGACGGTATTTGGATGGATCATCGGAGGTGGAGTGCGGGCCGGCGCGGTAGGTGACCCATTCGATCATGGTTGGGCCAAGGTTGCGGCGGGCGCGTTCGGCGGCCCAGGCAGAGGCGGCGTAGACCGCGACGAAATCGTTGCCGTCGACCCGCAGGGAGGCAATGCCGCAACCCACGCCACGACCGGCGAATGTCGTGGCTTCACCACCGGCAATCGCCTGGAAAGTCGAGATCGCCCACTGGTTGTTGACCACGTTGAGGATGACCGGTGCACGGTAGACGTGGGCGAAGGTGAGGGCGGTGTGGAAGTCCGACTCAGCGGTGGCGCCGTCGCCGATCCACGCCGAGGCGATTTTGGTGTCGCCCTTGATCGCCGAGGCCATGCCCCAACCCACGCCCTGTACGAACTGGGTGGCGAGGTTGCCGGAAATGGTGAAGAAGCCGTAATCCTTGACCGAGTACATGATCGGCAGTTGGCGTCCCTTGAGCGGGTCGCGTTCGTTGGACAGCAGTTGGCAGATCAGGTCCACCAGCGGCACGTTGCGCGCCATCAGAATGCTCTGCTGGCGATACGTCGGGAAGCACATGTCGTCGACATTCAGCGCCAGGGCCTGGCCGCTGCCGATGGCTTCTTCGCCAAGGCTTTGCATGTAGAACGACATTTTCTTTTGACGCTGGGCAACCACCATGCGGTTGTCATAGATGCGCGTCTTGAGCATGGCGCGCATGCCTGTGCGCAGGATCTCGGACGGTACGCCTTCAGCCCATGGACCCAGGGCATTGCCCTGGTCGTCGAGCACGCGAATCAGACCCTTGGCCAGGTCCGCGGTGTCGGCCGGTTCAACATCGATTGGGGGTTTGCGCACCGTGCCGGCATCGGTCAGACGCAGGTAGGAGAAGTCGGTTTTGCAGCCTGGGCGACCCGAAGGTTCGGGAACGTGCAGGCGCAGCGGTTCGTACGCTTGATTCATGGCTTCTACGCTCGATCTTGTGAATTTCTTGTAGTGAGCTGACGGTCATTCTTCTGTGGAAGAAATCTTGTCCTACAACAATCATAGGCCGGCTCAAGAAGAATATTTCTCTCTGTTTCGTTGCGCCGAAGATCATTTGAGGATAAAAAACCTGCATAAACATAAAAAACAGGTGATTTTGTCTCATGCGCAAACTGGACCGTACCGACATCGGCATTCTCAACAGCCTTCAGGAGAATGCGCGCATCACCAACGCCGACCTCGCACGCTCGGTCAACCTGTCACCCACCCCGTGTTTTAACCGGGTCAAGGCAATGGAAGAACTGGGCCTGATTCGCGAGCAGGTCACGCTGCTGGACGCCGAGCTGCTGGGGTTGCACGTCAACGTGTTCATTCACGTCAGCCTGGAAAAACAGGTGGAGGAGGCGTTGCAGCATTTCGAGGAGGCGATTTCCGATCGCCCGGAAGTGATGGAGTGCTACCTGATGGCCGGCGACCCGGATTATCTGATCCGCGTACTGGTGCCGACCATTCAGTCGCTGGAGCGTTTCATGATGGATTTTCTGACCAAGGTGCCCGGGGTGGCGAACATCCGCTCCAGCTTTGCGCTCAAGCAGGTGCGCTACAAGACCGCGCTGCCGTTGCCGGCGAACGGGTTGACGCTGGCTACCTGAAGATCAAAAGATCGCAGGCTGCGCCAGCGCCTGCATTGTCTACATGCACCGGGGGATCTCTGTAGGAGCTGTCGAGAGAAACGAGGCTGCGATCTCTTGACGTCAAAGCCGATTTACCGGGATCTTCAAGTAGGTAACGCCATTGTCTTCCGCCGGCGGCAGATTCCCCGCCCGCACATTCACCTGAATCGCCGGCAGCAACAGGTTCGGCATGCCCAAACCGGCATCGCGCTGGTTGCGCATGGCCACAAACTCGCTTTCGTCGACGCCGTCACGCACATGAATATTGCTTCGGCGCTGCTCACCAACCGTGGTCACGCAGCTGGGCTCGCGGCCCTCTGGCGGGTAATCGTGGCAGACGTACAAATTTACGCCGGCCGGAAACGCCAGGAGCTTCTGGATGGAAGCGAACATCTGGTTCGCGTTTCCCCCTGGAAAGTCGCAGCGGGCGGTGCCGACGTCCGGCATGAACAGTGTATCGCCCACTAGAATCAGGGTGCTGTCGACCAGATAGGCCATGTCCGCCGGGGTGTGCCCGGGCACGTGCAAGGCCGTCGCCTTGAGATTGCCGATCATGAATGACTCGTCCGGTGCAAACAGGTGATCGAACTGCGAGCCATCGGCGGCAAACCCGGGCTCCAGGTTGAACAGGCGCTTGAATACGTCCTGGACCTTGCTGATCGACTGGCCGATCGCGATCTTGCCGCCCAGTGCACGACGCAGGTAGGGCGCCGCTGACAGGTGATCGGCATGGGCGTGGGTTTCCAGCAACCACTGCACCTGCAATTGGTGAGTACGCACAAATGTACTGATGCGGTCGGCCTGGACCGTACCGGTGCGACCGGCCGCCGCGTCGTAATCCAGCACCGGGTCGACGATGGCGCAGGCACTGCCATCGCCCTCGTGGACTACGTAGCTCCAGGTCGATGAGGCAGGGTCAAGAAAAGCTTCAATCAGGGCAGGCATGTTGGCCGGTTCTTCGTTGAACAAGCGGTCAGCGTAGATTCATTTGCCCCGGATTGGCCAGCCCCTGGCAATTGGGGGAAGGAAAAATCGCGCCCTGGCTCTATCCTGTACACCATCGATACTGGGCGTTCCCGACTTTTCATGGATTAAGATTTTTTATGCTACTGGCAATTTTTTTTGGTGGGGTGATGGGCCTGGTCCTTGGGTTGACCGGGGCGGGGGGCGGCATTCTGGCGGTGCCGGCGCTGGTATTGGGGCTCGGCCTGAGCATGACCCAGGCAGCGCCCATTGCTTTGTTTGCCGTGGGCAGTGCGGCCGCAGTGGGCGCCATCGACGGTCTGCGCCACGGGCTGGTGCGTTATCGCGCAGCGTTGCTCATTGCGCTGCTGGGGGCGATCTTTTCGCCGGTGGGGGTTTTTTTCGCTCATCAGCTTCCGGAAAAGGTCCTGATGATGCTGTTCAGCCTGCTGATGATCATGGTCGCCTGGCGCATGCTGCGTCGCGAGCGCCATGGCGAAGGGCCGAGCGACCACGGCCATGCCAACTGGGGCCAGAAAAACTGCATGCTCGACCAGCAGACCGGGCGCTTTTCCTGGACCGCCAAATGCACCGCGACCCTGGCCGCGTTGGGCGCAGTCACGGGAGTGGTGTCCGGCTTGCTCGGGGTAGGCGGCGGGTTCCTGATCGTCCCGGCGTTCAAGCAACTGACCGACGTGCAGATGCGCGGCATCGTCGCCACTTCCCTGATGGTGATCAGCCTGATCTCGGCCATCGGTGTGATCGGCGCATTCCACGCGGGAGTGCGCATCGAAGGCCTGGGCGTGAGCTTCATTATCGCCAGCATCGTCGGCATGATCATCGGTCGGCGATTCTGTGCGCGGGTCCCGGCCCGGGCCCTGCAAGTCGGGTTCGCCAGCCTGTGTCTGGTCATTGCAGCCTGTATGTTGCTGCGTGCGAGCGTCTGAGCGTCTTACACCTTAAGTGGCGGGCCCAGGCGCGGGCCGGTCTTACGCCCAACTTGCCGCCTCACGCCAGCCAGTCCAAAGCACCTGCTGATCGCCCCCAAGGCAGCGTATGACGCCGCCGGTGCACTTTCGATAATCGCCTCCGACATCCAGTCCCCGCTGCGGAGCGCGTCATGCACAACAATAAGAATTTCAAGCATCGTTATTTGCCTGCCTTGATCGCCAGCCTGTCGGCCCTGGGCTTGAGCCCGATGGCCCAAGCCGAGATCGTGCTGTACGACAAGGACCAGACGACTTTTTCCACCGACGGTTACATCAATGCCTTTTACGTCAACAGTGATGTGGACCGCGAGGGCGAGCAGTACGACCGGCGCCAGTCGCGGGTCAAGATGGGCTTCCTGCCCAATTACCTGGGCTTCAACATGGGCAAGCAGATCGATGACCTGAAGCTCGGTGCGCGCGCTTCTTTCTGGGTGACCATCAACGACAGTGAAACCAATGGCACCGACACGGCCATCGACGTCCGCCAGTTCTACGGTACGGTCGCCAATCCCGAATGGGGCGAGGTGTTGATCGGCAAGGACTTCGGCCTGTTTGCCCGCTCCAACATCCTGCTCGACGAACTGCTCGCCGGGTACGGCCAGGTCAGCGATACCCTGGGCCTGGTGGACGGTGGCGGCGTGTCGTTCGGCAATATCGGCAGTGGTTATCCGTACCCGTTTCCCACTTCGCAGATCACCTACCGTACGCCGGTGATGGACGGTTTGCGGGTGGCGGTGGGGATCATGGACCCGGTGGACACCAACGACAGTAGCCCGACGGGCAAGGCCTACCAGGAGAACCCGCGAACCGAGAGCGAGATCACCTACCAGTTCGACCTGGCCGGTGCGCAGATCTACAGCTGGGTCAACGGCAGCTACCAGACCTCGGACAACACTGACTCAAGCGTCGAGTCCGTGACCTCCAAGGGCGTTGGTTACGGCGTGCAGGCGAAGATGGGGGGCTTGTCGCTGACCGGTTCCGGCTTCCAGGCCAAGGGCATCAACCCGTTCTTCACCAACAACGCCGGGGAGCCGACGTTGCGCAACGTCGACAGCGACGGTTACCTGCTGCAAGGCTCTTACAAACTCGGCAAGAACCGCCTGGCACTGTCCTACGGCAAGACCAAGGACGACGGCAACGGCGTCGTCGGCAGCGGCGCGGATTACGAGACCCGCGGTATTGCGCTGTTCCATGACGTCAACAGCAACCTCAAGCTGGTGGCCGAGTACAACCAGTTCGAAATCAACGGGCACGACACCAGTGCGCAGAATGAAGACACCGATACCTTCGCGGTGGGGGCGGTGTTGACCTGGTAAGAGCAAATTCGCCTCCCTTGTAGGAGCGAGCTTGCTCGCGATGGACGCACAGGCACCGCGTGTATGCAGGCAGTCCCCGTCATCGTTAACGTCCATCGCGAGCAAGCTCGCTCCTACAGGGGGGCGTTGTTTGGGAGATTCGGTGCGGCTCTCATCCCATCGAAGCGGCTACCCGCTACCCAAGTAGCATAGGTCGCAGCCTGCCGCGTTCGTACACTCGTGCCTCATACACGCGCACCTGCGGGAGGCGACAATGCAGCAGGTTCACAGTGATGGTGTGGTCAGTGCGATGTCCCAGGCCACCGATGCCCAGCAGGTGGCCCAGGAGCTGGCGCGGCAGTTACTGCATCCGCACCTGGGCTTCGTGCTGTTCTTCTGTTCCGCCGAATACAACCTGCAGGCGCTGGGCCAGGCGTTGCAGCAGAGCTTTGGCGGGATTCGCCTGGTCGGTTGCACCAGCGCCGGGGAAATCACCCCGCTGGGCTACGGGCGCAATTGCGTGACGGCGGTGGGGTTTGATCACCGGCACTTCTCCATCGACGCCGAGCTCATCGACGAAATGGAGCGTTTCAGCCTGATCGACGCCCAGCAGATGGTCGAGCGCCTGGTCAGCGGTTGTCGCAGCAATACCCTGGCACCGATCAAGGGCAACAGCTTCGCCCTGACCCTGCTCGATGGCTTGTCGAGTCGTGAAGAAATGGTCCTGGCTGCCCTCAGCGCCGCCTTCGGCGATATCCCGCACTTTGGTGGCTCGGCCGGTGACGACAACTATCTCACGCATACCCACGTGTATTTTGGTGGCGAGTTCCACAGCGGCGCGGCCGTGGTGGTGCTGGTCAACACCTGGCTGGATTTCGAAGTGTTCACCACCCACCACATTCTGCCCCGGGCGGAAAAACTGGTGGTGACCGGCGCCGACAGTGCGTCGCGGCGGGTCTTTGAGCTCAATGCCGAGCCCGCCGCCGAGGAATACGCCCGGCACATCGGCGTGCCGGTGGCCGAGCTCGATCACCGGATCTTCGCCGCGCACCCCTTGGCGGTGCGCATCAACGACCAGTACTACGTGCGGGCCATCCAGCAGGTTCATCCGGACCTGAGCCTGAGTTTCTACTGCGCGGTGGAAAACGGCATCGTCCTCACGGTCATGACGCCGGGGCCGATGCTGCCCAACCTGCAAGACCTGTTCGACGGCTTGCACGAGCGACTTGGCGAGCTGCTGCTGACCCTCGGCTGCGACTGTTTCCTGCGGCGCATGGAGCTGGAAAACAGCGGCAACCTGGAGCAGGTCGGGGCATTTTTGCGTGACCAGCGGGTGATGGGTTTCAACACCTACGGAGAACAGTTCAATGGCATGCATATCAACCAGACCTTCACCGGCGTTGCCATTGCCCGGGGCCGCACCCCTGGACAGCGCTGAACTCCAGGCGCAACTCGCCAGCCTGCGCCACGAAAATCAAAAGCTGCAGCGGATCAACAGCGCGCTGATCGAGCGCATCGAGTCGGGCGTCACCCGGGGCAATGATCCCTACGCGGCCTTCCAGCACTCAGTGGTACTGGCCGAGCAGGTGCGTGAGCGCACCGATGCGTTGAACCAGGCCATGGCCGAGCTCAAGTCGGGCAATCACTTGCTCAGCGAAGCACGCCTGCGCGCGGAAACGGCCCACCAGCATTTGATCGACGCCATCGAGAGTATTTCCGATGCATTCGTGCTGTTCGATGCCGACCAGCGCATCGTCCTGTTCAACAGCCGCTTCAAGGCGTTCTGGATCCATAGCCGCGTGAGGATCAATGCAGGCATGCGCCTGGCCGAGGTCAAACGGCTGATGAGCGCGACCGGGCTGTTCACCGAAGAGCCTCGTGGGCACGCCGACGAAAGCCTGTTGTATCGTCTGCAGGACGGGCGCTGGTTGCAAGTCAGCGAGCGGCCGACCCAGGAAGGCGGCCGGGTGATCCTGTTCACCGACATCACCGACGTCAAACTCAACGAGACCCTGCGCCGCGAGCAGGCGGTGGCGCAAAAATCCCACCTGTTGCAGCGTGCGGTCGACAACCTGTCCCAGGGTGTGGCGATGGTCAATGCCGACGGCGTGCTGGAATTGTGGAACCGGCGCTTCCTCGAATTGAGTGGCCTGGCGCCGGTGGCGGCCCACCGACCGTTTGCCGAGGTGATCGCCGACAGTGAGCTGCACCTGCTGACCCCTGCCAGCCGCGACGTCAACGGGCGGCCGGTGCAGGAATGCGAACAGCGCCTGTACGATGGCCGGGTGCTGGAAATTCGCACTCACCCGCTGCCCACCGGCGGCTTCGTCAACACCTTCACCGACATCACCGAACGCTACCAGCACGCGGAGGCCCTGAGCGAGAGCGAGCGCTGGATTCGCCTGATCACCGACCACGTGCCGGCGCTGATCGCCTACCTCAATGCCGACCTGGTCTACGAGTTCACCAACAAGGTCTACGAACAATGGTACTGCTGGCCCCGGGGCGTGATGCTTGGCCAGAGCCTGCGCGAGGTGCACAGCGAACAACATTATCAGCGCCTGGAAGCCTATGTGGCGCGGGCCCTGGCCGGGGAGAGCGTGACGTTCGAGTTCGCCGAAACCAATATCAACAACCAGGAGCGCTACATGTTGCGCTCCTACGTGCCCAATCGGCTGGCCACCGGGGAAGTGGTGGGGATCTTCGTGTTGATCCGCGACATCACCGAGCGCCGCCGCACCGCCGAGGCGCTGCATCAGGCGTATCAGAACCTGGAGTTGCGCGTGCGTGAGCGCACGGCGGAACTGACGACCCTCAACGACCAGTTGCTGCGTGAAATCGATGAGCGTCGGCGAGTGGAGTCGCGGCTGCGCGAGGCCAAGCTCGAAGCCGAACAGGCCAACCTGTCGAAGACCAAATTTCTTGCCGCGGTCAGCCACGACCTGCTGCAACCACTGAATGCCGCGCGTCTGTTTACCAGTGCCTTGCTTGAGCGCCGGGAGCCGATGGCCAACGAAATCCTGGTGCGCAACGTCAGCAATTCCCTGGAGGACGTGGAAAACCTGCTGGGAACCCTGGTGGATATTTCCAAGCTTGATGCCGGGGTGATCAAGGCCGACATCGCGCCGTTCGCCCTCAGCGAACTGCTGGAGAACCTCGCCGCCGAGTACACCCAGGTGGCCCGCAGCGAGGGACTTGAACTGCACTTCATCGGCTGTTCGGCATTGGTGCGCAGCGACATCCAGTTGCTCGCCAGGATCCTGCGCAACCTGCTCAGCAACGCCATTCGCTATACCTACAGCGGTCGTGTGGTGCTGGGTTGCCGACGGCATCATCAGCGCTTGTCGATCGAGGTCTGGGACAGCGGCATGGGCATCGCGGAGAACCGCCTGGAGGAGATTTTCCAGGAGTTCAAGCGCGGCGATGTCCAGCGTCCGGATCAGGATCGCGGCCTGGGGCTGGGCCTGGCGATCGTGGAAAAAATTGCCGGGATACTCGGGCACCGGATTCACGTGCGTTCATGGCCGGGCAGGGGGTCGATGTTTTCTGTCGAGGTGCCGATCAGCGCGACTGCGCCCAAGGCGTTACCCAACCCGTTGATGAGTGAGCCCATGCTGGAACGCCTGCGCGGGGCACGGGTATGGGTGCTGGATAACGACGCAGCCATTTGCGCGGGCATGCGCACGTTACTGGAGGCCTGGGGGTGTGTGGTGGTCACCGCGTTGTCAGAGCAGGACCTGGCACGGCAGGTGGACAATTACCACCAGGATGCCGATCTGCTGATCGCCGATTATCATCTGGATGACGAGCAAAACGGCGTGGACGCTGTCGCCCGTATCAATGCGCGCCGGGCCTGCACGATTCCGGCCATGATGATCACCGCCAACTACAGCAACGAACTGAAACTGCAGATTCGCGAGCTGGGCCACACCCTGATGCACAAGCCGGTGCGGCCAATGAAACTGAAGACGGCGATGAGTCATTTGCTTGGCAGGCCTTGAGCCTCGAGCCTTGCGCGGGTACTGCCGGCCTCATCGCGAGCAGGCTCGCGATGGGCACGATCCGACCTTGCAGGCCACTTAACGCCGCAGATATGAGCCGAAATCTATATCCCCTGCACTCAAGATCGCCTGCACCCGGTTGTGCACATTGAGTTTGCGCAAAATCGCCGACACGTGCGCCTTCACCGTGGTCTCGGCAATTTCCAGGGTGTAGGCGATCTGCTTGTTCGACTCGCCCTTGGTCATGCGCTCCAGTACCAGCAACTGCTTGCGCGTCAGCGCCTGGAGCAGTTCCGGGGGAAAGCTGGGGGTATCGTTCATCCGCCGATGGGTCCCGCTTTTCTGCGTGCGGATGATGTCTGGCGGCAGGTAGACGTTGCCGTTGAGGATCTGCTGGATGGCCTCGGTCATCTGCACCCGTGGCGAAGATTTGGTGATGAAGCCCACCGCGCCATAGGTGATGGCTTGCAGCACGATCTGCTTGTCCTGTTCGGCTGAGACAATCACTACCGGAATGGTCGGTGCCTCGTTGCGCAGGTTGATCAGGCCATTAAGGCCATGCATGCCCGGCATGTTCAGGTCGAGCAGGATCAGGTCGAGGTCATCGTGGTCCTGGGTCAACAGCAGGGCGCTGTCCAGGTCGGCGGTTTCCATCACTTCACTGCCGGGGAATCCGTCGCTGATGACATTGTGAATGGCTTCGCGAAACAGCGGGTGATCGTCGGCAATCAGAATTTTGTACATAGCCTTTCACCTCATTATTTTGATTATGGTGGGGCAACAACACGCAGGCGTAAAGATCAGGGAAAGGGTTCGGGCTGGGCGGGTGTCACGGGCAGGTTGGCGGCCTGCCAGGCGTCCAGGCCGTCGCGGTACCAGTACAGTGTCTTATAGCCCATTGCGGCAGCGCGCTTGACCGCGTTCCAGCTCAACCAGCAGTCCGAGCGGCAGTAGAACACCAGCGGTTGTGCCTGATTACCCTGGGTCAGGGCTTCAAGGTTACGCGCGAAATACGCAGTCCAGGCCGCAGTCAGGTCACCGTCACCGGTGTTGGCCAGCCAATGGCTGCCGGGTAGATTTTCGTGGGGCTGGTCTTCGATGAATTTCCCTTGCAGCCATTGGCGGCGGTATACGTCGATCAGCACCGGGCGCGGGGTCTGGCTCAGCAGGGCTTGCAGGGCGGCGGTGTCGATGATCGTCGCGCCCTGCGCTTGAGCCGGGGTAGGGCTGCGGTACAACCCGATGCGATAACCCTCGGCTGAGAACAACGCGGTCTCGGCGTGGGCGGTGCAAAGGAGCAGGCTCAGGGACAGCGCAGCGAGTGTGGGACGCAGAAGGCGACGTCGGGCACGGGACATGGGGGCAATCCTTATAGTTATGGGCCCATTACATGCCAGTCGCGGTGCGTTGGGAATGCGACGATAGACAGGAAAACCCGTACTAAAGTAGTAATTTTTACCCTGCGCACCCCGTTCCCGGTGAATGAATGAAGCTTCCACAGTGGGTCCCTGTCGGGGTGTCGAACACGATGCAGGCTCAGGTCGATTTGCGCAGGGCCGCGTGTTGCGGGTTGAAGGTCATCACCGCGAGCAGCGCAAACACCAGGGTCAATGCAACGCAGACGGCCAGCGCCAGCGGATTGAACCGCTCATACAACGCAAACCGCACCAATTCCACCGCATGAGTAAACGGGTTGATCGCGCACAGCCAATACAACCACTCACTCGACTCGCGCATCTTCCACAGCGGGTACAGGGCCGATGACAGGAAAAACAACGGGAAAATCACGAAGTTCATCACCCCGGCAAAGTTTTCCAGCTGGCGGATGGCGTTGGACAGCAACAACCCCAGGGCGCTGAGCATCAACGCCACCAGCAGCAACGCGGGCAAGGCGACCAGCAGGCCCATGGCCGGCGGTTGCACGCCGTACACCCAGGCAATCGCCAGGAAGGCATACACCTGCAACAGCGAAATCAGCGCGGTGGCCAGCAGCTTGCTGCACAGCAGGAAGGTCCGCGGCAGCGGGCTGGTCAGCAGCACGCGCATGCTGCCCATCTCCCGGTCGTAGACCATCGACAGCGAGCCCTGCATGCCGTTGAACAGCAGGATCATGCAGGCAAGGCCCGGGATGATGTACACCTCGTAGGGGATGTAGGTGTCGTAGGGCTCGATGATCGCGATCCCCAGCGCTGCTCGGAAACCGGCGGCGAACACCAGTAGCCACAGCAAAGGCCGCACCAGCGCGCTGAGGAAACGCGTGCGTTGCAGCACAAAGCGCAGCCATTCGCGCAGCACGATGCCGCTGAAGCATTGCCAGTACGCATTCATCGTGGAGCTCCCGGGTTGGTCAGGTGCGCGAAAGCCGAACCCAGGTCGCCGCCGTGCTCAAGGCTCAGGGCATCAGCCTGGCCACTGGCGACCAGGCGTCCTTGATGCAGGATCAACAGGTCGTCGCCGGCTTGCACTTCGTCGAGCAGGTGAGTGGTCCAGAGCACGCTGATCTGCTGCTCGCGGCACAGGCTGCGGATGTGCTGGTTCAGGGCCAGGCGGCTGGCTGGATCGAGGCCCGCACTGGCCTCGTCGAGCAGCAGCAGGCGCGGTTCGTGCAACAGCGCACGGGCGATTTCCACCCGACGGCGGTGCCCGCCATTGAGCTCGCGAACCCGTTCACCACGCCGCTCTGTCAGGCCCTGGCGCGCCAGCTCGGCATCGACCCGCAGCGCGGTCTGGCGGCGGCCCAGGCCATGCAACGCCGCGTGATAGCGCAGGTTCTGTTCAACGCTGAGGTCCAGGTCCAGGGTACTTTGCTGGAACACCACACCCAACTGCCTGAGGGCCGGGTGTGGCGCAGTGCGCAGTGAGCACTGACCCACGACAATGTCGCCGCGTTGCAGGTCGTAGAGTCGGGTAAGCAAGGCGATAAGCGTGGATTTGCCGGCGCCGTTGGGCCCCAGTAATGCGGCAAACCGCCCTGGCGCGAGGCTGAAACTCACCTTGCGCAACGCCTCACGCGCGCCGTAGGCAAAGCTCAGGTCACTGACCTCCAGCGCGTTCATGGCGTGACCACCACGCCCCACGGATAACGTCCAACCTTGACCGACTTGCTGACCTTGAGGCTGTCGACATCGATCACCGATACGTCACCGCTGACCCCGTTAGTGGCCAGCAGCTGCTTCTGATCCGGGGTAAACGCCATCTGCCAGACTCGCCGGCCCACCAGCAGGTAATCGAGGATCTCGAAGGTCTTGGCGTCAATCACCGCCACATGATTGGCCGGGCCGAGGGCGACGAAGCCGTATTTGCCATCGGCACTGAGCTTGATGCCCACCGGCTGCACCTTGTCCGGGTGCACACCCTTGATCTGGAACGTCAGGGTCTTGAGCACCTGGCGGGTCGCCACGTCGAGAATGGTCACCGTGCCGCCGATTTCCGCCGAGGCCCACAATTGCGCACCGCTCGGGGTGAACTCGACGAAGCGCGGGCGCTGGTCTACCAGCGTGCTGTCGGCCAGGGTCTGGGTGCTGGTGTCGATCCAGTGCAGCATGTTGGTGGTTTCGCTGGTGTTGACCGCCCATTTGCCGTCGGGACTGACGGCCATGCCTTCGGGTTCGACGCCGACACTGATCTGGCCCAGCACCTTGGAGGTTTCGGTGTCGATCACCGTCACCAGCGCATCGTCTTCGTTGGAGACATACAACCAGCGATTGTTAGGGTGCAGGGCGAACTGCTCGGGGTCCTTGCCGGATGGCAGTTCCTTGATGATCTTGCGCGTGGCGACGTCCATGACCTGCACGCGATCCGAGTCGCTGGCGCAGATGTACAGCAGCTTGTTGTCGTGGGACAGCAACAGGCCTCGTGGACGCTGGCCGACGGGCAGGGTATCGGTGACCTGCAGGGTCTGCATGTCGATCAGGCTGAGGCTGTTGTCCTTCTCGTTGGAGACCCAGGCGGTGCTCGCCGCGGCATGCCCGGCGGCGAGCAGCAGGGCGCATGAGAGCAGGGTGCGGCGCATGGCGGATTCCTTTTTGTTGTTGTAGTTGTTGAACGTCAGGGGTCAGGGAAAGCGGCAGCTGACCTCGGGCTTGTCGTAGCCCAGGCTGTCCATCTCATTGAAGGGGTGCAGGAAGCCTTCCTGGGGCGAGGTGCTGACCAGCGCCCGGGGTTGCACGACAGGAATGGGCTGGCGCAGTTGACCGTTCCACGGCCGATAACTGAGCTTGCGGCCCTTGAAACCGTCCAGGGGCAGTTGATCGCTGAGTTGCAGCTGACGGATTGCCAGGGGATCTGCCTGGCGCAGCTTGCTCACCGCGCTGGCGACGCTGCGCACGGCGATCCAGGCGGCAAAATCCCGGTCGTTCATCCAGCGGCCGGCCAGGGCTTCGAAACGCTTCTGCAACTGCGCGGCGCCGTAGGTTTCCACGGTTTTGTGCCAGCCCACCGGGGTCAGGCCCTGGGTGCCGGCGACGGGACGTGGGTACCAGGTCTGGTAGGGCACGTATTCACCAAAGTCGCCGCGCTCATCGGCTACCAGCACCACTTCGTACTCGGCGGTCTGGGTGAACAGTGGCATGTCGGCCTGGGCGCTGCGGCGCTGGTCGTTGTCGAAGCTCCAGGCTTTCTCCGCCACCAGCTTCAAGCCGAAGCGTTTCGCTGCACGCCTCAGGGCTGCGGCATAGGCTTGATCGTCGGCGGTCGGGCCGACGATCAGCAGCGCCCGCTGCCATTTGCGCACCACCAGGAATTGCGCCAGGGCGTCCGCCAGCATCGCCCGGCTCGGCAGGCTGTGCAGCACGTTCGCCAGGCAGTCGGTGGTGCGCAAGCTGTCGTCGGGGCTGCCCGCGTTGAACAGCAGGCTGTCGGGCAGGGCCGCACTGAGCTGGCGCAGGCTGTCGACAGGGACGTTCACCACGAACAACCGCAGACCTTGCTGGTGTTGCGCCTTGGCCGCCTCGAGCAGGGCTTGCTGGCTGTCGGCACTGCCGTCGACCAAGGTGTAGCTCTGGTTGAGAAAGCGCCCGGTACTGTTGCTGTCGGTGATCGCCAGTTCGGCGCCGCGCAGGCCGGCATCGACCGGTTCGGCAATGATGTTCGACAGCAAGGGACCCGGGTCGGGGCGATAGCCCAGGTAGCCGATCCGCACCTGCAACGGCGCCTCGGCGGCCCGGCTGTGAGCGGACGGCACGGCGCTGCAGGCGATCGCCAGCAGGCAGGTCAGGGCGTAGGGGGCTAGCTGGCGCATGGTGCACTCCGTTCCAGGTAGCGCCAGCATAGGAACCCGAAGGGCGATAAGAAATATGCAGAAAGTACCAGTCAGCCAGTACCAAGGTAGTAACTCCACCTGCGCGGCGCGGTTTTAGCATGGGTTGTAACAGCCACGACCTCTGGAGGCGCTCGGCCATGCGGATTTTCAAAGCGCTACTGCTGCCGTTCCTGCTGATCCTCAGTCTGATCGGCGTGGATAAACTGCACGGCCCGCGCCCCGCGACGCTGCCGGTGTTCTCCGCGACGCCGGGGCGATAGGCATGTCGGCGCTATGGCGAATCAACCTCTGGGTCTGCGGTTTTTTCACCCTGGTGACGCTGGCGTGCACGGGCTTGCTGTTGCATCAGGCGCTGGCGGATGTGGAGCGCGAACTGCAATCGGCCCAGGCCGTGGTCGAGTACCTGAGTGAAACTGCCGAGCGCGACCCGGCCAGTTTGCAACCCGGGCTCACCCGCAGCTTGCGGCATGTGCGGGTGCGCTGGCTGGAACCCGGCGAGGCGCCTCGGGAGGACGCTCAACATGGCCCGGAGGCGTGGCTTGCCGGCGTGCTGTTTGCCCAGACGCGGCACCACGAGCGGGTGCTGGCGCTGCAGGATGGCCGTCGGGTGCAGATTGCGGTCGATCCGCGTGACGAGATCGACGAGGTCTGGGATTCCCTCCAGCAACTGTTGGCATTGTGCGGCCTTGCGCTGCTGGTGAGCCTGCTCACCATTCGCTGGGCGGTTGGCCGCGGCATGGGCCTGCTCGATGAATTACTGCGGGCCCTGCAGCAGGTGTCCGACGGCCAGCTGAAGGTGCGCCTGCCCACCGAAGGGGTCCCTGAAGCACGGCAGCTGGCGACGCATTTTAATCAGATGGCCCAGGCGCTGGAGCAGGCTTGCGCCGATAACGCGCATTTGACCCGGACCTTGCTGGCAGTGCAGGAGCAGGAGCGCACTCATCTGGCGCAGACCCTGCACGACGATCTCGGCCAGTACCTGGCGGGTATTCGCGCCCAGGCCTGTCTGCTGCGCTGGGTCGCGGACCAGCCGCAAGCAGTGGAACGCACGGTGCGCGAACTGGAACACAACTGCGAGCATCTGCAGCAAGGTTTCCGCGCCCTGGTGCAGGACCTTTACCCGGTGGTACTGCAGCACCTGCCCCTGGAGGAGGCAGTGGCTGTGCTGGTGGAGCAATGGCAAGCCCGCCAGGGCATCGAATGCCAGCTGCGGGTCAGCGTGCAGATGCCAGCGTTGTCCAGCAGCAGTAAAACTCATCTTTATCGACTGCTGCAGGAGGCCTTGACCAACATCGTGCGCCATGCCGATGCCAGCCAGGTGCGGATCCGCCTGCAGCATCAGGGTGGTCGCTTGCGTTTGCTGGTGCGTGACAATGGCCGAGGCGCACGGCAACCGCAGCAGCCGGGCGTCGGCCTGTACTCGATGTGCGAGCGCGCCCGCAGCCTGGGCGGCGAGCTGCGGATTATCAGCCATCCCGGTGCCGGTTGGGCGCTGGCCTTGAACATGCCATTGGAGGTGTGATGAATATTCTGCTGGTTGATGACCACGCCGTGGTCCGCCAGGGCTACGCGAGTTTGCTGCGCGCCCTGCTGCCAGCTTTGCAAGTGCGCGAAGCCGCCACTGGCGAAGAGGCTTTGATCCGCGTGCAGGAAGCGGTGCCGAACCTGGTGATCATGGATTTTGGCCTGCCAGGCATCAGCGGCCTGGAGACCACCCGCCGCCTGCGTCAGCGCCTGCCGCAATTGCGCGTGCTGTTTTTCAGCATGCACGATGAATTACCGCTGGTGCGCCAGGCCCTGGAAGCGGGGGCCTCGGGTTACCTGACGAAAAGCTCGGCACCTGAGGTGCTGATCGAGGCCGTGCGGCGCATCCTGGCCGGGCACGCCTATATCGAACAACCCCTGGCCACGCAACTGGCCTGCCATCCGCAACACGACGCCAGCGACCCGCGCCTGCAGAGCATGACCCAGCGCGAGCTGGAAATTTTCGTGATGCTCGCCAAGGGCACCCCGGCCCGGATGATTGCCGAGCAATTGAGCATCAGCGCCAAGACCGTCTCCAATCACCTGACTTTGCTCAAGAGCAAACTGCAGGTCAGCTCCCACGCGGAGCTGGTGCATCTGGGCATCGATATGGGAGTGGTGCGCAAGGCGGGGTGAAAGAACACACCCGTTCCCATGGTAGAAGCTTGGCCGGCTCATTTATTCCACGTTGTCGGACATCCCGAACACCCCTCCATATTGGCATCCTGAAAGTTCGCATAATGCTGCCGCGAGCCGCTCAGGTTCGCCTGCTCGAGATTACTTTCACCAAATTTGGACTCCTGCAGATTCGCGTCTGCGAGATTTGCACCCTTGAGATCCGCCTTGCTCAGCCAGGTCATCTCCAGATCTGCCGCACGCAGGTTGGTATTGTGCATCCTGGCCCCGGAAAGCCGGGCGAATTGCAGGTAGGCACCACTGAGGTCGGCATCCTGGAATTGTGCGCCCTGGGCAAACATGCCCCAGCCCTGGATCGCCAGCAACTTTGCCCCGGTGAGATCCGCCAGGCGCAGGTTGCTCTGTTGCAGGCTGGCGCGTGTCAGGTTGGCGCCTTGCAACCGGGCTTTTTCCAGGTTTGCCAGGTCCAGGCGCGCATGGCGCAGGTCGGCCCCGCGCAAGTCGGCCCCGCTGAGGTTCATGTTGCGCAGGTCCTGGTTACTCAGGTTCGCGCCCTTGAGGTCGGCACCGGGGCACTGGCTGTGATCGGCGATGGTGCAGCCGTTGATGATGAGCGGAGCGTCGGCGTCGTCGGCGTAGGTCGGGGTGACGGTTAGCAAAAGCAGGAGGGGCAGGTATTTCATGGCGAGGTCTCAGAGGGAACACGTAGGAGCAATCCTGTGGGAGCAAGACTTGCCCGCGATGGCGGGGGCATATCCGAAACGGATCGGCCTGACACACTGCCATCGCCGGCAAGCCTTGGTCCCACAGGGGTAGTGGTTTACTTTTGGGCTACCTGGCTATCCCAACTCGGAATCTTGAACACCCAGAACGACCCGCCCTGAGCCACCGGCTTGGTCAGTTCGGCCATGTCGCCGCCCCACAACGGCACCGCGCCGCCATAGCCAACGGTCACCCCGATGTACTGCTCGCCATCCTGCTCCCAGGTGATTGGCGGCGAGACGATGCCGCTGCCGGTCTGGAACTTCCACAGCTCCTTGCCGGTTTTCGCATCGAAGGCCTTGAAGAAACCATCACCGGTACCGGTAAACACCAGGTTGCCCTTGGTCGCCAACACACCGGCCCACAACGGCAAGGCCTCCTTGTGTTCCCACACCACCTTGCCGGTGGTCGGGTTCATCGCGCGCAGGCTGCCGACGTGATCGTCGTACATGCGCTTGATACGGAAGCCCATGCCCAGATAAGCCGAGCCTTTCTTGTAGCTGACCTCCTCGGTCCAGTACTCCTCCTTCCACTGGTTGCCAGGGATATAGAACAGCCCGGTGTCCTGGCTGTAAGCCATGGGGTTCCAGTTCTTGCCACCGAGGAACGGCGGTGAAACCTCCACAGGCTTGCCCTTGGTCTCGCCCGGTAGTGGCTTGGCTGGACGCTGGCCTTCGTTTTCCACCGGCCGCCCGGTCTTGAGGTCGATGTGACTGGCCCAGGTGATGTTATCGACGAAGGGGAAGGCGTTCTGCAATTTGCCGTTGTTGCGATCGACCACATAAAAGAACCCGTTGCGGTCAGCATGGCCGGTGGCCTTGACCGTCTTGCCGTCCTTGTCCTTGTAGTCGAACAGGACCAGCTCGTTGTTGCCGGAGAAATCCCAGGCGTCGTTCGGGGTGTGCTGGTAGAACCATTTCACTTCGCCGGTGCTTGGGTCGACGCCGACCTGGCCCGAGGTGTAGAGGCTGTCGTAATCGTGGGGATTGCCATCCTTGGGCGTGCGCGCCCAGGTGTTCCAAGGGCCGGGGTTACCGGCGCCGACGATGATGGTGTTGGTTTCCGGATCGAAGCTCGCACTCTGCCACGGTGCGCCGCCCCCATGGCTCCAGGCCTCGACCTTGCCGGTTTCAGTGGTCGGGTCATTCGGCCAGGACGGCGCCTTGACGTCGCCGGTGGGGGTGCTGTCCTTGCCGTTCAGGCGGCCCACGTGACCTTCGACGAAAGGCCGCATCCAGACTTCCTCTCCGGTGTCCGGGTCGCGGGCAAACAGTTGCCCGACCACGCCGAACTCATCGCCGGAGCTGCCATGGATCAGCAGCACCTTGCCGCTGGTCTTGTCCTTGATCAGCACCGGTGCGCCGGTCATGGTGTAGCCGGCGGCATGGTCACCGAACTTCTTGTTCCAGACCACTTTGCCGGTGTTCTTGTCCAGGGCGATCAGGCGTGCATCCAGGGTGCCAAAGTAGATCTTGTCGCCGAAGATCGCGGCACCGCGGTTAACCACGTCACAGCACGGACGAATGTTGTCCGGCAGACGATGGTTGTAGGTCCACAGGCGCTTGCCGGTCTTGGCGTCCAGCGCGAAGACCCGCGAATAAGACCCGGTGACATAGACCACGCCGTCACTGACGATGGCCTGGGATTCCTGGCCGCGCTGCTTCTCGTCCCCGAACGAATAGGACCAGGCCGGCGTCAGCTTGAACACGTTTTTGTCGTTGACCTGGGCCAGCGGGCTCCAGCGCTGGGCGTTGGTGCCCATGCCGTACTGCAGCACGTCCTTGGTGGTCAGGTGATCATTGGCAATGTCCTCCCACGAAACGTTGCGGGTAGGGGCTGCGGCTGCAGTGGCGGCATGGCTGGCAGTGCCCAGCGACAGGCTGCTCACCAGTACGAAGGCCTGCACGGCAAGGGTCAAGGGGGAAAGGGCGGGTAGCGATCTTATTGTCATGGTTGCAGTTCCCTGTGGAAGTTTTGGCCTGCACAGGGTGGTGCGCCGGGTGGGTTGGCGGATACGGAAAATATCCCGCTGTGGCCGGGAAAACTTCCCAAGGGGCACCTGATTTGGGTGTGCGCCACAAGCCCTACTACCAAGGGACTAGAAGGCGGCCACCAAAGCAGCATGGGGCTGGCGCCAGGTGCTTCCTAAGATGGTTGCCATAGCCTCTTTAAAGAGGTTTTGCGTGCAATCCTGAGGGCATAACAATGACAACAAAACGCAACGCCTTGCTTGTTGCCGGACTGCTGGCCGGGTTTATCAGTACGGGGTCCGCCTGGGCTCACGGCAACGTCGTCCCCCAAGCCGTCGAAACCCAGGGGCTGACCCCTGTCAAGGACGCTGGCGTGCCGCTCGATGCCGATGGCTGGGCCGCAGTAAACCCTTATCGAACCTCGCCGCAGCACGACAAGGCGGTGGAAATCGGCTCTTCGGCCTACAACCAGAACTGCGCGGCCTGTCATGGCCTGGAAGCCAAGTCCGGTGGTATTGCCCCGGATCTGCGCATGCTCGATGTCGGAGATGCCGGTGATGAATGGTTCGTCGAACGAGTGCGCCATGGCGCCGTACGCGACGGCCGCGTGTATATGCCCAAGATGGCCGATTACCTGAGCCAGGAAGCCTTGTGGGCGGTGCGCACTTACCTGGATACGGTCCACGTCGAGGAGTAAGGCATGCGCCTGTTCACGCTGTTGATCAGTGCGTTGTTGCTGTGTTGCCAGGCGGTACAGGCGCAGGTGCGGACCTATGACGAAATGATCGCCGCCGGTGAGCTGAAAGTGGCGGTCTACAAGGATTTCGCCCCTTACAGTTTCGAAGACGCCGGTCAGGCCCGGGGCGTCGATGTAGACCTGGCCGCAGCACTGGCCAAGGCACTCGGTGTGCGCCTGACCCTGATGTGGGCGCCGGCGGGAGAAAAACTCGACGACGACCTGCGCGACTACATCTGGCGCGCCAGCCAATTGCACGACCTGCAATTGGCTGACCTGATGATGCGCGTACCCTACGATCAGGACTACGCGCGCAAGCGCAACGAGCTGGGTGAACTGGAGAACAGCCACGTGGTGATGTTCGGGCCCTACCAGAACGAGCAGTGGCAGGTCGCGTACGACCGTCGCCGCCTGGACAAGGTCGCCAGCGTGGCAGTGTTCGAGCAACATCCGATCGGCGTCGAGGTGGACAGCGTTCCGTCGTTCTACCTGACCTCGGTGTTCAACGGCATGCTCGCCGGCAAAACCCACCATTATCCCGGCGTGCCCCAGGCATTCGCCGCGATGAAGGCGGGTGAAGTCGATGCGGTGATGGCGATGCGCGGCGAGATCGACTGGCAAGTGCACGAAGCGGCCGACCCCCAGGTTGCGCTGGCGGAAAACGCCTACCCGAACATGGGCAAGCAACGCTGGGAGATCGGCATGGCGGTGCACGAAAGCAATCGACAGCTGGCGTACGCGGTCGAAGAGGCGCTGGAAGGGATGATTCGCGATGGTTCGGTCAAGGCGCTGTATGCCAGATACGGCCTTCGATATGACGTGCCTGAGATGTATCAGCAGTGAACCGGCGAGCGAGCTGCCTGCTGGCCTGCTGGCTGCCCATCGCTGCCCTTGCAGCGCCCACCGACCCCGGCAAAGACCCGGTGCCGTCGGTGATGTGGGCTTTTTACCACAAGCAAATGCTCGGTGACGCGCCGTTCGTGTTCGATGACCGGGTAAAATTGCTGGCCCCGCCATTCGCCGAAGACGCCCGGCAGGTACCGCTGGAGATCGACGCGCGGGCGTTCAAGGGCGAAGTGGTGAAAATCCTCGCCTGGGCCGAGTTGAATCCGTTGCCGAAGATCGTCGATTTCCAGCCGGTGAGCGGGGTCTTGCCCTGGCTGTCGATCCGTATCCGCATCGAACAGGCGACCCCGTTGCGCGCTGCCGTGTTGACCCGCGACGGCCTGTGGCATGTCGGTTCGACGCTGATCGACGCGGCGGGTGGTGGCTGCACCGCGCCCAGTGTGGTGCGCACCCAGCCGGGGTGGGAGGAGCACATCGGTGAAGTGCTGGGCGGTCGATACCCGCGGGGCGAATTCAGTCGCCTGCGCCTGCAGGTCGCACATCCGATGGACAATGGCATGGTCAGTGGCATCCCGGAATTCTTCATCAATCATGCCGAGTTGCGTGATGGTCATGATCAGGTCCTGGCGCGCCTTGAGCTGTTTCCCGCCGTCAGCGAAAACCCCAACCTGACGTTCGATCTCGAAGGGGCAGGGCAGACGCGCCTGTTACTGCGCGACAACAGCGGCAATGAGTTCGATGCGGCCATTCCCTGACCCCAAGGAGCGCCTGATGCGCTGGATGCTGTTGTTGTTCATTGGCATGAGCCTGCCGGCCTTGGCCGACCTCGAGTACTCGCTCAAGCCCAGGCTCATTGCCCAGGACACCTGGTTGCTGGAAGGCAGCACCGACAACTTCGCCAAGGGCAACGGCGGCAACATCGTCAACACCGCCTTCATCGTCACCGAGCGCGGCGTGGTGGTGATCGATACCGGGCCCTCGAAGCGTTATGGCGAAGCGATGCGCCAGGCGATTACGGCGACGACCGACAAGCCGGTGATCGAGGTGCTGTTGACTCATCACCATCCCGACCATGCGCTCGGCAACCAGGCCTTTACCGACGTGCCGATTGCCGCGCTGGCGGGGACTACGCAGTTGTTGCGTCAGCAGGGTGATGCCATGGCCGAGAACATGTACCGGCTGGTGGGCGACTGGATGCGGGGCACCGAAGTCATATTGCCAACCCGGACGCTGGAGCCGGGCGTGCACAGTTTTGGGAATCACGATTTACGCGTGCTGAGCCTGGGTGGGCACACCGGCGCGGATCTGGCTATTCTCGACCAGAAAACCGGCGTGTTGTTTGCCGGGGACCTGGTGTTTTATCAACGAGCACTGACCACGCCCAACAGCCCGGGGCTGGCGGTGTGGCTGGCCGACATCGCCACGCTTGAAGGCCTGCCCTGGACGCTGATCGTGCCCGGCCATGGCCCGCTGGCAACCGACGCCAGGCCCTTCGAACAGATGCGCGACTACCTGGGGTGGCTCGACCAGCTGATGCGCGACGGCGCGGCCAATGGCAGCGACATGTCGGAGATGATCCGCAGCCCCATTCCCGAGCGATTCGCCGCAATCAACCTGAGCCGATATGAGCTGATTCGCAGCGTCAGTCATCTGTTTCCCCGCTACGAGCGGGCCCAAATGACCCGAGTGGATTCCACCCCAAACAACTGAATACCACTCACCACCTGATCTTCTGTGGGAGCGAGCCCGCTCGCGATGGTCGCCAACGATAACCCTGGAAACCTGACACCCGGCGGCGGTCTCCCGTCCATCGCGAGCAGGCTCGCTCCCTCATTGGTTACGCGCTACGACCCCGTACTAAGGAACTACAAATCTCCACACTGCGGGCAATTGTTGCCAGGGCCCCGGCGACCAAGAATCTGCACCAGACCGGGAAATTTTCCCGGGTATAACAAAAAACCGCAGAGGCAGCCGTCATGACCCAACCCGCACGTCGCCAACCCTTCGTCTTGAGCCTGTTGCTCAGCGCCATGCTGCTGTCCGGCCAGGCGCTGGCGGCCGTCACCGACCAGGAAATTCTCCAGGACCCCAAGAACCCGGGGCAGATCGTCACCAACGGTCTGGGCGTGCAGGGTCAACGCTACAGCCCGCTCGATACGCTCAACGTCGACAACATCAAGGATTTGCGGCCAGTGTGGGCCTTCTCCTTCGGTGGCGAGAAACAGCGTGGCCAGCAAGCGCAGCCAATGATCAAGGACGGCGTGATGTACATGACCGGTTCCTACTCGCGGGTGTTCGCGGTGGACGCGCGCACCGGCAAGAAACTCTGGCAGTACGACGCTCGCCTGCCCGACGATATCCGGCCCTGCTGCGACGTGATCAACCGCGGCGTCGCGCTGTATGGCGACCTGGTGTTCTTTGGCACCCTGGACGCCAAGCTGGTGGCGCTGAACAAGGACACCGGCAAAGTGGTCTGGAGCAAGAAGGTCGCCGATCACAAGGAAGGCTACTCGATCAGCGCCGCGCCCATGGTCATCAACGGCAAACTGATCACCGGAGTGGCCGGTGGCGAATTCGGCGTGGTCGGCAAGATCGAAGCCTACGACCCGAAGAACGGTGATTTGCTGTGGACTCGCCCTACGGTCGAAGGTCATATGGGTTACGTCTACAAGGATGGCAAGCCCGTAGAAAACGGCATTTCCGGCGGCGAGGCGGGCAAAACCTGGCCGGGCGACCTGTGGAAGACTGGTGGCGCAGCGCCGTGGCTGGGTGGCTACTACGACCCGGAAACCAACCTGCTGCTGTTCGGTACAGGTAACCCGGCACCGTGGAACTCGCACCTGCGTCCTGGCGACAACCTGTACTCGTCCTCGCGCCTGGCGCTCAACCCGGACGACGGCACCATCAAATGGCATTTCCAGAGCACGCCCCACGATGGCTGGGACTACGATGGCGTGAACGAGCTGATCTCGTTCAACTACACCGAGGGCGGCAAGGAAATCAAGGCTGCCGCCACCGCTGACCGCAACGGTTTCTTTTACGTGCTGGACCGCACCAACGGCAAATTCATCCGCGGTTTCCCGTTCGTGGACAAGATCACCTGGGCGACCGGGCTGGATAAGGACGGTCGGCCGATCTACAACGAAGCCAGCCGACCGGGTGCACCGGGCACCGAAGCCAAAGGCAGTTCGGTGTTCGTCGCCCCGGCGTTCCTCGGCGCGAAAAACTGGATGCCGATGGCCTACAGCAAGGACACCGGCCTGTTCTACGTGCCGTCCAACGAGTGGGGCATGGACATCTGGAACGAAGGCATTGCCTACAAAAAAGGCGCGGCCTTCCTCGGTGCCGGTTTCACCATCAAGCCACTGAACGAAGACTACATCGGCGTGCTGCGCGCCATCGACCCGAAAACCGGCAAGGAAGTCTGGCGTCACAAGAACTTCGCGCCACTGTGGGGCGGGGTGCTGACCACCAAAGGCAATCTGGTATTCACCGGCACGCCGGAAGGGTTCCTGCAGGCATTCAATGCCAAAACCGGCGAGAAGGTCTGGGAATTCCAGACCGGCTCCGGTGTGCTCGGCTCACCTGTGACCTGGGAAATGGACGGCGAGCAGTACGTCTCGGTGCTGTCCGGCTGGGGTGGCGCGGTGCCGTTGTGGGGCGGCGAAGTGGCCAAGCGCATCAAGGACTTCAACCAGGGCGGCATGCTCTGGACCTTCAAATTGCCGAAGGACCTTGTGGCTAAGCACTAATCCAGGTTCACCACATCCCACAGAGTTTTCCACCCCATCGGGATTTGTGGGCAAACCTACTACCAAATAACGAGAGCCCCCCTGCCAACGGCGCATTCGTCTGGCACCTGGGGCTCTCTACTATCGGTTCATCGCCTGTTTGCCCGACAGGCATCGACCCAGACAGAGGCCCACCATGATCTACGCACAACCCGGAACACCCGGCGCCGTCGTTTCCTTCAAGCCGCGCTACGGCAATTTCATCGGCGGCGAGTTCGTTGACCCGGTCAATGGCGAGTACTTCACCAACACCTCGCCGGTCACCGGTGAAGTGATCGCCGAATTTCCGCGCTCCAGCGCCGCCGATATCGACAAGGCCCTCGACGCGGCCCACGCGGCGGCGGATGCCTGGGGCAAGACCTCGGTGCAGGACCGTTCGCTGGTCCTGCTGAAAATCGCCGACCGCATCGAGCAGAATCTGGAAATCCTCGCGGTTACCGAAACCTGGGACAACGGCAAGGCCGTGCGTGAAACCCTCAATGCCGACGTACCGCTGGCCGCCGACCACTTTCGCTATTTCGCCGGGTGCATCCGTGCCCAGGAAGGCGGCGCCGCCGAGATCAACGAACTGACCACCGCTTATCATTTCCACGAGCCTTTGGGCGTGGTCGGACAGATTATCCCGTGGAATTTTCCATTGCTGATGGCCGCCTGGAAACTCGCCCCGGCCCTGGCTGCCGGCAACTGCGTGGTGCTCAAGCCCGCCGAGCAAACGCCACTGTCGATCATGGTGTTTGCCGAACTGATCGCCGATCTGCTGCCAGCGGGTGTGCTGAACATCGTCCAGGGTTTCGGCCGCGAAGCCGGTGAGGCCCTGGCCACCAGCAAGCGCATCGCCAAGATCGCGTTTACCGGGTCCACTCCGGTGGGCGCACACATCATGCATTGCGCCGCCGAGAACATCATTCCAAGCACCGTGGAACTGGGCGGCAAGTCGCCGAACATTTTCTTCGAAGACATCATGAACGCCGAGCCGCAGTTCATCGAAAAAGCCGCCGAGGGCCTGGTGCTGGCGTTCTTCAACCAGGGCGAAGTCTGCACCTGCCCGTCCCGGGCACTCGTCCAGGAGTCGATCTACGAGCCGTTCATGGCCGAGGTGATGAAGAAGATCGTCAAGATCAAGCGCGGCAATCCGCTGGACACCGAGACTATGGTCGGCGCCCAGGCGTCCGAGCAGCAGTACGACAAGATTCTCTCGTACCTCAAAATTGCCCAGGAGGAGGGCGCGCAGCTGCTCACCGGCGGCGCCGCCGAGCGCCTTGAAGGCGACCTGTCGACGGGTTACTACATCCAGCCGACCCTGCTCAAGGGCCACAACAAGATGCGGGTGTTCCAGGAAGAAATTTTCGGTCCGGTGGTGGGGATCACCACCTTCAAGGACGAAGCCGAAGCCCTGGCGATCGCCAACGACAGCGAATTCGGACTCGGTGCCGGCCTGTGGACCCGCGACATCAACCGTGCCTACCGCATGGGCCGGGCGATCAAGGCCGGCCGCGTGTGGACCAACTGCTACCACCTGTACCCGGCGCATGCCGCGTTCGGCGGTTACAAGAAGTCCGGTGTGGGCCGCGAAAATCACAAGATGATGCTCGACCACTACCAGCAGACCAAGAACCTGCTGGTGAGCTACGACATCAATCCGCTGGGGTTCTTCTAACCCCCCGCGCCTACCTGTAGGAGCGAGCTTGCTCGCGATGGTCGCCAAGGACAACGCCGGGAAAATGATACCCAGCGTTGTTCTTGCGTCAATCGCGAGCAAGCTCGCTCCTACAGGTTTTGTGTAATCCAGCCGCCGCGCAACACCCCCTACCAACGCACCCCGCCACCTCCTTCGAAAGTAGCATTCGGTCACCTCCCGCCCCGTGCATTAATGGCTTTACCGGAATTGCCCGGCACAAGAAGAGGATTGACCCATGTGGCATAAACCCGCGTTTACCGATCTGCGCATTGGCTTCGAAGTGACGATGTATTTCGCCAACCGTTGATTGTTCACCCGGCCAGCCGTCGTGTTGGCCGGGCCTGCCTTCTGGAGCATTGTTCATGCACATCCGCGTTCTTGGTTCGGCTGCCGGCGGCGGTTTTCCGCAGTGGAACTGCAACTGCCGGCAATGCGCCGGCGTGCGCAACGGTACCCTGCGGGCGCAGCGGCGAACGCAGTCCTCGATTGCCCTGAGCGACAACGGGGTGGACTGGGTGCTGTGCAATGCTTCACCGGATATCCGCGCGCAGCTGGAAAGCTTCGCGCCGCTGCAACCGGCTCGACAACTGCGCGACACGGCGATTACCGCCGTGGTGCTGATGGACAGCCAGATCGACCACTGCACCGGCCTGTTGAGCCTGCGCGAAGGCTGTCCGCATACCGTGTATTGCACCGGCCGGGTCCACGAAGACCTGAGCAGCGGCTTCCCGCTGTTCGGCATGCTCGAGCACTGGAACGGTGGCCTGCAGTGGCAACCGCTCGGTCTGGACCGCGAACCCTTTCAGATCCCGGCCTGCAAACACCTGCGGCTGCGGGCGATCCCACTGGTGAGTAACGCACCACCGTACTCGCCCAACCGCGGCAATCCGCAGCCCGGCGACACCATCGGCCTGTTTATCGAAGACCTGCAAAGCGGCGCATCGCTGTTCTACGCCCCGGGGCTCGGGCAGGTCGACGCTGAGGTGCTGGGCTGGATGCAACGCGCCGATTGCCTGTTGCTCGACGGCACGTTGTGGCGCGACGACGAGATGCGTGTGTGCGAAGTCGGCCAGAACTTGGGCAGCGACATGGGCCACCTGGCCCAGAGCGGGCCTGGCGGCATGCTGGAAGTGCTGGAAGGCTTTCCCCGCCAGCGCAAGGTGCTGATCCATATCAACAACACCAACCCGATCCTCGATGAGGACTCGGCGGAACGGGCGTTGCTGGAGCGGCGGGGGATTGAGGTGGCTTTTGATGGCATGGACATTGTGCTGTAGCCAATGGCCCCATCGCGGGCAAGCCCGCTCCCACAGTGGATTTGCGGCACACACCTCTCCCTGTGGGAGCGGGCTTGCCCGCGAAGAGGCCAAGCCAGATACCACACCGCTTCCAGGATGATCCCAATGACCGACACCCCAATGACCCCCACCGAATTCACCGCCGCCCTGCAAGCCAAAGGCGCCTATTACCACATCCACCACCCCTTCCACCAAGCCATGTACGCCGGTCGTGCTACCCGCGAACAGATCCAGGGCTGGGTCGCCAATCGGTTTTATTACCAGGTGAACATCCCCCTGAAGGACGCTGCGATCCTCGCCAACTGCCCCGATCGCGAAGTGCGGCGTGAATGGCTGCAACGCATCCTCGACCACGACGGCGTGCCTGGCAGCGAAGGCGGCATCGAAGCCTGGCTGCGTCTGGGTGAAGCCGTGGGGCTCGATCGCGAACAGATTCTCTCCCAGGAACTGGTACTGCCCGGCGTACGTTTTGCCGTGGACGCCTACGTCAATTTTGCCCGGCGCGCCTGCTGGCAGGAAGCAGCCAGCAGCTCCCTGACTGAGCTGTTCGCGCCGCAGATCCACCAATCACGTCTCGACGCCTGGCCGAGCCATTACCCATGGATCGACAGCGCCGGCTACGACTACTTTCGCACCCGCCTGGGCCAGGCGCGTCGGGATGTCGAGCACGGCCTGCGCATTACCCTGGCGCACTACCTCACCCTGGAGGGGCAGCAACGTATGCTGGAAATCCTGCAATTCAAGCTTGATGTATTGTGGAGCATGCTCGACGCCATGAGCATGGCCTATGAACTGCAGCGCCCGCCTTACCATAGCGTGACCACGCAGAACGTCTGGCACCGGGGGATTGACCTGTGAACGGGAGCAAACCGCAACCCGGTCCACCGCTGTGGCTGCTGGCGGAGCTGACCTATCGTTGTCCACTGCAGTGCCCCTATTGCTCCAATCCGCTGGATTTTGCCCGGCAGGGTGCGGAGCTGAGCACCGAGGAATGGATTCGCGTATTCCGCGAAGCGCGGGAGATGGGCGCGGCGCAGCTCGGCTTTTCAGGAGGCGAGCCGCTGGTGAGGCAAGACCTGGCCGAGTTGATCAAAGCCGCGCGGGACATGGGTTACTACACCAACCTGATCACCTCCGGCATCGGCCTGACCGAGCAGAAGGTGCGCGACTTCAAGGTTGCCGGGCTGGACCATATCCAGATCAGTTTTCAAGCGGCCGACGAGGCGGTCAACAACATGCTCGCCGGTTCGCGCAAGGCCTTTGCGCAGAAGCTGGCCATGGCCCGGGCGGTAAAGGCCCAGGGTTATCCGATGGTGCTGAATTTTGTCACCCATCGGCACAACATCGACCAGATCGACCGCATCATCGAGCTGTGCCTGGAGCTGGAAGCGGATTTCGTCGAGTTGGCGACCTGCCAGTTCTACGGCTGGGCCGAGCTCAACCGGGTCGGGCTGTTGCCCACCCGTGAGCAGTTGCAGCGCGCCGAGCGCATTACCAACCAGTACCGCGCGCGTCTCGAGGCCGAAGGTCATCCCTGCAAGCTGATCTTCGTCACGCCGGATTACTATGAAGAACGCCCCAAGACCTGCATGAACGGCTGGGCCAACCTGTTTCTTGACATCACCCCGGACGGCACCGCACTGCCATGCCACAGTGCCAGGCAGCTCCCGGTGGCCTTCCCCAATGTGCGCGAGCACAGCATCGAGCACATCTGGACCGACTCGTTCGGCTTCAACCGTTTTCGTGGCGACGACTGGATGAAGGAGCCTTGCCGCTCCTGCGATGAAAAGCACAAGGACCTGGGCGGGTGTCGGTGCCAGGCGTTCATGCTGACCGGCGATGCCGAGAATGCCGACCCGGTGTGCAGCAAATCGGCGCATCACGGCGTTATCCTCAAGGCCCGGGACGAGGCCGATGCGCCCGGGCTGGGCATGGAGCACCTGACGCTGCGCAACGAAAAGGCCTCACGCCTGATCTACCGCGGATGACAACCATGCACAGGCCCCCGTAGGAGCCGGCTTGCCGACGATGGCGTGCGCACAATCTACGCAAGGCTTCAGGGCCTCATCGCCGGCAAGCCGGCTCCCACAAGGAATCTGTTGTCATTTCAGCCTTTAGCTACCCATTGGTCTGATTGCATTCACCGCCGGATGGGGTAGTGTGGCTTTACCTTCCAAAACAATAAAAACACAGGCTTTCCAATGAGCCAAAGTCTCAGCCAGCTGCGTAAATTCGTTTCACCTGAAATCATCTTCGGTGCCGGTTGCCGGCATAACGTCGGCAACTATGCCAAGACCTTCGGTGCGCGCAAGGTCCTGGTGGTCAGTGACCCCGGGGTGATTGCCGCCGGGTGGGTGGCCGATGTCGAGGCCAGCCTGCAGGCCCAGGGCATCGACTACTTTCTCTACAGCGACGTGTCGCCCAATCCCCGGGTCGAAGAAGTCATGCTCGGTGCCGAGCTGTACCGGGAAAACCACTGCGATGTGATCGTCGCCGTGGGCGGCGGCAGCCCGATGGATTGCGGCAAGGGCATCGGCATCGTCGTCGCCCATGGCCGCAACATCCTCGAGTTCGAAGGGGTGGACACCATTCGCGTGCCGAGCCCGCCGCTGATCCTGATCCCCACGACCGCCGGCACCTCGGCGGATGTTTCGCAATTCGTGATCATCTCCAACCAGCAGGAGCGCATGAAGTTCTCCATCGTCAGCAAGGCGGTGGTGCCGGACGTGTCGCTGATCGACCCGGAAACCACCTTGAGCATGGACCCGTTCCTGTCGGCCTGCACCGGCATCGATGCCCTGGTGCACGCGATCGAGGCTTTCGTGTCGACCGGGCACGGGCCCTTGACCGATCCCCATGCGCTGGAAGCCATGCGCCTGATCAACGGCAACCTGGTGCAGATGATCGCCAACCCCACGGACATTGCCCTGCGCGAGAAAATCATGCTCGGCAGCATGCAGGCCGGGCTGGCGTTTTCCAACGCGATCCTCGGTGCGGTGCATGCGATGTCCCACAGCCTGGGCGGTTTCCTCGATCTGCCCCATGGCCTGTGCAATGCGGTGCTGGTGGAACACGTGGTGGCGTTCAACTACAACTCGGCGCCGGAGCGTTTCAAGGTCATCGCCGAGACCTTTGGCATCGACTGCCGTGGCCTCAATCACCGACAGATCTGCGGGCGTCTGGTGGAGCATCTGATCGCGCTCAAACACGCCATCGGCTTCCACGAAACCCTCGGCTTGCACGGCGTGCGCACTGCCGATATTCCGTTCCTCTCGCAGCACGCCATGGACGACCCGTGCATCCTCACCAACCCTCGCGAGTCCAGTCAGCGTGATGTCGAGGTCGTCTATGGCGAAGCCCTCTGACGAGCAGCAACGGGCGCTGGCCGGGCTGCTGGGACTAGGCAGCCACTCGGCGCGCAAGAGCCACTACCCGGAGCTGGCCGCGCGCCTGGAAGAGCTGGAAGCCGAACGCAATCGCTACAAATGGCTGTTTGAAAATGCCGTGCACGGGATCTTCCAGGCCAGCCTGCTCGAAGGCATGCGTGCGGCCAATCCGGCGCTGGCGCGGATGCTCGGCTACCAGGATCCCCAGGACGTGTTGTTCTCCCTGGCGGACCTGGCGAGCAACCTGTTCGTCGGCGGCGCGCAGGAGCTGGCCAATATTGGCGAGATCCTCAGGCACCAGGGCAGCCTGCACGGCTACGAAACCCAATTGCGGCGCAAGGACGGCAGCAGCCTCGACGTGTTGATGAACCTGTTGCTCAAGCCTGATCAGGAAGGCCTGGTGGAAGGTTTTGTGGCCGACATCACCGAGCGCAAACTGGCCCAGGAGCGCCTGCAACAGCTCAACGACGAACTGGAACAGCGGGTCAACGCGCGCACCGACGAACTGCTCGAGGCCCGGGACGCCGCCGAGGCCGCCAATCGCAGCAAGGACAAGTACCTCGCCGCCGCCAGCCATGACCTGCTGCAACCGCTCAACGCCGCGCGCCTGCTGATCTCGACCTTGCGCGAGCGCAAGTTGCCCGACATCGAGCAGGTCCTGGTGGAGCGTACCCATCAGGCACTGGAAGGCGCCGAAGACCTGCTCACGGACCTGCTGGACATTTCACGGCTCGACCAGGCCGCCGTCAAACCGGACATCGCGCTGTATCGCCTCGACGAGTTGCTTGGCCCCCTGGTATCCGAGTTCCAGTCCGTGGCCGAGGCCGACGGCCTGCACCTGCGCGTGCACATGGGCGACTACGCGATCCGCACCGACTTGCGCCTGATGACGCGCATCCTGCGCAATTTTCTCAGCAATGCCTGCCGTTACACCGACCAGGGCAGCATCCTGCTGGCGGCCCGGCCCCGGGGCGAGATGCTGCGCCTGGAGGTGTGGGACACCGGGCGCGGGATTGCCCCGGACCGCCTGGATTCGATTTTCCTCGAGTTCAACCAGCTGGATGTCGGCCGCGCTGCCGATCGCAAGGGCGTCGGGTTGGGGCTGGCGATTGTCGAGCGCATCGCCAAGATTCTCGAGTACCGCGTGCAGGTTCATTCGCTGCCGGGGCGTGGTTCCAGATTCAGCATCGAGGTGCCCATGTCCCGGGAAGTGCCACTGCCGATCAGCCTGGCGGTGCCGCAGCCGGGCACCGGTAATCCGTTGCCGGGGCGTCGTTTGCTGGTGCTGGACAATGAAGTCAGCATCCTTGACAGCATGCGGGCGCTGCTCGGGCAGTGGGGCTGCGAGGTGGTGACGGCCACCGACCATGCCTCGGCGTTGAGCGCACTGGCCGGGCGGGCGCCGGAGCTGATCCTGGCCGACTATCACCTGGATCACGGGGTGGTGGGCTGTGAAGTGGTCAGGCACTTGCGCGAGCATTTTGCCCAAACGATTCCTGCCGTCATCATCACCGCCGATCGCACCGATCAATGCCGTCGCTCATTGCGGCGCCTGGATGCACCGCTGCTGAACAAACCGGTGAAGCCTGGCAAGTTGCGCGCGGTGCTCAGTCAGTTGCTGGGGTAGGGCAGCGCGCGATACTGCAGGCTGAAACCCAGCTCGGCAGACTGACCTTGTGCCAGCAGGCGCAAGCCCGGCCGCCCGGGCAGGTGATGGGCATTGACCGGGTGGCTTACCGGTTCGATACAGAAGAATCCCAAGCCAACCGGGCAATACAGCAGGTAATAATCGCTGCCGCTGGCCTCGCACTGCAGTTCGTAGCCCAGATCCGGCTGCTGGATCAGGCAGTGGCCGTCCCATTGGCAGAAACCGTTGTCGACCAGGGTATTCGGCAGCGCTTGCAGTTGCTGAAAATCCCATCGGTCGGGGATCGAATCGATTCGGGTAGGCAGTCTGGACGCGTCGCACATCCAGACCTGTCGGGCAGTTGCCTGCAGACGGGTGCCGGCGGTGCGCGGCAGATAGGGATGCAGTCCCAGCCCATGCCACGCGGCACGCTCGGCCAGGTGCGTAACCTGCACCTCGATACTCAGGCGGCCCTCGCTCAAGTGAAAGCGTTGCCGGGCGCGATAGGCAAAGGGGATGCTGCAGTCCAGCTGCAGCACCACTTCATCCTGCGTGTGGGAAACGACCTGCCATGGCTGTTGCCAGGCACTGCCGTGGATGGGTAGCGGGTCGGTGAGGCTGTTGGGCGCCAGGGCAAGCCAGCCATCGGGGCAGTCGAAACCGCCTTCGGCGATCCGGTTGGACCAGGGCACCAGCGGGAAGCAGCCGAGCTTGCCCGGCAGGCCGGTGTTCAATGCCTGCGCATCGTTGTGCCGCAGCAATGGCTGGCCGGTACTGCGTACGGTCCAGTTGACGATGCTGCCGCCGAGTTCGGGGGCGAGGGTCAGGTGGGTGAGTTCGTCTTCGAGTTCGAGCAGTGTTGGCGCCATAGCCGTTAACCTGTCTGAAAAACACCGAGATCCCCGTAGGAGCTGCCGAGTGCAACGAGGCTGCGATCTTTTGATCTGGGCTGTAAAAAGCAAAAATCAAAAGATCGCAGCCTCGTTGCACTCGACAGCTCCTACGACAGCTCCTGCAGGGGCTGCATTTGCCTTTTACAACACCAGATGCGGCAACCACAGCGACAGTGCAGGAACGTAAGTCACTGCCATCAGCACCAGGAACAGCACGGCATAGAAAGGCAGCAGTGCAATCACGGTTTTTTCGATTGTGACTTTACCCACGGCAGACCCCACAAACAGTACCGCGCCTACGGGCGGCGTGATCAATCCTATGCCCAGGTTCACCAGCATGATCATGCCAAAGTGCACCGGATCGACGCCTATGCCGAGAATCACCGGCAGCAGGATGGGGGTCAGGATCAGGATCAAGGGCGCCATGTCCATCACCGCGCCGAGCATCAGCAGCATGACGTTGATGCACATCAGGATCACGTAGCGGTTGTCTGACAGGGTCAGGAACATGGTGGTGATCTTTGCCGGAATCTGCATCAGCGTCATGATGTAGCCGAAGCTGGCGGCGAAACCGATCAGGATCATCACGATGGAAATGGTCCGGACCGTGCGGTGCATCAGTTTCGGCAGCTCACTCCATTTGTAGTCGCGGTAGATGAACATGGTCACGAAAAACGCCCAGAGCACGGCGATGGCTGCGGACTCCGTGGCGGTGAAAATACCCGAGAGAATGCCGCCGAGAATGATGACCATCGCCATCAGGCCCCACATCGCTTCGCCGCATATTTTCAGCGCCTGCTTGAGAGGAATGACCTCGCCCTTGGGGTAGTTGCGTTTTTTCGCGAAGATCAGGCAGAGCACCATCAGGCAGGCGCTCATCAACAGCCCCGGTACGATGCCCGCCATGAACAGCGAAGCAATCGACACCGTGCCCCCGGCAGCCAGCGAGTAAATCACCGAGTTGTGGCTGGGAGGCGTCAACAGGGCCTGGACCGACCCGCTGATGGTCACGGCCGTGGCGAATTCCCGTGGATAACCCTTGCGCTCCATTTCCGGAATCAGTACCGAGCCCACTGACGCGGTATCCGCCACCGAGGAGCCGGAAATCGCCCCGAAGAATGTCGAGGCCATGATGTTGACCAGCGACAGGCCGCCGCGCACGAAGCCCACCAGCACCCCGGCAAAGGCGACCAACCGGCGGGACATGCCACCTTCGGCCATGATCGCACCCGCGAGCACGAAGAACGGAATCGCCAGCAGGGAGAACTTGTTCACACCACCGGCGACTTGAATCATCAGCGCCTGAAACGGTATGTCGATCCACCATGCGCCGATCAGCGCAGAGAGCCCCAAGGCATAGGCGACCGGCATGCCGATCATGATCAGAGCGAGAAAACTGCCCAGCAGAATCAGAGCGTCCATTTATACGGCACCTTCGCTTTCTTCAACCAGGTCGAAACGCACGACCCGACGGTTGCTCTGGTCACCGAGCAGGAGTTTTTCCAGGACAAAAATCAGCGTGAGCAAACCGCCCACGGGGATCGGCATATAGGTAATGCCCACGCGCAGCGTCGGCAGGGCGCTCATGAACTGGTTCCAGGTGGACATGCACAGTTTGGTACCCCAGACGGTCATGAACAGGCAGACCGTGGCCATCAGCAGTTGCGAGAAGATCCCCACGACTCTGCGTACTTCGGGCGTCATCCGGTCGGTCACCATGGCCACCGCCATGTGCGCACCGGCGCGATAACTGGCGGCCGCGCCGATGAATGTGAAGACCATCATCAGCAAAATGGCGGTGGGCTCCGGCCAACTGGAGCCGGTGCCGAGGACATAACGAGCGAAAACGCCCCAGGGAATGATCAGGGCTATGGCCAGCACCGACAGCCCGGCGACCCAGATGCAGGTCATGTAAATCTTGTCATTGATGCGCAGCAGTAGATTCTTCATCGGGTTTCACCGTAACCGGGCGCGCGCCGGGGTACACAGACGTCAGCGGCGCCGGCCTTTCATGAGTGCCTGGGAGGGGTTATTGGACCGCTTCGATACGCTTGATCAGATCGGCATAGGGCGCGCCGTATTTTTCGCGGATCGACGCGGTGGCCTCGTAGAAAGGTTTTTTGTCGACGGTGATGAACTCGACGCCGGCCGCCTTGAGTTTTTCCTCACTGCTGGCGGACTTCGCGTCCCACAGGGTGCGCTCCTGGGCCTGGGCGGCCTTGGCGGTTTTCTTCACCAGGACTTGCTGGTCGGGGGTGAGCTTGTCCCAGGTGATTTTCGACATCACGATGGGTTCCGGCAGGATCAGGTGGCCGGTGAGGCTGTAGAACTTGGCATTCTGGTAGTGGTTGTGTTCGAGCAGGGTGGGCGGGTTGTTCTCCGCGCCGTCGATCACCCCGGTCTGCAGGGCGCTGAAGATCTCCCCGGTGTCCATCGCGATGCCGTTGCCGCCCATGGCGTTGATGGTGTCGATGAACATCGGGTTGCCTTGTACGCGGATCTTCATGCCCTTGAGGTCTTCAAGGCTGCGCACCGGTTTTTTGGTGTAGATGTTGCGCGTGCCGCCGTCCATCCAGGCCAGGGCGACCAGGCCGAATTCGGAATCGGTGATCTTGGCGAGGATTTCGTCGCCCACCTCACCGTCGATGACCTTGCGCATGTGCGCCTGGTCGCGGAACACGAACGGCATGTTGAACACGTTCACGTCCGGTACCACCGGCCCGACGATGCCAAGGCTGACCCGGGCCATCTGGATGGCCCCGACCTGGGCCTGTTCGACCACTTCCTTTTCCGAGCCGAGTACGCCGCCGGCAAACATCTTGAAAGTCAGCTTGCCGTCACTGTCGGCCACCAGGGTTTTACCCAGCTGCTCTTCGGCCACCACGGTGGGGTAACCGGCCGGATGGATGTCGGCGAATTTGATTTCCAGTGCCTGGGCGGCACTGCTAAGGGTGAAGGCCAGGGGGAGTGCAGCGGCGAGCAAGGTGCGTTTGAAGTCCATGGGGCAATTCTCCAGTCTTGTTGTTTTTTTTATTCAAGGCACAGCAGATTCAGCAAGGGCGGTTACAGCAAGTGATTGAACAGCGGTTCCGGCAAACCCCGGACGCCAGGGTTGAGGGCGAACACGCCACCGGCCAGTGACTGCGGATCCTGGTCGTCACCGGGGCGGATCGACGTCACGAACAGCGTGTCGAGCCGACTGCCACCGAAGGCGCACATCGTCGGTTTTTTCACAGGTACCGCCAGCGATCGGTCGAGGCGGCCATCGGGGGTAAAGCGATGAATCAGCCCGGCGTCATTGGCGCAGATCCAGTAGCAACCCTCGGCGTCCACCGCGGCACCGTCGGGACGACCTTCGTACTGGTTCATGTCGACGAACAGTCGGCGGTTGGTTGGGATACCCGTGTCGATGTCATAGTCGAAGGCCCAGATCTGCTGGACCAGCGGGTGTGAGTCGGAGAGATACAGGGTGCGGCCATCCGGGCTGAAGCCCAGGCCATTGGGCACGATGAACCCGCCCAGCCTGGCTTCCAGTGGCCCAGTCTGCCCGGCGCTGTAACGATAAAGGCTGCCGTTGGCGGCGTTGGCGCCCATGTTCAGCACCATGCTGCCGGCCCAGAAGCGGCCCTGACGATCACAGCGCCCATCGTTGAGGCGCATGTCTGCTCGGGCGTGGTCGACATGCGCCAGCAGCTCACTGTCCAGGCTGCCATCGCTGTGTGGTTGCAGCCGGAAGAAACCGCTTTCCATCCCGGCGACCCAGCTGCCATCGCTTTGACGAGCGATGCAAGCCAGCATCTGTGGGGTCTTCCAGGCGTGTACGTGGCCAGTATCAGCGTCCCAGCGTTGCAGGCCGCCGTTGGGAATATCCACCCAGTACAGGGCATTTTCCGCGGCGACCCACACCGGGCTTTCTCCAACCGCATTGCGGGCATCGACAATCAGTTCTGCGTACATGGCCACTCATTCCCTTGGTCGTTTTTGTGGGGACTGTTGCGCGGCTCAGTCGCCGAACGGACCGGCGGCACAGAACGCCCCGCCCTGGTAGACCCGCGCCGGATCATCGGCAGCGGGCATAGGTTGGGCCTCGACCTGGTCGCGGAACACTTCGGAGCTGTCTTGCGCCACATAACCAAGGCCCGCAGCCAAGTGGTTGTCCCACCAGACTTGCTTGTTGTCGGACAGGCCGTACACCACGGTATGGCCCACGTTGTGTGCATGGAGTGCGCGTTCGAGCAACTGGGTCAGGTCACCGAAGCTCAGCCAGGTGCTCATCATCCGGCGGTTTTGCGGGACCGGGAACGAAGAGCCGATCCGGATGCTGACGGTCTCGATGCCGTAGCGATCGAAGTAGAACGTCGCCATGTCCTCGCCATAGGATTTGGACAGGCCGTAGTAGCTGTCCGGACGGCGCGGGGAGTGGGCATCGAGGATCTCGCCCTGCTGGTAGAAGCCGATGACGTGGTTGGAACTGGCGAAAATCACGCGCTTGACGCCATGCTTGCGCGCCGCTTCGTAGATGTGAAATACGCCGCAGATATTGGCGCCGAGGATCTCTTCGAACGGACGCTCAACCGACACCCCGCCGAAGTGCAGGATGGCGTCCACGCCTTCGACCAGCTTATCCACGGCCTGCTTGTCCGCGAGGTCACAGATGACGACCTCTTCGCGATCATTCACCGCCGGGCTGATATCGGCGATATCCGAAAGACGAATGACGTTGGCATAGGGCCGCATGCTTTCGCGCAGCACTTTGCCAAGGCCGCCCGCAGCGCCGGTGAGCAGCAGGCGATTGAATGGAGCTGTAGGGTGAATAGTCATGGAAGTCCCTGGACAAACAGTCATTATTGATTTTGTTGTAGGTTGTCGTACGACGCAGCGAAGTATCCGTAGAGTTTTCCGCTCTTGTCAACGCGACTTAGGTTGAAAGTCGATGCAAGGTATTCAAACCGCTTCGCTGCTGGGCGGATTACAACAACGAAAGCGGGTAGCTGATGAAAATCCGGTTTTCGTCAAATTCGTTGGTGCTGAAATCCTTGCGAATCGACGCATTGCGCCACTTCACGTTGAGATTTTTCAGCGCGCCGCTTTGCACGGTGTAGGCCAGTTCCGACTCGCGGCCCCATTCCTTGCCGTCGGTGATGGCACCGGTGTGCACGTTATCGCCGCTGATGTAGCGGTTCATCATGGTCAGGCCAGGAATGCCCAGGGCGACGAAGTTGTAGTCATGACGCAGCTGCCAGGATTTTTCCTTGGCGTTGTCGTAGCTGGAGTTGTAGCTGTCGTTGGCCAGGGTGCCGCCGCTGGTGCCGTTGACACGCATCCAGGCGCTGTCGCCCGTCAGCTTCTGCAGGCCGACGTAGAAGGTGTTGCCGCCATACCTGGCCGAGAGCAGCGCAAAGGTGGTCTTGTTTTCCATGTCGCCGGCCAGGGCGCTGCCATCTTCCTTGCCGTTGAAAAAGCCCAGGTTGGCACCCAGGGTCCAGTCGCCCAACGGTTGGCTGTGACTGAGGTTGAAGTACTGCTGCTGGTAGATGTCGCTGAGCTCTGAGTACCAGACGCCGACCAGGGTGCGCTTGTCGTTGAAGGTGTATTCACCCCCTGCGAAGTTGAAGCGGTCCGAGGTGAACGCCGCCCGGCCATTCATGGACATGTCTTCCATGCTGGCATCATTGCGCGGGCTGTTCTGGCGGAACTGGCCGCCGTAGAGCGTCAAACCGCTGATCTCGGTGGAGGTGACCTGGCCACCGCGGAAGGTCTGCGGCAGTGAGCGCCCATCGTCCGAGCGCAGCACGGGCAATACCGGCATCCATTCGCCGACTTTGAGTTCGGTCTTGGAGATCTTGCCCTTGACCGCTACGCCCATGCGCCCGAAATTGTCGGCAGGGCGCCCGTCATCGTGAATCGGCAGCAACTGCGTACCACCCGTGCCTTTGCCTCCGTCGAGCTTTTGCGAGTACATGCCGAGCACATCCACACCAAAGCCGACCGGGCCTTGGGTAAATCCGGACTTGGCGTCGAGGATGAAGCTCTGCGTCCACTCTTCAGCCTTGCCCTGGGGATAGGCCGGGTTGGTGTAGTTGCGGTTGAAGTAGGCATTGCGCAGGTTCAGCGTCGCCTTGCTGTCATCGACAAATCCTTCTGCCTGGCTGGCGAGGGGCAGGGCCAGAACGATCCCGCCGAGGCTGAGCAGGCTGAGGGTATGACGGCGGGCAAAAGTCGGGCGGGGGGTGCAGGCGAAGGAATGGCGGACGAGTTGACTCACAGTGACGCTCCCTTTTGTATTTTTGTTTTTATAGTTGTTATACGTCGTCGTACAACATAAGGGTGATTATTTGCGAGGTGTTAGCGGGTTGTCAATCGGAAGTTATACGATGACTTCATGCTTGAGGGCGCCGTGACCTCTGAGGGCCGGGAGGGCGATAGACCGACGGGATATGGGTGTTGGCTAACAAGGTTTTACGGCAAACTGGCACCACCTCCGACACAAGGCCACTGAATGGATCATTACGCCCCGCGCAACTGGCAGCCCCACGAGCGGCCCAGCTTGCCCGGTTCGCCTTCCACACCGCTGCACTCCACGCCCAAGCGCCTGGCCTATGCGCTGGTCGGATTGCTGGTGGCGTTGACCGGGGGGTTGGGTAACTCCCTGGTGATCGCCAACCTGCCTTATCTGCAGGGCGCGCTGGGTGCGACCACCGCCGAGATGGCCTGGCTGCCGGCCGCGTACGTGATGACCAATGTGTCGATGAACCTGCTGCTGGTGAAGTTTCGCCAGCAGTTCGGCTTGCGCGCATTCACCGAAGTGTTCCTGGTGCTCTACGCGTTGGTGACCTTCGGCCACTTGTTCGTCAACGACCTGAACTCGGCGATTGCCGTACGGGCGGCGCACGGCATGGTCGGGGCGGCGTTGAGTTCGTTGGGGCTGTACTACATGATCCAGGCGTTCCCCGCGAAGTGGCGCATGAAGGCGCTGGTGCTCGGGCTTGGGACTTCGCAGCTGGCTCTGCCCCTGGCCCGGCTGTTCTCCGAAGACTTGCTGCAGATCGCCGAATGGCGCGGTTTGTACCTGTTCGAACTGGGCATGGCGCTGTTGTCCCTGGGGTGCGTGTTCCTGCTCAAACTGCCCCCCGGGGACCGTTTCAAGACCTTCGAAAAACTCGACTTCCTGACTTTCGCCATTCTGGCCAGCGGCGTAGCACTGCTCTGCGCGGTGCTCTCGCTGGGGCGTATCGACTGGTGGCTGGAAGCACCGTGGATTGGCGTGGCGTCGGCGGGTTCCATCGCGCTGATCATGACCGGCCTTGCCATCGAGCATAACCGCAGCAACCCGATGCTGATGACTCGCTGGCTGGGCAGCGGGGTGATGATTCGCCTGGCCCTGGCGGTAGTGCTGATTCGCATGGTGGCCTCGGAGCAGTCCACCGGCGCCGTCGGCTTCATGCAAGCCCTGAACATGAGTACCCAGCAGCTGCACAGCCTGTATGTGGTGATGATGATCGGCAGTATTGCCGGGCTGGTCACCAGCGCGCTGACCATCAACCCCAAGCACCTGTTCAGCCCGTTGATCGTGTCGCTGGCGTTGATGGCTGTCGGTTCGGTGATCGACAGCCATTCGAATAACCTGACCCGTCCGGAAAACCTGTATTTCAGCCAGTTCCTGCTGGCATTCGGCAGTACATTTTTTCTCGGGCCGACCATGGTCCTGGGCACGCGCAATGTATTGACCAACCCACGCAACCTGGTGAGCTTCTCGGTGCTGTTTGGTATCTGCCAGAACCTCGGCGGCTTGATCGGTGCAGCGTTGCTGGGCACTTTTCAGATCGTTCGCGAGAAATTTCACTCCAGTAACATTGTCGAACACCTGGTGTTGACCGATCCGCTGGTGGCTGCCCGGGTCCAGAGCGGCAGCAATGCCCTGGGTTCGGTGATCGCCGATCCAGCCTTGCGCAATCTGCAGGGCATACGCAGCCTGGCGACGGCCGCTACGCGCGAGGCCAATGTGCTGGCCTATAACGACGTGTTCATGCTCATCGCAGTGATCGCTGTGCTGACGATGATCTGGATCTCCATTCGCGCCCTGTGGCTGATGAGCACTACAAAGAACGTCACTCCAACGCCTTCCGACTCCACCAGCGGTGCCACACCTTCATGACCGAACCGACCACGACGACCACCAACGCCATTGCCGCCACCCCCGAGGGCGTCGCGCCACCGTCCACGCCCGCCACCGAGCCGCGCTCGCTACGGGTTCGGGTGCTTTCATCGATGGGCTTTGCGGCGATCGCCCTGGTGGGTGTGCTGATCGTGTTGTACGCCTGGCAGTTGCCACCGTTCAGCAGCGCGATCGAGACCACGGAAAATGCATTGGTGCGCGGCCAGGTGACCATCATCGGCCCGCAGCTCAGCGGCTATGTTTATGAAGTGCCGGTGTCGGACTTCCAGTTCGTCAAGACCGGCGACTTGCTGGTGCGCCTGGATGACCGGATCTACCAGCAGCGCCTGGACCAAACCCTGGCACAACTGGCGGTGCAAAAAGCCGGCCTGGCTAACGTAGTGCAGCAACGCAACAGCGCCGAGGCCACCATCAAGCTGCGCCAGGCAGCAGTCGCCGACAGCCAGGCGCAGGCGCGCAAAAGTGCCGCCGACCTGCGCCGTAATAACGAGTTGGTTCGCGATGGTTCGGTGTCCAGGCGCGAGCTGGATGTGAGCCTGGCGGCGAACGCGCAGTCGATTGCCGCGGTCGCCCAGGCCCAGGCCAATCTGGAGATCGCCCGCCAGGATCTGCAGTCAGTGATCGTCAATCGAGGCTCACTGGAAGCGGCAGTGGCGAGCGCGGATGCCGCAGTGCAACTGGCGCGCATCGACCTTTCCAATACCCGAATAGTCGCGCCCCGGGACGGCCAGCTGGGGCAGATCGGTGTACGTCTGGGGGCCTATGTCAACTCCGGCGCGCAGCTGATGGCCCTGGTACCGCATCAGCTGTGGGTGATTGCCAACATGAAGGAAACCCAGATGAACAACGTGCGGGTCGGCCAGCCGGTGACGTTCACGGTGGATGCACTGGACCACCGCACGTTCAATGGCCGGGTGCAGCGGATCTCACCCGGTACCGGTTCCGAATTTGCGCTGCTGCAAGCCGACAACGCCACCGGCAACTTCGTCAAGATCGCCCAGCGGGTGCCGGTGCGGATTACCGTGGACGAAGATCAGGCCGAGAGCGAGCGGCTGCGGCCGGGGATGTCGGTGGTGGTGAGCATTGATACGGCGGCGCAGGAGGGCTTCTAGGGCAAGATCTTTTGATTCTAGGCGGCCACCATCGGCGGCATGGTGCCCAGCAACGACACTGCAGCCACCGCGCCAATCCCTAATAGCCACTCCATGATCACGCTGGTTTTCAGCGCCCCCATGCGCTGGTCGCAATCATTGACCCGCAGCCGATTGAACAACGCCAGGCCCAGCATCGCCGCCACCAACCCGACCTTGATCAACAGAATCAAGGCAAATCCCGACCACAATGGCGTCGGCCACAGCTGGCCCGTCAGTACTCGCACGTTGATCAGCCCCGTCAGCACCAATCCCGCCACCAGCGCGTAACCCACACCACTGAACCGCTGGAGAATGACGCCGATCGGGTGGACTGATGCCTGGCGCAAGATCATCACCAGCAGCATCAAGCCGCCCAGCCAGATGCCAACGCACACCAGGTGCACGATCTGATTGAGGATCAGCAGTTGGCCGCTCAAGCCATCGAGCATCGCGCCATGGCCCACGGGTGCAAGCGTCGCCAGCAACAAGCCACCCAATACCAGGCGCGGCAACAGGGAGGCCTGCCAGCGTGTGAACAGCAACGTCAGCACCAGCCCGTTGAGTAACAGATGCCAGCGCCATACCTGGCCGAAAAACGTGTTGCCCATGACCAGTTGCAGGGTCGGCAGATCAAGGGCGGCCGCCCAGTCCCCGGCCATGCTGGCAGTGATCAACAGCAACCAGCAGACGCCGCTCACCAACGCCACCGCTGCCAGCCATCGGCTCACCCGCGCCAGCGGCTGATCCAGCGTGGTAATGCCACGCCCCAACAGCAGGGGCCTGAACACCCAGGCCCCGACCAGCATCAGCACCACGGTGAAATGCAGAAAGCGGCACAGCACCATCGCGCTCGTCATGAATTACTGACCGACCTTGAAGCTGTAGGCGCCTTCACTTTTGTGGGTATCGACGGACACTGCGTGCCATTCGACCTTGTATGCACCGGCAGTCAAAGGCGCTTGCGGCGTCACCACCAGGGTTTTCTTGTCACTGCCTTCGGTGGCCAGGCTTTTAACCGGTACGTTGTTGCCGTCCTTGCTGAGGGTCACCTTGGTGAAGGTCGCTTCCACCCCTTCGGAAAATACCAGGCGCAGTTCGGCCGGTGCGCTGACCGTGCTGTCGGCGGCCGGGCTCTGGCTTTTCAGGTGGGCATGGGCGAACACCGTCGAGGCGGCGAACAGCGAGCCGAGGAGGGTGACGGTGGTCAGGGTTTTCTTGAGCATCATCATGGACTACCTCTGGGACAGGTTTGAAGAGAGGTGCAGTTTACCTTCCAGGGCGCGCCGGGACGAAGTTTCGTTTTGCCCTGTCGCCGCGAAGTAGAGCGGATGCTAGTCTTGACCAACGCTGTCGTCAGGGAGCCCTCATGGGCAATCACAAGATCGAGATCCGTCGCAGTAACGTCGAGAAAATTCTGCTGGGGGCTGAAAAGGTCTTCGCCGAGAAAGGCTTCGGCAGTACCGCCATGGCCGACATTGCCGCCGAAGTGCAACTGCCGCGCTCCAACCTGCATTACTACTTCAGCACCAAGAGCGAACTCTACAGTGCAGTGCTGTTCGACCTGCTGGAAGTGTGGAAACAGGACGCCCTGTGCTTCGAAATGTTCGACGACCCGCGCGTGGTCCTCAGCAGCTACATCCGCGCCAAGATGCAACATTCGCGCAGCCGTCCGTACGGCTCCAAGGTCTGGGCCAACGAAATCATCCATGGCGCGCCGACGCTGGGTGAGGCACTGGACGCCAGCCTGTACGACTGGGCCAAGATGAAGGAAGCGAAAATCCGCCAGTGGGTGGAAGACAAACGCATCCTGCCGGTGGAGCCCTCCAGCCTGCTCTACATGATCTGGGCGTCGACCCAGCACTACGCCGACTTTGATCATCAGGTGAATATCCTGAATGATCACCAGCCATTGTCCGATATGCAGTTTGAGCGGGCAGTGCAGACGGTGACGAGTGTGATTTTGCGCGGGATTGGGTTGGAGCCCTAGATGTCCCATACATCAGCCGGTGTTGGACTGCTGATTGGCTGAAGAGTTGAGGATCGGTGTTGCATTTGAAAAGATCGCAGCCTCGTTGCACTCGACAGCTCCTACCAGGGTGGGGTGGCGCTGGGGCCGGGTAGGAGCTGTCGAGTGCAACGAGGCTGCGATCTTCTACTGTTTAAAGGTCAGACCGCGACATGGTAGGGGTTGCGCGGATCGTGGTTCCAGTCCAGGAACGGTTTGCCGCTGTCGATCGGCACCATCTCGATGCAGTCCTGCACCGGGCAGGTGATCTGGCACAAGTTGCAGCCCACACATTCATCGTCGATCACTTGATACTTGTGCGTGCCATCGGCCTGCTTGAGGCTGGCCACCGCCTGGTGCGAGGTGTCTTCGCAGGCGATGTGGCAACGGCCGCAGCCGATGCAGGCTTCCTGGTCGATTTTGGCGATGACCTGGTAGTTGATATCGAGGTACTTCCAGTCCGTTGTATTAGCCACCGCACGCCCGGAAAAGTCCGCGATGCTGGCGTAGCCCTGGCTGTCCATCCAGCGTGACAGGCCGTCTTTCATCTCCTCGACGATCCTGAAACCATGCAGCATCGCCGCCGTGCACACCTGCACCGAGCCGCTGCCGAGCGCAATGAACTCCGCTGCATCGCGCCATGAGCCGATGCCACCAATGCCGGAGATGGGTAGCCGCTGTGTCAGCGGGTCGCGGGCGATTTCGGCGACCATGTTCAAGGCGATGGGCTTGACTGCCGAACCGCAGTAACCACCGTGGGTACTCTGGCTACCGACCACCGGGTTGGCGACCATGCGTTCGAGGTTGACGCTGGTGATGGAGTTGATGGTATTGATCAGCGATACCGCATCGGCACCGCCGCGATGGGCGGCGCGGGCGGCGACGCGGATGTCGGTGATGTTGGGCGTGAGCTTGACGATCACCGGCAGCGAGCAGTAGGTCTTGCACCAGCGCGTGACCTGTTCGACGTACTCCGGCACCTGGCCGACCGCTGCGCCCATGCCGCGCTCGGGCATGCCATGGGGACAGCCGAAGTTGAGTTCAATGCCGTCAGCACCGGTAGCTTCCACCAGCGGCAGAATGAATTTCCACGACTCTTCCACGCAAGGCACCATCAGCGAGACGATCAGCGCGCGGTCCGGCCAGTCCTTTTTGACCTGGGTGATTTCCCGCAGGTTGATTTCCAGGGAGCGGTCGGTAATCAGCTCGATGTTATTGAAACCCATGACTTCCCGGTTGGCGCCAAACAGCGCCGAGTAGCGTGATGACACGTTGACTGCTGCCGGGTCCTCGCCCAGGGTTTTCCAGACCACGCCACCCCAGCCAGCCTCGAAGGCGCGGACTACGTTATAAGCCTTGTCGGTGGGCGGTGCGGAAGCCAGCCAGAAGGGATTGGGGGCTTTGATACCGGCGAAGTTGATCGAGAGATCGGCCATTTACGCAGCCTCCACATTGAGCATGAGTTGGGTGTGGATGGCCTCGGCGGCCAGTTTGCCGTGTTGCACCGCTTGCACGGTGAGGTCCTGATCGAGGCTGGTGCAATCGCCGCCCGCGTACACGCCAGGAATGCTGGTGCGCAGCTGTTCATCGACCTGGATGCGCTCGCCCTGGCGCTTCAACTCCCGGGCCAGTGGGTCGGCGAGGGCGCCGGAGTCGAAGGCCTGGCCGATGGCTTTGAAGATCGCGTCGGCGGCCAGTTCGAAGGTTTCACCGGTGGTTTGCAGACGACCTTCCACCAGGGCGGTGCGGGCGAAGCGCATGCCGCGCACCTGACCCAGGTCATCGAGCAACACGTGTTCCGGTTGTGCCCAGGTCAGCAGGCGCACCTGATTGGCCTTGGCGATGTCCTGCTCGTGGCCCGTGGCGCCCATTTCCTCGACGCCCCGGCGGTACACCAGGTTGACATCGCGGGCGCCGAGGCGAGCCATTTGCACGGCCATGTCGATGGCCGTGTTGCCGGCGCCGAGGACGATGCAGCGATCAGCCAGGGGCAATTGGGTCAGGTCGTCGGCCTGGCGCAGTTCGCGGATGTAGTCAGTGGCCGCGAGCAGTCCCGGCGCATCTTCGTGGGCCAGGCCCAGTTGCTTGCTGGCGTTCAGGCCAATGCCGAGGAATACCGCGTCGAATTGCTGGTGCAGTTCGCTGAGGGTCAGGTGCTCGCCGAGTTTTTGCCCGTGACGGATTTCGATGCCGCCGATTTGCAGGAGGAAATCCAGCTCTTTCTGGGCGTAGTCGTCCACCAGTTTGTACTTGGCGATGCCGTACTCGTTGAGGCCGCCGGCCTTTTCCCGTGCCTCGAAGATCACCACGTCGTGGCCGTGCATGGCACTGCGGTGGGCGCAGGACAGCCCGGCGGGACCGGCACCCACCACTGCGATGCGTTTGCCGGTAGCCGCCGCACGGGAGAATGGATGCGTGCTGAAGTGTGCGTTGTCGACTGCGTAGCGCTGCAGCAGGCCGATCAGTACCGGTGCGCACTCATGATCGTTGTTGCGCACGCAGGCCTGCTGGCAAAGAATTTCCGTGGGACAGACTCGCGCGCAACTGCCGCCCAGTATGTTCGCGGAGAGGATTTTATGGGCGGCGCCTTGCACGTTATCCGCATGGATATTGCGGATGAACGACGGAATATCGATTTCACTCGGGCAAGCATTCACACAGGGCGCGTCGTAGCAGTAGAGGCAGCGCGAAGCCTCCAGGTGCGCCTGCCGGTCGTTCAGTGGGGGCGCCAGGTCGGTGAAATGACCGGCGAGGGCGACCGCATCCTCATGGGGATGCGGGAGGTGGCTCAGACTCTTGATCACGGTGTTGGCCTCACGGTTATTGAGGTGCTGCCTCTGGTGGGCAGTGGGTTTTCTGTTGCGTCCGGGCTGGCCCGCAATGGCCGAAGGCCTGGATTTCAGCGCTTCACAGCAACTGGCTGATTCAACTCAGCCCGCTTGCTCAGCAGATCAAATACCGCCGGATATGCCGGCCGCTCGACATACCGCCCGGCACCGCGTTCTGCCCGCAGGTCACCATCGGCCCAGACCACGCGGCCCTGGCTGATCGTATGGCTGGGCACGCCGCGTACGGTCTTGCCTTCAAAGATATTGAAGTCGACCTGCTGGTGATGGGTGGCCGCGGAAATGGTTCGGGTACCTTGCGGATCCCACAGCACCAGGTCGGCATCGGCACCGATGCGAATGGCGCCTTTGCGCGGGTAGAGGTTGAAAATTTTCGCGGTGTTGGTCGAGGTCAGCGCCACGAACTGCTCCATCGAGAAACGCCCGGTGTTAACCCCTTCATCCCACAGCACGGCCATGCGGTCTTCGATACCGGCGGTGCCGTTGGGGATCTTGCTGAAGTCATCGCGCCCGGCCGCTTTCTGCTCGGCGCAGAAGCAGCAATGGTCGGTGGCAGTGGTGTGCAGGTTGCCCGATTGCAGCCCGTGCCAGAGTGCCTCCTGATGCCCGCGCGGGCGGAAGGGCGGGCTCATGACGTAGCCGGCGGCAGTGTTCCAGTCCGGGTGCTGATAGACGCTGTCGTCCAGCAGCAAGTGCCCGGCGAGGACCTCGCCGTAGACCTGCTGGCCCTTGCTGCGGGCATAGGTGATTTCGTCGAGGGCTTCCTTGGTCGAGACATGCACCAAGTACAGTGGCGTGCCCAGGGTTTCGGCAATGCGGATCGCCCGGCTGGCCGCTTCACCTTCCACCTGTGAAGGCCGCGACAGCGGGTGCGCTTCCGGCCCGGTGATGCCCTGGGCCATCAGCTTGCGTTGCAGGTGATACACCAGCTCGCCATTTTCCGCGTGCACGGTCGGCACGGCGCCCAGTTCCAGGCAGCGTTCGAAACTCGCCACCAGGGTATCGTCGGCCGCCATGATCGCGTTCTTGTAGGCCATGAAATGCTTGAAGCTATTGACCCCGTGCTGGCTGACCAGCTCGGCCATTTCTTCGCGAACCTGCTCGCTCCACCAGGTGATGGCGACGTGGAAGCCGTAGTCCGCTGCCGATTTTTCTGCCCAGCCGCGCCATTGGTGAAAGGCTTCCATCAGCGATTGCTGCGGGTTGGGAATCACGAAGTCGATGATCGAGGTGGTGCCACCGGCAAGCCCTGCCGCCGTGCCGCTGAAAAAATCTTCGCTGGCCACCGTGCCCATGAAGGGCAGTTGCATATGAGTGTGCGGATCGATACCACCGGGCATCAGGTACTGGCCGCTGCCGTCCAGCACTTCGGCACCTGCCGGAACATCCAGTTGATCACCGATGGCTTTGATCACGCCGTCGGCGCAATAGACGTCGGCGCGGTAACTTTCATCGTGGGTTACAACGGTGGCGCCACGGATCAACAGAGACATTCCGAGTTCCTCGCAGGCAAGACCGACTGGTGCCGGTTCTAAATGTTTTATATGAACCAGACGCAAACAGGTGTATTCCTGTCAGCGCTGTCAGGAATAGAAACTAGTCCGAGTTCGAAGAATGAGCAAGATTATTTTTTATAAGCTTATGTCTTTATTAAGTGTCTGATAAATAACGATTTAAATCTGAAATCACCAATTTGGTTCAGGCTTTCACCATTTTGACGCACTTGACAGGATGCCAAAATAGACGAGATTTCTTATGTGAAATCAGCTGCTTGAGAAGCGTCTATGGTTAACCCGCAAAGCGCGGAAAAAAGTTTGATGCACCAGTTTGAGTCCTGACGGTTTGGACAACTTTGCCTGGTAGCCGGCCTGAGCGCCGGGCAGTGTCCCGAGGACCGTTTGTTTATATAAATAAACATGATGAGTTTCAGAGAGTTAACGCTTTTTAATGGATCTGCCCGATGCGCAAGCGGGGCAATCGGCATGTTTATTGATGTCGCCAGCCCCTGATGAGCAAGATAATCAAAAATAACAGTGGAGCGGCCATGCAACAGATCAGATCGCAAGTGACCGAGCGCAACGGCTTGTATGAGCTGGAAGCCGGCACCGACGTCCTCGACAGTCCCCGTTACAACCACGACATGGCACCGACCAAGGTGCGCGAACGAACCTGGAACAAGTGGCACATCACGGCATTGTGGGTCGGCATGTCGATCTGCGTGCCGACCTACACCCTCGGTGGCGTGCTCACCGCCTATTTCGGCCTGAGTGTTGGCGAGGCGTTGCTGGCGATTCTGTTTGCCAACATCATTGTGCTGATCCCGCTGACGTTGAACGCGTTTCCCGGCACCAAGTACGGCATCCCTTTTCCAGTGTTGCTGCGTTCCTCTTTTGGCATTCTCGGCTCGAATATTCCCTGCCTGATTCGGGCGCTGGTGGCCTGTGGCTGGTTCGGTATCCAGACCATGTTCGGCGGGTTGGCGATTCACCTGTTCCTCGGTTCGGTGTTCGAGGGCTGGAAGTCCCTGGGCGGCACCGGCGAGGTGATCGGTTTCATGGTGTTCTGGGCCTTGAACCTGTGGGTAGTGATCCGCGGTGCCGAGTCGATCAAGTGGCTGGAGACGCTGTCTGCGCCCTTGCTGGTGCTGGTGGGGGTGGGACTGCTGGTGTGGGCGATGCCCAACGTGTCGATGACCGAATTGATGGCGATCCCGGCCAAGCGTCCGGAAGGGGCAAGCGTTGTCAGTTACTTCGCCGCCGGGCTCACCGCGATGGTCGGTTTCTGGGCGACCTTGTCCCTTAACATTCCGGATTTCAGCCGTTATGCCAAGAGCCAGAAGGACCAGATAGTCGGGCAGATTATCGGCCTGCCACTGACCATGTTCCTGTTCGCCGCCCTGGGTGTGGTGATGACCGCCGCTTCGGTGAAGCTGGTGGGGGTGACCGTGTCCGATCCGGTGACGTTGATTGGCCATATCCAGAGTCCGGTGTGGGTCGCCCTGGCCATGGCGCTGATCATTATCGCGACACTGTCGACCAACACTGCGGCGAATATCGTGTCGCCGACCAACGATTTCCAGAACATTGCGCCAAAGGTCATCAACCGCACCAAGGCGGTGTTGCTGACCGGGGTGGTCGGGCTGGTGCTGATGGCCCATGAACTGTTGAAGAAGCTTGGCTTGATCGTTTCCGACGTCAGCCTGGAGACGGTGTATTCCAACTGGTTGCTCGGTTATTCGAGTTTGCTGGGGCCGATTGCCGGGATCATGGTGGTGGATTATTTCCTGATCAGGAAACAGCAGCTGGACCTGGCAGGGCTGTACCGCGATGACGTGTACCCGGCCTGGAACTGGTTCGGTTTTATCGCCTTCGGGGTGCCGGTGGCGCTGACCTTGCTGTCGTTGGGCAGCGATGCGTTCAGCTGGTTCTACAGTTATGGCTGGTTTACCGGTTCGGCCTTGGGCGGGTTGATTTATTACGGGTTGTGTTCGATGCGACCTGACCCGTCTGTTGCGAAATCTGCGGTGTAAGTGCCGGCCTCATCGCGGGCAAGCCCGGCTCCCACAGGGGTGGTGTCAGACATCACTACTGGGGAAACCACGCACCTGTGGGAGCCGGGCTTGCCCGCGATGAGGACGGCAGTGCGAACACCGAAAAAAGCATCTGCATCAACCAATAACAAGTCGCCTGAGGAGATCAACATGAACGCTGCTGTAGACGTTCTGCAGTCCACCCATCAGCACATCAACCGCGATCGCCTGTGGCAGTCGCTCATGGAACTGGCCGAGCTTGGCGCCACGGTCAAAGGCGGTGTCTGTCGCCTGGCCCTGACTGACCTTGATCGCCAGGCTCGGGATATCTTTGTCAGGTGGTGCGAAGAGGCGGGCTGCACCGTCAGCATCGACGCGGTCGGCAATATTTTCGCCCGCCGTCCCGGGCGCAATCCGGACCTGCCTCCGGTAATGACCGGCAGCCACATCGACACCCAGCCCACCGGTGGCAAGTTCGATGGCTGCTTTGGTGTGCTGGCCGGCGTTGAGGTGCTGCGCACGCTCAACGATCTGGGCGTGGAAACCGAGGCCCCGCTGGAGGTTGTGGTCTGGACCAACGAAGAGGGCTCGCGTTTTGCGCCGTGCATGATGGGCTCGGGGGTCTTCGCGGAAAAATTCACGCTGGAGGAAACCCTGGCCAAAGTCGATGCCGACGGCGTCACCGTGGGCGAAGCACTCAATGCCATCGGCTATGCCGGCACTCGCAAGGTCAGTGGCCACGCGGTCGGTGCCTATTTTGAAGCGCACATCGAGCAAGGCCCGATTCTTGAGGATGAGCGCAAGACGATCGGCGTGGTTATGGGGGCTCTCGGGCAGAAGTGGTTCGACCTGAAGCTGCGCGGAGTCGAAGCCCATGCCGGCCCGACGCCAATGCACTTGCGCAAGGACGCCCTGGTCGGCGCCTCCATTATCGTGGGAGCGGTCAATCGTGCCGCCCTGGGTCATCAACCTCACGCCTGCGGTACGGTCGGCTGCCTGCAAGCCTATCCAGGCTCGCGCAATGTCATTCCCGGCGAAGTGCGCATGACCCTGGACTTCCGGCACCTGGAACCGGCTCGCCTGGATTCGATGATTGCCGAAGTTCGCCAAGTGATCGAAGCTACCTGCGAGCAACATGGCCTGAGCTACGAACTGACGCCCACGGCGGATTTTCCGCCGCTGTATTTCGAGCAAGGCTGTGTCGACGCGGTGCGCAATGCGGCGCAAGGGCTGGGTCTGTCGCACATGGACATCGTCAGTGGCGCGGGGCATGACGCGATCTTCCTCGCCGAACTGGGGCCGGCGGGGATGATCTTCGTGCCGTGCGAAGGCGGTATCAGCCACAACGAGATCGAAAACGCGGCGCCGGATGACCTGGCGGCTGGGTGTGCGGTGTTGTTGCGGGCAATGCTGGCGGCTTCGGCGGCGATTGCAGGGGGGCAACTGGCGGCTTGAATGATGAGGTCCCCGCAGGAGCTGCCGCAGGCTGCGATCTTCTTGGCTGCGTCGAAAGCGGCGCAAGATCAAGAGATGGCAGCCTGCGGCAGCTCCTGGCGGGGCTAGTCCTCGACGAGCATCAGTTGCTGCACGCCTTCCCAGGCTTCGGCGCGCATGCGCTCCAGGTCGAGCCCCGGGATCACGCCGTCATCGACCACCACCCGGCCACCCACCAGGCTGTAGCGCACGGTGATCGGTTCGCCCGCGACCACCGGTGCTACCGCCAGATCGTGGAAGCCGAAAAAGCGCGGGTGATCCAGGCCGTAGATCACCAGGTCCGCTGCCTGTCCGATCTCCAGTGTGCCCACTGCGCCGAGGCCCAATACCTGAGCGCCGCCGGCAGTGCCCCAGTGAATCACGTCTTCGGCGGTGGTGGCGCCCGCGCCTTGTTCCGCCCGGTGAATCAGCCAGGCGGTATGCGCTTCACCGACCATGCTTCCGGACTCGTTCGACGCCACCCCATCCACGCCCAGTGATATCGGCACGCCGGCCTCGGCCATCTGTGGCACTGGCGCGATACCGCTACCCAGTCGGGCGTTGCTCACCGGGCAGTGGGAAACACCGGTGCCCGTCTGCGCGAGCATGCGGATTTCGCCAGGTTGCAGGTGCACCGCGTGGGCGAACCAGACATCCGGGCCGAGCCACTCGTGCTCAGCAACGAATTCAACCGGCAGACAATTGTATTTCTCGCGGCAGAAATTGACGTAGTTCTGCGTCTCCGACAGGTGCGTGTGCAGGCGCAGGCCAAGGCCACGAGCCGTATGAGCCAGTTCCCGCAGCAGGGTGGGCGGCAGCGAGAAAGTGGGCGTGGTCGGCGCCACCACGACCCGGCGCATGGCGTCCGGAATGTCCTGGTGGTAGCGCGATTTCAAGCGCTCGATGTCGCCGACCATTTGGTCCAGCGACTCCGGCTGCAGCGCGGTTTTTGAAAAGCCGGGGTGTGCACTTGCCGACTCCAGGGCACCCCCTCGGCACAGCACGAAGCGCAAGCCGAATTCGTCCGCCGTGTCGAACAGCAGGTCACCGGTCTCGGTCGTGCCGTGGGCGTGGTACAGGTAGTGGTGGTCGGCGCAGGTCGTCACCCCCGACAGCAGCAACTCGGCCATGCCCAGCCGCGCGGCAATGCGCGACAGCTGCGGGGTGAAGCGGTTGAGGCGCGGGTAGGGCACGCTGGCGAGCCAGCCTTGCAGGTCCTGGTTCAACCCCTCGGGCACGGCTTTGAGCAGGTTCTGGAACAGGTGATGGTGGGTGTTGATCCAGCCTGGATACACCAGGCAATGACGGGCATCGATCACCCGCTCCCCGGGTTGCGCCTGCAGTCCGGCGGCCATTTCGGCGATGCGCCCGTTGACCACGCGGATGTCGACGCTGCCGGCCCGGGCGCGTTCGCCGCGCAGGCCGGTCATCACCTCCAGCGGGTTTTTGATCAGGATGTTTTGAAGTTGAGTCATGGGCTTCTCCGGTCAAAGGCTATGGGAGGCGGGTTTGCTGGCGGCGTTGTCTGGCGCGCTGACGCCATTGAGGGCGGCGTTAAGCAGTACTGACACCAGGCAGGCGATCACCACGCTGCTGTGCAGGAACGGCTGGCTCCACTCGGGCAATTGCTTGAACAGCGCCGGGGCCAGCACCGGCACCAGGGCGGCGGCGATGGTGAAACCGACGATCAGCACGTTGTAGCGATTACGCTCGTAGTCGACCTTGGCCAGGGTCTGGATGCCGGCGGCCGCGACCACGCCAAACATTGCGATCCCGGCACCGCCCAGGGCTGCGGTCGGCATTGAGGCGATGATTGCCCCGGCCTTGGGCACCAGGGCCACGGTGCACATGAGCAATCCGCTGATCGCCACTACCCAGCGACTGCGCACGCCGGTGAGAATCACCAGGCCGACGTTCTCCATGAAGGCAATGAACGGAAAGGCGGCGAACATGCCGGCAATGGTGCTCGCCAGGCCGTTGGCGCGCAGCCCGTTGATGACCTGCTTTTCTTCCACGGGTTTGTCGACGATGTCGCCAATCGCGACGAACAGCCCCATGGACTCGACCATCTGCACAATCATCACCACCACCATGGTCGCGATCGGGATCAGGCTGAAGGTCGGCAGGCCGAAGTAGAACGGGTAGGGCACTGTGAGCCAGGGCGAATCGCCGACGCTGCTGAAGCTGCCCATGCCCAGCCCGTAGGCCAGCCCCGCACCCACCAGCATGCCCACCAGCACTGCCATGTTGCGCAGCATCGGGCTGCCGTAGCGGTTGACCAGCAGGATGGTCAACAGCACCACGGCGGCGACAGCCAGGTACGCCGGCGCGCCGAAATCGCTGGCGTGACGCCCGCCACCGACCCACTCGTAGGCAATCGGGAACAGCTGCAGGCCGATCACGGTGACGATGCAGCCGGTGACCACCGGCGGGAAATAGCGCCGCAATCGGCCGATGAAGGGCGCGACCAGCATGGTAAAAATCCCTGCGCCGATCACCGCTCCGCAAACCCCGGCAAACCCCACCTCCGGGTTGCTGCCAATGGCGATCACCGGGCCGACGCTGCTGAAGGCCACGCCCTGCAGAATCGGCAGGCGTACGCCGAATTTCCAGAAGCCCACGGTTTGCAACAGCGTGGCGATGCCCGAGCAGAACAACGTGGTGCTGATCAACACCACGGTATCGGCCTGGGACATTTTCAAGGCGCTGGCGACAATCAACGGCACGGCGATGGCGCCTATGTACGAGACGGCCATGTGTTGCAGGCCGAGGGTGAGCATTTGGCGCACAGGTAGAACCTGGTCGACCGGGTGGATGGTTGAAGGGGGAGTGGCTGACGACATGGGAATCACCTCTTGCTGTTTTTATGCTGTAGAGAGGGGTATTCGTGCTGATGCCTGATACCTGTGGGCTACCACAGGTGTCAGGCATCCGTATGCCCGGAGCCGCCATCCACCGGCTCCGATGCCGCTGTTTCAGCCTGCCAGGCAGGCGGCAAAGCCCTGGTTCAGCGCCGCGCGGTCCAGGTCGCGGCCGATGAACACGATCTTGCTGGAGCGCGGTTCGGTGCCCCACAAGGTTGATGCGCGAAACTCCACCAGGCTGTGGACGCCTTGCAGTACGTAGCGCTGGTCCTGGTCCTGCACCGCCAGTACGCCTTTCATGCGGTACAGGTTGTCGGCCTGAGCGGTGCGCAATTCACTGATCCAGCGGTGGAACGCGCCAAGGTTCACCGCGCCGTCCACGGCAATGCCTACCGACGAGACGCTGGGGTCGTGGGCGTGATCCGGTTCGTGATGATGTTCGTGGGCGTGATGGTCATGTTCGGCGCCGATTTCCATGAGTTTTTGCGTGGACTCGAAGGCGCCGATGCCGAGGATTTTCGTCAGGTCGATTTCGGCGTAGCTGGAGGTCACCAGGTCCGCCGTCGCGTTCAAGCCACGGATTTTTTCGCTCAGTGCGTGCAACTCGGCGCTGCTCACCAAGTCGACTTTGTTGATCACGATCCGGTCGGCGCAGACGATCTGGTCCACAGCCTGGTTGTCGACGCCATCGAGTTGCAGGTCTTCCAGATGCTGGGCGATGTGCTTGGCGTCGACCATGGTCACGATCGCATCCAGTTCCACTTCATCGGCGATGGGATCGTTGATGAAAAAGCTCTGTGCCACCGGGTACGGGTCGGCCAGGCCGCTGGTTTCGATCAGGATGTGGTCGAGGCGTACGGGGCGCGCCACCAGTTCGCGAACGATGCGCACCAGGTCTTCGCGGACCTCGGCGGTGCAGCACACGCACCCGTTGACCATCTCGTAGATTTCCTCGGTCTCGGAACTGAGGACCAGGTCGCCGTCTATCCCGACCTCACCGAATTCGTTCTCGATCACGGCAATTTTGCGTCCGTGGTTTTCCTTGAGGATGTAGTTCAGCAGGGTGGTTTTACCGGCGCCAAGAAAGCCGGTGAGAATGGTCACCGGGATCTTGCGGTTCGGGGTCGGGGCGTTGAATGGGCTGTTCATGTGATGCTCCTTTGGAACCAATGGGTCGGGGTACTGCAGTGTGCAAGCGAGCCTGCTCGCGATGGCGCTGGATCAGTCGATACCGATGCTGGCTGTTGCGGCCTCATCGCGAGCAGGCTCGCTCCCACAGGTTTTGTTTTTCAATGAATGAAGGTCTGATTCACCCCAGCGCAACGCGGTGCCGGCGTCCAGGCCGAACAGGTCGAGGACCCGACCCAGGCTGTGATCGACCATTTGCGCAAGGCTTTGCGGACGGGCGTAAAAGGCCGGGACGGGCGGGGCGATGATCCCGCCCATTTCGGTGACGGCGGTCATGTTGCGCAGGTGCGCCAGGGTCAACGGCGTTTCCCGGGCCATCAGCACCAGAGTGCGGCGCTCCTTCAAGGTCACATCGGCCGCGCGGCCTATCAGGCCTGCGGAGGTGCCGGTGGCGATTTCCGCCAGGGTGCGCATGGAACAGGGCGCCACCACCATGCCCAGGCAACGAAACGAGCCACTGGCGATGCCCGCCGCGACGTTGTCTGCGCGGTGGTAGTGACTGGCCAGGGCGATCACGTCCGCCAGTTTGTAGTCGGTTTCATGGGCCATGGTCAGCAATGCGGCCCGGCTGATGACCAGGTGCGTTTCGATGTCGAGCCTGGCCAGCAACTCCAGGAGGCGCACGCCGTAGATAAACCCGGACGCGCCGCTGATACCGACCACCAGGCGCTGGCGATTCATGACCGATAACCCTGCAGCAGGCTGCGCGCGCGCTCCAGGACGGCTTGGTCGAGCTGTGCCTTGATGCCGTCAAACCCTGCGCCGCGGGTGGCGTCCAGGCCCATGCGCGAGGTGGTGCCGTTGACCGAGGACGAAGGGTCCAGGGGGCTGCCGGGCAAGCCGTCGATGACGAAGATGTCCTGATGCGGCTGGAAGTGCGTGGCCAAGGCCCAGAGCACCTGGCTGTCGTCATTGATGTCGATGTCGCTGTCCACCGCGATCACCGATTTCAGGTAAGGGTCCCAGCCCAGCAGCGCCAGCATGATCTGCCGCGCTTCGCCGTCGCGGCTCTGGTCCAGGGCCACGTAGCAATGAAAATGCGTACCGGAGTTGGGGTAGTGCACGGCGGTGACGGCGGGAAAGCGCGCCTTGAGCTTTTCGCTCATTTCCGCTTCCCGGGGCAGCCGCGCCAGGGTCAGGTGTTCGGCATAACGCCCGCCGACCACGTCCACCAGCCAGGCATCCTTGCGGCGCATCAGGGTGTCGACGCGCAGCACGTTGTTGGTCGAACGGTCCGAGGAATAACCGCTGAACTCGCCAAACGGACCTTCTTCGGCATAGGCCGTCGGGTCGATCGCACCTTCGAGCACGAATTCGGCGAACGCCGGCACGCCGATACCGTAGCGTGGGGTCTTGACCAGCTCCAGCGGGGCGCCGAACAGGCCGCCGGCGACTGCCCGCTCATCACTGCCGAAAGGTAACCGCGCAGCGGCGGCGAGCATGAACAGCGGATGGGCGCCGACGACCATGGCCACGCGCAATTCTTCCCCGCGTTCTCGGGCGGTTTGCAGCATGCGCCACAGGTGACCCCGTGAGTGCAGGCTGGTGGCGAGGGTCTGCCGGGCATGGCGCATGGAGCGGTGATAGCTCATGTTGGCGATGCCGGTCAGCGGATCCTCGGCAATGATGATCGCGTTGGTGATGTAGGGGCCGCGGTCGCTGTCGAAGTGCTTGAGCATCGGCAACAAGGCCAGGTCCACGGCCTCGCCTTCGAAAATTTCGTCCAGCACCGGGCCGGTTTCAACGTAGCGCGGTGCGATGGGCTGGTTCGCGCGCGCCTGGAACGTCTCGTGCAGTTGCGCCGCGGTGACGCCGAAGATTTTTGCGATCCGGTTGCGGGAGGCGAACAGGTTGGTGGCTACGGGCACGCCGAGGTTGCCGACCTGTTCGCAGATCAACAGCGGATCGCGGCCCTGGCTGGCGAGGGCGTCGACCAGGGCGGTGACGTCCTGGTCGGCGCTCAGGGGGTCGTGAATGGTCAGCACGTCGTCCGGGAACAACCGGCGATAGGCGTCGATGAAAACGTGGAAATCCTGGGTATCGCCAAGCGTCGAAACGGTCATGGTTTCACCTCGAAAAAAAGCAGGCGCGCAGGGTTGAGGGCGACGTTTGATCGACAAGCCGTTGGCCCGCCGGTCGATCGAATGCCGGTTCATCTTCGCGCCTGTAAAGTCGCTGTACCGCAATGTTGTGGATTGGCGCAGAACCTGTGGGAGCTAGCCTGCTGGCGATACCGGTGGGCCAGTCGACATGATTTTGACTGTGCTGCCGCCATCGCCAGCAGGCTGGCTCCCACAGGGTTCTGTGTGATGCCGATCTACAAATAAGTGGTAGTCAGGCGGATGTCCGCCTCGATCAGGTCCTTGGGTGGCGGCGTCGGTTCGATGCCGCACAGCCGGGCGATGTTGTTGCCCAGGTAGTCCTCCAGATGATCCTCATCGATGCCCAGGCCTTGGGGCGCCGGCGAGCACAACACCTCCAGTTCCCGCAGCCACATGCCCGGTTCGTTGGGTGGCGAGTCGGTGCCGAACACGATCTTGTTGCGCGGCAGGTCCTTGGCGAACTCGACGATCCGCGACTGGAAGCACCAGCCGGATTCGCAGTACACGTTGGGCGTGTCCATCGCCATCCAGAACGCTTCGAACGAGTAGTTGCCGCCGGTCTGGATGCCGAAGTGACCGATGATGAAGTTCACCATCGGGAACTCGCGGATGATCGGGTAGAACATCGTCGGGATGGTGTACGGGCCGTCGCCGGTGTGGATCAGCACCACGATGTTGTACTTGGCGCAGACCTTCATCGCCGGGCGCAGCCAGTCCAGTGCGCGATCGGGGCGATAGCCGTGCATGTTGGCGTGCAATTTCAGCATCTTGAAGCCGTATTCCTTGATGTGGAATTCCAGCTCCGCGGCGCCGTTCTCCGGTCCCCAGCGCGGGTTGAAGTTGAAGTTGCCGATGAAGCGATCGGGGTATTTCACACAGAGTTCGGCAATGTACGACATGTAGTCGCGCACGCCTTCGCGGCCCCGGCGGTTACCGTCGCGATAGCCGGTGTTGCCCGGTGGCGGCTGGATGAAACCCATGTCGATGCGGCGAGGTTTGCCGTTGATCATGTAGGGGCCGTCCATCAGCTTGAGCATGCGCTCACCGGTGAAGGGTTCGCCCGTGTGGCGCCAGGCCTCGTCGACCAGGTTGGTGGGGTGCAGATGGGTGTCGATGATCATCGATTCAGCTCCTGGCCAGTGGGGTGGTGACGGGGCGCTTGAGTTGCGCCTCGGCTTCGGACACGGAACGCGGCGGCGCAGTCGGCTCGAGGCCGATCATCCGTGCGGTGTTGTTGCCCAGATAGTCTTCGAGGGTGTCCTCGTCGAGGTTCAGGCCCTGCGGCGGCTCGTGGCACAGCACTTCCAGCAGGCGCAGCCACATGCCCGGCTCGTTGGGGGGGGTGTCGGTGCCGAAGAGGATTTTGTGGGTGGGCAGCACCTTGGCGAATTCGACGATCCGCGATTGCAGGCACCAGCCTGATTCGCAGTAGACGTTGGGCAGTTCCATGGCCCATTGCATGGGTTCGAACACGTAGACGCCACCGGTCTGCACGCCGAAGTGCGCCATGATGAAATCGACGTTGGGGAATTCCTTGATCATCGGCACCCATTCCGACGGGATGCTGTAGGGGCCATCACCGGTGTGCAGCTTGACCGGGATGCCGAGTTCGGCGCATTTCTCGAAGGCCGGACGCACCCAGTCCAAGGCGCGGTCCGGGCGATAGGCATGCATGTTGGCCTGCATTTGCACCATCTTGAAACCGTGTTCCTTGACGTAGCGTTCGATTGCTTCGACGCCGTTCTGCACTCCGCAACGCGGGTTGTACACAAAGCAGCCAATGAAACGATCAGGGTAGGTCTGGACCATTTTCAGGGTGTAGGCCATGTAGGCGTCGATGGACTCGCGACCTGTCAGGTCGCCGTCGGTCCAGGTGTAGATGGTGTTGCCCTGGGGGGGCTGGATGAAGGCTTTGTCGATGCGGCGAGGTTTGCCGTTGACCATGTACGGGCCATCCATCATCTCCAGCAGACGCTCGCCGGTGAACGGGTCACCGTCATGCCTCCAGGCGAGGTCCACCAGATCGGTGGGATAGCAGCTGATATCGATGATCATTGAAGTCGATCTCCTGATAGCGGAAAGGGAACCTTGCGGTTCGCTAGCAGCCACGTCCGGGCAATCGGCCATTTCTATGCGCAGCAGGCTGCGCATTCCCTCGCCTGGTCGCATCCGGCTCGGGACGCTGGCTGCTTGGGGAGGAGTATTGGAAGGGGGGGAGGGTTCGTACAATATTAATTGGGCGGGGGGGTGATATGCGTTCGATATGGTTTCGTATTGACTGGGCGGGCCTCATCGCTGGCAAGCCAGCTCCCACAGGTTTTTGTGTTGCCAGAAAAGACTGAGTCAACAATTTAATCCCTGTGGAACTGGCAAGCCAGCTCCCACAGGTTTTTGTGTTGTCAGAAAGGCTGGGTCAACACTTTGATCCCTGTGGGAGCTGGCTTGCCAGCGATGGCGTCAGGATTGTGTACGCAAGGCCAGCTGCTTGATCACCTCAACCACTGGCGCCACGCGCTCGGCTTGCCCCGGCGGCCACACCGCATACAAGTTGTAATGCGCCGGGATCTGCGCGGTGTTCAGTTCAACCAGGCGCCCCGCGCGCAACGCATCCGCCGCCAGCAGCCCACGCACCAATCCCGCACCGACCCCCGCTTCAGCCGCTGCTATCAGGTTCGCCGCATTATCGAAAATAACCCGCGCGGCCGGCTCGGTGGGGGTTAATCCTGCGGCATCCAGCCACGGAATCCACGACCGGCGCGTGTAGCCCAGCAACGGCAATTGCAACACCTGCGCCGGCGTCATCGGCAGCTGCATAGCGTGCCGCTCAAGCAGTCCGGGGGAGGCCACCGCCATGACCCGGTCACCGCAGATCTGCGTCATCTCGCAGTCCTCCCAGTCGCCATAGCCATAACGCAATGCCAGGTCCACCCGCTCGAACGAAGTGCGATCCGAGCGTGGCACCGACAGCATCACGACTTCATGCCCGGGCAGTAAATCCAGAAGCTCGGGCAAGCGTGGGTTGAGCCAGCTCTGCGCCAGCTCGCTGTCGACATCGAGCGTCAGCCGCTGCGCCACGCTGCGGTTCTTCACTGAGGACAACGCACGGTCGATTTGTGCCAGGCCGTCAGAGAGCACGCTGGCGAACAACTGGCCGGCATCGGTCAGGTTGCTGCCACCGCCTTCGCGCACGAACAGCGGCTGGCCGATGAAGTCTTCCAGGGCACGGATCTGCTGGCTGATGGCGCTGTGGGTCAAGTCGAGCTTGCGCGCAGCGCTGGAAAAACTGCCGCTGCGCGCAGCCTGGATGAATGCGCTCATGGACTGTACCGACGGGTATCGTTTGTACATGCTGTTAGTCCTACTTACACAGGGTGGCAGAAATCGTCGCTGGCCCGATTGGCCTGGGGTTACCACTATTCGATCACCAGGCCCGCACAAAGACGGGCCGCTCTTTTGGAGCCTGACAATGATCGAATTCACGGTAAACGGCGAACGACACGAGCTGGTAGAGACTGCGCCCTCCATGCCCTTGTTATGGGTGTTGCGTGACCACTTGAAACTCACCGGCACCAAGTTCGGCTGCGGCATGGGGCTGTGCGGTGCCTGCACGGTGCACCTGGACGGGGTCGCAGTGCGTTCCTGCCAGTTACCGGTGGCGGCGGTGGCGGGGCACAGCATCACGACCATCGAAGGCTTGTCGCCCACCGGGCAGCATCCGCTGCAGCTGGCCTGGGTTGCCGAAGATGTCCCGCAATGCGGCTACTGTCAATCCGGCCAGATCATGTCGGCGGCGGCGCTGCTCATCACCGGGGCGGCGGTCACGGATGAGTCGATCCGCGATGCGATGTCCGGCAACCTATGCCGCTGCGGCACGTACGGGCGCATCAACAAGGCGATCAAGCGCGCAGCCAATGCGCCGAAGGAGGCGTGATGACGAGCACCTGGATCGAACTGCCGCGCCGGCAGTTTCTCAAGCACAGCGCCACCGTTGCTGCGGGTATGGCGGTTGCCTTCTACCTGCCCGCCGGCATCAGCGCCAGCGACCCGAAAGCGCCGGCACCTGCCACTGCCTTTGAGCCGAATGCCTGGGTGCGGGTATTGCCCGATGGCACGGTCAAACTGGTGGTGCACAAACACGATTCCGGCACCGGCACCCACACTGCACTGGCCGCGTGCGTGGCGGAGGAGCTGGACGTCAACCCGATGACCGTGCAGGTCATCTCGCCGGAAAACCCCTTCTTCGAAACCTATATCCACCCGGTGTGGAAAGTCTATTCCACCGGGGGCAGCACCAGCGTGTCGCTGGAGTTTGATCGCTTGCGTATGGCGGGTGCCACCGCTCGAGCATTATTGATCGCGGCAGCGGCGAGGCAGTGGCAGGTCAGCCCTGACAGCTGCACCACCGAGGAGGGCCGGGTGGTCCACAGCACCAGCCAGCGCAGCCTGGGTTATGGCGAACTGGCGAGTGTGGCCGCGCACTTGCCGGCGCCCACAGCCGTCAAGCTCAAGGACCCCGCGCAGTTCAAGTACATCGGCAAATTGCGCCATAAACGCGATGCGGCGGCGAAGGTCTGCGGACGTTTCAAGTACAGCATCGATGTGCAATTGCCCGACCTGTTGGTGGCGCTGATCCTGCGCACCCCGGTGGTGGGGGCGAAAGTCTTGAAGGTGGACAGCACTGCAGCATTACAGGTCCCGGGTGTGCGCAAGGTGATCGCTGTACCGGGCCGTCCCGACGTGCTCGGCGGCAATCAGGAAGGTGTCGCGGTGTTGGCCGACACTTACTGGGCCGCGCAGCAGGGGCGGGCGCTACTGGTGGTGCAATGGAGCGAGTCGCCCCTCGCCGGGCTCGACAGCGATCAGCTGGCCACAGCCCAGGCGGCGGCACTCGCTGATAAAACCGCGCTGCGGGTCACGGCGATGCAGGCGGGTGATGTCGATGCTCAATGGCCGGGCGCGGCGCGGCTGCTGGAAGCTGATTACCGCATGCCCTGCAAAGTCCAGAACCCTCTGGAACCGATCTGCATCACCGCCCAGGTCAAGGACCACGCCATCACCTATTGGGGCGGCGTGCAGGTACCGTCTTCGGCATTGGAGGCGGCGCACGTGGTGTGCCGTATCGCCAAGGACAAGGTCACCATCAATGAGATGGTCTCCGGTGGCAGTTTCGGCGCACGGGAGGCCAAGTACTGGCTGTTCGAAGTGGCGTACCTGGCGCAACAGGCCAAGGTCCCGGTGAAGCTGATGAACAGCCGTGAAGATGAAATGCGCTCGCTGTTCATGCACCCGGCCACGTTGCACAGGGCCAAAGGCGCACTGGACGCCCAGGGCCGCCTGACGGCCTTGCGCCTTGAAGCCGTGTCGCCGGCCTCGCCGGAGCAGTGGGAGCCGGGCTATTTTGAACGGCCTGACCGCATGGACTACAGCACCACCGAAGCGCTCACCGCGTGGGACTTTGCGTATCGTCCGGCGAACCTGGACCTGGTCTGGGTCAAGCACGAAAGCCAGGTGCCGAGCGGCTGGTATCGCTCGGTGAGCTTCATCCCCAACGTGTTCGCCGTGGAAAGCTTCATGGACGAGCTTGCGCGGGGTGCGGCAGAGGATCCCCTGGCCTTCCGGCTGGCACACATGCACGAGCGGCCGCGTCATGTCGCGGTGCTCAAAAGTGCCGCCGAGCGCGCGGGCTGGGGTCAGCCGCTACCGGAAGGCACGGCCCTGGGGATTGCCACCAATCAGGGTTACACCAGCTATATCGCCGTGGTGGCGCGGGTGGCCAGAAAGGACGGAGTGATTCGCGTGGAGAAGCTCACGTGCGTGGTCGATTGCGGTCTGGCCGTGTCGCCTGGCGGCGTCGAGGAACAGATCTACGGCGGCCTGATGTGGGGCCTTGGTCACGCGCTTTTCGACCGCATGGACATCAAGCAGGGCCAGGTGGTGCAGAGCAACTTCCATGATTACCGGGTGCCGCGCATGTCCGACATGCCGCAGGTAGACATCCTGGTGCTCGACGGCGAACCGGGCAAACCAGGGGGCGTCGGTGAGCTGGGCAGCCCGTCGGTGGCCCCGGCCATTGCCAACGCGCTGTTCAGCCTGACGGGCGTGCGTCAGCGCTCGACACCACTGACTCTTGGGTAAGCCGCCATGGACCTGCGCTTGTTGCGGTATTTCATGGCCTTGGCCGAAGAGCTGCATTTCGGTCGGGCTGCGGCGCGGTTGCACATCTGTCAGCCACCACTGAGCCAGCAGATCCGCCTGCTGGAGGAAGAACTCGGTACGCCGCTGTTCGAGCGCAGCCACCATCGGGTCGAACTGACGGCGGCGGGGCAGATGCTCAAGGAGCAGGCGCCCCTGGTGTTCGAACAACTGAACCGCGCGCTGGACCTGACCCGCCAGACCGGTCGCGGCCAGTTGGGCGAGCTGGAGATCGGCATGATCAGCTCGGTGATGGTCGGCGTGCTGCCGCGGGCCCTGCACCTGTTTCGCGAGCGCTATCCGCAGGTCAACTGGCGGTTGCACGAGATGACCCCGGCGGCTCAGGTCAAGGCCTTGAAGGAAAAGCGTATTGACGCCTGCGTGTTTCGGGTCGGCTACGACGATCCGGGCCTGCGTAACGAACTGCTGATTTATGAGCCGATCCGGGTGGTCATGCCGGTGGACCATCCATTGGCGCAACGCGAACTGCTGGCGCCCGCCGACCTCGCGGCAGAACCTTTCGTGGCACTGGAACTCAAGCAATCGAGGTTTGCCGATTTTCTCTTCCAGTGTTGCATCAAGGCCGGCTTCACCCCGCAGATCCGCCAGCAGGTGATCGAGGTACAGACCTTGCTCAGCCTGGTCCGCGCAGGGTTCGGGGTGGCCTTGCTGCCAGCCTCGATCGAACAGCTGGCGCCCGCCGGGCTGGTGTTCCGTCGGTTGAGCCCGGCTCTGCCCGAGGTGCCGCTTTACGCCACCTACCGCGCCGACGATGAATCGCCGGTGCTGAAGCTGTTCCTGGATACGTTGCGCGAGTTGGTCGTCGAAGGCGCGACCCGGTAGACGCTGCCTAGGGCTGTGGGAGCAAGCCTTGCTCACACAGCTGCTACAAGACTTATTCGCACTTACGCCAATGGCTGCGGTCGACATCTTCACAGAGCACCACGGGTTGGTGCGGATATATCAGTGGAGATCCAATGAGCCAGGACGTCCTGACCACCGAAACCAATCGCCGCCATCTCCAGCAGATCATCGCTGGCCTGTCCGACGGGGTTATTTTGCTGGAGCTAGACCAGACCATCATCTGGGCGAACGAAGCTGCACTGTCCATGCATGGCGTCGAGCAACTGGGTGACCTGGGTGCCAATGCCCAGGAATACGCCAAGCGCTTCGCCCTGCGTTATCGCAACAACCATCCGGTAGTGTTCGACAATTATCCGATCAGCCGCGTGGGCCGTGGCGAGACCTTCAGTGACGTGTTGGTGGAGGTGACCCCCACCGATGATGAGGAGCGCACCTGGGTGCACAACGTGCGCAGCCGGGTCCTGACCAACAGTCGCGGCGATCCCGAGTCGCTGGTGCTGATCATGGACGATGTCACCGAATGGGCCAGCGCCGAACAGCGCTTCGAACGGACCTTCAACGCCAACCCCGCGCCGGCGGTGATCTGTCGCCTGAGCGATCTGCGCTATATCAAGGTCAATGCCGGTTTCCTGGAAATGACCGGTTATACCCGGGATCAGGTGATCGGTGCGTCGACCTACGAGCTGGACATTCTCGAAGGGGCCGAGCGCCGGGAACTGGCCATCGAGCGCCTGCGCGAGCACGCCACCATTCCGCAAATGCAGGCCGAGCTGTCATTGCCCGAGGGCGGCAGCAAGCAGGTGATAGTGGCTGGTCAGCCGCTGGCGTTCAACGAGGAAGACTGCATGCTGTTTTCCTTTGTCGACATCGAGCCCCGGCACAAGGCCGAAGTTGCGTTGCGCCAGAGCGAGGAGCGATTTGCCAAGGCGTTTCGCCTGTCGCCGGTGCCGATCCTGGTGTGCGGGGCTGCCGATCAGGTGGTGATGGATGTCAACGAAGCGTTCCTCGACACCTTTGCCTATCCGAGTGAAGAAGTGCTGGGCAAAACGGTTGCCGACATTGGTTTCATTCATGACAAGGGGGCCCAGACCCGTCTGTTCGCCGCCCTGGAAAAAACCGCAAGGCTGGACCGCATCGACGTCGGCATGCGCAAGAAAACGGCTGAACTGCTCGACTGCGCCATCTCGGCCGACACGGTGAATATCCAGGACCATCCGTCTTACCTGCTGGTGATGATGGACATCACCGAGCGCAAGCGCACCGAGCTGGAACTGGTGGCGGCGATCGAGGAAGTGATGAAGGACGCATCCTGGTTCAGCCGGACGCTCATTGAAAAGCTCGCCAACGTGAAGAGCGTCAATTCACCGAAACTGCCCAGCGTGTCATTAGCCGAGCTGACGGCGCGCGAACGCGATGTGCTGGGGTTGATCTGTGAGGGCCTGGCCGACAAGGAGATTGCGGCGCGATTGAAGCTGGCACCCAACACGGTGCGTAACCATGTGTCGACCATCTATTCCAAGCTTAATGTCCACAGCCGCAGCGAGGCCATCGTCTGGGCACGGGAGCGGGGATTGTTCTCGGGTGAATGGCGCACCAAGGGGCAGCGCTAGGGGTGCAAATGCACTAGGTGATGGGGTGCAAATGGATGTGTCTGGCGACTCGTCCTGTTCGTAGTCTGGGAGGGTGCGACACAGGTGCTGGAAAAACCTGTGGTGCCCCAACGGTACATCTCAAGGAACAGCAACATTGATAGCGAAAACATCGACATATCGATCCATTTTGCGCCAGTGCCAAGGTGAATCCCTATGATTTCTCTCGTGCAATTGCGTACGCAGTTGGAGCAGAGCTTCCCTCCGCTGGCCTGTGACTGCAGCCTGACCGGCGACAATTCGCTCACGGTGAAGCTCTATCACCCGACTTCAGGTCAGGTCGACCTGGTGGTGAGCGGGTTGAGTGTCGTCAATCTGCGAACACCTGATGCGGTCGCCGCGCTGGTCGAAGAGTTGCGTTATGAACTCGAGAGTAACAACTTGCGCCAATTGGGCCCTTTATAGTCCAAAGCGGCCATTTACTGGCGTTGGCGGCAGGCTAGGCTATAAGAAATGCGAAGGTATTATTTTCTGTAACCAGCGCGCGGCTTCGCGATGTTGTCGTCAGGTTGCCGAAAGTGTCGATAACTTACCGCAGGTCAGCCTATGAAAAGTCTTGGGAAACGCGTTTTTTCGCCGCTGTCGCTTGCCCTTTGTGCAGTGATCCTTGGCGGCTGCGCCAGTCCGCCTCCGCCGCCACCCCCACCGGCACCACCACCTCTGGAACGTACGTGCGAAATGATCGAAAGCACTGATGTCCAGGGCGACGTACGTGGGGAGAACGGGCAGGTTACGCGAGTGACCGAGCTGACCCGGTGCGTCACCCAATAGGTTTTGCCATCGATATTGGTTTAATGCATACCCCCTGTAGGAGCTGCCGCAGGCTGCGATCTTTTGATCTTGGTGTTGGTTTTTTAATCCAAATCAAAATCAAGATCAAAAAATCGCAGCCTTCGGCAGCTCCTACGGGGTGTGCGTCAAGTCAGTTCAGGACCAGGTGTGCGTCAAGTCAGATCACGCCCGGGTGTGCGTCAAGTCAAGTCTACTCAGGAGAGGAACCCGCCATCCACATTCAGCGACACACCCGTGGTGTAGCTGGACGCGTCGCTCGCCAGATAAAGCACCGCCCCGGCCATTTCACTGGGGTCTGCTACGCGCTTGAGCGGGATCTGCTGCAGTGCGGTCTTGAGGATCGCATCGTTTTTCACCAGTGCCGAAGCAAACTTGGTGTCCGTCAGCCCTGGCAGCAGGGCGTTGCAACGGATGCCGAACTGCGCGCATTCCTTGGCAAATACCTTGGTCATGTTGATCACGGCAGCTTTGGTCACCGAGTAGATGCCCTGGAACACACCCGGGGAAATACCGTTGATCGATGCCACGTTGATGATGCTGCCACCGCCGTTCTCGCGCATCAGCTTGCCGGCTTCCACGGACATGAAGAAGTAGCCGCGGATGTTCACGTCCACGGTTTTCTGGAACGCCCCGAGGTCGGTGTCCAGCACGTTGCAGAACTGCGGGTTGGTCGCGGCGTTGTTGACCAGGATATCGAGACGGCCGAACTGTTCCTTGATGCCGGCGAAGACCTGGCTGATCTGTTCCATTTCGCCAATATGACAGGCGATCGCCGTGGCTTTGCCACCTGCAGCGATGATGGCGTCGGCAACGTGCTGGCAGCCTTCGAGTTTGCGGCTCGAAACAATCACATGGGCGCCTTGCTGGGCCAGGAGTTTGGCAATGGCTTCACCAATGCCGCGGCTGGCGCCGGAAACGAAGGCGATTTTGCCATCGAGGTCGAACAACTGAGTCTTGGACATGGAATTCCCTTAATGAAGAGTCTTGTTATTGGGCCAGGGCGGATTCAGAGGCTGGATTTGGCAATGACCTGCAGGCTCATCTGCTCCAGCAGTTTGTTCATGTGAATGAACTGCGCGAAGCGTTTGTCCTGGGTCTGGCCATGGAAGAAGCGGTAGTAGATCTGCTGCACGATGCCGGCCAGGCGAAACAGGCCGTAGGTGTAGTAGAAATCGAAGTTGTCGATCTGCAGGCCGGCACGTTCGGCATAGTAGTCGACGAATTCACGGCGAGTGAGCATGCCGGGAGCATGGCTCGGCTGGCGGCGCATCAGTTGTACCGGCGGCGGGTCGTTGGCTTCTATCCAGTAGGCCAGGGTGTTGCCCAGGTCCATCAGTGGGTCGCCGAGGGTGGTGAGCTCCCAATCGAGCACGCCGATGATCTGCATCGGATTGCCGGGGTCGAGAATCACATTGTCGAAGCGGTAGTCGTTGTGCACGATGCTTGAGGTAGGGTGATCGGCGGGCATCTTGTCATTGAGCCAGGCCTTCACCGCTTCCCACTTGGGTGCATCCGGGGTCAGGGCCTTCTCATAACGATCGCTCCAGCCGCGAATCTGCCGCGCCACATAGCCTTCGGGTTTGCCCAGGTCGCCCAGGCCACAGGCCTGGTAGTCGACCCTGTGCAGCTCGACCAACTTGTCGATGAAGCTCTTGCACAGGGATTCGGTCCTGGCTGAATCCAGTCCCAGCTCCGCAGGCAGCTCGGAGCGCAGGATAATGCCTTTGACCCGCTCCATCACATAGAACTCGGCGCCTATCACCGATTCGTCAGTGCAGTGCACGTAAGCCTTGGGGCAATAGGGAAAACCGTCGCGCAGTTGATTGAGGATGCGAAACTCGCGCCCCATGTCGTGGGCAGACTTGGCCTTGTGACCGAACGGGGGGCGGCGCAGGACGAACTCCTGCCCGGGGTATTCCAGCAGGTAAGTGAGGTTGGAGGCGCCCCCGGGGAACTGGCTGATGGTGGGCAGGCCAGTCAATCCGGGAATATGGGCCTTGAGGTAAGGATCGATCAGGCTGGCATCGAGTTCTTCGCCGCTGCGGATAGGTGTGGATTGGTCAGTAAGCGCCATGCTTATCCCTTCTGCTTATTCTGGAGGCCTGAAACTATTGGCTAATCTAATGCGCACTCCTGGCACCCACAACCACGAACATCCCTTATAGGTGAGCGTGTTGCCGGCCAATCATTGTTTTTGATACACCTGTTTGAATTATCTCAGAGCACCGCACTGCTCAGATCGCTGGGCAGGTTGACGGGTGTCAGTACCGGTTCTCCGGAAAAGAATGCCACCAGGTTGCGCCCGACCATCTCCACGGTTCCCTGGGTCGCTTCGGGAGACAGTCCGGCGACGTGCGGGGTGAGGATCACGTTGGCCAGGGACTTGAGTGCATCGGGGACCCGGGGCTCGGCGTCGAATACGTCCAGCGCCGCGCCAGCGATCCTGCGTTGCTCAAGCGCGCTGATGAGGTCGGCAGTCACGACCACGCTGGCCCTGGCGATGTTGACGATAAAACCGCTGGGCCCCAGGGCATCGAGCACTTGGCGGTTGATCAGGTGCCGGGTACCCACCCCACCGGGCGTTGCGACGATCAGAAAGTCCGAGGCCCGGGCCAGCTCGGTGGGAGTGGAGCAAAAATCGTAGGGTACATCCTTGCGGTTCTGCCGGTTGTGGTAGCAGATCGTCATGTCGAAGCCATTGGACGCGCGCTTGGCGATGGCCATGCCGACTGCACCAAGGCCGAGGATACCCAGGCGTTTGCCCGCCAGCGACGGGCGCATGATTTTCGGCCACTCGCCCCGGCGCACGGCGGCGTCGCAGCGGGGAATGTCGCGCACCAGCGACAGCAGCATTGCCATGGCATGGTCGGCCACCGAGGACGCATTCACCCCGGCACCGTTGGTGACAGTGATGCCCCGGTCGGCGGCGGCATGCAGGTCGACGTGTTCGTAACCGGCGCCGATCACGCAGATGATCTTGAGGGCGGGCAGGGCGCTGATCTCTTCGGCGTACAAGCCAAGCGGCCCGCGGGTCAGCACTGCGTCGATCCGGTCACCATGACGGCTGATGGCGGCGGCCCGTTCGTTGGGCGTCGGTGCCAGAATCAGGTGAAAGCCCTGGTGTTCAAGAATCGGCAGGTAGTCATTGATGGTTTCGACCAGTACCAGAACGGTTGCGGGCATTGCGCGACTCCTGTGATCGGCGACTAGGTGGACAGCGCAAATGGGTCAAAAATGCTGATTCCCTGACAGTTTGGCAATCGTTGTCATTTACGCAGTAGTGCTTTGATTCTGGACGGGTTCACGCAAGAAGCAAGGTCGGCGGCACACCGGCTATCTACCGTGCGACCTCTCCCTGTTTACGGATGGCCTGAACCCATGACCGGACGACCGATACCCGACGCATCCCACAACGTCATGATTTGCGTCACCGCACGATCTATCTGTTCGAGGGGGACACCGTCCCGGGCAAGTACCGAAATTCCCAACAGAAAGCTGTCGAACACGGTGGCCAATGCATCGGGCGCCACAGTCGCCGCCAGCTCCCCGGCCGCAACAGCTCGTTCGATACAAGCCACGATGCCGGCCCGGTTGGTGGCACGTGCCTGCGCGAGTGGTTGAGATATGATTTTGCTCTCATCCGTGCAGGCACTCAAAAGGCCCAGCGCCACCAGGCACCCTTTGGGGTGGTCGGGTTCACACTGCATTTTCGCTGAGCGCCGCAGCGTGAGTTCGATCGACTCCCTCGGGGGGAGCGTGGTATCGAACAGGCTATCGGTCACCCGGCCGTGGGTGTTCAGATAATGTTCCATCACTTCATTGAACAGCGCCTGCTTTGAGCCGAATGCAGCGTAGAAGCTGGGTGCGGTGATGCCGCCGCCGATATTGGCCTTGAGCAGGCTGAGTGACGTTGCGTCATAGCCGTGCTCCCAGAACAAATGCAGCGCCTGAGTAATCGCCACGCCACGGTCAAAGGTGCGCGGACGTCCCATCTGTGCCATGTGAACCTCCTCTCGATGACTTAAATACTAATCGATATATAAGTCGTTGACTAGGTGGCGGGCCACCTCCATAGTGTACCGATCGGTATATATGTGAGGTGGCAAATGACTATAAATGAGCGACACAGCGAAAAGCTTCCGCTTGGGGCATTACTTGCACTGGCCATGACGGGTTTCATTTGCATTGTCACCGAGACCTTGCCAGCGGGCTTGCTGCCCGAAATTGGCAGTGGCCTGGGTGTCTCTGCGTCTCTGGCCGGACAGATGGTGACTGTCTATGCATTGGGGTCGTTGCTGGCGGCGATCCCGCTGACCATCGCCACGCAAAGCTGGCGCCGCAGAACGGTACTGTTGGTGACCATTGTCGGCTTCCTGGTATTCAACTCCCTCACGGCGCTGTCTTCCGATTACTGGTTGACGCTGATTGCACGGTTTTTCGCCGGGGTTTCAGCCGGGCTGGCCTGGAGCCTCATCGCGGGCTATGCACGGCGCATGGTCGCTCCTCATTTGCAGGGGCGCGCATTGGCGGTGGCGATGGTGGGTACGCCCATCGCGTTGTCGCTGGGTGTACCGATGGGAACCTGGTTGGGTGGATTCATGGGCTGGCGCCTGGCCTTTGGATTGATGTCCGGCATGACCCTGATATTGATCGTTTGGGTGCTGATCAAAGTGCCGGATTACCCAGGTCAATCTTCCTCACAGCGCATGCCCTTACGGCAGGTGTTTTTCACCCCAGGCGTGCGCTCGGTATTGGCGGTTGTCTTCACCTGGATGCTGGCCCACAACATTCTTTACACCTATGTCGCACCCTTCGTTTCCAAGGCTGGGCTGAACAGCAACGTCGATTTGGTCCTGCTCACATTTGGTGTCGCTGCGCTGGCCAGCATCTGGCTCACGGGTCGACTGGTTGACCGGCACCTGCGAACAACCGTGCTGGCCAGCCTTGCAGCATTCGCAGCGGTGTCGATTTTCCTCGGCGTGTTCTCAAGCTCCGCCGCGGCCATTTACGTGGGAGTCTTCATTTGGGGGCTGACCTTTGGAGGCGCGGCCACCTTGCTGCAAACGGCACTTGCCGACGCCGCAGGCAAGGGCTCTGACGTTGCGCTCTCCATGAACGTAGTGGTCTGGAACAGCGCTATTGCCGGCGGTGGACTGCTGGGTGGTGTGTTACTCGGCCAATGGGGAACCCGTGCATTTCCCGGCGTGTTGCTGGCACTGCTATTGATCAGCCTGGCCATTGCATTTCGGGCACGGGTGCATGGTTTTCCCCAAGGTCAACGGCAAAACACCCAGGCGGTCCACGGTCATTGACCGGAGGATAGCACGCCTTCGAACGGTCGTAATTTTCATCGGGCGGCATACCTGAAAGCGACAGATCATTCAGCTGATAACGACAGTTTTTGTGCTGATAACGACAAGTCGACGATCTGCCAGGCACAACCATTCCTCAGCTAAGTCTTTGCTTCTGCTCAGTTATCGCGGAGAATCGCGCCCCTGTTTCGGCCGGAGCATGTCTGTCGGTTTTTTCCGACGCGTCCTGACCGAGTGGCAAGTGACCGGAATGCGGAGATCCGACCGGATGAATGATCAGGCCAATAGCGTCGACGAACGCTATGTAGCGACGAAACCCACCAGCCTCGAAGGCTGGAATCGCCATGACACCACCTGGATGTTGGGGCTGTTTGGCACGGCCATCGGCGCCGGCACGCTGTTCCTGCCGATCAACGCGGGGCTGGGCGGTTTCTGGCCGCTGCTGATTCTGGCGCTGTTGGCGTTCCCCATGACCTTCTACGCGCACCGTGGCCTGACCCGGTTCGTATTGTCCGGGCGCGAAGGGGCCGACATTACCGAAGTGGTTGAAGAACATTTCGGCATCAAGGCCGGCGCGCTGATCACCTTGCTGTACTTCTTCGCGATCTTTCCGATCCTGCTGATCTACAGCGTGGCACTGACCAACACTGTGGGCAGTTTCCTTGAGCATCAACTGCACATCATGCCGCCACCGCGCGCGGTATTGTCGCTGGTGCTGATTCTGGGGCTGCTAGCGGTGGTGCGTTGCGGCGAACAGGTGATCGTCAAGGCCATGAGCCTGATGGTCTATCCGTTCATTGTTGCGCTGCTGTTCCTGGCGGTGTTCCTGATTCCCCACTGGAACGGTGGCATCCTCGCTACTGCCACCACAGTGCCGGCGCCTTCGGCGTTACTGCATACGCTGTGGCTGGCGATTCCGGTGATGGTGTTCTCATTCAACCACTCGCCGATCATCTCGGCCTTCGCGGTGGATCAGAAGCGTCGCTACGGTGAACATGCCGAAGAGCGCAGCTCGCAGATCCTGTCCCGCGCCCACGCTTTGATGGTGGTGATGGTGCTGTTCTTCGTGTTCAGCTGCGTGCTGACACTGTCACCGGCGCAACTGGCGGAAGCCAAGGCGCAGAACCTGTCGATTCTGTCGTACCTGGCCAACCATTTCAGCAACCCGACCATTGCCTTTGCGGCGCCACTGATTGCCTTCGTGGCCATTTCCAAGTCGTTCCTGGGGCACTACATCGGCGCCAGTGAAGGGCTCAAGGGGCTGATCGTCAAGAGCGGCAAGCGTCCGGCGGCCAAGACCCTGGACCGCATGACGGCAGCCTTCATGCTGGTGGTCTGCTGGATTGTGGCGACATTGAACCCGAGCATCCTGGGGATGATTGAAACCCTGGGCGGACCGATCATTGCGGCGATTCTGTTCCTGATGCCGATGTACGCGATTCGCAAGGTACCGGCCATGGCGCGTTATCGCGGGCAGGCTTCGAACGTGTTCGTGACGGCGGTGGGGCTGGTGGCGATATCGGCGCTGATTTATTCGCTTTCTGCCTGATGGTTTTTGTGTTGCGTTGAGTCCGCTATCGCTGGCAAGCCAGGCTCCCACAGGTTCAGCGTAGATCCTGTGGGAGACTGGCTTGCCAGCGATGAACGATAACGCGGTGTGCCAGAAGGCATAAAAAAACGCCGCTCATCTCACGATGGGCGGCGTTTTTTATTGCGTTGTAACCTTAGGCTTGAACGACCGGGATGTTGGCGTTCGCTGCAGCTTCACGGAACTCGGCGATCTGGTCGAAGGACAGGTAGCGGTAGACATCAGCCGCCATGCTGTCGATCTTGCCAGCGTATTCCATGTACTCCTCGACGGTCGGCAGGCGACCCAGGATGGAAGCCACCGACGCCAGTTCAGCCGAAGCCAGGTAGACGTTCGCGCCGTCACCCAGACGGTTCGGGAAGTTACGGGTCGAAGTCGACACGACGGTCGAATTCGGCTCTACACGTGCCTGGTTACCCATGCACAGCGAGCAGCCCGGCATTTCCATGCGTGCGCCAGCCTTGCCGTAGATACCGTAGTAGCCTTCCTCGGTCAGTTGGTGAGCGTCCATCTTGGTCGGCGGCGACAGCCACAGACGGGTTGGCAGCTGACCCTTGACCTGCTCCAGCAACTTGCCCGCAGCGCGGAAGTGGCCAATGTTGGTCATGCACGAACCGATGAACACTTCGTCGATCTTCTCACCAGCAACACTGGACAGCAGGCGGGCGTCGTCCGGATCGTTCGGCGCGCAGAGCACAGGCTCCTTGATGTCGGCCAGGTCGATTTCGATGATTTCAGCGTATTCGGCGTCCGCATCGGCAACCATCAGCTCAGGGTTGGCAACCCAGGCTTCCATCGCTTGGGCACGACGTTCCAGGGTACGCGCATCGCCGTAGCCTTCGCCGATCATCCAGCGCAGCAGGGTGATGTTGGAGTTCAGGTACTCGGTGATCGACTCTTTCGACAGCTTGATGGTGCAACCGGCAGCCGAACGTTCGGCCGAGGCGTCGGACAGCTCGAAAGCCTGCTCGATGCTCAGGTCGTCCAGGCCTTCGATTTCCAGGATGCGGCCGGAGAAGGCGTTCTTCTTGCCTTTCTTTTCAACGGTCAGCAGGCCAGCCTGGATCGCGAAGTAAGGAATGGCGTGAACCAGGTCACGCAGGGTGACGCCCGGTTGCATTTTGCCCTTGAAACGCACCAGGATCGATTCCGGCATGTCCAGTGGCATGACGCCAGTGGCTGCGGCGAACGCTACCAGGCCGGAACCGGCCGGGAACGAAATGCCCATTGGGAAACGGGTGTGCGAGTCACCACCGGTACCGACGGTGTCCGGCAGCAGCATGCGGTTCAGCCAGCTGTGGATGATGCCGTCGCCCGGACGCAGGGAAACGCCGCCGCGGGTCATGATGAAGTCTGGCAGGGTGTGGTGGGTGGTCACGTCGATCGGCTTTGGATAGGCCGCGGTGTGGCAGAAGGACTGCATCACCAGATCGGTCGAGAAGCCCAGGCACGCCAGGTCTTTGAGTTCGTCACGGGTCATTGGACCGGTGGTGTCCTGGGAACCGACGGTGGTCATCTTCGGTTCGCAGTAGGTACCAGGACGAACGCCTTTGCCTTCTGGCAGGCCGCAGGCCTTGCCGACCATTTTCTGTGCCAGGGTGAAGCCTTTGCCGGTATCGACAGGGGCTTCTGGCAGCTTGAACAGGTCGGTTGGACCCAGGCCCAGTTCGGCACGGGCCTTGTCGGTCAGGCCGCGACCGATGATCAGCGGGATACGGCCGCCGGCGCGAACTTCGTCCAACAGTACCGGAGTCTTCATTTCGAAGGTGGTCAGGACTTCGTCAGTGCCGTGTTTGCAGACTTTGCCAGCATGCGGGTACAGGTCGATCACGTCGCCCATGTGCATGTTGGTGACGTCGAATTCGATCGGCAGGGCGCCGGCATCTTCCATGGTGTTGTAGAAGATCGGAGCGATCTTGCTGCCGAAGCAGAAACCGCCAGCACGTTTGTTCGGGACGTAAGGCACGTCGTCGCCGAAGAACCACAGCACCGAGTTGGTGGCGGATTTACGCGACGAACCGGTACCGACCACGTCACCGACGTAGGCGATAGGGAAGCCTTGACCGCGCATTTCTTCGATCTGCTTCATCGGGCCGGTCTTGCCTTGCTCGTCCGGCACGATGCCTTCGCGAGCCATTTTCAGCATGGCCAGGGCGTGCAGCGGGATGTCCGGGCGGGACCAGGCGTCTGGAGCAGGGGACAGGTCGTCGGTGTTGGTTTCGCCGGTGACCTTGAACACGCGCAGGCTGATCTTGTCGGCCAGGGTCGGACGGTTGCTGAACCACTCGCCGTCAGCCCAGGACTGGATCACGCTTTTGGCGTGTTCGTTACCGTTGCGGGCTTTTTCAGCGACATCGTGGAACGCATCGAACATCAGCAGGGTGTGCTTGAGCTGAGCGGCTGCAACAGGGGCCAGTTCGGCGCTGTCGAGCAGGTCAACCAGGGTCACGATGTTGTAGCCGCCCTGCATGGTGCCGAGCAGTTCAACAGCGCGCTTCTTGTCGATCAGGGGGGAAGTTGCTTCGCCTTTGGCGAGGGCAGACAGGAAACCGGCCTTTACATAGGCTGCTTCGTCCACGCCTGGCGGAATGCGATTGGTGATCAGGTCAACGAGGAAAGCTTCTTCGCCAGCCGGGGGATTCTTCAGCAGCTCGACCAGGCCTGCAGTTTGTTCGGCGTTGAGCGGCTGGGGAACGATACCCAGTGCTGCACGCTCTTCGATATGTTTGCGGTAGGCTTCAAGCACAGTTATTACCCTCATCAGTGGTCCCAAATGGGTGTCCGGGACGCTCATCCCGAAATTGCCGTACTCATGCGCTGCGCGGCGTTGTGGGCCGCTTAGCCAGAATTACCGACAATTCCTTACAGAAGCTGCTTTCAAAGTTTTACGCCTGCAGAACGGGGAGCTGATGAGGGTTGGCGTTGGGCTTTTCCCCGCTGGAAAAACCCTTCGCCAACACCGCTCTGAAGGAACGACTGTGCTCGTGACGCTTTGAAAACAGCTTCTAACGGACATTGGCGCCTTAAAAGGCTGGCTGATTCTACGGCAAAAAAAAATTAAAGGTAAGTGAGGGCCTATTGGACTTTGGTGGCGAGTCGCGTTGTGCGCCTGCGTGTGCGAGGCAAGGCGCGGGATGCCGCTAATGACTGTTCCCTTGGCAAATCCCGCAACGCAGCTTCGCACACGTAGGCGCGCAACGCGGCCGGTGCCAAAGTCCAATAGACCCTCCGCCCCTCAAGATTGAGGGGTGATCAATGTTAGACAAAGGGCTAACATGCCGACCTGTCCTGCTCTCCCGTGTTCTCCTTACCTATGCCCAATCAGACCATCAAGACCCCTTGCGTCGGCCTCTGCTCCACTGTTTACGGTGACCTGGTGTGCCGTGGCTGCAAGCGTTTCCATCACGAAGTGATCAACTGGAATGGTTACAACGAGGAGGAGAAGCGCGCGGTGTGGCTGCGTCTGGAGCAGCTGTTGTCCCAGGTCATGGCCAGCAAGCTGGAGATTTTCGACCCCCAGCGCCTGCGGCTGCAGCTGGAACAGCGCAAGATTCGCTTCGTGCCGCATCAGTCGGAATATTGCTGGGCCTATCAGCTGATTGCCCGGGGGGCGCGGGTGATCAACAACCTCGAGGCCTACGGCATGGTGCTGATGCCGGAATTTCGCGACTGGAACCTGCCGGAGCTGCGCGATGCGATTGATCGGGAGTTCTTTTTGCTGTCGGAGGCGCACTACCAGCGCTATATCGCCCCTGGCTTTCTGAAAGACGCCTTCGGCGGCTGACTTAAAGTCAAAAGATCGCAGCGCCCACAGGCGCGTAGGAGCTGCCGAAGGCTGCGATCTTTTGATCTTGCTTTTGCTTTAATGCCGCGCCACCACCTCTTCCAGATGATCCTCGATCTCCTGCGGCTTGAGCACCAGCACATCACTCTCCACCGCATCCAGCACCACCTCTGCGGTATTGCCGATCAACGCCCCCGACAACCCGGACCGCGCCACGGTGCCAATCACTGTCACCACTGCACGCAGCTTGTGCGCCATGAACGGAATCAGCACGTCAGCCGGCCCTTCCTCGATGTGCAAGTGCTGATCGTCGATGTCGAACTCGGCCTGGAACGCCCGGCATTGTTCGCGATATCGCGCTTCTATGGTTTCGCTGAGTTGGAAGGTGGGGTCGGCCGACGACAGCATCGGCGACGGATGGGCGCTGATCACGTGCAGGCGGGCCTTGGCCAGGCTGGCGATGTCGTAGCCATGATCGATGATGATGTTGTGCAGGTGCCGGTGCTCCAGGTCGGTATTGCCGACATCGATGGCCGCCAGAACCACCCCGTCCTTCCACGGTTGGGCAGTTTTCACCAGCAGCACCGGGCACGGGCAGTGCCGCAACAGTTTCCAGTCCGCCGGCGTGAGCAGGGCTTTTTTCAGCGGGCTGTCGGGGAAGTGCTGCTTGATCACCAGGCCGCAACCTTCAGCCTGCTGCACATCGATGATGGTTTCATGCAGGCTTTCATTCCACGCCTGCTCGGTGGTGACGCTGTAGCCATCCGCCAACAGCGCCGCCTTGAGCACGCCGAGCATGCCGCCATGGTCGTGCTTGCGGTCGCATACCAGCAGATGCAGATGCGCCTGGGTCACGCCGGCAATCAGTTTTGCGCGTTTGAGCGCGAGGCTTTCCGAGTGTTCGGGCTCGATGACCACCAGGATGCTGCGGATGGCTTGCATGATCGGGTTCTCCGGGAGATGGAAAAATGCTGCGTGGGACAACTATAGTTGCTGGCCACGCATCCGGGACTTGATGCATATCAACGGTAAGCGACTGGTGGTCTGGCGGCAGGCCGGTATAATCGGCGCCCTTCGTTTTGTACCTTTCTTTGCGTGAGCCCCATGATCCTTCCCGAAATTCACGAGTTCCTCGGCTGCCGCACACCCGACGGCTGGGTTCAAGCCGCGCTGGCGGATCAGGAAACCCTGCTGATCGACCACAAGAACTGCGAATTCAAGGCGGCCAGCACGGCGTTGAGCCTGATCGCCAAGTATCACTCCCACGTCGACCTGATCAACCTCATGTCGCGCCTGGCCCGGGAAGAGCTGGTGCACCATGAACAGGTCATGCGCTTGATGAAGAAGCGCAAGATCGAGCTGCGCCAACTGTCGGCCGGGCGTTACGCCTCGGGCCTGCGCAAGGTGGTGCGTAGCCATGAGCCGGTAAAACTGGTGGATACCCTGGTGGTCGGCGCGTTCATCGAAGCCCGCAGTTGTGAGCGTTTTGAAGCCCTGGTGCCACATCTGGACGAAGAATTGGGCAAGTTCTATTTCGGCCTGCTCAAAAGCGAGGCCCGGCATTTCCAGGGTTATTTGAAACTGGCTTACCAGTATGGGGATGCGAAAGATGTTGCCCAGGTGATCGAGCGGGTGCGTGCGGCCGAGCAGGAGCTGATCGAATCACCGGACGTGGAATTCCGTTTCCACAGCGGCATCCCAACCGCCGCATAACCCCCGTATGAACGTGGCTTTCCCCTGATGACGCCCGCTAAATCGCCATCGCGGGCAAGCCGTGCTCCTGCAAAAAACGTCATCCGCAAGGCAGTAGAACCGCTTCACCACAGAGACTGTGACTACTTTTCCAGACCGAGGCGTATATGCCAATCGGCAATGGACTCCTCGGGGTAGACCTCGAACTGCTGGTCCTTGGGTTTCACCTCAACCTCCACCCACGACGCTTTCGAACCCAGCATCAAATGCGTGTGCTCCGGTGGCACCGGCAGCGCGGTGTCGATGGCCGAGGCAAACGGATGAATCAACTCCGGCCATTGCGGGCTGAACAGCCACAACCCAGTCCCGCAAACAGAACGGAAATGCCGCTCGGCGGTGCTGTTATGGGCGCGTTTATCACCCTCGTCCTTGAGCCGCGCATGGTAGATCGCGATGTGCTTGCGCCCGCGCACCTTCAGGCTGCGGGCGTCGCCACTGAGGTTGATCGCATAACCGCCGCCGCCCTGGGTCTTGCGGCAGATCGAGCAGTAGCAACGCTGGTAAGGGTAGGGATGAGCGCTGGTGAGGCTGAACGACACCGCGCCGCAATGGCATGAACCTTCGAGCTGCATGAGGACCTCCGACTGTTCTCGAATCGATTCAAGACAGCCTAGACCCTTAGCGACTGTCGACCGGCACCAGAATCGCGTCGCCGGTCGCCACCAGTTTTAACTCGTCACCGGTTTGCGCGAACAACTCGGCGCGGGCGAACACCTGCTTCTTCCCGGCCTTCACCACCTGCCCCTTGGCGATGAACACTTCACCGACAGCGGGTGCCAGGCAGTTGACTGAAAAATGCGACGCCAGCACGTTGCCGGCGACCGTCCCGGCGGCAAAACCGCAGGCGGTGTCGAGCAACGCGGCGATCAGGCCGGCATGCAGGAAGCCGGCGTACTGCGCCATGTCGGTTTCGCGAAAAACCAGGGTAAGTTCGGCTTCACCGCTTTGGGCGTAGGTGACTTCGAAGCCGGCCCAGCGGTTGAAGGCTGAGGTTGAGTTGATCTGTTTGAGTGCGTTGAGCATGGCGAATCCCTCCGGTTGAGGGATCAACATGCGCCGGGTTTGGGGGGAAGTCATGGTGGATAAAGGAGGGTGATGGGCGGGCGGAGTTGCGGTGAATGGACTGCTGCCAAAGGTACTGCTGCATATAGGTGGTGTAGGTGTAGAACGCCTGTAGGAGCTGCCGAAGGCTGCGATCTTTTGATCTTTTTTTGGCGCGGCGGCTTAAGATCAAGATCAAAAGATCGCAGCCTTCGGCAGCTCCT